>NZ_JBNJSO010000002.1:0-625342 GCF_050113815.1 Pantoea sp. FN0307 | reverse complement strand
CTGCCGCCAGCGTTCAATCTGAGCCATGATCAAACTCTTCAATTTAAAAGTCTGATGCTCAAAGAAAAACGTCGTAATGAATTACGTGTTCACTCTGAGACTTGATACTGCAATAGTTTTTGCGATATCCCGTCCGTGAGTGCCCACACAGATTGTCTGATAAATTGTTAAAGAGCGTTGCGACCGGCACCTGATACCGTTGTCGCGAGGTGGCGTATATTACGCTTTCCTCTTTGAGAGTCAACCTCTTTTTCAGAAGTTTTTCTCCGGCGATTCATCTTGCTGAACCGCTCAACACCGCGTGGCGTAAGCCGTTGTGCCGTGTCGATGGAGGCGCATTATAGGGAGTTCTTGAGACCTCGCAAGTGCTAATTTCAAAAATAAATTCAACCGTTCACATTTCGCGCACTATGCCTATAAACCATGCAAAAAAGCACTTCACAGAGACAAAAATGGGCCTTTCGGCCCATTTTTACATGATTTATTGACGTGCTGTAATAATGCCATCCTGCACATCTATATCTATCGCTTTGCCCGGAACCAGTTTTCCAGACAATATTTGTTGCGCCAGCGGGTTTTCTACCTGCTGCTGAATCGCACGTTTTAACGGACGAGCGCCATATACCGGGTCATACCCATTCTGCCCCAGCAGTTTTAATGCCTCTTCAGACATATTCACCGTAAAGCCGCGCTCTTCCAGACGCTTGTACAGCCGTTGCAGCTGGATCTTAGCAATAGAGGCGATATGTTTTTCACCCAGCGGATGGAACACCACAACCTCATCAATACGGTTAATAAACTCAGGACGGAAATGATGACTCACTACCGACATCACTACATCCTTCATTGCGCTATAGTCCAGCTCGCCAAACCGTTCCTGAATCAGATCGGACCCCAGGTTAGAGGTCATAATCACCACGGTATTGCGGAAATCAACGGTACGTCCCTGCCCATCCGTCAGGCGGCCGTCATCCAACACCTGCAACAGAATATTGAAGACGTCAGGATGCGCCTTTTCTACTTCATCCAACAGAATCACAGAATAAGGGCGACGCCGTACGGCCTCGGTAAGATATCCCCCTTCCTCATACCCTACGTAGCCCGGAGGTGCCCCCACCAGCCGCGACACCGAATGTTTCTCCATAAACTCCGACATATCGATACGCACCATCGCGTCGTCGCTGTCGAACAGGAAATTAGCCAGCGCTTTACACAGTTCGGTTTTACCGACCCCGGTCGGCCCCAGGAACAGGAATGAACCAATCGGGCGGTTCGGATCGGATAAACCAGCACGGCTACGGCGTATTGCATTAGAAACCGCTTCTACTGCTTCATTCTGGCCTATGACCCGCTGATGCAGGTCTTGCTCCATGCGCAGCAGTTTTTCGCGTTCGCCTTCCATCATCCGCGCAACCGGAATACCGGTCCAACGCGCCAGTACATCTGCAATCTCAACGTCCGTCACCCGGTTACGCAGTAAACGCATGGTTTTGCCTTCAGACTGCGTGGCTGCCGCGAGCTGTTTTTCCAGCTCAGGGATTTTGCCATATTGCAGTTCAGACATACGCCCGAGATCGCCGGAACGACGCGCCTGTTCCAGCGCAATCTTCGCCTGCTCCAGCTCTGCTTTAATGTTCTGGGTGCCTGAGAGCGACGCTTTTTCCGCTTTCCACTCTTCTTCCAGTTCAGCGTATTCGCGCTCTTTCTGATTGAGTTCGTCTTCCAGCATTTCCAGACGCTTGATGCTGGCCTCATCCGACTCTTTCTTCAGCGCCTGTTGCTCCAGTTTCAGTTGGATAACGCGACGCTCCAGACGATCCAGCGCTTCTGGCTTGGAATCGATTTGCAAACGGATACTGGAAGCGGCTTCATCAATCAGGTCGATTGCCTTATCTGGCAACTGGCGATCGGCGATATAACGATGTGACAGCGTGGCAGCCGCGACGATAGCAGGATCGGTGATCTGTACATGATGATGCAGCTCATAACGCTCTTTCAGGCCACGCAAAATAGCGATGGTATCTTCAACGCTCGGCTGCGCCACGAAGACTTTCTGAAAACGACGCTCCAGCGCGGCATCCTTTTCAATATACTGCCGATACTCGTCAAGCGTGGTTGCGCCAACGCAGTGTAGCTCCCCGCGCGCCAGCGCAGGCTTCAGCATGTTGCCCGCATCCATAGCGCCATCCGCTTTCCCGGCGCCGACCATAGTATGCAGCTCATCGATAAACAGAATAACGTTGCCTTCCTGCTTAGAGAGATCGTTCAGCACCCCTTTCAGACGCTCTTCAAACTCTCCGCGATACTTAGCGCCAGCCACCAGCGATCCCATATCCAACGCCAGTACCCGACGGCCTTTCAGCCCCTCCGGCACTTCGCCATTAACGATACGCTGCGCCAGTCCTTCAACAATGGCGGTTTTACCAACGCCTGGTTCACCAATCAACACCGGGTTATTTTTGGTGCGCCGTTGCAGTACCTGGATAGTACGGCGAATCTCTTCATCACGGCCAATCACCGGATCAAGTTTGCCCTGTTCCGCACGCTCGGTGAGATCGATAGTGTATTTTTTCAATGCCTGGCGCTGGTCTTCGGCTCCCTGATCGTTCACGCCTTCTCCCCCACGCATTTGTTCAATGGCTTTTGTTAGCTTGTCGCTTGTCGCCCCTGCGGATTTCATTAAATCCGCCAGCGAACCGCGCGAATCAAGCGCAGCCAGAACAAATAATTCTGATGAAATAAAGTTGTCGCCGCGCTTCTGCGCCAGCTTGTCGCACAGGTTAAGTACCCGCACCAGATCGGCGGAAGGCTGGACGTCGCCGTCAGTACCTTCTACCTGTGGCAGACGGCTGATAGCCTGCTCAACACCGTTACGTAATCCACCTACATCCACCCCTGCGGTCGCCAGTAAAGGACGCACAGTGCCGCCTTCCTGATTGAGCAAAGCGCTCATCAAGTGAAGAGGTTCAATGAATTGGTTATCGCGCCCAAGGGCGAGGGATTGAGCATCGGCGAGCGCAAGCTGGAATTTATTAGTAAGACGATCCAGACGCATGATTCCTCCCAATACAGGTCAAAATGCTACTGGAGATGAAATGAGGCCTGACCTCAGATTTTCAAGGTCTTTGATCTGTATTACGGTGAAAAAAAGCGCACCCTGGATCGTCTTGTGGCGTAAGGTTATATCAGCCAGATCAAACTTGCCATACGTCCGGTAGTACCGCTGCGTCGCCAGGAGAAAAAATGAGCAGAATCATGCCAGGTGCAGCGTCCACCCCCGCTAACAGAAGCCACGCCCTGAGCTGCCAGACGCTGACGCGCCAGCTGCCACAGATCGGCATAAAATTTATCGCCAGCAGCACGAAAAGCGCCAGCTGCCGCCGGATCATGGGCCATAAAGGCGGCTCTGACCTCAGGGCCGACTTCAAAGGCTTCTGGCCCTATTGCCGGGCCCATCCAGACGTGAATCTCTTCAGGCGGAGCGGAAAACTGACGAAGCGTATTTTCCAGGACCCCAGCGCAGAGTCCACGCCAGCCCGCATGGGCTGCCGCGACTTCTTTACCATCAAAAGAACAAAAGAGAACCGGCAGGCAGTCGGCTGTCATCACCGCGCAAACCCTTCCGGCCTGATTGCTCCAGACTGCATCAGCGCGACGCGTGGCTGGCGGCCTTCCATCAAGGCGAACAACCTCGGTGCCATGAACCTGCTCCAGCCACCAGGGCATCGCGGGTAAATCGGCCATATCAACCAGGCGTTGCCGGTTAGCCTGCACCGCTGCGGGCTGGTCGCCGACGTGATCGCCCAGGTTAAGCGAATCCCACGGTCCCGCGCTAACGCCACCGGCACGCGTGGTGCTGCAGGCGCGTACCGTTGCTGGTGCTGGCCAGTCAGGAACAATCAGATCGTTCATAGCCAGTCCAGCTGATCCTTAAATGCGTCCGTATCGGCTTTCAGCGCATCAATCAGATCGACCATATCCTGTGGTAGTGGCGCATGCCATTCCATCTCAATACCGGTTACCGGATGATAAAGGCGCAGCATGGTGGCATGTAGCGCCTGGCGATCAAAGCCGCGTAACGTTGCGATAAACGCATCTGAAGCGCCTTTCGGCGGACGCGGACGACCGCCATACAGCGGATCGCCCACCAGCGGATGGTTAATGTGCGACATATGCACACGAATCTGGTGAGTACGGCCGGTTTCCAGACGCAGACGCAGACGCGTATGGGCCCGGAAATGCTCCATAACCCGATAGTGCGTTACCGCATGTTTTCCCATCGGATGAACGGCCATATGGGTACGCTTGGTTGAATGACGACTAATAGGTTCATCAACAACGCCGCCGGCAGTCATATTGCCGATGGCAACTGCCTCATATTCACGGGTAATTTCACGCAGCTGCAACGATTCAACCAGGTGCGTTTGCGCCGGGACGGTTTTCGCCACGACCATCAGGCCAGTGGTATCTTTATCAAGACGGTGGACGATGCCCGCACGCGGTACGTCAACAATGGCCGGATAGTGGTGCAGCAGCGCATTCAGGACGGTACCGTCCGGATTTCCTGCGCCCGGATGCACTACCAGATCGCGCGGCTTGTTAATAACCAGAATATGTTCATCTTCATAGACGATATCCAGGGGAATATTTTGCGCTTCCCAGCGTGCTTCTTCTTCAATTTCCGCCTCGATTGCCACGGCTTCGCCGCCCAATACTTTTTCCTTGGGCGTATCAACGATGTTACCGTTGACGCTCACACGACGATCGAGAATCCACTCTTTTATGCGCGAACGCGAATAATCAGGGAACAATTCCGCCAAAGACTGATCTAAGCGTTGTCCGAGTTGCGATTCGGAGACCGTTGCGGTGAGTTTTACTTGTTGTGCCATAAACAGCTTCTTCGTTAACGTTGGGTTTTCACGGCGATGCCGTTTAATATAATGTGCTATCGTACCTGGTCACTATCGGGAGCTTAATGGACAGCTTCCGCAATAACACACTCTGAGGATAATCAAATCGTCATGACGCGTATGAAATATCTGGTGGCTGCAGCCACGTTGAGCCTGGCTCTTGCGGGTTGTTCAAGCTCTAAGGATCAAGTGCCTGACAGTCCGCCTTCTGAGCTTTATGCAACGGCTCAGCAAAAACTGCAGGACGGTAACTTTAAAGGCGCAATAACGCAACTGGAAGCACTGGATAACCGTTATCCATTTGGCCCTTACGCCCAACAAGTTCAGCTGGATCTGATCTACGCCTACTATAAAAACGCTGACCTGCCGATGGCCCAGGCTGCTATCGATCGCTTTATGCGCCTGAACCCGACACATCCGAACATCGATTATGTTCTGTATATGAAGGGCCTGACGGATATGGCGTTAGACGATTCCGCTCTGCAAGGCTTCTTTGGTATCGATCGCTCCGATCGCGATCCTGAACATGCGCGCACGGCCTTCCGTGACTTTTCTCAGCTGTTGCGTAGCTGGCCGAACAGCCAGTATGCCACCGATGCGCGCCAGCGCTTAGTCTATCTGAAAAATCGCCTGGCAAAATATGAGCTTTCCGTGGCGCAATTCTACACGAAACGCGAAGCCTATGTCGCGGTAGTCAATCGCGTTGAGCAAATGCTGAAAAATTATCCAGATACTCAGGCGACGCGCACCGCGCTGCCGCTAATGGAAAATGCCTATCGCAAGCTGCAACTGAATGCGCAGGCAGACAAAGTCGCAAAGCTTATCGCTGCAAACCAGGCCTGATTAAGCCGCACAGCAAAAAAGCAGCCTGCAGGCTGCTTTTTTGTTTACAAAAACAGCAGGTTTTTCTTTATTCCCTGCTGTTAACTCTCTGAGTTTGCCCTGTGACAAAGGGTTCTACAAGGGGTTTCAGCACATTTACCGTACCCCCTCACAGATTTCATTTCCTTGACAAAAAGTGACAGCTTAATGTGATTTTCGTCACAAAAATCCCTTCTCTTCCCGGTATGCTAAACTTACTACGACGGCAATGACAGAGAGGTAAACATGATGATTGTGAACATTACCAGTAAACAAATGGAAATCACCCCGGCTATCCGCCAGCATGTCGAAGACCGTCTCTCCAAGCTTGAAAAGTGGCAGACTCATTTAATCAATCCGCATATCGTTCTTTCAAAAGCGCCAAAGGAATATGTTGCTGATGCAACAATCAACACGCCTAATGGCCCGCTGGTCGCCAGCGCAACCCATGAAGATATGTATGCCGCTATCAATGAGCTCATCAGTAAACTGGAACGCCAGCTAAACAAAGTTCAGCATAAAGGCGAAGCGCGTCGTGCCGCTGCCAGTGTGAAAGGCTTAACGCCGGTTGATGTTGATGATGAAGTATAAATTCTGATGCGCCCCTGTTTATTCGGGCGCAATTAACGGTACAACGCGCCTGCGGGCGCGTTTTTTATTGACAGTAGCAAAAGGCTACGGTTACTTTAACATCATCCACAACAGCAGGTTATATGATGAAATTTTCGTTTTTCTTCGCTTTCTTTTTTACCTTCCCCTGATTTGGGAGGCGTTTCGTCGCAGAAAAAAGAAAGCGAAGACGAACAATAAAGCCTCCCACACCGGGAGGCTTTTTTATTATGGACATCTGACAGGTAAAGCTATGAAACCGGAAAATCCGCTATTGGCCTTGCGCAATAAAATCAGCGCCATTGATGAAAATTTGCTGGGTTTGCTCGCTGAAAGACGAACGCTGGCAATTGAAGTCGCTAAAGCTAAGATGGCTACGCATCGTCCGGTACGCGATATCGATCGTGAGCGCGATCTGCTGGAGCGCTTAATTACGCTTGGCAAAAGCCATCAACTGGATGCCCATTTTATTACGCGCCTGTTTCAGCTGATTATCGAAGATTCCGTTCTTACCCAGCAGGCGCTGCTGCAAAAGCATCTCAACCAAACCAATCAACAATCAGCGCGTATTGCTTTCCTTGGTCCTAAAGGTTCTTACTCTCATCTGGCGGCGCGTAAATATGGCGCACGCCATTTTGAAAATGTAATTGAGAGCGGCTGTCAAAAATTCCAGGATATTATTCAGGAAGTAGAAAGCGGTCAGGCGGATTACGCCGTGTTGCCGATTGAGAACACCAGCTCTGGCTCAATCAATGAAGTTTACGACCTCCTGCAGCAAACCAGCCTGTCGATTGTCGGTGAGATGACGGTGCCTATCGATCACTGTGTTCTGGTAACCGGCTCGACCGATCTACAGCAGATCGAAACGGTTTACAGTCATCCTCAGCCCTTCCAGCAGTGCAGCCAGTTTATAAACCGTTTCCCGCACTGGAAAATTGAATATACCGAAAGCACTGCGGCAGCGATGGAGAAAGTCGCTGCGCTCAACTCACCAAAAGTTGCCGCATTAGGCAGCGAGGCGGGCGGTGAGCTTTATCATTTGCAGGTACTGGAACGTCATCTGGCGAATCAACAGCAGAATATTACCCGCTTTATTGTCCTGGCGCGTAAGCCTGTTGATGTTTCTGAACAGGTGCCAGCGAAAACCACCCTGATTATGGCCACCGGCCAGCAATCCGGCGCGCTGGTTGAGGCGCTCCTGGTGCTGCGTCAGCACAACCTTATCATGAGCAAACTGGAGTCGCGTCCTATCAACGGCAATCCGTGGGAAGAGATGTTCTATCTGGATGTACAGGGCAACCTACGTACAAATGAGATGCAGCAGGCGCTGCAGGAGCTGCGTGCCATTACCCGTTCGTTAAAGGTATTAGGCTGCTATCCCGGCGAGAATATTGTGCCGGTCGATCCGCAATAAAGCATGCTGCCAACCTGACGGGGTTGGCAGCACGGGTTATTTGCGCCGCATCATTTTTCAGCCCACCCAACGCTGTATAATAAAGTATATAGCGAATCAATGAGGCTTATGATGCTTAAAATTATCTCCCTGCTTTTCTGCCTTGTCCTGCCTTCTTTATACGCACATGCCGATCGAGAAATTACCGATCAGCTCGGCCGTAAGGTTATCATTCCCGATCGCGTTGATCGCATTGTGGTATTACAGCATCAAACCCTTAATCTGCTGGTACAGCTGGGCGCAACAGATAAGATTGTCGGCGTGCTGAATAACTGGCGAGAACAGCTGGGCGCTGACTATGAGCGTCTGGCACCATCGCTGGCAACCGTGCCTGCGCCTGGCGATTTGACGCATGTTGATCCCGAAGCGCTGGTCGCGCTCCATCCGCAGGTGGTGTTTGTCGCCAACTATGCACCACGCAGCATGATTGAACGTCTTCAACACCTCGGCATTCCTACGATCGCTATTTCCCTACGCAGCGGGAAAGCGGAACAGCTGGCAAAGCTAAACCCGACGCTGGAAGATGAAAATAAGGCCTATGATGAGGGGCTTAAAGCAGGCATCCGCCTGATTGGCACGGTGGTTAAACGCCCGCAGCAGGCCGAAGAGTTGATAACCGCCGCTTTCAGCCAGCGCGAGCTTATTCAGGCGCGTCTGCGCGATATTCCTGACAGCCAGCGCGTGCGGGTTTATATCGCTAATCCTGAGCTAACCACCTATGGCTCCGGTAAATATACCGGTTTGATGATGGCGCATGCCGGCGCGGTGAATGTCGCCGCAGCGACAGTGCTCGGTTATAAACAGGTCTCCATGGAACAGGTGGTAGCCTGGAACCCGCAAGTGATCCTGATACAGAATCGTTATCCGCAAGTGGTTAATGAGATCAAAACGCAGCCGGTCTGGCAGGTAATAGATGCAGTACAACACCAGCGCGTCTGGCTGATGCCGGAATATGCTAAGGCCTGGGGCTATCCCATGCCTGAAGCAATGGGGCTGGGCGAACTCTGGCTGGCTAAAAAGCTGTATCCGGCAAAATTCCAGGATATTGACATGCAGCAGCAGGCCGATCGCTGGTATATGCGCTTTTATCATACCCACTATCGTGGCGGTAACTAACGAGCCACGACGCGCCGGCGAGGTTAGCACCACGTTAGCTTGATGGCATTAACAATTTCTAAAGATTAATAAACCTTTAAAAACATAAGCTTATATTCATTTTAGCCTTTCATTGCTGCCGCGTGTCGCTGTTATGCCAGGCTTAACAGGCTGCTAATCATCGGGATTAGCGAGTTGTCAGTAACAAGGAGGCAAAATGGATCGCTTCAGTAACAAAGTCGTTGTGGTTACCGGTGCAGGCTCAGGTATTGGTGCGGCAAGCGCCAAACGCTTTGCGCAAGAAGGCGCAAGTGTGGTGCTGACAGGACGTACCCGGGAAAAACTCAATAATACCTTTGCCACGCTTAAAGCGGGCGATCATCTGGTTGTTGTTGCCGACGTGTCGAAACGGGAAGATGTAGAGGCCCTGGCAGAACAGGTACGCGAGCATTACGGTCATGCGGATGTATTGATCAATAATGCCGGTGTGAATGCATCAGGAAAAATTCATCAAGCCAGCGATGAAGACTGGAAAAAGGTCATGTCTACCGACCTTGATGGCGTTTTCTACTGTACTCGCGCTTTCATGCCAATGCTGCTGGAAAGCGGCGGCAACGTTATCAACATCTCTTCCGTGTCCGGACTGGGCGGCGACTGGGGTATGAGTATCTATAATGCTGCGAAAGGGGCTATTACTAACTTCACGCGCGCTCTGGCGATGGATTACGGTAAAGATGGCGTGCGGGTCAATGCCATCTGCCCGGGCCTGACCATCACGGATATGACCGAAGAGATGCAGAACAATGCCCAGCTGATGGCGAAGTTTAACGAGCGTATTGCGCTTGGTCGTCCGGGTGCAGCAGAAGATATCGCTGCCGCCATCGCCTTCCTGGCCAGTGACGATGCCCGCTATATCACCGGCGTTAATTTGCCGGTTGACGGCGGTATAACCGCCTCTAACGGACAGCCACCGCAGGCGTAACAAAAAAGCCCGTTGTCAGAACGGGCTTTAATTTTACGTGGATTACACCTTCCGCAGGCTACACCCGATTATCATTAGCCGAACGCAGCAGCGAACGGCTTTCCAGCATAAAGCGCGGTGCATAATCGCCAAACCACTGTTCGACTTTACGGAAGCTATCAATAAAGCCCTGTTTATCGCTCCGTTCCAGTAACGCAATGGCTTCACCGAAACGCTGATAGTAACGCTTAATCAACGCCAGATTACTTTCTGAAGACATAATGATATCGGCATAAAGCTGCGGATCCTGTGCAAACAGCCGCCCCACCATTGCCAGCTCCAGCCGGTAAATTGGCGACGAAAGCGCCAGTAACTGCTCAAGCTGAACATTTTCCTCAGCAAGATGTAAGCCGTAAGCAAAGGTAGCAAAGTGACGCAGCGCCTGTATAAAGGCCATGTTCTGATCGTGCTCAGCGGCGCTGATGCGATGTAGCCGCGCGCCCCACACCTGGATTTGCTCCAGAAACCACTGATAAGCCTCTGGCTGACGACCATCACACCACACCACAACCTGCTTCGCCAGGCTGCCGCTGTCGGGGCCAAACATGGGATGCAGCCCTAATACCGGCCCCGAATGTGCCGCCAGCATCGCCTGTAATGGCCGATTTTTTACCGAGGCAATATCCACCAATATGCAATCGTCCGGTAACGGAGGCAGCCGGGCGATCACCTGTTCGGTCAGATGGATAGGCACGCTAACGATAACCATCCCCGCATCCTGCAATAACGACGGCGCCTGCTCCCACTCCTCTTTATCGAGGATTTTGACCTGATAGCCGGAGAGCATTAGCATCTTCTCAAACAGCTGCCCCATACGTCCTTTACCGCCGACGATAATTACCGGACGCAGTTCAGGACAGAGCGTCTTGAAGCCTTTATCATTTTCGCTGGAATAGGATTCCCGCATGACGCGACGCAATATATCTTCAATCAAGTCCGGCGGCACACCGAGCGCCTCCGCCTCTTTACGACGCGAAGCCAGCATGCTTGCTTCACGCTCAGGCACATAGATCGGCAAGCCATAGCGGCTTTTTACTTCCCCGACTTCGGCCACCAGCTGCAGCCGTTTAGCCAGTAAATCGAGCAATGCCTTATCTACCTCATCAATCTGATCACGCAGCGCGTTGAGTTCAGCCACCATCTCTTTTTAACTCTCCTGTGACAAACGCGCCGCCAGTACGCCGCTGAGCTCCCGATGAATACGTTGTAACAGCTGCGCGGTAGTTTCCCAGCTAATACAGGCATCGGTAACCGATACACCATAACGCATCTCACTGCGAGGCTGCTCAGAGGACTGGCTGCCTTCATGAATATGGCTTTCCAGCATCAGGCCGATAATGGAACGGTTGCCGTCCCTGATTTGCGCAACGGCGGATTCAGCAACGCCAGGCTGGCGGCGATAGTCTTTATTTGAATTGCCGTGACTGCAATCTATCATCAGCGCCGGACGTAATCCCGCTTTCAACATCTCGTTTTCGCACTGCTCAACGTCCGCCGGGCTATAGTTTGGGGTTTTGCCACCACGTAAAATAACGTGCCCGTCCGGGTTGCCCTGTGTCTGAAGCAGGCAAACCTGACCGGCCTGATTGATGCCAACGAAACGGTGCGGCATGGCTGCGGCGCGCATGGCGTTAATAGCGGTGCCCAGGCTACCGTCCGTGCCGTTCTTAAAGCCAACCGGCATTGACAGCCCGGAAGCCATTTCACGATGCGTTTGTGATTCTGTGGTACGCGCACCGATAGCTGACCAGCTAAAAAGATCGCCCAGGTATTGAGGGCTGTTGGGATCCAGCGCTTCAGTGGCCAGCGGTAATCCCATTTCAACCAGATTCACCAGCAGCTGCCGGGCAATATGTAAGCCCGCTTCCACGTCAAAAGAGTTATCCATACAGGGATCGTTGATTAATCCTTTCCAGCCAACGGTAGTGCGAGGTTTTTCAAAATAGACGCGCATGACGATATAGAGCTGATCCTTCAACTGCTCAGAAAGATCTTTTAACTGACGAGCATAAGCGAGCGCTGCTTCCGGATCGTGGACAGAACAGGGGCCGCATACCACTAACAGACGATGATCCCGGCCGGCAATAATGTCAGAGATGGTCTGACGTGCCACAGCAACCTGAGCCTCTAGCTCGGCGTTCAGCGGAAACTTTTGTTTCAGCTGTTCCGGGGTGATCAAAATCTGTTCTTCTGTGATATGGACATTATTCAGCGCGTCTTTTTGCATGTTGGCGATCCTCTTTCTGGCCTTTTCGTCATTGCGGTGAGCAAATAATGTAACACAGGAAATACAGACCATCACCGATGTGTATATCTTTTTTTACTAGAATAATCAACGCGCCAAATTTATAAATATAAACATATGAATAATATGATTTTATGCATGAAAGCCAACGACAAACCTCAAATCCATTATGTATAATAAAGTTTACATATCAGTTGTTCATGTTCTTTAAGAAATGTTAAGCCGCTCCAGGCTATTAGCGAGAAATTAAGCAACAATACTTTTTCTAACAAGCCCTTATAACGCTCTCTTTTCCGCTGGCTATTGAGTAAATGTTTCTACGGAGACTACATGGAAATTTATTTACGGCCGATGCTGGCCACGGATGCCGCTGACTACGCAGCGGCAATTAATGAGTCGCTCTCTTCGCTAAAACCATGGATGTCCTGGGCGCATGAGAATTATCAGCCTGATGAAGCTATTGAATGGTTCCGCCTGATCGATCGTCAACGGGAACAAGGCGAAGCAAATGAAATGGGAATTTTTGCCGTCAGCGATCATCGTTTTCTGGGCGCTGCCGGAATTCGCTATGGGCAAACGCCTGGTGAACACTGCGCTATAGGCTATTGGGTACGTCAGAAAGAACAACGCAAAGGCATCGCCCGTCAGGCTGTGATGCAGCTGGCCAGAGAGGGTTTTCGTCGCCCTGAAATTAACGTCATTGAAATTTTAGCCGCTGAAGCCAACGCGCCCAGCCGGGCGGTGGCGATTAGCTGTGGCGCACAGTTAATCGCTCTGCGTTATGGGCTGATCGTGTTGGACAGCGGGCCTGTTACCGCCGCGATCTATCATTTGCGGCGCGAAGATTTCATCACGGGTCATCCTGCGGTTACGTTATAGGTCATCCCTGACCGGACGCGCGCCATTTCTTATCTGCCGCTATCCTGTTTAACTTTTAACTGGCAGAGCAAGCGTTTAAAGCTGCCCGCCTGCTCATCACGTATTTTTTAACGGCCATTCACCTGACGCTGCGGCAATTTTTTGCTGTGCCTGAAGCGCGCTTAACTCCTCAGGAGAACTTGCTCTGCTAATGGCTGACTGAAAGCTTTCCTGACTGCTGGCACTTTTTGGACGGGCGACAAAAGCGCTATCAAGGCTTTGCTGGGATGCGTTATCGGCTCGTGAAGAGGAAGCGATCGCCTGATTACCTGACTGGGTTAGCGGGCGCAAAGGAATATCCACTGTCTGATCGGCTGGCGCGTTATCATTGTCGGTAGCCGCTGTTCCGCCCTGCCCTGACGCGCTTGCCGTTAGCGGATTACCGGTTGCCGCGTTTTCAGCGGCGTTATCCTTGCGTCGGCTATTATTGATATCCAGCGCGGGATGCTTATCAAAGAAGCTGTCTATCGCCTGCTCATTGGTGTCGACGGGCTTACCGGCGATGGTTCCCGCGACGCCCTGACCGGCATAAGCAGCGGCAGCACCAAAAAGGTTAACCAACTGCTCGACTGCCTGCTGCACGTTAATATTGCTCGTCTCTTTCTCCATTGCATGACGGGTCATATTGCGCAGACTATTCACGCCCGCCAGACCAGCGCCAAGCGCCATCGTTTCGGCAACCATATTGCCTGACAAAATATTCATGCCACCTTTGGCGAGTTGGCGTGGAGAAACCAAACCCTGCGCAGCGTCCGCTAACCGTTTTGCGCCGCCCTTTACAACCTGATCCATAACCTGAGTGTCATCAAGCTGCCTGAAGCGCTCTTTCCAGTCGGTGCGTCCCAGCAGAAACTCAGGACCATGCAGATTATTTGCTTTGTTCTGTACGTACCCGCTAAGAGCGCCCGCCGCCACGGTCAGCGGCGTACTGGTTGCTGTATTAGCCGCATAGATCTGTTTCTCTGACAGCCCGGCTACGCTGGCTGCTACCGTGCCGGTAATCACATTGCGTGCGTTATAACCGGTTCCGCCCAATAGTGCCTGTTTCATATTGTGGCCCAACCCTTCGCGATGTTTGACCGTTTCCTGCATTGCCGGCTCCAGTTTATCCATATTAGCATCCATCCATTTCGCATCATGCTGCGCATTGGCCGATACCTTGTCCCAGAATGATTTCAGTACCATGGCCGTGCCTCCGCCGATGGCACCGTTAACCGCCTCAGCGGTCAGCGTGCCTGGGGGAAAACCAAAGTAGTTGTTCGCTACTTTTGCCAGTGCTTCTGCCGGAAAAGAGGAGGTTGCAAAGGCAACCGCGCCCAGCGCGCCCAGAGCTGCATCGGTAGCAGCATCAAGCTTCTTGCCTTTCGTCAGTACGCTGCGGGCGCTGTCCGGGTTGTAACCCATTTCGTGCAGTTCGGTGGCGCGCGAATCAATCAGCGCTTCCATTCCTTCACCGGCGGTGAAAAATTCCTTCATCAGGTTTTTCAATTCGGTGATGTTCTTCTGGCGTTGTGCATCAACGCCTCCTGCTGCCGTTACAGTGCCTGCATGCCCGGCAGCGCTGGTCCCGTGGCTACGCACGCCCTGTGTCTGGCTGCTGCCTGCAGCATCGGTCTGGTTATTGATTGGACGGGAAAAATTTTGCACCGCCGGTTGACGCTGAATGCCGTTAGTCATGTTCGATAGACTCCAGAGTTAAATCAACAAGGATTCGGTTGCGATAAGGTCATCGCCACGCCGATTGCTGAAGGTTGTTAGTTCAAACTCGTGTTTAATCTGGTGAAAAGAACATCAGTACAACTAATACACGATTCCCTTTGTGTAGACTGCGGGCATAAGAGGTTCCGCCGTTTATGACATTTTTTATACAACTGTCGGCTGGCGCAATGAATTAGCGAAGCTGGCTAAAGAGCCACACTTTTTTGCGCATAAAAAAAGGGGCTAGCTTGATGCTAACCCCTTTATTGCTATTAACTTTAAGATGTCGCTTACGCGAGCTCTTAGTTAAGGCGCTCTTTGATACGAGCTGCTTTACCAGTACGCTCACGCAGGTAGTACAGTTTCGCTTTACGCACGGCACCACGACGTTTCACGGTGATGCTGTCAATGACCGGTGAGTGAGTCTGGAATACACGCTCAACACCTTCGCCATTGGAAATTTTGCGAACAGTGAATGCAGAGTGCAGACCGCGGTTACGAATAGCGATAACCACGCCCTCGAATGCCTGCAGACGCTTTTTAGAACCTTCAACGACCCATACTTTCACTTCCACGGAATCACCCGGACGGAAAGAAGGTACGTCCTGCTTCATCTGCTCTTGTTCGATTTGCTTGATAATGTTGCTCATAATTAAATCTCTTATCCTGGGTAAACTGATCTTATCGGAAGGCTAGCCTTCCGCATCATAGTTTTGTTGCGCGCTGAATTCCTGCTGGAACTCGCTAAGCAACTTTGCTTGCTCTTCAGTCAGAGCCAGGTTTTCCAGAAGTTCAGGTCTTCTAAGCCAGGTACGGCCAAGCGACTGTTTCAGGCGCCAACGGCGAATTTCAGCATGGTTGCCCGACAGTAATACTGGCGGAACCTCCAGCCCTTCCAACACTTCAGGGCGGGTATAATGCGGACAGTCCAGCAAACCTTCAGAAAACGAATCTTCTTCGGCTGACGCCTGCTTGCCCAGCACACCAGGTATAAACCGGGCAACTGAATCAATCAACGTCATCGCTGGCAACTCTCCACCGCTGAGTACGTAATCCCCAATCGACCATTCTTCATCGATTTCAGTCTGGATCACGCGCTCATCGATCCCTTCGTAGCGTCCGCAAACCAGAATTAACTTCTGCTGCGTTGCCAGTTCGCAAACTCCATCTTGATCGAGCTTGCGCCCCTGAGGTGACAGATAAATCACCTTAGCGCCCTCTCCCGCCGCCGCTTTCGCTGCGTGGATGGCATCCCGTAAGGGTTGTACCATCATCAACATCCCCGGACCGCCGCCATAAGGACGATCGTCCACGGTGCGATGCCGGTCATGCGTGAAGTCACGCGGACTCCAGCTTTGGACGCTGAGCAGGCCATTTTTTACTGCCCGGCCAGTTACCCCGTAGTCGGTAATAGCGCGAAACATCTCTGGAAACAGGCTAATTACACCAATCCACATAGAGCACGCCGTTGGATTACCGTTTTGTTCGGAGGTCAAAAACCAGGATCCCAATCTACTTCAATGGTGCCGGTAGTGAGATCGACTTTCTTGATAACCTGTTCATCAAGAAACGGAATTAACCGCTCTTTCACACCGAACGCATCTTTCAGGTTTGCCTGCACGACCAGTACGTCGTTTGAGCCGGTTTCCATCAAATCAATGACTTTTCCCATTTCATAGCCGTCAACGGTAACTACTTTGCAACCCATGAGGTCTTTCCAGTAGTAATCACCCTCTTCCAGCTTCGGCAACTGCGTGGAGTCGACTAAAATTTCACAGTTAGTCAACTGAGCCGCCGCATCACGATCATCAATGCCTTTGACTTTGATGATGATGTCCTGATTGTGGTGCTTCCAGCTTTCCAGCTCAATCTGCTGCCATTTACCGGCGCGTTGAATGAACCAGGGCTGGTAGTCAAAGATGCTGTCGGCATCTTCGGTGGAAGAAAACACTTTGAGCCAACCCCGAATGCCGTAGGCCGCTCCCATTTTTCCCAACGTAACGGGATTAACGGGAGGCTGTGTGGCGAGTTGTTTGCTCATGCTAACCACCGTGACAGATTAAGCTGCTTTTTTAGCTTCTTTGATCAGCGCGTTAACGCGATCGGACAGCGTAGCGCCCTGGCCAACCCAGTGCTCAATACGGTCCAGGTCCAGACGCAGTGCTTCAGCCTGACCAGATGCGATCGGGTTGAAGAAGCCTACACGCTCAATGAAACGACCATTGCGTGCGTTGCGGCTGTCAGTAACGACAACCTGATAGAACGGACGCTTTTTCGCGCCGTGACGTGCCAAACGAATTGTTACCATAACATCCTCTTCAGTTAATAAAACAACCGGGCCCCATCGAGGAACGGGGCCCGGGTGTCGTATAAAAAGCCCGAAAATTTTACTCATTTTGGCGCAAAAAGCAATCTAAAGTGAGCAAGCTGTCGGGACTTTACATTGGAACGGCTTAACGCCCCGGAAAGCCCGGTGGCATCATGCCCTTCATTCCACGCAGCATTTTTGACATGCCACCCTTTTTCATCTTTTTCATCATGCGCTGCATATCGTCGAATTGCTTGAGCATACGGTTGACATCCTGCACCTGCATACCGGAACCTGCGGCGATACGACGCTTGCGTGACCCCTTGATAATCTCAGGTTTTTCACGCTCTTTGCGCGTCATGGAGTTGATCATCGCCTCCATGCGCACCAGTACTTTGTCATCCATCTGCGACTTAACGTTATCCGGCAGTTGCCCCATTCCGGGAAGTTTTCCCATCAGGCTGGCCATACCGCCCATATTGCGCATCTGTTTTAGCTGTTCCAGAAAGTCATTCAGGTCAAAGCCGTCGCCTTTCTTCAGCTTGTTCGCCAGTTTTTCTGCCTGGGCACGATCGACTTTGCTTTCAATATCTTCGATAAGCGACAGTACGTCGCCCATGCCGAGGATACGTGACGCCAGACGATCGGGATAAAACGGCTCCAGCGCTTCGGTCTTTTCACCGACGCCCATAAACTTAATCGGCTTGCCGGTGATATGACGAATAGAGAGCGCCGCACCGCCGCGAGCATCACCGTCGACCTTGGTCAAAATAACGCCGGTTAACGGCAGCGCTTCGTTAAACGCCTTCGCCGTGTTTGCCGCATCCTGACCGGTCATGGCATCGACCACAAACAGCGTCTCCACCGGATTAATCGCGGCGTGTACCTGTTTGATCTCATCCATCATGGCCTCATCTACGTGCAGACGGCCGGCGGTATCCACCAGCAGCACATCGTAGAATTTAAGCTTTGCTTCTTTTAGCGCGTTGTTAACGATATCAACCGGCTTCTGGCTCAGGTCAGACGGGCAAAAATCCACGCCTACCTGCTGTGCCAGCGTTTCCAGCTGCTTGATCGCCGCCGGACGATAGACGTCGGCAGAAACAACCAGCACTTTTTTCTTGTGCTTTTCACGCAGGAACTTACCGAGCTTACCAACGCTGGTGGTTTTACCCGCACCCTGCAGGCCGGCCATCAGCACCACGGCTGGCGGCTGCGCGGCGAGGTTAAGGGCATGGTTTTCCGATCCCATCGCCTCAACCAGCTCATTACGCACAATTTTGATAAACTCCTGACCCGGCGTCAGGCTTTTATTCACTTCGTGCCCAACCGCGCGCTCTTTTACGCGGTTAATAAATTCACGCACTACCGGCAGCGCAACGTCCGCCTCCAGCAGCGCCATGCGCACTTCACGCAGGGTTTCTTTGACGTTTTCTTCGGTCAGCCTTCCGCGGCCGCTGATATTGCG
This sequence comes from Pantoea sp. FN0307, assembly GCF_050113815.1. NCBI lineage: Bacteria > Pseudomonadati > Pseudomonadota > Gammaproteobacteria > Enterobacterales > Erwiniaceae > Pantoea > Pantoea sp. FN0307. The sequence goes on along the minus strand of NZ_JBNJSO010000002.1, from coordinate 606,756 downwards.
CAGGGTTTGCGACAATCGATCGGTTAAATTATCAAACATTGTCTCTCGCTCAAGATAAAACAGAGCCGCCTGGGCGACACAATGTGGTGGATTATAACACGAAGCATTGGCGATCTCTGCAATCCACAATGAGAACGTTTGGAGCAAACTCCGGCTGGCGCTATACTGCGTTTTTCTTCATCTTTCCGATATTTGACCATTCTATGTCTGCTTTCGCGATTCTGGCGCTCTTTGCCTACTCATTTAGCCTTGCTCTGATCATTCCCAGCCTGCTGCGGAATAACGGCGCCTGGCGACGCATGGCCGTTCTGTCGGCAACGCTGGCGTTGGCGGCGCATGCGGTGGCGCTTCAGCAGCGCATCTTCGTTAATGGCGCTCAAAACCTTAGCCTGCTGAACATTGGTTCGCTGGTAAGTTTGCTGATCTGCATCATCATGACCATTGTCGCTTCGCGTAATCGTGGCTGGCTGCTGCTGCCGATTGTTTATAGCTTTGCGCTTATCAATCTCGCCTTTGCGACCTTCGTGCCGAATGCGTTTATTACGCATCTGGAAACCACACCTGGCATGATGATCCATATCGGGCTGGCGCTTTTTGCCTATGCCACGCTGATTATCGCCGCACTCTACGCGCTGCAGCTGGCCTGGATCGATTACCAGCTGAAAAATAAGCGCTTAGCCTTCAGTAACGATGTACCGCCGCTGATGACCATCGAGCGCAAAATGTTTCATATCACGCAGGTTGGCGTCGTATTGCTGACGCTGGTACTCTGTACTGGCCTGTTTTATATGGATAATCTCTTTTCCCCCGAAAACGTGGATAAAGCCGTGCTGTCGATTCTGGCCTGGTTTGTTTATATCGTTTTGCTCTGGGGACACTATCATGAAGGCTGGCGTGGACGCCGCGTCGTCTGGTTTAACTGTGGTGGTGCGCTGTTGTTGACCATGTCTTACTTCGGCAGCCGCGTACTACAGCATCTGCTCACTCACTGATTGATAAAAGGATTTCGCGTTGGAACACGTTTCAACCACCACACTGATTATTACGCTGGTCGTGATGATTCTGGTCTCGGCTTACTTTTCCGGTTCCGAGACCGGCATAATGACCCTTAACCGCTACCGGCTACGCCATAAAGCGAAAAACGGCAACCGCAGCGCACGTCGCGTGGAGAAATTACTGCGACGACCAGACCGTTTGATAAGCCTGGTGCTGATCGGCAACAACCTGGTCAACATCCTCGCCTCAGCGCTCGCCACTATCGTTGGGATGCGCCTGTATGGTAACGCAGGCGTCGCCATTGCCACCGGCATACTGACTTTTGCGGTATTGATTTTCGCGGAAGTTCTGCCAAAAACCATTGCCGCGCTTTATCCGGAAAAAGTTGCCTATCCCAGCAGCCTGCTGCTTGGCCCGCTGCAAATTATCATGATGCCGCTGGTATGGCTGCTAAATACCATTACCCGCCTGCTGATGCGTATGATTGGCATCAAATCGGACGGTTCAATCAGTTCAGCGTTGAATAAAGATGAGCTGCGCACCATTGTGTATGAATCCCGCTCGCTTATGTCGCGCCGTCACCAGGAGATGCTGCTGTCGGTGCTGGATCTGGAAAAGGTGAGCGTGGATGACATCATGGTGCCGCGGAATGAAATCGTCGGCATCAATATCAACGATGAGTGGAAATCCATTGAACGCCAGGTTTCCCACTCTCCTCATGGACGCATCGTATTATATCGTGACTCGCTGGACGACGCCGTGGCTATGCTGCGCGTACGCGAAGCGTGGCGCATGATGACCGAGAAAAAAGAGTTCACCAAAGAGAACCTGCTGCGCGCTGCTGATGAAATTTACTACGTGCCGGAAGGCACGCCGCTTAACGTGCAGCTGGTTAAATTTCAGCGCAACAAGAAGAAAGTTGGGCTGGTGGTGGACGAGTATGGCGATATCAAGGGACTGGTTACCATCGAAGATATTCTGGAAGAGATTGTAGGTGATTTTACAACCTCCATGTCTCCTTCACTGGCTGAAGAAGTGATGCCGCAAAGCGATGGTTCGGTGTTGATTGAAGGCACGGCTAACGTGCGGGAAATCAATAAAGCATTTAACTGGCACTTACCTCAGGAAGAGGCGCGTACGGTTAACGGCATGCTGCTGGAAGAGCTGGAAGAGATCCCGCAGGCAGGCACGCGCATCCAGATAAATAACTATGATATCGATATTCTTGATGTGCAGGACAATATGGTGAAGCAGATAAGGGTAACGCCTCAACAGCCGCTGCAATCCAGTATTGGCTCCTGATTCGCCGCCAATAAAAGGGCCGCAAATGCGGCCCTTTTTTATGCTTTACGCTTAGTGAATTTCCAGCTCTTTCAGCTTATCCTGCGGCAGCGCCAGTTCATCATTGTGGTTAACGCGTACGTCATGCTCAATGATGTGACGGGCAATATCTTTGGCCTCATCCAGCGAGTGCATCTGATAGGTCCCGCACTGATATTCGTTCAGTTCCGGGATCTGATTCTGGTCATTGACCTTCAGCACATCATTCATCGCCGCTTTCCATGAATCAGCTACGCGCTGCTCGGAAGGCGTACCGATCAGGCTCATATAAAAGCCGGTGCGGCATCCCATCGGAGAGATATCAATAATTTCTACGCCGTCGCCATTCAGGTGGTTACGCATAAAGCCTGCGAACAGATGCTCAAGCGTGTGGATACCGCGTTCCGGCATAACTTCTTTATTGGGTACGCAGAAACGCAGATCAAATACCGTGATGGTATCGCCATGAGGCGTATTCATGGTTTTGGCGACGCGTACTGCCGGCGCGGCCATACGGGTATGATCAACGGTAAAACTGTCCAGTAATGGCATATCGTTACCTCAGCTAAAAATTTTTTTGTGAACGATGAAACTTTTCTGTTCGCCGTGCGTCTGAATAAGTGAAAGACGCGCATTTGTTATCATCATCCCTGACAACAGAGATGTTAGTTTGGCCACAGTGATTGTGGCCATTTTCTTTTCTATCCTTTCTTGCTCGCCAAAAACTCAGCGAAACTCAGGGTATCTGCCGCTTCCAGCTCCTGCTGCGCATGACGTGAGCGTATCGCTTCCTGAGTGAAGTCTTCCCCGGTTAATACCTGCAACGGCTCTTCCGTCAGCATCTGACGATACTGCTCGGCCAGCGCCAGCCCGGTTCCGCTGATGCCGTTATCCAGCATCGTCTGTAAGATGCGCGCAGAATAGGTTAACTCAGGATCGTCAAAAGAGGCGACCAGGCGATCGCACACCTGCTGGTAATCTGGCGATCCCGACTGGCTATCGAGAACTTCCGCTACGCGTTTCAGGTCGGCAAACAGCGCTTTGCCCACCATCGTTAACGGCTGGCGGGTATCTTCACAGCCTATGCCGATGGTCTGACCCGGCTTACGACCTTCAAGGATAACGCGATTCCAGTTTTGCCGCGTGCATTGCAGTTCAGCGCTGCTCATTTCCGGCGCGTCTGCCAGCGTACACCAGATCAGAAACAGATCCAGGAAGCGCACCTGCGTTTCATCCACACCAACCGGTGAGAAAGGGTTAATATCCAGCGAACGCACTTCAATATATTCAATGCCGCCGCGCGCCAGCGCATCAGACGGCGCCTCGCCAGAACGCGTAACGCGTTTGGGACGAATAGGCGCATAGAGTTCGTTTTCTATCTGCAGCACGTTGGTATTAAGCTGTAACCAGCGCCCTTCTTCATCTTTTACGCCCATACGCGCATATTCTTCAGAAGGGGTTTTAATCGCCTTTTTCAACGCCTCGACATAGCCGTTCAGGGTATTAAACGTAATGCCCAGATTGCTCTGCGATTTATTGGTATACCCCAAATCGCTTAAGCGCAGCGAGGTAGCATAGGGTAGCCAGAGCATACCGCGCTCGTTGCGCTCAAAAGGCAGGCTGCTCTCTTTCCCCTGCAGGAAAGTAGAACAAACCGCAGGCGAAGCGCCAAACAGATAGGGAATAACCCAGCCAAAGCGATAATAGTTACGGATCAAGCGTAAATAGCCGGCAGAGATGACATCTTTGCCGCTTTCCATATCTTTAACGCCAGCCCACGCCTGCCAGAAAGAGAGCGGTAGCGAGAAGTTGTAATGCACGCCGGAAATAGTCTGCATCAGCGCGCCGTAGCGGTTTTTCAGACCTTCGCGATAGAGCGTTTTCATACGTCCAATGTTCGAGCTGCCATATTGTGCCAGCTGGATAGCATCGCTGTTTTCAATCACGCAGGGCATACTGAAAGGCCACATACGCTCTTCACCTAACTCGCGGGCGACATGACGATGTATATCGCGTAAAAACGCCAGCAGATGATCGATATCGCGATCGACGGGTGTAATAAACTCAAGCAGTGATTCAGCAAAATCAGTGGTAATCCATTTATGGGTCAAGGCTGCGCCAAGATCCGCCGGATGACCGGTGGTCGCGAGTTTACCGTCTGGCCTGACACGCAGCGTTTCACGCTCAATGCCACGACCAATACCTTTCAGGGCGTCAGGATGTGCTTCCAGCCAGGAAAGCGCCTGTGATACGTCCGGGATCAAAGTGACCTCCCGCTCAGAGAATAATTTATTTTTGTTTAGCATAATGTTTACCGTAGCCCCGATCCTGAAGGAATCAATGCCACCACGCCATGCCCTGTAAAGTTGCGGTCGCGACCACTACGTAACGCAGAGTCTTGCCAATAGCCAAAAACAGCACTACCGGGAGCCATGAGAAACGCAACCAGCCAGCCAGTACACACAGCAGATCGCCAATCAGCGGTAACCAACTGAATAACAGTGCTGCAGGACCAAGCCGACGCAACCACGCCATTGCTGTGTTATGCCATCGCCCCTGCTTTGGCGGCAGTAAGCGACCAATAACAACGTTTGTTAATCCGCCGAGCGTGTTCCCCACGGCTGCGACACAAATCAGACCTAATGCCGGCAAATTCCCTGCCAGTAGTAACGTAACCAGCAGCACCTCAGAGCTACCCGGTAGCAGCGTGGCGCTCAAAAAACTGCTGGCAAATAACGAACCGTAACTCAGAATGTCATTCACAATAAGCGAACATCTACCGCAGCCATACCGGCGGCTTGCGCTGCCTGCAGGCCAAAGTCGGCATCTTCAAACACCACGCATTTTTCAGCATCCACGCCCATTAACGCAGCGCAGCGCAAAAAAGTGTCGGGTTCAGGTTTATGGCGCGTTACATCATCAGCACCAACGATAACGTCAAAATAATGACGCAGATGCAGATGCTGCAACAAAGCATCGGCCATTGCATGTTCACTGCCGGTCCCCACCGCCATAGGCTTGCGCCCGTGATAAGCTTTCACCACCTCGATAAGCGGCAAAGCACGAACGCTGTCAAAAAGCATGGTTTTCACGGCGGCTGTTTTTTCAGCAGCCAGCTGGAAAGGATCCAGATCGGCTTGATGGCTGGCAATGATAAATTCCGCCACACGCCATGTTGGTGAGCCATTCAGCCCAATCATCGCCTGTTCATCAAACGACAAACCATAACGCGTCAGCACTCGATCCCAGGCCTGACGATGAGTCGTCTCGGTATCGAGGAGTGTACCGTCCATATCAAAAATCAGACCATCATAGCGATCGTACATATCCTCTCCCGGCTGTGAATAAATGCCCCTTTACTTTAACGTAAAGTATGCGGGTTGTCGCCGGTAGCAATGAACAGCAAATGCTTTGAATCTATTGGGAAATTTAGGAATCAGAAAAAGGTCAGAGAGTTCAGGAACCTGAATGAGGTCGTACGGGGGTCGCTAAAGAAGGTGATGAGAAAACGCAACAGGAAAATTTGTAAGGTAACGCGAGAGAATAAAAAGTAATGCGAGAGAATAAAGGGTAACGCAAGAGTGTGAAGAGAGGTACCAGAGAATAAACAGAGGAGAAAATCTGAAGATGGTGCATCCGGGAGGATTCGAACCTCCGACCGCTCGGTTCGTAGCCGAGTACTCTATCCAGCTGAGCTACGGATGCATCGGAAAAACAGGGGGAACTGCAACTGACCTGAGGAAATACTAAAGAAGACGTTAACGCTTCAGAGAAAATGGTGCATCCGGGAGGATTCGAACCTCCGACCGCTCGGTTCGTAGCCGAGTACTCTATCCAGCTGAGCTACGGATGCATTACAAATTCTTGTATAACACAGGGTGCTGACAACTCACCGTGACACAGGCTGCTAACACTGTATCGCTTTACTTCCTGGAGATGGTGCATCCGGGAGGATTCGAACCTCCGACCGCTCGGTTCGTAGCCGAGTACTCTATCCAGCTGAGCTACGGATGCATCATTAAATGGCGGTGAGAGAGGGATTCGAACCCTCGATGCAGCTTTTGACCGCATACTCCCTTAGCAGGGGAGCGCCTTCAGCCTCTCGGCCATCTCACCTTACGCGTTCTTGCGAACTGTGCTGCTGAACTTTGTTTCCGCTCATCGGCACTGCGTGGCGCACATATTACTTTCCCGCACTTATAAGTCAAACAATTTTTCCCAACAAATGTTTGTTTGCACAAAAGCCACGCAATTCGCGTATTTTGCCGACAAAAAGAGTGATTTATCAACAGCGAAACAGGAGACAGTTCACAATCAGGGGAAAACAACAGAGAAAAAAACAGGGCGGGAAAAACATTGCGCCTCGCGGTAATGAGAGCGAGGCGCGGGATTCGGTATAGCTTTTACTGTGGTTGGCTCTTTTCAGCCTGGATACGCTGATAGATTTCTTCACGGTGTACTGAAACTTCTTTTGGCGCATTCACACCAATACGAACCTGATTACCTTTCACTCCCAGTACCGTTACCGTCACCTCATCGCCAATCATGAGGGTTTCACCAACTCGACGAGTTAGAATAAGCATTCTTTGCTCCTTGAAAGATTAAAAGAGTCGGGCCTGTCGGGTCCCCGGCATTATCCATCATATAGCGCTAAACGTAGATGATGACAAATACATCAACGCATCTTGTCACGCTAATACATTCTGCTGATAGTTAGTTTAGCCGAAATCATTACCCGCAACCTGACTTTGTTATTACAGAGTACGGTTTGCATTAAAAAGCGCCAGCGGAGGCTATCCACGGCGCTTTCCGCACTGCTTTTTTATCCCTTACAGTTTAGCAGACACCCAGGACTCAACGCTGGCCAGCGCAGCAGGCAGCGCCTGTGCATCCGTACCACCCGCCTGCGCCATATCCGGACGTCCACCGCCTTTACCGCCAACCTGCTGCGCCACCGCACCAATCAGCTCGCCCGCTTTAACACGGTCGGTAAGATCTTTTGTTACACCGGCAATCAGAGAAACTTTCCCGTCTGCTACCGTCGCCAGGACGATCACTGCCGAGCCCAGCTGATTTTTTAACTCATCAACCATGGTTCGCAACAGTTTAGGATCGACATTGCTCAGCTCATTGACCAATAATTTTATACCGTTGATATCTTTGGCTTTGCTGCTCAGCGAAGCGCTTTCCTGAGCCGCCTGCTGATCTTTTAACTGCTGCAACTCTTTTTCCAGCGCGCGCGCGTGATCGATCATAGCACGCACTTTTTCATTCAGATTACTGCTGTTGGCTTTAACCAGCTGCGCGATATCATGCAATTGCTCAGCCTGCGCGTTGACCTGCGCCAGCGCCGCTTCGCCCGTTATCGCCTCGATACGACGAATACCTGCGGCCGTGCCTGATTCAGAGGTAATACGGAACAGGCCGATATCCCCCGTGCGGCTGGCGTGCGTGCCGCCACACAGCTCGGTCGAGAAGTCGCCCATTGAGAGTACGCGCACGCGCGCATCATATTTCTCGCCAAACAGCGCCATTGCACCGTTCGCTTTGGCCTCTTCGAGATCCATGATATGGGTCTCAACCGGCAGGTTACGACGGATCTGCGCGTTAACGATGTCCTCAACCTCACGGATCTCCTGCGGCTTCATCGCCTCGGCGTGCGAGAAATCGAATCGCAGATATTTATCGTTTACCAGCGAGCCTTTCTGAGCAACGTGCGTTCCCAGAACCTGACGCAGCGCAGCATGTAACAGATGCGTGGCTGAGTGGTTCAGGCGAATGCGCGCACGACGCGCCTCGTCAACCTGAGCATCCAGTCGATCGCCAATGCGCAGGTGACCAGAGATCAGCTTGCCTGTGTGACCAATAGCCTGACCATATTTCTGCGTATCGCTTACGTTAAACTCAGCGTTAAGCCCTTTCAGCACGCCGGTATCGCCTACCTGCCCGCCTGATTCGCCATAGAACGGCGTCTCATCGAGTACAATCACCCCTTCTTCTCCGGCGGTGATTTCATCTGCCGGCTGGCCGTTAACATAGATGGCAGTTATAGCGGCTTTTAACGCAAGGTTGTCGTACCCCTTGAAAGATGAAGCGGAATCGATGCTGATAACATTGCTGTAGTCAGCGCCAAAACCGCTGGCTTCACGAGCGCGCTGACGCTGACGCTCCATTGCCTGCTCAAAGCCTTCTTCATCAATTTTCAGATTACGCTCACGGCACACATCAGCCGTCAGGTCTGCCGGGAAGCCGAAGGTATCGTACAGGCGGAAAACGGTTTCGCCATCCAGCGTATCGCCCTGCAGATTCGCCAGCTCTTCATCCAGCAGCGCCAGACCACGCTCCAGCGTTTTAGCAAACTGCTCTTCTTCAGTTTTAAGAATCTGCTCTACCTGTGTCTGCTGGCGTTGCAGATCTTCACCAGCGCTGCCCATCACTTCAATCAACGGGCCAACCAGCTTATAGAAGAAGCTACCTTTAGCGCCCAGCATGTTGCCATGACGCACCGCACGACGAATGATACGACGCAGCACATAGCCACGGTTCTCATTTGAAGGGATTACGCCATCGGCAATCAGGAAAGCACAGGAACGAATATGGTCGGCAATAACCCGTAGCGATTTATTGCTGAGGTCGGTACTGCCTGTGACCTCTGCCACAGAAGCAATAAGCTTCTGGAACAGATCGATTTCATAGTTAGAGTTAACGTGCTGCAGCACCGCAGAAATACGCTCCAAACCCATGCCGGTATCAACAGAAGGTTTAGGCAGCGGCAGCATCGTACCGTCAGGCTGACGGTTAAACTGCATAAAGACGATATTCCAGATCTCGATATAGCGATCGCCATCTTCTTCCGGGCTGCCCGGCGGGCCGCCATAGATATGGTCGCCATGATCGTAGAAAATTTCGCTGCACGGGCCGCATGGTCCGGTATCGCCCATCTGCCAGAAGTTATCTGAAGCGTAAGCGCCGCCTTTATTATCACCGATACGGATAATGCGCTCAGCGGGCACGCCAATTTCATTGGCCCAAATATCCCAGGCTTCATCATCGGTTTCGTACACGGTCACCCACAGGCGCTCTTTCGGCAGGTTAAACCACTGCGCTGACGTCAACAGCTCCCATGCAAAAGCAATCGCTTCTTTCTTGAAATAATCGCCGAAGCTGAAATTACCCAGCATTTCAAAGAAAGTATGGTGACGCGCAGTATAGCCTACGTTTTCCAGGTCATTATGTTTACCACCGGCACGCACGCAACGCTGCGACGTGGTGGCACGCGAGTAGCTGCGCTTGTCTTGTCCAAGGAAAACGTCTTTAAACTGGTTCATCCCGGCGTTAGTAAACAATAACGTCGGATCGTTATGGGGTACGAGGGAGCTGCTGGCAACAACCTGGTGTCCCTTACTATGGAAAAAATCGAGAAACGTTTGACGGATCTCAGCAGTACTCTTGCTCATAAATATCCTGGAATACGCTAACGAAGGTTCTTCCCTTGGCACCGGGCGGGCGTTCCACACGGCTGCGTGAAGAGTTACCAACAAAAAGTGGGAATAAGATAAATTTTCTTCCGAGGGAAGTAAAATCCCATCGCGGTTCAATCATCATTATTTCGATAAATCGACTGGATATCTTCCATGAAAAACCCTTTCGCCTGCAGATAACGCAGCACTTTGGATTTTTGTTTCCATTCCTGCGGCAACGGCAGGCCAAATTTACGTTCTGCCGCGTCTAAAGCCTGAGCGCCCCAATCGATCTCCGCCTCGCTCAGGGCGGTTTCCGCCAGTTCGCGCCCTATTCCCTTTTGCGCCAGCTCCATGCGGATACGCTGTGGGCCATAGCCCTTGCGGCTGCGGCTGATAACAAAACGTTGGGCAAAACGGACATCGTCCAGCCAGCTATGCTCATAGCACCAGGCGATAACCTGTTCTATCATCTCTTCCGGAATTTCCTCAGCCGGTTCATCATGGCGCATCGCGGCACGCGCAGCTGACTGCGCCATCTTACGACGGAACTCGACTTCGCTATGATCGCGCATGGCAAGAATACGCGTAGCACGATCCAACAGGCGTGCAAAAGTGACCGGAGTTGCGGGCTTGTCAGTCATTACGCTTCCGTCAGGTTGGTAGGTTGAGATAAGCAGTAAAAAGCGAGGGTAGCGAGAATTGCGGCAGGATACAAAGTATTAGAACAAAAAAACCCCGGGCAGCCAGGCTGACCGGGGTGAGGAATTAGAAGTCTTCGTTAGTTTCGCTAGCGGTATCTTCGTAATTCTCCGCCGGGACGGCCGCTTTACCTTCCTCGACAGGATTGTTCAGCAGCATATCACGCAGTTTCTGCTCGATTTCGTTAGCCACAGCGCTGTTTTCTTTCAGGTAGTTGCTGGCATTCGCTTTACCCTGGCCGATTTTATCGCCATTGTAGCTATACCAGGCACCCGCCTTCTCGATCAGCTTGTGCTTCACGCCAAGATCCACCAGCTCGCCGTAGATGTTAATCCCTTCACCGTACATGATCTGGAATTCAGCCTGTTTAAACGGCGCAGCAATCTTGTTTTTAACCACTTTGACACGGGTTTCACTGCCGACGACGTTATCGCCCTCTTTGATCGCGCCAATACGGCGAATATCAAGACGCACAGAGGCGTAGAACTTCAGCGCGTTACCACCGGTCGTGGTTTCCGGGTTACCGAACATAACGCCGATTTTCATACGGATCTGGTTGATAAAGATCAGCAGCGTATTGGACTGCTTCAGGTTACCGGCCAGCTTACGCATCGCCTGGCTCATCATACGTGCGGCGAGACCCATGTGTGAGTCACCGATTTCACCTTCGATTTCCGCTTTCGGCGTTAGCGCCGCAACGGAGTCGACGATGATAACGTCTACCGCACCGGAACGCGCCAGCGCATCACAGATTTCCAGCGCCTGTTCACCGGTATCCGGCTGAGAACAGAGCAGGTTATCAATATCAACGCCCAGCTTTTTCGCATAAACCGGATCCAGCGCATGTTCGGCATCGATAAAGGCACAGGTTTTGCCCTTACGCTGAGCGGCGGCGATGACCTGTAGCGTCAGCGTGGTTTTACCGGACGATTCCGGACCGTAAATTTCAACCATACGGCCCATTGGCAGGCCGCCAGCACCAAGGGCGATATCAAGCGAAAGCGAACCGGTCGAGATGGTTTCCACATCCATTGAGCGGTCTTCACCCAGGCGCATGATGGAGCCTTTACCAAATTGCTTCTCAATTTGGCCCAGCGCTGCTGCCAGAGCCTTTTGCTTGTTTTCGTCAATAGCCATTTTTACTCCTAATCATGCCGGGGTAAAGCACGCCACGGTTGTGTGCAGTGCTCTCGTTCATTGGATGGTAATTATACTGTATAATCATACAGTATCAAGTCAAATTTTTGAGAAAATCATCATGTAAAATCTGCAGCGCCGTCGCTACCGCTTGCCGCCGCACAGCCTCTCGATCACCCTGAAATACAAAGCGTTTTTGCACCGCTTCGCCTGCTGCTGTGGCAAAGCCGAACCAGACGGTGCCGACCGGTTTTTCCGTGGTGCCGCCGTCCGGTCCGGCAATGCCGCTAACGGCAATGGCGAAGTCCGCTCTGGCCTCTTTTAACGCACCAGCGGCCATCTCTTTTACCACTTGTTCGCTGACTGCGCCCCACTGCTGCAAGCTCTGTTCAGATACGCCAATCATCTGCTGCTTGGCATCATTACTGTAGGTGATAAAAGCGCGTTCAAACCAGGCGGAGCTACCGGCGATATCGGTCAAAACTTTAGCAATCCAGCCGCCGGTGCAAGATTCGGCGGTGGTAAGCTTTGCCTGGCGCTGCAGCAGCAGCTTTCCGTTAAGGGCGCTTAACGCTTTCAGTTGTTCGTCAGTCATTCTCTCATCCCTGGATGCTCTGCCCAACGTTAACAACAAAGCGCGCGCAAGGCGTCACCTTTTTGCCGTTTCGTCCGGACAGCATGGTTATTTTGCGAGGCAGGTTCCTGCTTTATATGCGGGCGACGAACTGACTTAGCAAGGTTACTAGTCAACATATTAGCGCCACAGGAAATTGCCATTGAGATTCAGTATGGATGCTATTTCAGCGTTCGTTAAACAGGATGAAACAGCAAGATGGATAAATCACGCCGCATTTTTCAGAAAAGAGCGTTAAGTAAAGACGATAATTGAGATCGCGGTTGGATTATCGTGCTACTTGCTGTGACACGCACAGATAAAAATGATTAATTTAAAACACCGTTTCAATTGTCGCCTGCGGAGAACAATATGCAAAATCAGCCTGCTTTTTCCGGCGTTTGGTGCCCCTCGGTAACCCCATTTACGGCAGATAACCATTTAGATCTGAATGCACTGGCGCAGCATTTTGCGCGTCTGGACGCATCCGGCATTGATACGCTATTGCTGATGGGTAGCATCGGCGAGTTTGTTTCACTAACGCAAGCAGAGCGTAAATTATTAATACGTGAAGCCCGCAGCATGTCCCGTCTCAGCATGGTGGCCAATATTTCCAGCAGCTGTAACAGCGACATGCTGGAGTTAGCGCATCTTGCCTGGGAGAGCGGCTTTGATGCCGTAATGGTGCTGCCGCCCTGGTATTACGGACAGACCCGACAACAGCTGTTAGCTTACTATCGACAGCTCGATCGTGAGCTGGAAGGCAAATGGTTCGCCTATAATTTTCCGGCGCGTACCGGTTGCGATCTTGATGCGATGCTGGTGGCGGAACTGGCGGCAGAACTGCCCAATTTCATCGGCATCAAAGACACCACGGATTGCCTGTCACATAACCGTTCATTAATAGAAGAAACCAAAAAGGTGCGCAGCGATTTTGCCGTGCTCTCTGGCTATGATGAATATCTGTTGCCTAACCTGCTGGCTGGCGGCGCAGGCGTGATTAGCGGGTTAAATAATCTGGTGCCGGCGATGTTTGCCGAAGCGATGCAAAGCTGGCGGGATGGAGATTTGGCTGCGCTCACGCAGTTTCAGCAACGCATTGGTAAACTGATGGCAATTTATACGGTGGGCGATGACTTTGTGACCACGATTAAAACGGCGGTGGCACGTAAATATGGCTACATGACGCCGCGCTCACGTAATAGCGGCGGAACCTTAAGCGAGGCGCAGTGCGACGCCATCGAGCTGCTGTTCAGCTAAACAGAAAGGCAGCAGCCAAGCCAATGCTTAGCTGCTTTGCCTGACGTTGCAAAAAACTTAGTTCTTTTTAACGAACTCAGATTTCAGTTTCATCGGGCCAAAACCCTCGATCTTACAATCGATGTTATGATCCCCTTCCACCAGGCGGATCCCTTTAACTTTTGTACCGATCTTCAGCGCAGAAGAGCTGCCTTTAACCTTCAGATCTTTGATGACCGTTACGCTGTCGCCATCTGCCAGCAGAGTACCGTTGGCATCCCGCACAACCAGCCCCTGATCCCCTGGCGCTCCCGTTTCCTGCTGCGACCAGATGTGACCACATTCAGGACAGTTCAGCGTGTCGCCATCCTGCCAGGTATATTCAGAATGGCATTCAGGACAAGAAGGTAAAGTCTGCATTACAACCTCAAAAAGTTACGACCCAGTGGGTTATGAAAAAGGCGCTCATTCTATAACCTTAATTTTGCTGTGGGTAGCGTTATTCACTCTGCCCTTTTGACCTGGCACAAGCTTCTTATACTTTGCGAGCCGAGCCGAAGAAGTGGGTAGCGGTAGATAATAACCCTCCCTTTCTGACGTTACGCCTGCTAACGTCGGGTAGCGCTTTTGATACTTTAGCGATAGGATCCGCCTGAATCCCCAGACCGCCGCTGAGACCAACAGGAACATGCAAGTTGAGTGACATGACCGTGAAAGGATCGACAGATATGGATATTGGTAACCACACCCCGATGATGCAGCAGTACCTTCGCCTGAAGGCACAGCATCCCGACATCCTGCTGTTTTATCGCATGGGTGATTTCTATGAACTGTTTTATGACGATGCCAAACGCGCCTCTCAACTGCTGGATATCTCCCTGACCAGGCGCGGCGCCTCCGCTGGCGAGCCGATCCCCATGGCGGGCGTGCCTTATCATGCTGTGGAAAACTATCTGGCCCGGCTGGTACAGCTGGGCGAGTCGGTAGCGATTTGCGAACAGATTGGCGATCCGGCGCAGAGCAAAGGCCCGGTTGAGCGCAAAGTAGTGCGTATCGTCACGCCGGGTACAATTAGTGATGAAGCCCTGCTTAACGAGCGTCAGGACAATTTACTGGCGGCTATCTGGCAGGACGCGCGCGGTTTCGGCTATGCCACGCTGGATATCAGTTCGGGCCGCTTTCTGCTGAGCGAACCGGCAGACCGCGAAGCAATGGCCGCTGAGCTGCAGCGCACTAACCCGGCCGAGCTGCTCTATCCGGAAGATTTTGCCGCGATGGATCTGATTGAAAATCGTCGCGGTATGCGCCGTCGTCCGCTCTGGGAATATGAACTGGATACTGCGCGTCAGCAGCTTAACCTGCAATTCGGTACGCGCGATCTTACCGGCTTCGGCGTTGAAAATGCGCATGTCGCCCTGCGTGCCGCCGGCTGCCTGCTGCAATATGTCAAAGATACGCAGCGCACCTCGCTGCCGCATATTCGCTCGTTAACGATGGAGCGCCAGCAGGACAGCATCATCATGGATGCTGCTACGCGCCGTAACCTGGAAATTACCCAGAATCTGGCGGGCGGCGTTGATAATACGCTGGCCGCCGTGCTGGATAAAACGGTCACGCCGATGGGCAGCCGCATGCTGAAACGCTGGCTGCATACGCCGGTCAGAGACAGCCGCGTGATCGCGCAACGTCAGGAAAGCATTGCCGCTCTGCAGGATCTCAGTGGCGAACTGCAGCCGATCCTGCGTCAGGTTGGCGATTTAGAACGCATTCTGGCGCGCCTGGCGCTGCGCACTGCACGCCCGCGCGATTTGGCGCGTATGCGCCACGCGTTTCAACAGTTACCGGAGCTGAACGCTCTGTTAGCCGATGTGGATGCCGGACATCTTCCCACGTTGCGTCAGCAGATGGGGGAATTTAGCGAACTGCGTGAGCTGCTGGAACGTGCCGTTATCGAAACGCCACCGGTGCTGGTGCGTGACGGCGGCGTAATCGCGCCGGGTTATAACGCCGAGCTGGATGAGTGGCGCGCGCTGGCTGATGGCGCAACCGACTACCTCGATCGTCTTGAAATCCGCGAACGTGAAAAGTTAGGGCTGGATACGCTAAAGGTCGGCTTCAATGCGGTACATGGTTATTACATCCAGGTTAGCCGTGGGCAGAGCCATCTGGTGCCGATCCATTATGTGCGCCGTCAGACGCTGAAAAATGCTGAACGTTACATTATTCCAGAGCTGAAAGAGTATGAAGATAAAGTGCTTACCTCTAAAGGTAAGGCGCTGGCGCTGGAAAAGGCACTGTATGAGGAGCTTTTCGATCTGCTGCTGCCGCACCTGGATGCGTTGTTGCAAAGCGCCGCTGCGCTGGCCGAACTTGATGTCTTAACCAACCTGGCTGAACGCGCCTGGACGCTGAACTATACGCGTCCGACTTTAAGCGATAAGCCCGGCATCAAGCTTTCCGGCGGCCGTCACCCCGTGGTTGAACAGGTGCTGAAAGAACCCTTTATTGCCAATCCGCTTTCGCTTTCACCGCAGCGCCGCATGCTGGTGATTACCGGTCCGAACATGGGTGGTAAAAGTACCTATATGCGTCAGACAGCGCTGATAGTGCTGATGGCCTGTATTGGCAGTTTTGTTCCGGCAGAGCAGGCGACTATCGGTCCGGTCGATCGCATCTTTACGCGCGTCGGTGCGGCGGACGATCTCGCCTCAGGCCGTTCAACCTTTATGGTGGAGATGACCGAAACGGCGAATATTCTGCATAACGCCACAGAACACAGCCTGGTGTTGATGGATGAAATTGGTCGCGGAACCTCAACCTATGACGGTCTTTCTCTTGCCTGGGCCTGTGCTGAAAGCCTTGCCAGTCGTATTAAGGCAATGACGCTGTTCGCTACCCACTATTTTGAGCTGACTACCCTGGCAGAAAAAATGGAAGGCGTGGCCAATGTCCACCTGGATGCCGTGGAGCATGGCGATACCATCGCGTTTATGCACAGCGTACAGGAAGGCGCGGCCAGTAAAAGCTATGGCCTGGCGGTTGCTGCGCTGGCAGGCGTCCCCAAAGAAGTCATTAAGCGCGCCCGGCAAAAGCTGAAAGAGCTGGAGGCGTTATCGGGCACGGCTGCGGCAACAAAGACTGATGGTCCACAACTGCCGCTGCTGGTCGAAGAAACGTCGCCTGCGGTTGAAGCACTGGAAGCGCTGGATCCCGATACCCTTTCACCGCGTCAGGCTCTGGAATGGATTTATCGGCTTAAATCATTGCTGTAAACCTGCCTGTATTCAGCCGCGATCGCTGAATACAGGCAATAAAAAAGCGGTGGTCTGAGACCACCGCTTTCGCATTACCCTATTGCAGGAACATTGTTACTCGCGGAACAGAGCTTCAATGCTCAGGCCCTGCGCCTGCAGGATTTCACGCAGACGACGCAGACCTTCAACCTGAATCTGACGTACACGCTCGCGGGTTAAACCGATTTCACGGCCCACATCCTCAAGCGTTGCCGCTTCGTAGCCCAGCAGGCCGAAACGACGTGCCAATACTTCACGCTGCTTGGCATTCAGCTCAAACAACCACTTAACGATGCTCTGTTTCATGTCATCGTCCTGCGTGGTGTCTTCCGGACCGTTATCTTTCTCATCGGCCAGGATATCCAGCAGCGCTTTCTCAGAATCTCCGCCTAATGGCGTATCAACTGAGGTAATGCGTTCGTTGAGACGCAACATACGGCTTACGTCATCAACTGGTTTATCCAGCTGCTCGGCGATCTCTTCCGCACTCGGCTCATGATCCAGCTTGTGCGACAGTTCACGCGCGGTGCGCAGATAAACGTTCAACTCCTTGACGATGTGAATCGGCAGACGAATTGTACGGGTTTGGTTCATAATTGCCCGTTCAATCGTTTGACGAATCCACCAGGTGGCGTACGTTGAGAAACGGAACCCACGCTCGGGGTCAAACTTCTCAACAGCACGAATCAAGCCCAGGTTACCTTCTTCAATCAGGTCCAATAGCGCCAGACCACGATTGCTGTAACGACGAGCAATCTTTACCACCAGTCGTAAGTTACTTTCGATCATGCGACGACGAGAAGGAATGTCGCCTTTCAGTGCGCGGCGAGCAAAAAATACTTCTTCCTCTGCCGTTAAAAGCGGCGAATAACCAATCTCACCGAGGTAAAGCTGCGTCGCATCTAAAACACGTTGCGTCGCACCCTGTGACAACAACTCTTCTTCAGCTAGTTCATTATCACCAGGTTCATTTTCAACAAGAGCCTTCTCGTCGAAAATCTCAGCTCCGTTCTCGTCGAATTCCGCATCTTCATGTAACTCATTAACTTTCAGCGTATTCTGGCTCATAAGCGGCTCCTACCCGTGATCCCTGGGCAGAACTTCAAGGCTCTGCCCGTTTATCGCTGCGGTAAATAACGCAACGGGTTTACGGATTTCCCCTTGTAACGAATTTCAAAATGTAATCTAACTGAACTGGTTCCGGTGCTACCCATAGTAGCTATTTTCTGCCCCGCCTTAACTTCTTGTTGTTCCCGGACCAGCATAGTGTCGTTATGGGCGTAGGCACTCAGGTAATCATCGTTATGTTTGATGATAATCAGATTACCGTAACCGCGCAGCGCATTACCTGCATACACTACACGACCGGATGCGGTGGCAACCACTGGCTGTCCTCGCGATCCTGCGATATCGATACCTTTATTGCCGCCTTCTGCAGCAGAAAAGTTATCGATAATCTTACCGTCGGTGGGCCAACGCCAACCAGCCACAGGGGTTGAACTGGACGTTGTACTGCTTACCGTCGGCGGTGCGGTAACCGGGGCTGTTGTCGTTGCAACAGTTGTATTCCCCGCTGAAGGCAACATTTTGCCCCCACCTGATTTTCCTGAATCATCAGAATACGTAATAACCGGTTGCTGCGCAACTGTAGAAGATTTGATTTGTGTTGAGCCAGGCGTGGTCGGCACGCCCCCTTGCGTAGCGTCCGCGACCGTGATCGCATTGCCACCGGTAATCGGTGAACCTGAGCCGTTACCAACCTGCAAAGCCTGACCCACATTGAGGTTGTAAGGCGCAGCGATGTTATTGCGCTGGGCTAAATCGCGAAAATCATTGCCGGTAATCCAGGCAATATAGAACAACGTATCGCCTCGCTTAACGGTATATGTCTCACCGCTATAACTACCTTTCGGAATATTCTCATAACTGCGCTTGTAGACGATACGACCATTCTGCGTCATTACATTAGCGTTGCTATTGTTCGAACCGGACGCAAATACCGGTCTGGAGGATGACGCGCCGCTTAACATACCGCCAGAGGCTGTATTACCGCCCCGAGGCTGAGACTGACCGCCAACCGTACTAATAGGAGCCTGAGCGTTATTATCAGAAGTACAACCCGTCAGCCAAAATCCAATTAATGAAACAGCCGCAAGGCGGCTCAAAGTAAAAAGTGGGCTTCCTGTGCTCATTTATCCCCCGTGATAACAAACCTGTGACGAGCCTTGAAACGACGAACGTAAGCGTTCACGTTCGCTATCCATTGCTGACGAATGGAATGGCTGATACTAACAACAACCCAATTCCCGTGCTATTAATCAGTTGTGAAGAAATGCGTAGTCTGGTGCCGGGCCGTCAGGCGAGATCGCCCTGCACCAGCGGCACAAAACGTACCGGCTCAATAACATCGACAATAAACTCACCGCCCTTACGTCGAATGCGTTTCAGCTGCTGTATTTCTTCCCCAACCGGCAAAACCATAATGCCGCCTTCATCAAGCTGAGCCAGCAGAGCCTCAGGGATTTCCGGCGGCGCAGCGGTGACAATTATGGCATCAAACGGCGCGCGTGCAGCCCAACCCAGCCAGCCATCGCCGTGGCGCGTCGAGACATTATGCAAATCAAGCTGTTTCAGGCGGCGCTTCGCCTGCCATTGCAGCCCTTTAATACGCTCAACAGAACAGACATGATCGACCAGATGGGCCAGAATCGCCGTTTGATAACCGGAGCCGGTACCAATCTCCAGTACGCGTGAATCTGGCTTCAGCTCCAGCAAAGAGGTCATTTTCGCCACCATATAAGGTTGCGAAATGGTTTGCCCGGAGCCAATGGGCAGTGACATGTTTTCCCATGCCTGATGTTCCAGCGCTTCATCAACAAAGCGCTCGCGTGGCACGTCGCCAATCGCTTTCAGTAAAAGTTCATCCTCGATGCCCTGCTGGCGTAGCTGATCCAGCAAAGCCTCGATGCGTCTGCTTACCATAGCGACTCGACTCCGGCTTTGGTCAGCCAGCCGGCCACCACGTCCTGCGCCTGATGGGCGGTGAGATCGACATGCAGCGCCGTCACAGAGACATAGCCTTCATCAACAGCGGCAAAATCGGTATCCGGGCCGGCGTCATGCTTATCGCCCGGCGGGCCGATCCAGTAAAGCGTATTGCCTCGCGGATCTTGCTGTGGAATAACTTTATCGGCGGGATGACGGCTGCCGCAGCGAGTAACGCGAATACCTTTGATTTGATCTAACGGCAGATCGGGAACATTGATATTCAAAATACGGCCGGTGCGCAGCGGCTCACGCTGCAATCCCTGCAAAATAGCGCAGGTGACCGCAGCGGCAGTTTCATAGTGATGCTGACCGTCCAGCGAGACCGCCAGCGCAGGGAGCCCTAAATGTCGCCCTTCCATCGCCGCCGCTACCGTGCCGGAATAGATCACGTCATCGCCCAGATTAGGCCCGGCATTGATACCGGAAACCACAATATCGGGCTTTGGGCGCATCAGCGCATTGACGCCAAGGAATACGCAGTCGGTGGGCGTCCCCATCTGCACGGCGATATCCCCATTGGGATAAGAAAAAGTACGTAAGGGGGTTTCCAGCGTCAGCGAGTTGGAAGCGCCGCTGCGATTACGATCGGGCGCGACCACCTGCACCTCGGCGATTTCACGCAGGGCTTTTGCCAACGTTTGAATGCCTGGCGCATGGATCCCATCATCATTACTCAGCAATATCCGCATCGTTACCTTCCTGTTCGAAAAGTTCCCTGACTATGCTGGTGGCAAAACTGCCGGCTGGCAGCCAAAAACTGAGTTCCAGCGTGGCATCATCGCGCCAGTTCCAGTGCAGGTCGCGCGGAATAACCAACATCGCCCGGCGAGCGGCTTCTACCCGTTCCCGCTCCAGCAACTGGATAAACGCCAGGCTGTCGGCCAGACTTTGCTGCTCGAAAGCCAGCGCGGCGTCACGGCTTCCCCACTCCCCGCTGCCGGGTAACGGCGCGGTAATGCGCAATTCATTATTATCAATCCGCGTCTGCAGCTGCGGCAGCTCTTCTTCTGTCGCAACAAACCAGCTGCCGCGACCGGTCAACTGCAACGCATCGCCCGTTATCGCCTGGGTCAGGTTGCCCTGTTGCGCCAGACGATCGCTGACCACCTGATTAAACATAACGCTGCGCGCGGCGGAAAGCAGAAAGCTGCGTTTACTCCGTTCACGCACACGGATTTCATTACTGGCCCAGCGTTTCGCCTGCTCCAGGTTGTTGCCCTGAAAACCAAAACGCTGTTGACCGAAATAGTTAGGCGCGCCGCCGTTCTGCACACGTAGCAGCCTTTCCTCCAGCGCCGCGCGATCGCTGATCTGACGCAGCACCAGCCTGAAAGCATTGCCCGCCAGCGCGCCGGTACGTAATTTACGTTTATGGCGCGCCAGATGCAGGATCTCACAGCCTTCCAGACTAAACGCGGAAAAATCTGGCGTCTCTTTACCCGGCAGACGCAAACAGAGCGTTTGTTCAGTCACCGCATGGCGATCTTTCATACCAGCAAAGCTGACATCACGCGGATGAATACCTGCAAACTTTGCCAGCGCATCGGCGACAAAGCGCGTATTACAGCCGGTTTTACGGATGCGCACCAGCAGATGCTCACCTTCGCCGTCAGCCTCGTAGCCGAGATCTTCAACCACCATGAAATCTTCCGGGCTGGCCTTTAACTGCCCGCGGATCGCGGGCTTGCCGTAAAGCCGCTGCCATTCAGGTAAAGCCATTATGCCTCCGTCCGCGCGATCAGCGCCACGGCTTCGCAGGCAATGCCTTCGCCGCGTCCGGTAAAGCCAAGCTTTTCAGTAGTCGTCGCTTTGACATTAACATCATCCATATGGCAGCCGAGATCCTCAGCGATATTGATGCGCATTTGCGGCACATGCGGCAGCATTTTCGGTGCCTGTGCGATGATAGTGACATCGACATTAACCAGCCGGTAGCCTTTTGCCTGGATACGTTGCCAGGCTTCACGCAGCAGCCCACGGCTATCCGCGCCTTTAAACGCAGGATCGGTATCGGGAAAAAGTTTGCCGATATCTCCCATGGCAGCGGCTCCCAGCAATGCATCCGTCAGGGCATGCAGCGCCACATCGCCATCGGAATGGGCGATAAAGCCTTGCTCAAACGGAATCCGCACGCCGCCAATAATCAACGGGCCTTCGCCACCGAAAGCATGGACGTCAAAACCGTGACCAATACGCATTATGCGTACTCCTTGTTATGTCGTTGAGTAAGATAAAACGCCGCCAGCGCCAGATCTTCCGGGCGGGTGACTTTTATATTATCGCTGCGGCCAGCGATCAGTTCAGGATGATAACCACAATATTCCAGCGCCGAGGCCTCATCGGTAATGGTGGCCCCTTCGTGCAGGGCGCGCTCCAGACACTGACGCAGCAATGCTAAAGGAAACAGCTGCGGCGTCAGCGCATGCCATAAGGCCTCCCGCTCAACCGTATGCGCGATGGCGTCTTTGCCCGGTTCGCTGCGCTTCATGGTATCGCATACCGGTGCGGCGAGAATGCCGCCAACGCGGCTGTGACGGCAAAGCGACAGTAAACGGCTTAAATCTTCAGCGGCCAGACAGGGACGAGCCGCATCATGTACCAGCGCCCAGTCAGCCTGTTCAACCGCCTGCAGGCCCGCCAGCACTGAATCGGCGCGCTGTTTCCCGCCGGTTACCGTATGAATACGGCTGTCATTAGCCAGCGGCAGCTGCGGAAAATAGTTATCGTCCGGACTAAGCACGACAATCACCCGGTTAATGGCCGGATGTGCCAGCAGGCTGGCGATGCTGTGCTCCAGAATGGTGGACTGACCGATGGTCAGGTACTGCTTAGGGCGCCCCGATTGCATACGGCTACCGATACCGGCAGCGGGCACCACGGCGATAATATCCGGCCAGGCGTCAGTTATAGTGGTCATTGCTATCGTTGTTGATTTGGCAAAGCCTGCTGCCCGTTACGTTTGTTTTGATCCGGCACCAGGCGATAGAAGGTCTCTCCGGGTTTAATCATCCCCAGCTCATTGCGCGCACGCTCTTCAATTGCTTCCAAACCGCCGTTTAGATCGTCGATTTCGGCAAACAGCTGATCGTTACGCGCTTTTAATTTGGCATTACTCGCCTGTTGTACCACTACGTCATCGCTGACGCGGGTGTAATCATGAATACCATTCTTGCCCAACCACAGCGAATACTGTAGCCAAACAAGTAATGCAAGTAACAGCAGCGTCAGTTTTCCCATCCCCGCCCCCTGAAAAACGGCCCAATCATCCCATAACTTTTCACCGGACTCCACTCTGCCGGTTAAATTGCGCCGCTTTCTGCTCGGTGTGCCTGAAAATAGTGCTGCAGGTAAAGATTTGTAACGCGTGGTCGCGTTTGATCATCAGCGGCAGGAGATAAACCTGAGCCTTGCAGGGCTGCCACTGCTGCTTGTGGTGTCAGCGACAGCGTGCCTTACCAACCGGTTAGCCAGGAAAAGAGCAGCCATAAAACACAGGTTACGGTGACCAGCGTCAGCAGCAACGTCCAGATAAGATGACCGCGCAGCAGCAGACCAAAGGTGATACCGATCAACACAGCCACCGGCAGCAGCGCCAGAAAGAATGGCCAGGTATAAAGCAGGAAAAACAGCGTATTGGAACCATACAGCAGGAAAGGGATCGCCAGAGCGCACCAGTAAGAAACAAAACCGATTACGCCGCCGGGAAAGGACCAGGCACGGTCGTCCTGGTCACTGTGAGTTTTACGGGCCAGCAGGGGTGTAACATTATGCATAGGTATCCTGTTGTTGCGCATCACGGCCCGCTCTCTGGCCGTTTGCCGCTGCAATCTCAGGATTTGATAATATCGCGCCGACGCAGCAGATCTAACAGTTGCGCCGTCAATTTTGTTACCAATTGTTCGCCATCAAGATGGATTTCCGGCTGTTCCGGCGCCTCATAAACTGAGTCGATTCCGGTAAAGTTACGCAGCTCGCCCGCCCGCGCTTTTTTATACAACCCTTTGGGATCGCGCGCTTCGCAGATCGCCAGCGGCGTATCGACAAATACTTCGATAAACTCCCCTGCGCCCAGCATTTCACGCACCATTTGCCGTTCTGCGCGGTGCGGTGAAATAAAGGCGGTCAGCACCACTAATCCGGCATCCACCATTAGCCTGGCCACTTCGCCCACGCGACGGATGTTCTCTTTACGGTCGGCGTCGCTGAAGCCTAAATCACGGCAGAGGCCGTGCCGGACATTATCGCCATCCAGCAGATACGTGCTGACGCCCAGCTGATGCAGCGCCTGTTCCAGCGCCCCGGCGACCGTTGACTTACCCGACCCCGAAAGGCCGGTAAACCAAAGCACCACACCCTGATGCCCATGCTGCTGCTGACGATCGGCACGCGTTACCGCGTGTGCGTGCCAGACCACATTCTCGTCATGCGTCGCCATCTTATTGCTTGCCCGCCAGCAGATCGCGCGCTTCCCAGTGCGGGAAGTGACGACGGATCAGCGCATTCAGTTCCAGCTCAAAGGCAGAGAACTCGCCATGGCTGGCAGTAGCCTGCTGCTGAGGCTGACGGATCATTCCGGCACCCACGGTGACGTTTGTCAGGCGATCGATAAAGATCATCCCGCCGGTTACCGGATTCTGTTGATAGGCATCCAGAAGCATCGGCTCATCAAAGGTGACGTTTACCAGCCCGATGCCATTCAACGGCAGCGCCTCTATCTGGTTGTTATGGGTCAGGTTATTGATATTGACCTGATAATCGATGCTTTCGATGCGGGCACGGCTTTTTTTACCGGCAATTTTCACATCAAAACTCTGACCTGGCGTCAGCGCCTGTTCCGCCATCCAGACAACATCAACCGAAGCGCCCTGCACTGCTTTCAGCGTTTCATCCGCCGCCACCAGCAGATCGCCACGGCTAATATCAATTTCATCGTTTAATACGATGGTCACCGCTTCGCCCGGTCCCGCTTCCGGCAAGTCGCCATCAAAGGTTACGATGCGCGCCACGCTTGACTCAACGCCGGAAGGCAGCACCTTCACGCGCTGGCCCACGCGCAGAATGCCGGAGGCCAGCGTACCGGCATAGCCACGGAAATCGAGGTTAGGCCGGTTAACGTACTGCACCGGAAAACGCATCGGCTGACTTTCTACTACACGATTAACTTCCACCGTTTCCAGTACGTCCAGCAGCGTGGGGCCGCTGTACCAGTTCATGGTGGTGCTTTGCGTGGCGACGTTATCGCCCTCCAGCGCCGACATCGGAACAAACCGAATGTCCACATCGCCCGGCAGCTGCGCTGCGAAATCAAAATATTCCTGTTTTATCTGCTCAAAACGATCCTGGCTGTACTCCACCAGATCCATTTTATTGATCGCTACGACCAGGTGCTTGATCCCCAGCAGCGTAGAGATAAAGCTGTGACGACGAGTCTGATCCAGTACGCCTTTACGCGCGTCAATCAGCAGAATCGCCAGATCACAGGTGGAGGCGCCGGTAGCCATATTGCGCGTGTACTGCTCATGTCCCGGCGTGTCAGCAATAATAAACTTCCGCTTTTCAGTGGAGAAATAGCGGTAAGCGACATCGATGGTAATGCCCTGCTCGCGCTCAGCCTGCAGGCCATCCACCAGCAGCGCCAAATCAAGCTTCTCGCCCTGGGTGCCGTGGCGCTTGCTGTCGTTATGCAGCGAGGAGAGCTGATCTTCATAAATCTGACGCGTATCGTGCAGCAGACGACCAATCAGCGTACTTTTACCATCGTCCACGCTGCCGCAGGTGAGAAAACGCAGCAGGCTTTTGTGCTGTTGCGCGTGCAGCCAGGCTTCCACCCCGCCCTTGTCGGCGATCTGTTGTGCAATAACGGTATTCATCTGGCGTCCCCTTAGAAATAGCCCTGACGTTTCTTCAGCTCCATTGAGCCAGCCTGGTCGCGATCGATAACGCGACCTTGTCGCTCGCTGGTGGTGGAAACCAGCATTTCTTCAATAATTTCCGGCAGCGTTTGCGCTGACGATTCCACCGCGCCGGTCAGCGGCCAGCAGCCCAGGGTACGGAAGCGCACCATCCGCGGCGTTATCTTTTCGCCTGGCTGCAGGTCGATACGATCGTCATCAATCATCATCAGCATGCTGTCACGCTCCAGCACCGGACGCTCAGCGGCCAGATAGAGCGGTACGATTTCAATATTTTCCAGAAAGATGTACTGCCAGATATCCAGCTCGGTCCAGTTGGAAAGCGGGAAGACACGGATGCTTTCGCCTTTGTTGATCTGCCCGTTGTAGTTATGCCACAGCTCCGGGCGCTGGTTTTTCGGATCCCAGCGGTGGAAGCGATCGCGGAACGAGTAGATACGTTCTTTTGCACGCGATTTTTCTTCATCGCGACGCGCGCCGCCAAAAGCAGCATCGAAACCATATTTGTTCAGCGCCTGCTTCAGACCTTCGGTCTTCATAATGTCGGTGTGCTTGGCGCTACCATGAACAAAGGGATTGATACCCATCGCTACGCCCTCCGGGTTGCGATGAACAATCAGCTCCGCGCCGATCTCTTTTACCGTACGATCGCGAAACTCATACATTTCGCGGAATTTCCAGCCGGTATCAACGTGCAGCAGCGGGAACGGCAGCGTGCCGGGATAAAAGGCTTTGCGAGCCAGGTGCAGCATGACCGATGAATCTTTACCAATGGAGTAAAGCATTACCGGATTACCAAATTCAGCCGCCACTTCGCGGATAATATGGATACTTTCCGCCTCCAGTTGACGCAGATGAGTCAGTCGTTTTTGATCCATGATTTTTCCTCAAGCCAAATTCACAACGGCGGAATTACGTCCGGCCTGCTGTACTGAATGTTGAAACCAGGCCAGTTGCGCGTGGAGATTAACCACTTCGCCAATGACCAGCAGCGCAGGCGTCGGCGCCTGCTGCGCCAGCTGTTCCAGTTCGGCAAGCGTTCCGGTCAGCACCTGCTGATCCTGACGCGTGCCGCGACCAATGACGGCAACCGGCGTTGATGCCGCGCGGCCATGAGCGATCAGCTGTCCGGCTATTTCCGCCGCTTTTACCGTGCCCATATAGATCGCCAGCGTCTGCTGCGCGCGCGCCAGCGACGGCCAGTCAATCGCCTGACCATCGGCACGGCAATGGCCGGTAATAAACAGCACGCTCTGGGCATAATCCCGGTGGGTCAATGGGATGCCGGCATAGGCGGTAGCGCCGGAGGCGGCGGTTACGCCAGGAACCACCTGAAAAGGAATGCCTGCGGCGGCGGCGGCCTGTAGCTCTTCACCGCCGCGACCAAAGATAAAGGGATCGCCGCCTTTCAGGCGCACCACGCGTTTGCCCTTGCTGGCCAGCGATACCAGTAAGCGGTTAGTCTCTTCCTGCGCCACTGAATGCGCACCAGCACGTTTACCCACGCACAGCCGGTCGGCGTCGCGACGCACCAGATCCAGAATTTCCTCGCTTACCAGGTGGTCATAGAGCACGACATCCGCCTGCTGCATCACCTGCAAAGCGCGCAGCGTCAACAGCCCGGCATCGCCTGGCCCTGCGCCCACTAAAATAATTTCGCCCTGATGAGACGTTTCATCGGTTAACTGCGCATCCAGCGTTTGTTTTGCGCCCTGCACGTTGCCGGCCGCCATCTGACTGGCAAACAGGCCATTGAAGGCGCGCTCCCAAAAGCGACGGCGATCGGACATTTTGCTGAAACGCTGTTTGACTTTGTCGCGCCATTCGCCCGCTACCTGCGCCATTGCGCCGAGGTTAGTCGGCAGCAAGGCTTCCAGTTTTTCACGCAGCATACGTGCCAGAACCGGCGCGGTACCGCTGGAGGAGATAGCAACCACCAGCGGCGAGCGGTCAACAATTGACGGGAAGATAAAGGAGCATTTCGGTTGATCGTCGACGACGTTAACCAGCAGCCGACGCGCATTAGCCGCAGCGAAAACCTGAGCGTTCAGTTCGCTGTTATCGGTTGCGGCAATGACCAGATAAACCCGATCGAGCTGCTGTTCTTCAAATTGGGTTGCCAGCCACTCAACCTGCTGGTTATCCGCCAGCGTCTGGAGTTCCGGGCAAAGCGCGCGCGCGGCGATTTGGACCTGCGCGCCAGCGCGCCGCAGCAGTTCAATTTTGCGCGCCGCCACGTCGCCGCCACCGACAACCAACACCGGCCTGGCTTTTAGATCGGCAAATATAGGGAGATAATCCACGTCGACCTTATATTGAATAACAAAAAGTTAACGCGACTATACGACTGCAGCTTCAGGCAGATGAAATTACGAATTGGAATGAGTAGTTACTGAATGGAATATAGGCCTGGCAAAGCTTTGCATAAAAGGTGCTTAACAGATGATATTTCGGGTATTTAAGAGCAATTGAAATTGTGCAATCTGCATCACAATTTCATACTATCGAAGCAAAATTATTTCGTTTTCGCGTCATCGGATGACGTCTAAGGACTATGGTATGTTTTCCTTGCTCCGCCTGAGCGCGTTGGCCGCGTTGCTCAGCTGCGGCATCAGTTTGCCGGTTAGCGCCAGCACCCCGGTTCCCGGCCAGTTTGCAGAGCAGCAATTACGTCATATCGCCACCTGGTTTCCTGGCCGCATGGCGGGTAGTCCGGCAGAGCTGTTGACCGCCAACTATCTTCAGCAACAGTTTGCAGAGATGGGTTATAAGAGCGATAAGCGCGATTTTAAAACCCGGGGCCCCTGGCGCGACAATAATGGCAAGACGCACTGGCGCAATCTTACCGCCACGTCGGTGATTGCTGCGCGTGCCGGAGAGGTACCGCAGGAGATTTTAGTGATTGCGCACCTGGATACCTGGCGGCCAGTGAGCGAAGAGGAAACCGAGAAGGATATCGGCGGGCTGCGTCTTCAGGGGGTGGATGATAACGCATCCGGGCTTGGCGTGATGCTGGAGCTGGCGCAGCTGCTTAGTCATAAGCCGCTGCATTACGGCGTGCGTTTTGTAGCGCTCAGCGCTCATCAGGATGATTTACAGGGTATGGATGCCTATATCTCACGGATGAAAGCCGC
The DNA here is from genome assembly GCF_050113815.1 of Pantoea sp. FN0307. NCBI lineage: Bacteria > Pseudomonadati > Pseudomonadota > Gammaproteobacteria > Enterobacterales > Erwiniaceae > Pantoea > Pantoea sp. FN0307. The sequence continues at coordinate 577,902 of NZ_JBNJSO010000002.1, read as the reverse complement.
CGATCGCAAGAATACGCTGTTAGTGATCGATCTTGATAGTTTGATTGTGGGCGATCGGCTCTATTTTAACAGCGGAAAGAATACTGCTTCTGCGGTGATCAAACAGACGCGCGATCGGGCGCTGGATATTGCTCATCGTTACGGTATTAACGCCGCCACGCGTCCAGCCCATAGCGCGCCTTATCCACTGCCTAACGCTTTTGATGCTGCGGGTTTTCCGTTGCTGACGGTGCGTGCTGCGAACTGGGATTTAGGCAAGAAAGATGGGACGCAGCAGCGGGCCATTTCTCGCCATTTTCCGCAGGGCGTCAGTCATCATCAGACCGCGCGGGATAATTTGAATTATCTTGATCGATGGTTACCTGGACGCATCAGCGCGCGAGCGCGCGATAGCGTGCGGATTCTGTTTCCTTTGATTAACGAGCTGGCTAATCCACCTGCTACTCATAAGGAGTCATAATGTACATTATTAATCTGAGCTACCATCGCCCGATTGAAGAGGTTGAGGCCCTGACCGAAGCGCATGTTGACTGGCTGAAACGTTATTTTGCTGCTGAGGTTTTTATCGCCGCAGGCCGTAAGGATCCACGCAGCGGCGGAGTGATTATGGCGAAGGATATCGATCGCGATCGTCTGGATACAATTCTGGCAGAAGATCCTTTTGTAGCAGTGGCACATTATGAGGTGATGAAGGTGAATATTTCGCTGACCTCAGAAGCGTTAAAGGCGCTGGCTGAGGGTTAAGCGTTAGCGGAGTGCGCGCGGCTGTTTTGTCTGAAGTAGGCTCCGTGCCGGTGTATTTAAAGCAAAGTCGGCTTCGGTCTGAAACAAACTCCGTGCCGGTCTGTAACAAACTCCGTGCCGGTCGCGGGAAGGACGGGGCCATCGGCGGCACGGCATGCACCCATCCCTGGGGCCTCCGCCCGCGCCTTCCCTGGCGCGGGAGGTCCGCCTCCTGGCCCCGTCCTTCCCTCTCCCCTAATTCCGCACTTACGATACTTAACCTTAAAAAAGCGTCACTACTACATTAGCAGTGGTGAAAATCATCTGCATTTTCAAGAAACGGTAAACAGGCTGCACAAAAGCTAAGCCAGCGGCAAACAGACAGCGCCGATGTATAGGGAAGCGGCGAATGGGGCCGGAGTAAAGCCTCCTGAAAACAAAAGGCGGCCTTTCAGCCGCCTTTCTCTTAAACTCGCTGCACGACCTTACTCATGCAGCCCGCATTCCCGTTTTAAACCGAAGAAACGCGTCTCCTCCTCGGCCATACCCGGCTCCCACTTGCGCGTGGTATGCGTATCGCCCACGGACAAATAGCCTTCATCCCACAGCGGGTGATAGCCCAAACCGTGCTGCTGCAAATATTGATAAACCTGACGGTTATCCCAGTCGATGATGGGCAACACTTTAAACACGCCGCGCTGTATCGCCAGCACCGGCAAATTTGCACGGCTGCCGGACTGATCGCGACGCAAACCGGCAAACCAGCTCTGTGCGCCGAGCGTCTGTAACGCACGATTCATCGGCTCAACCTTATTGATCTCGTTATAGCGCTCAATCCCTTCCACGCCCTGCTCCCACAGCTTACCGTAACGCGCTTCCTGCCACGCCGGCGACTGCTCCGCACGAAATATCTTCAGGTTCAGATCCAGCTTCTCTGTCAGCTCATCAATAAAGCGGTACGTCTCCGGGAACAGATAGCCGGTATCGGTCAGGATCACCGGGATGTCTGGCTTCTGGCGCGTAACCAGATGCAGCGATACTGCCGCCTGAATACCAAAGCTGGAAGAGAGAACAAACTCACCCGGCAGGTTTTCCAGCGCCCAGATCACGCGATCCTCGGCGGACAGCGCTTCCAGCTGCGTATTCACCCCAGCCAGCGCCATGATGCGCTCAACTTTCGGTAACTCATTCAGTGCTGCAAGATCGAGTACAGGCATCATCCCCTCCGTTATTCCCAGAAATCCCGGGCTGGATCGACCACTGGTTTGACAACACCGGCGCGAATGGTGAAATCCCCAAAGCCTTCGCCCGGCGTGCGCTCTTGCGCCCAACGACCTACCAGCTCATCGATATGCGCCAGAATCTCAACTTCAGTGATATTTTCACGATACATACGCGGAATACGTGTGCCGCTGCGGTTGCCGCCAAGATGCAGGTTATAACGTCCCGGCGCTTTACCTACCAGCCCCAGCTCCGCCAGCATGGCGCGCCCGCAGCCGTTAGGACAACCGGTCACGCGCAACACAATATGCTCATTGCCGACGCCGTGCTTCGACATAATCTCTTCCACACGCGTCACAAAGGCAGGCAGAAAACGCTCCGCTTCCGCCATCGCCAGCGGACAGGTCGGGAACGCGACGCAGGCCATTGAGTTTTCACGCTGCGCGGTCACGCTCTCCATTAATGCATGCGAACGAGCGATCTCCTCAATGCGTGCCTTCTCGCTTTCCGGTACGCCCGCCACAATCAAATTCTGATTGGCAGTCAAACGGAAATCGCCCTGATGAATTTTGGCAATCTCCGCAATGCCGCTCTTCAATGGACGTCCCGGATAATCAAGCAGACGGCCATTTTCAATAAACAGCGTTAAATGCCACTTATTATCAATTCCCTTCACCCAGCCAAAGCGATCGCCACGCGTGGTGAACTCATAAGGACGGATCGGCTCAAAAGTGATCCCGGCCCGACGCTCCACTTCTGCTTTAAACGTCTCAACGCCAACGCGCTCAAGGGTATATTTGGTCTTGGCATTCTTACGATTGGTACGATTGCCCCAGTCGCGCTGAGTCGTTACCACCGCTTCGGCAACCGCCAGCGTTTTATCCAGCGGCAGATAACCAAACTCGCTGGCGGTACGGGCGTAAGTCTCTTTATTGCCGTGCTCGATGGACAAACCGCCACCTACCAGCAGGTTAAAGCCTACCAGCTTGCCGTTCTCGGCGATGGCGACAAAGTTCAGGTCGTTCGCGTGCAGATCGACATCGTTATGCGGCGGCACCACAACGGTGGTTTTAAACTTACGCGGCAGGTAGGTTGCGCTGAGGATCGGCTCCTCTTCGGTGGTGGCGACCTTTTTCTCGTCCAGCCAGATCTCGGCATAAGCACGGGTACGCGGCAGCAGATGCTCAGAAATTTTCTTCGCCCACTCATACGCTTCCTGATGCAGTTCAGACTCCACCGGGTTAGAGCTGCACAGCACGTTGCGGTTCATATCGTTCGCCGTGCCGATCGCGTCCAGCCCCACTTCGTGCAGCATCTGATGCGCCGGTTTCACATTCTTTTTCAGAATGCCGTGAAACTGGAAAGTCTGGCGGTTCGTTAGACGGACGCTGCCGTATAGTGTGTTTTCCGTTGCGAACTTCTCAATCGCCAGCCACTGCTTCGGCGTAATGATGCCGCCCGGCAAACGACAGCGCAGCATCATCGCGTGACGCGGCTCCAGCTTCTGCTCGGCACGTTCGGCGCGAATATCTCGGTCATCCTGCTGATACATACCGTGAAAACGGATCAGCAGAAAGTTATCGCCGCTAAAGCCGCCGGTCAGGCCATTGTGTAAATCTTCGGCAATCGTCCCGCGCAGAAAATTGCTCTCTTTTTTCATGCGCTCCGCATCGGAGAGTTTTCCTTCGACGACCAGCGGTCCTGGGTGTTTTTCACTCATTAGTAAACATCTCGCTGATAACGGCGCTCAATGCGCAGCTCACTTAAAAACTCATCAGCCGACTCAAGGTCCATTCCGCCCTGCCCGGCTACCACTTCCAGTAACGCCTGCTCAACGTCTTTTGCCATACGGTTGGCATCGCCGCAGACATAAATATGTGCGCCTTCCTGTAGCCAGCGCCACACTTCCGCACCTTTCTCGCGGATTTTGTCCTGAACATAAATTTTATGCTGCTGGTCGCGCGACCAGGCTAAATCAATATGGGTCAGCAGCCCCTCTTTGACATAGCGCTGCCATTCCACCTGATAAAGAAAATCTTCGGTGAAATGCGGATTGCCGAAGAACAGCCAGTTCTTCCCGCTGGCACCGTCGTTTTCACGCTGCTGCATAAAGGCGCGGAACGGCGCGATCCCGGTACCCGGCCCAATCATAATCACCGGCGCATCAGGATCGGCAGGCAGGCGGAAGTTATCGTTATGCTCGATAAACACCCGCACTTCTCCCTCTTCCTCCAGCCTGTCGGCCAGATAGCTGGAAGCGCCGCCCGCACGTGGGCGACCATCAATTTCATAACGCACCGCGCCGACGGTGATATGCACTTCGTTTTCCGTCTCAGCCTGTGAAGAGGCGATGGAATAGAGGCGCGGCGTCAGCGGACGCAACAGCGACAGCAACTGCTCCGGATTCAGCTCGCCAGGTGCCTGACGCGCCATATCCACAATCGGTACGGTTTGCGCATAATGCTGCAGCTGGGCCTTATCCGCCGCCAGCGCCAGCAGCTTTTCGTTGCGTACCAGTTTGGCGTACTGCTCAACGATTTGCGGCGTGTTAACCGTTAGCTCAAAATGCTGCTGCAACGCCTGTGAGAGCGGCAGGCTTTGCCCTTTCACCTCAACAATTTCATCGCCGCGCAGCCATAACAGTTCAGTCAGCTCTTTTACCAGCGCCGGATCGTTTTCATACCAGATGCCAAGCGCGTCGCCCGGCTGATAGCGCAGCCCGGCATCGCCTAAATCGATTTCAATATGGCGCACATCTTTATCGGAGCCACGGCCGGTAATTTTCTGGTTAACCGAAAGCGTGGCGACCAGCGGTTCGTCACGCGTATAGGGCGTGGTGAAAACTTCATTATAAGTGCCGCTGGCGGTAGCAACGGCCTGCGCCGGCGTGTCGGTGGGAACGCGCTTTTGCAGCAGCGCAACGATCTCTTTACGCCACTTTTCCGCATCAGCAGCAAATTCCACATCAGCATCAACGCGATCGAGCAGCCGTTCCGCGCCCAGCTCAGCCAGCCTGGTATCGAAATCTTTTCCGGCCTTGCTGAAAAACTCATATGACGTGTCGCCCAGGCCAAACACCGCAAACGCGGTCTCCGTCAGCTTCGGTGCCTTTTTGGACATCAGATATTTATGCAGCGCAACTGCCTCTTCCGGCGGATCGCCTTCGCCCTGCGTAGAGGTCACCACCACCAGCAGTTTTTCCTGAGCGATCTGTTTGAACTTATAGTCACCGGCATTCACCAGCTTCACATTCAGTTTCGCTGCCAGTAAATCATCACGCAACTGCTCAGCGACACGGCGCGCATTACCGGTTTGCGAAGCGGAGAGCAGCGTAATGGCTGGTGCCTCTGCGGCGGGCGCGGGCGCGCTCTGCACGGCGGCAACAGCACCGGGCGACTGGTTAACCACCCCCCAGAAATAGCCAGAAATCCATGCCAGCTGCGTCGTTGATAAATCTTGGGTCGCCGCCTGCAAGCGGGCGAGTTGCTCCGGCTGAAGCGGGAGCAAAGAACCTGGGGGAGCCTGAGTCGTCATTGCCTTGATGATTCCAGTATCAGTGATGCCAAACCGTTCAGAGACGGAAGATAGCGTAGAGGTTACCGAGTCGCATATTAACCGGTAAATAAGGGTTAGAAATAATAAATAACCAAAACGCCTAAACGCTTTTGGTGATAAAGCTTAACGCTTTAGCTTCTTATTAAAGAGTTTACTTATCAAAGAGTTAATCAGTGAGCATTTATTGCGCAGCGTTAAAAATAGCGGTAGCGGGGGAAACGGGTGCGAAAAAACTGTTTTTCCGGTAGACTTCGCCGGTTTTTGCAACAACTGAGATACCGATTATGGCAACTACGCTTTTTAAAGATTTCCAGTTCGAAGCCGCCCATCATCTGCCGCATGTGCCTGAAGGCCATAAGTGTGGACGTTTGCACGGTCACTCATTCCTGGTGCGTCTTGAAATCACCGGCGATGTCGACCCTTATACCGGCTGGATTATGGATTTCGCCGAGCTGAAGGCCGCTTTTAAACCGGTATACGATCGTCTGGATCACTATTATCTGAACGATATTGCAGGCCTGGAAAATCCCACCAGCGAAGTGCTGGCGCAGTGGATCTGGCAACAGATGAAACCGGTAGTGCCGCTGCTTAGCGCGGTCATGATCAAAGAAACCTGCACCGCCGGTTGCGTGTATCGCGGCGAATAAGCACCGTTTATCGCTCTTTTTTTCCCAGCCAGCGTTCTTTCTGTAACGCACCGTTGATAGCGATATTCAGCACAGGCGACGGGGGAAGCCAGTTTGCTTTACCCAGCGCCTGCATTTCAGCCAGCAACGGATTATCTTCCCCCACGGCATAATCCGCCAGCAGCTCTCCGGCAATTGTTTGCTTTGAGATCCCCGCGCCGTTGCAGCCGCCAGCAGTATAAAGATATTTATTTATACGGCCCCATTGCGGTGCACCGTTACGCGTCACGCTAATGGTTCCCGACCAGCAATGACTAAACGCTACGTCTTTAAGCTGCGGATAGATTTTGTGGAAGAGTTGAGAATGCAGGCGGGCCGCCTGCTGCGTCTGACGTGCGCTGATCATACCCTGTAGTGCAGGGATCACATGCTGACGAATCAGGAAACGGCGATCCTGCGTAAACCGGAGCGTGGCACCCGCGATAGCATTTACTGGCGTCAGGCCCCAACTGTCCATTTTTGGCAGTCGTGCAAGCTGCTGTTGAGTGAGCGGCGGCGTCAGGCTGGCGAAAGTCGCCATTGCTGCCTGGCGACGCAGGCCGGGCAGCAAATGCCCCAATAAGGCATTGGTCCCCAGCATCGCTTTTTTAGCCCGCACCGCGCCAGTTGCAGTATAAACGGTCACGCCCTGATGATAATCGATGGTCAGCGCCGGGCTGTGGTACCACAGAGAGACATTATCAGGCAGCGTAGCAGCCAGACCAGAAATCAGCAGGGCTGGATTCACTAATACCGTATTCGGGGTAAAGATCGCTTTATGATAAAAACGGGTGCCCAGCTTCTCCTGTAAGGCATCGCTATTCAGCAGCTGATAATCTTCCGCCATCTGCTCCAGACTGGAACAGTAACGTTGTAAAATCTTTTCCTGTCCAGCCGCGACCTGGCAATGATATTTTCCGGCGCTCTCCCATTCACATTCGATGTGATGCTTGTCCACTAATCCCTTCAGCCGCTGCATGCCTGCCTGCAGCAGTTGACGATAAGCATGAGCTTTTTTTAGCTCGGCCGTTGAGCTACCGATATTGTGTGGCAGTCCGATGATAAAGCCGGAATTTCTACCGGACGCGCTTTCATAAGCTGTGCCAGCCTCCAGCACTGCAATTTTCCATGCGGGCTTTAGCGTTGCCAGCCGTCGGGCAAATGCCAGCCCGGCGTAACCGGCACCTATCACCACCCAATCAGCGTCGATCAAAGAGGTTAATGCCGGAAACAGATGCGGTTGCGGATACTGGCTAAGCCAGCCGGAGATGTTTTGATTAAACGGTAGATGAGGCATAACCCTTCCCTTGGTGTGGTCATTCCGAAAACAGAAGTGTACCACCCGCAGGCAAGGGCGTTAATCAGGCAATATTGAGATATTTATGGGTCTGCATCGAAAGCCGCCAGTTGCGGGCAATGCAGGTGGCAATACAGAGACGCGTCGCGTCCTCTTTCTGACTGATCGGCTGCAGCGCAATAATCCGCGCTTTATCATCCTCTACGCGAACCAGCAGTTGATCCAACGCATCGATATCACGCTGACGTGCCACCGGATGCTTGATCTCATCGGCACGCACCAGCGCCTGGTCCAGCACATCATAACCGCCACGCATATTAACCTTAGGCGATACCGTGACCCAGGTTTGCGCCGTACAGCGCACCGGATGCGTACCGCTGGTTTCAATCTGACAGCTGAAGCCAGCCTGCTGCAGCGCGTCGGTCAACGGGGTTAAATCGTGGATGCACGGCTCGCCGCCGGTAATCACCACATGGCGTGCGGTCCACTGCTGTTGATCGATGGTTTGTAATAAGGCAGCGGCATCGGCAGCGCCCCAGGCATCGCTTTCCACCGTTTTTATCAGAATATCGCCCAGCGAGGTTTCCCGATCGGCCAGCTTATCCCATGTGTGTTTGGTATCGCACCAGCTGCAGCCAACCGGGCATCCCTGCAAGCGGATAAAGATTGCCGGAACGCCGGTATAAAAACCTTCGCCCTGCAACGTCTGGAACATTTCATTAATCGGGTACTGCATCACGCACTCACGTCAGGAGAATTAAGGGCGCAGATTATGGCAGATGAAGGGAGGGACGCCAAATATCATGGACAGAAAAGGCACAAACTGAAGAGAGAAAAAGCCGCCCGCTATCAGGCCGGGCGGCTTTTGCCTGTTACAGGAATTTATTATGGTACATCGTTACTATCGCCTGGCGCGCAACATCATTCGCGCCGCTTAGCGTAAAGTGTCCATAATCAAACGCGCTTGGCTGACCGTTTGAAGCCAACACGTGGCAAACATCATTCGGACACATGATGTTGTATACCGAGATATAACCAACCTTCTCTTCCGCTACCGCCTGCTGCATGCGTAGATCGATGCCTTTGATATTGCGGTTGATAGAGCTTGAGACTAAATCTTTACGTCCGTTCTCCTGGTAGGCCAGCAGATCCGGCAGCGCCTCAGCATACTCAATCGTCGGCCCCATAACGGTGATGTTGTTGGTGACTTTTTTTAGCGCTTCCAGTGTCGCTTTCAACGGCGCGATATCTTCCGGCAACCAGCGAGCAGAGATAATGATGCCATCCACTTTATGGTTGGGCAGCCACTGCTGATAAACATAATCCATCAGTTCCGTACATTTATTATTGATGGACTGGTGCGATACCGGCTTACAGCCTGCTGAGGTGGCCTGCATCAGGTTAACGCTCTCTCCTGCCGCAAGGCTAAGCGCACGCCAAAGATGGGCACCGTGGCTGTCACCGACCAGCAGATAATTTTTTTCCGTGGCGGAAGTTTTCAGGCAGAAATCGCGATCGTAATGCCCTTTCGCCTCGCTGTTGCCATCAATAAAGCATTTACCTAAACGGAACTGATAAAAATATTCATCGGTATTACGATATTGAGAGAATTTCGCTACCGCCAGCGCCTGATCGGAAAATTTACCGGACTCATTACTGACATGGCTTTTATACAGTGTAGCCGACGCGATAAGCACCAGGCCGACCACAGAGAAGGCGGAAACCGCTACCGGATTCAGGTTCGACAGCTTGTAACGGAAAGGAATTTCAATCAGATAGCGGGAAGCAATAGCCAGCCCAAAGGTCAGCGTCAGCACCAGCAGATCGCGCATTCCCTCATTCATATTCAGGAACATCTTGCTGTAAACGATAAGCGGCCAGTGCCAGAGATAGAGGCAGTAGGAGATCATGCCGATATAAACCACCGGCTTTAATGCCAGAATGCGGTTTACGATGGCCTCCCGGCCCGCCAGAATCAGCAGGAAACTACCGAGACATGGCCAAAGCGCGTTCCACGACGGAAACGGCTTGCTGGTGCTGAGCCAGAAAAAGCCGAACAGAATCAGCGCCAGGCCGGCAAGGCTCATCAGATGCCTGATTTCCTGACGCACGGTCGCCATACGTGTTTCCAGGGTCGAAACCGCGATAAGCCCGCCAATTGCCAGCTCCCATGCGCGTGTAGGCAACATATAAAAGGTAAAGTCGGGCTTTTTCAGCACGCCAACCACGCTAAGCAGAAACGACACGGCGATGATGGCCAGCATGACCTGAGTAACACGATGACGGAACCAGCGTACGGCAAACAGCAGCACGATTGGGAACAGAATGTAGAACTGTTCTTCTACCGCCAGAGACCAGGTATGCAGCAGAGGTTTTAGTTCTGCGGGGCCGGCGAAGTAACCGGTCTGCTGCCAAAAGAAAATATTTGAAGAGAAAAGCGTGGTGGCGATAGCGCTATTGCCCAGTTCGGTAAACTGCGCCGGAAGCAGGTTATGATAGCCAAACAACAAGGTGGCTATCAGCACAACAAACAGCGGCGGCAAAATACGTAAGCAGCGTCGCTTGTAGAACTCCAGATAAGAAAACTCACCTTTCATGGCACTCTGATAAATAATGCCGCAGATCAGATAGCCCGATATCACGAAAAAGATATCAACCCCGGTGAATCCACCAGGTATACCGGTCACGCCCAGGTGATAGGCGATCACCGGCAGCACGGCAAGTGCGCGTAGACCGTCAATATCAGCGCGCTATTTCATTTTAAACCTTCCGTATCATTACAATTAATGACGTAAGGTGTACATATTTCTGTTAAGAATTAACCCTTCCTTAAACCAAATCAGACAGTTCTGGAAAAGTGCTTTTACACCGCAACTGGTTAATTAACAACGTAATAATAAAAAAGCCCCATCACAAGACGGGGCTTTTCAGAAAATACGCAGGTCACATTATTCAGATGCGAGCTGAAAAGTCTTATTACTGACCTTTCACTTCTTTCAGACCGTTGAACGGTGCTTTAGAACCCAGCGCTTCTTCGATACGAATCAGCTGGTTGTATTTAGCTACGCGGTCAGAACGGCTCATAGAACCGGTTTTGATCTGGCCAGCTGCAGTACCTACCGCCAGGTCAGCGATGGTAGCATCTTCAGTTTCGCCTGAGCGGTGAGAGATAACGGCAGTGTAGCCTGCATCTTTCGCCATCTTGATAGCAGCCAGGGTTTCGCTCAGAGAGCCAATCTGGTTGAATTTGATCAGGATAGAGTTAGCGATGCCTTTCTCGATGCCTTCTTTCAGGATCTTGGTGTTGGTGACGAACAGGTCATCGCCCACCAGCTGGATTTTGTCGCCCAGCACTTTAGTCTGGTAAGCGAAGCCTTCCCAGTCAGATTCGTCCAGACCGTCTTCGATAGAAACGATCGGATACTGTTTGGTCAGATCTTCCAGGAAGTGAGTGAACTCTTCAGAAGTGAACGCTTTGTTGCCTTCGCCAGCCAGAACGTATTTGCCATCTTTGTAGAACTCAGATGCCGCACAGTCCATCGCCAGAGTGATGTCTTTGCCCAGCTCGTAGCCTGCTGCTTTTACCGCTTCAGCGATAACGGCCAGCGCTTCCGCGTTGGAACCCAGGTTCGGCGCATAGCCGCCTTCGTCACCCACAGCGGTGTTCATGCCTTTCGCTTTCAGCACTTTTGCCAGGTGATGGAACACTTCAGAACCCATGCGGATCGCTTCTTTCACAGAGGAAGCGCCAACCGGCTGGATCATGAATTCCTGGATGTCAACGTTGTTGTCAGCGTGCTCACCACCGTTGATGATGTTCATCATCGGCAGCGGCATAGAGAATTTGCCCGGCGTGCCGTTCAGTTCAGCGATGTGCTCATACAGCGGCATGCCTTTAGCTGCGGCAGCAGCTTTGGCGCTTGCCAGAGAAACAGCCAGAATCGCGTTAGCACCGAAGTTAGATTTGTTTTCGGTACCATCCAGGTCGATCATGATCTTGTCGATGTTCGCCTGATCTTTGGCATCTTTACCTAGGATAGCTTCAGCAATCGGACCGTTAACCGCAGCAACGGCTTTGGTGACGCCTTTACCCAGGAAACGAGATTTGTCACCGTCACGCAGTTCCAGCGCTTCGCGAGAGCCGGTAGAAGCCCCTGACGGCGCGGCAGCCATACCTACAAAACCGCCTTCCAGGTGAACTTCAGCTTCAACAGTCGGGTTACCACGTGAGTCGATGATTTCACGACCGATGACTTTAACGATTTTGGACATTAGTTTTTCCTCAGTACAAGTTAAGCTAAAACTCAGACAAACAGTGCGCGAAACGTTCGCGCACTGTTATAAAAACGCTTACTTCACTTGATGCTTCTGGTACTCGCTTGCAGCTTTCACAAAGCCGGCAAACAGCGGGTGACCATCGCGGGGCGTTGAGGTAAATTCCGGATGGAACTGACACGCAACAAACCACGGGTGGTTCGGGTTTTCGATAATCTCAACCAGCTGATTGTCCCCGGAGCGACCTGCAATGCGCAGACCCGCCGCTTCGATAGGTTTTAACAGCATGTTGTTCACTTCATAGCGGTGACGATGACGCTCAACGATGGTATCGGAGCCGTACATCTGACGCACCAGGCTATTTTCGGTCAGCTGACACTGCTGGCTGCCGAGACGCATGGTACCGCCGAGATCGCTCTGCTCGCTGCGAACTTCAACGTTGCCGTTTTCATCGCGCCATTCGGTGATCAACGCCACCACCGGATATTTACAGTCTGGCACAAATTCCGTTGAGTTGGCATCAGCCATGCCCGCAACGTTACGGGCAAACTCCATCAGCGCCACCTGCATACCCAGGCAAATGCCCAGATAAGGAATATTATTTTCACGCGCATATTGAGCGGTGAGAATTTTGCCTTCGATACCGCGCGGGCCAAAGCCACCCGGCACCAGAATCGCATCGAGATCTTTCAGGACTTCAACGCCGCGCGATTCCACATCCTGCGAATCGATCAGCTTGATGTTAACCGTTACGCGATTTTTCAGGCCGCCATGCTTCAGCGCCTCAATCACCGATTTATACGCATCCGGCAGTTCAACATATTTGCCGACCATACCGATGGTGACTTCGCCGCCCGGATTCGATTCTTCGTAAATCACCTGCTCCCATTCAGAGAGGTTAGCTTCCGGCACGTTCAGGCTGAATCGTTTACAAATATAATCGTCCAGGCCCTGTGATTTCAACAGGCCAGGAATCTTATAAATGGAATCAACGTCTTTCAGAGAGATAACCGCTTTTTCCGGCACGTTACAGAACAGCGCGATTTTCGCCCGTTCGTTAGCCGGCACGGCGCGATCGGAACGGCAGATCAGCACATCAGGCTGGATACCAATGGAGAGCAGCTCTTTAACAGAGTGCTGCGTCGGCTTGGTTTTAACTTCACCCGCTGCGGCCATATAAGGCACTAACGTCAGGTGCATATAAAGGGTATGTTCGCGTCCGACATCTACCGCCATCTGACGAATGGCTTCCAGGAAAGGCAAGGATTCGATATCGCCGACGGTACCGCCGATTTCCACCAGCACAACATCGTGGCCTTCGCCGCCTTCGATAATGCGTTCTTTGATGGCGTTAGTGATGTGCGGAATAACCTGAATGGTGGCGCCCAGGTAATCACCGCGGCGCTCTTTGCGCAGCACCTCAGAATAGATGCGGCCAGTGGTAAAGTTATTGCGACGCGACATCCGGGTGCGGATGAAACGTTCATAGTGACCTAAATCGAGATCGGTTTCAGCGCCGTCATCGGTAACAAAGACTTCACCGTGCTGCGTCGGGCTCATGGTGCCTGGATCCACGTTGATATACGGGTCCAGTTTCATGATGGTCACATTCAGGCCACGCGCCTCAAGAATGGCTGCGAGGGAGGCTGCGGCAATGCCTTTACCCAGAGAGGATACGACCCCGCCGGTCACAAAAATATAGTTCGTTGTCATGCTGAACCTGAGAGTTGAGGTTTAAAGACGGTGGAATAACCAGGACGGGAAAACAGTATACTGGATTCACCTCTTACTCACAATTGATCATTGCCGCCATCGCCACACCTGATGACGGCCTACCTTACCTGGGCAATGGGTCTGGAGGGTTGATTTGGGTCATAGTGAGCGAATATTTTTTGCTAAAAGCTGAAACGAGTAAGCTAAAACTCAGGTTGAATAGCAAAAAACCTTTCTGGCAATCAGTGCCAGGGGAAGCAGGGGACAGGCTACGAAGGAAAGCCTCCGCGTCAGGGATGACGCGGCGGAGTCTCCAGGATGGATTAACGACGTCTTTACGCAGCAGTCTGTCCCCCGCTGGGGGCGGCGGGATGTTAACTTTACAAGCATGTCGGTCAGTCAAAAGGCCGCATTCAGGCTGATTAGCCTGCCGCTTTCTCCCCCGCTTTAACCTGTTGCCAGGCAGCTTCCATCTGCTCCAGCGTGGCGTCGCTCATATTCATGCCCTGCGCCGCAATAATCTGCTCGACCTGTCGAAAACGTCGCTCAAACTTCACGTTGGCTTTTTGCAACGCCGTCTCTGCTTTGGTGCCCAGATGACGCGCCAGGTTCACGGTAGCAAACAGCAGATCGCCGACCTCCTCTTCCAGCTTCGCCTCATCCACCACTGCCTGCTGCGCTTCGTGCATCACCTCATCAATCTCTTCATGCACCTTATCAACGACCGGCCCTAATGAGTTCCAGTCAAAGCCCACGCTGCGGCAACGTTTCTGAATTTTTTGCGCACGCATCAGTGCCGGTAACGCCTGTGGAATATCATCCAGCGCCGAGTGCTGTGCCTTCCCGGCGCGCTCCTGCTGTTTGATCTGCTCCCAGTTATGCAGCACTTCTTCGCTGTCTTTTACCTGCGCGTCGGCGAAAATATGTGGATGACGCCGTTCCAGCTTATCGGCGATGCCGTGACAAATATCATCGAAAGTAAAACGTCCCTCTTCCCGCGCCATTTGGGCATAAAAAACCACCTGAAACAGCAGATCGCCCAACTCATCGCGCAGATCGTCATAGTCTTCGCGCTGAATGGCATCGATCACCTCATAGGTCTCTTCTAATGTATAGGGGGCAATCGTGGCGTAAGTTTGTTCGCGATCCCAGGGGCAGCCGTGCTGCGGATCGCGCAGCGTCTGCATAATAGTCAGCAGACGATCAAGAGCAGTCATAGTGAAACCTTAATACCAATAAGCGGGAGCGACATGCCGCGCCAGGCACGGCATGTCAGATAATTAATGAAGACGTCGGGCGTCTATAATGTCGGGAACCTGATTAAGACGCGCCAGAACGCGACCCAGCACCTGCTGATTGTAAATCTCAATATCCATATCAATGGTTGCCAGTTGCTTACGCGTATCGCTGCGGCTGGAGACGCCCAGCACATTCACCTTCTCATTGGCGAGAATAGTGGTAATGTCGCGCAGCAGCCCGCTGCGATCGTTGGCGGTCACGCGCACCACCAGCGAATAGCCGCTGGAGTAGCTTTCGCCCCAGACCGCATCCACAATTCGCTCCGGCGCATGCGACATCAGCTCTGCCAGCTGATCGCAGTCGGCGCGGTGGATGGAGATCCCCCGCCCCTGCGTAATAAAACCTACGATATCGTCGCCAGGAATCGGCTGACAGCATCGGGCAATGTGGTGCATCAGATTGCCGACACCCTCCACCACTACTCGCCCGCTCTCTTTTCCGGCGCGCTGCGGCGTATGGCTTTTCTGCGTCAGCTGGCGCAGCGCCTCGCGGTCTTCCTCCTCCGCGCTTGGCTTATTCAGCTTCGCCTGCAGGAAGTTAACCATCTGATTCAGACGTATATCGCCACCGCCGATGGCCGCCAGTAATTCATCCAGCGTACCCACGTTATAGCGCGGCAGCAGCAGCTTCTCCGCCTCTTTCAGGCTAATATCCAGCTGATTCAGTTCGTTATCCAGAATCTGACGGCCCGCCACGATATTCTTATCGCGATCCTGCTTGCGGAACCAGGCGTGGATTTTAGAGCGGCCACGGCTGGTGGTGACATAGCCGAGATTAGGGTTTAGCCAGTCGCGGCTGGGGTTGGGCTGCTTTTGCGTGATGATTTCAATCTGATCGCCCATCTGCAACTGATAGGTAAAGGGCACGATACGGCCGCCAATCTTGGCACCGATGCAGCGGTGTCCAATATCGCTGTGAATGTGATAGGCGAAATCAAGCGGCGTCGAGCCTGCAGGCAGATCCACAACGTCGCCCTTCGGCGTAAACACATACACGCGATCGTCAAATACCTGGCTGCGCACCTCTTCCAGTAACTCGCCGGTGTCCGCCATCTCTTCCTGCCAGGCGATCAGTTTACGCAACCAGGCGATACGCTCTTCATGTCCATGTGCGCCGCGCGCCTGTCCACCGGAGCCCTCTTTATATTTCCAGTGGGCAGCCACCCCCAGCTCTGCGTCTTCATGCATCTGCCGGGTACGGATCTGAATCTCAACCGTTTTGCCGCCGGGGCCAAGCACCACGGTATGGATCGACTGATAACCGTTGGGCTTTGGATTCGCCACATAGTCATCAAACTCATCCGGCAGATGACGATACAGCGTATGCACAATCCCCAGCGCGCCATAGCAATCCTGCAAACGCTCAGCGACAATTCGCACCGCCCGCACGTCAAACAGCTCGTCAAACGCCAGCGACTTCTTCTGCATCTTGCGCCAGATGCTGTAGATATGTTTTGGACGGCCATAGACTTCAGCCTTCACGCCTTCGCGCGTCATCTCGGTGCGCAGGCTTTCCACGAAGGTTTCGATATATTGCTCGCGGTCGATACGCCGCTCATGCAGCAGCTTTGCAATACGTTTGTATTCGTCTGGATGAAGATAGCGGAAGCAGAAATCCTCCAGCTCCCACTTGAGCTGCCCGATGCCAAGACGGTTGGCTAACGGGGCGTAGATATTGGTACACTCTTTGGCTGCCAGAACGCGCTCATCTTCCGGCGCATCCTTCATTTCACGCAGATGGGCGATACGCTCAGCCAGCTTGATCACCACGCAGCGGAAATCTTCCACCATCGCCAGCAGCATGCGGCGCACGTTATCCACCTGCTCGGAAGCCATCGAGTCGTTATGGATCGCCTTAAGCTGACGAATGGCATCCATATCGCGCACGCCATGCACCAGCGAAACGATCGCCTTGCCAAAGGTTTCTTCCAGCTTCTCTTCTGAAACGATGTCAGCATCCGCCAGCGGAAAAACCAGCGCGGCGCGCAGGGTGTCATTGTCCATGCTCAGCATCGACAGGATCTCGACCATTTCAATGCCGCGCCACAGCAGCAACGCCTGATCGGGATGCGCCTGAGTGACAGACTCACAATAGCGCCAGGTATCGGCCAGTCGTTCACTTGATTGCGGGTTCACGATCCCCAGACTGGTGATCCATTCATCGAGCGCGAACTCACCCGCCGTATTCAAATGTGCGCTTCTTACCGCAACCATAACCTCTCCTGGCAACCTGTAAAGATACTTATGTTTTACCGAATAGCACCATGGATTCAAGATGACCGGTATGCGGAAACATATCGAGCATCGCAACCCTTTCTAACTGGTAACCGGACGACAGCAGTACCTGACTGTCGCGGGCAAGTGTAGTCGGGTTACAGGAAACGTAAACAATACGTTGTGGCGCAAGTTTAACAATATGTTGCATCACGCCTGCTGCGCCTGCACGTGCCGGATCCAGTAACACCTTGTCAAAACCGTGCGCCGCCCAGGGCTGGCGCGTCACATCTTCTTCCAGGTTCTCATGAAAAAAGGTGATGTTTTCAAGACAATTCTGGCGGGCATTATACGCACCTTGTGCTGTTAAAGCTGCTACGCCCTCCACACCCACAACATTTTGTGCAGCCTTTGCTATCGGCAAGGTAAAGTTTCCCATGCCGCAAAACAGATCTAACACCCGGTCGTGCGGCTGCAGATCGAGCCACTCCAGCGCCTTCGCCACCATTTTATGATTGACCGCGTCATTGACCTGAATAAAATCGCGCGGACTAAAGCTCAGTTTCAACTGATGCGACATATAGTAAGGCGGCTCGCCGCTAATCTGTTGTAACTGCTCGCTATCCGGCGCCAGAAACAACGCCAGCTGGTGCTCATGCGAAAAGCGTTCCAGCTTTTGCCGATCGCCAACGCTTAGCGCATCAAGATGTCGCAACACCAGCACCGGACCGTTATCCGCCTGCACCAGTTCAACATGCCCCAGACGTCGTACTGCCTGTAGCGAGGCGAGACAGGCCCTGAGCGGCACCAGCAGCGCATCAAGTTCGGGCTTCAAAATGGGGCAATGGTCGATGGAAACCAAGTCGTTTGATGCGGTTTTACGAAAGCCCATCGTGAGCGTCTGCGTTTTGGCCTGATATTGCAGACCAAGACGCGCACGGCGGCGATAGCCGTAAGCGCTGTCGCCGATAATCTCATCTACCCGGGTTGGCTGTGCGGTTTCCCACGTGAGCAGATGCGCTAGCGCGTTGGCCTTGCTCTGCTGCTGCAACTCCTGCGAAGCGTGCTGCTGCTGACAACCGCCGCAAACGGTAAAATATGGGCAGCGCGGCGTAACGCGTTGCTCGCTGGGCTGAAGAATTCGTCGTGCACGACCGCGTGCGTACTGACGTTTATCCTCCTGCAGCTCAACCTCTACCTGCTCGCCCGGCAGTGCGCCGCTGACAAATAGCGTCTTGCCCTGATGGCGAGCCACGCCCTGACCAAAAGCATCAAGATCGTGAATAGTGACCGTAATTGTTTGTCGGGTCGTCACACGCCGTTTTGCGGAGTAGAATTGCGCCATAGTGGAATAAAATCTCTGAATAATTGCTATGCGAAGTTACGCCTGACTGACGGCGTTACTGCCCAGCGTAATTGTCTCATACCGGACTATCATGACCAAATACAGCCTGCGGGCAAGGATGATGATTTTAATACTGGCCCCGACCTTAATGATTGGTCTGCTGCTCAGTACTTTTTTTGTGGTGCATCGCTATAACGAGCTACAACGCCAGTTAGTGGATGCCGGGGCAAATATCATCGAACCGTTGGCGGTTTCCAGTGAATATGGCATGACCTTTCACAGCCGCGAATCAGTACGTCAGCTGGTGAGCCTTTTGCATCGCCGTCATTCCGATATCGTGCGCGCCATTACGGTATTTGATAACAATCATCAGATATTTGTTACCTCTAACTATCACCTGAATCAGGAACTGCTGCGCCTGTCAGGCGGCGCTAAGCCACCTAAACTGACAACGATAGAACGCCTCGGTAATGTCATTGTTCTGCGCACGCCGGTGGTATCAGAAAATTACTATCCGGATGAATCGCCTGGGCGGGACGTTAAGCCTACAGGTAATCCGCTGGGCTACGTGGCGATTGAGCTGGATCTGCAGTCGGTCAGGCTTCAGCAATATAAAGAAGTGTTTGTCTCTACGCTGCTGCTGCTGTTTTGTCTCTGTATCGCCATGATGTTCGCCTATCGCCTGATGCGCGACGTTACCGGTCCGATACGCAATATGGTCAGCACGGTGGATCGTATTCGTCGCGGTCAGCTCGATAGCCGCGTTGAAGGCTATATGCTTGGCGAACTGGATATGCTGAAAAACGGCATTAACGCCATGGCGATGTCTTTGACTGCCTACCATGAAGAGATGCAGCAGAATATCGATCAGGCGACCTCTGACCTGCGTGAAACGCTGGAGCAGATGGAAATCCAGAACGTTGAGCTGGATCTGGCCAAGCGCCGGGCACAGGAGGCGGCCCGCATCAAATCAGAATTCCTTGCCAATATGTCGCACGAGCTGCGCACGCCGCTTAACGGCGTTATCGGCTTTACGCGTCAGACCTTAAAAACACCGCTCACCTCCACGCAGCGCGACTACCTGCATACCATCGAACGCTCGGCTAATAACCTGCTTAGCATCATCAATGACGTGCTGGATTTCTCGAAGCTGGAGGCCGGGAAGCTGGTGCTGGAAACAATTCCGTTCCCGCTGCGCGCCACGCTGGATGAGACGCTGGTGCTGCTGGCGCCTTCCGCCCATGATAAAGGACTGGAGCTGACGATTAATGTTCAGGGCGAGGTGCCGGATAATGTGATTGGCGATCCGCTGCGCCTGCAGCAGATTTTAACCAACCTGATCGGTAACGCGGTGAAGTTTACTGAACGCGGCAATATTGATATTCGTGTGGAAAAGCGCGGCTTAAGCAATAGCAGCGTCGAGCTGGAAGTGCAGGTACACGATACCGGTATTGGCATTGCTGAGAAACAGCAGTCGCAGCTGTTTGAGGCTTTTCGTCAGGCCGATGCCAGTATTTCCCGGCGTCACGGCGGAACCGGTCTTGGGCTGGTTATTACCCAGAAGCTGGTGAAAGAGATGGGCGGCGATATCGCTTTTCACAGCCGTCTGGGCCAGGGGTCGACATTCTGGTTCCATGTCAGCCTGGCGCTGAATCCAAACGCCGCCAGCGATCCTCGCGCGCTGGATGGGCTGCGCGGCAAGCGTCTTGCCTATGTTGAGGCGAATCCGGCCGCAGCGCAGGCGGCGCTGGATATTTTGAGCGCCATGCCGCTTACGGTCAGCTACAGCCTGACGCTCGAAGGCCTTACCGAGACGCGTTACGATATGCTGCTGATCGGTTTGCCTGTCTGCCAAAGCAGCGACAGCGTGCTATCACAGGCTTTTATTAACAGCCTGAAGGCACGCGCCGACTGCGTAATTATGGCCCTCTCCAGCCAGATGTTATTGCAGGCGGAGCAGTTAAAAACACACGGTATCGATGCCTGTTTATGCAAGCCGGTAACCCGCACGCGGCTGCTGCCGGTGATGCTCGATTTGCAGGCGCGCAAACGCTATGACCTGCCCGCCCGCGCGCGTCTGCCGTTGGCGGTCATGGCGGTTGATGACAATCCCGCCAACCTCAAGCTGATTGGCGCGCTGCTGGAGGAGCAGGTGGAAAATATTGTGCTGTGTGACAGCGGCGAAAAAGCGATTGAGGTCGCCCGTCAGCAGGCGCTGGATATTATTCTGATGGATATTCAGATGCCGGAAATCGACGGTATTCGTGCCAGCGAGCTGATTCGTGAGCTGCCCCAGCATGCCAATACGCCGATTATCGCAGTGACTGCCCATGCCATTGATGGCGAGCGCGAACATTTAATCAAAGCGGGAATGAATGATTATCTTGCCAAGCCGATTGATGAGGTGAAACTCAGTCACCTGCTGGCGCGCTACTCTCCAACGCTTCTGCCGGGCGTGCCGGAAGCGCCTGCAATTCCAGCCTCCCTTGACTGGCAGCTGGCGCTGCGTCAGGCGGCCAACAAACCCGATCTGGCACGCGACCTGCTGAAAATGCTGCTTGATTTTCTGCCGGAGGTGCAGGAGAAAATCGAGCAGAGCCTGGTGGAAAACCGTCAGAATGGGCTGCGGGAAATCATCCATAAACTGCACGGCAGCGCCAGCTACAGCGGCGTACCGCGCATGAAACAGCTGTGCCGACAGATTGAACATAGCCTGCGGCTGGATGGCGAAGTGATGGCGCTGGAACCTGAGCTGCTGGAGCTGCTGGATGAGATGGAAAATGTGGCGCAGGAGGCGCGCCACATTTTGAGTCAGTCCTGATTAAAAGCCTGACCGATTTTCAGGGTTGCGGCGATATTGCGTGCCGTCATACGTACGTTTTGCGCCGCGTTATTCAGCGCATCTTCCAGCGTACAGATGGAATAGATCACGCTGTAAACCGCGTCCAGGCCATGCTGGTGAACCACGCCGACATCTGCCGTCAGGCTACCGGCAATACCAATTACCGGCTTGTTGTAGCGCTTCGCGACTTTTGCCACGCCAATGGGCACTTTGCCGTGAACGGTTTGACTGTCGATACGGCCTTCGCCGGTGATCACCAGCGTGGCATCTTTGACTAACTCATCCAGCCCCAACGCTTCGGTAACGATTTCGATTCCGCGCCGCAGTTCTGCCTGGCAAAACGCATGCAGGGCCGCGCCCATTCCCCCCGCCGCGCCGCCGCCGGGGATATGCAGCACGTCAATATCGAGATCGCGCTGAATAATGCCCGCGTAGTGCGCCAACGCGCTATCAAGCTGGGTAACTAACGCTGGCGTCGCACCTTTCTGCGGACCAAAAATCGCCGAAGCCCCTTCATCGCCCGTGAGCGGGTTGGTAACATCGCAGGCCACCTCAAAGCGGCACTGACGCAGGCGCGGATCGAGCTGGCTGATATCAATGCGCGCCAGCTGCGGTAACGCTCCGCCGCCGTAACCAATCTGCTCATCCTGCGCGTTAAGCAGCCTGGCTCCCAGCGCCTGCACCATCCCGGCGCCGCCATCGTTTGTCGCACTGCCGCCGATGCCGATAATAAAATGTTGTACGCCGCGATCCAGCGCGTTAGCGATAAGCTCACCGGTGCCCCAGGAGGTGGTGACCAGCGGATCGCGCTGCGCGGGCGGCACCAGCTCTAGGCCACTGGCTGCGGCCATCTCAATAAACGCGCAGCTTTCATCGCCAGACAAACCATAAAAAGCATCAACCGGCTCCCCTAAAGGACCGGTAACCCGTAACCTGACAATTTTACCCTGCGTGGCCGCTACCATCGCCTCTACGGTGCCTTCACCGCCATCCGCCACCGGCAGTTTGACATATTCAGCATCGGGAAAGATTGCCCGAAAGCCGTTTTCAATCTCCGAAGCGACCTGCAGGGCGGATAAACTCTCTTTATACGAATCCGGTGCGATAACGATTTTCATAAGTAGTCCGAGCGCTGTTGAGCTGGCCGCAGCCAGAAAACGAAGCCGGTCAGCCTGACCGGCTCTGTAACCGGTGCGGATGGCTAGCGTGAAATTTCAACCTTCGCTAACTTTTCATAATAGCAGGCCAGCGCACTGTGATCGGAGGTGCCCATGCCATCTGCTTTTAACGCCTGCATCATTTCCATGACAGCGGCCGTTAACGGCAACTGCGCGCCAACCCCATGCGAGGTATCCAGCGCATTACTGAGATCTTTAATATGCAGGTCGATACGGAAACCCGGTTTGAAGTTACGATCCATCACCATTGGCGCTTTGGCATCCAGCACCGTGCTGCCTGCCAGCCCGCCACGGATAGCCTGATAAACCAGATCCGGGTTAACGCCCGCTTTGGTCGCCAGCGAGAGCGCTTCTGACATCGCGGCAATATTCAGCGCGACAATGACCTGGTTCGCCAGTTTGGTCACGTTGCCTGCGCCGATATCACCGGTATGCACAACCGAACCGGCCATCGCTTTCATCAGATCGTAATAACGGTCGAAAACCGCTTTGTCGCCGCCCACCATCACCGACAGCGTGCCATCGATCGCTTTGGGTTCGCCGCCGCTCACCGGCGCATCCAGCATGCTGATGCCTTTTGCCGTCAGCGCCTGATGAATTTCGCGGCTGGCCAGCGGCGCAATCGAGCTCATATCAATCAGTACCGTGCCGGGTTTCGCCCCCTCGATGATGCCATTTTCGCCCAGCGCCACCTCTTTAACGTGCGGCGAGTTTGGCAGCATGGTAATGATGACGTCGCACTGTTCGGCGACCTCTTTCGGCGTTTTCGCCGTGGTGGCACCCAGCTCAACCAGCTCCGCCTCGTTTTGCGTATTGGAATCACGAACCACCAGCGTATAACCCGCTTTCAGCAGGTTTTTGCTCATGGGTTTGCCCATAATGCCCAGACCAATAAATCCCACTTTCATTGCTATTCCCCTTGTTAAGCTATTTTTTAAAACGATCGCAAAGCGCCTGCGTGGCGTTACGGAACACGCCCAGATCGCTTCCCACGGCAACAAAGGTTGCACCCCATTCCAGATAGCGGCGCGCGTCAGCCTCGACCGGGGCCAGAATGCCGCTCGGTTTGCCTGCGGCTTTCGCCCGCGCAAAGATATGCTGAATAACTTTTAACACTTCAGGATGGGCAGGCTGCCCCAGATAGCCGAGCGCAGCGGAAAGATCGCCCGGGCCGACAAAAATGCCGTCCACGCCATCAACATTCGCAATGCTGTCGAGATTTTCCACACCCTGCTGGCTCTCAATTTGCACCAGCACGCTGACATTACTGTTGATATCAAGGTTGTAGTCCGGCAGCGTGCCGTACATGTTGCTGCGATGCGAAACCGAGACGCCGCGAATACCGGCGGGCGGATAGCGCGTTGAGGCCACCGCCAGTGCGGCTTCCTCTTCGCTTTCCACAAACGGGATCAAAAAATTATAAAAGCCAATATCCAGCAGGCGTTTGATAATCACCGGCTCATTGCAGGGCGGACGAACCACCGCTGCGCTGGGACTGCCTTTAAGCGCCATCAACTGCGGTACAAAGGTGGTGATATCGTTCGGCGCATGTTCGCCGTCCAGCACCAGCCAGTCGAAACCCGCCAGGCCAAGAACCTCTGTGGTAATAGGATTTGCCAGCGAACACCAGCTGCCGATCAGCGTTTCGCCGCTTAGCAGACGTTGACGAAAATAGTTGGACCAGGACATGTTGTTTCCTCTCGGTTAAGCGCGCTTAGCGCACCAGACACGGACGTTTGTTATCAAAGCGCCAGTTCGGCACCAGGAACTGCATTGCCTGCGCATCATCGCGCGCGCCCAGCCCATGCTGTTGATAAAGCGCATTGGCTTTCATTACCTGATCCATATCCAGCTCAACGCCCAGCCCTGGCTTCTGCGGCACCTGCACCATGCCGCCCTTGATCTCCAGCGGCTGCTTCGTCAGGCGCTGGTTGCCTTCCTGCCAGATCCAGTGCGTATCGATGGCGGTAATCTTGCCTGGCGCGGCGGCGGCAACGTGGGTAAACATCGCCAGCGAAATATCGAAATGATTATTGGAGTGGGAACCCCAGGTCAGGCCGAACTCATGACACATTTGCGCCACACGCACCGAGCCTTGCATGGTCCAGAAATGCGGGTCGGCCAGCGGGATATCCACCGACTGCAGCGACAGGGTATGCCCCATCTGACGCCAGTCGGTGGCGATCATATTGGTGGCGGTCGGCAGACCAGTGGCGCGACGGAACTCCGCCATCACTTCACGTCCTGAATAACCCTGCTCGGCACCGCACGGATCTTCCGCATAGGCCAGTACGTTGCGCAGCTGTTTACCCAGCTTAATCGCCTCTTCCAGCGACCAGGCGCCGTTGGGATCAAGCGTAATGCGCGCCTCCGGAAAACGCTGCGCCAGCGCGGTTACCGCTTCCGCCTCTTCGCTGCCTGCCAGCACCCCGCCCTTTAGTTTGAAATCGTTGAAGCCATATTTCTCATACGCCGCCTCGGCCAGCCTGACGACCGTTTCCGGCGTCAGCGCCTCCTCATGACGCAGGCGATACCAGTCGCAACTGGCATCCGGCTCACTCTGGTAGGGCAGCGTCGTTTTGCGGCGATCGCCCACGTAAAACAGATAGCCGAGCATCTCAACCCGATCGCGCTGCTGCCCTTCACCCAACAGGCTGGCAACATTAACGCCAAGGAACTGCCCCAGCAGATCAAGCAGCGCGGCTTCAATACCGGTAACCACATGAATGGTGGTGCGCAGGTCAAAAGTTTGCGTACCGCGTCCGCTGGCGTCGCGATCGGCAAAGGTGGTGCGCACCAGACTGAGCAGGTTTTTATATTCGCCCAGCGTATGGCCGATAAGCAGAGCCGCGGCCTCTTCCAGCGTCTGGCGGATTTTCTCGCCGCCGGGAATTTCACCTACGCCGGTATGGCCAGCGTTATCCTTGATGATGACAATATTGCGGGTAAAAAAAGGCGCGTGCGCCCCGCTCAGGTTGAGCAGCATACTGTCGTGACCGGCAACGGGGATGACCTGCATAGCGGTAATTCTCGGCGTGGCGTTCTGTTGGCTCATGGTCGATTCCTTATGCTTTGCTGCGCCCGAACGCCGGGCGCTTGCGATCGAAAGTCCAGCCGGGAATAAGATATTGCATCGCGGTTGCATCGTTCCGCGCGCCGCCCGGCAAGGTTTTGTACAGCTCGTGCGCCTGTTGCAGGCGTTCCCAGTCCAGCTCAATACCCAGTCCGGGCTTATCGGGCACGGCAATTTTGCCGTGACGGATCTGCAACGGCGCTTTGGTCAAATGCCGATCGCCTTCCTGCCAGATCCAGTGAGTGTCGATGGCGGTCGGCTTACCCGGCGCGGCCGCGCCGACGTGGGTAAACATCGCCAGAGAAATATCGAAATGATTGTTGGAATGGCAGCCCCAGGTCAGGCCCCAGTCGTCGCAGAGCTGCGCAACGCGCACCGCGCCGCTTAAAGTCCAGAAATGCGGATCGGCCAGCGGAATATCCACCGCGTTCAGCATGATGGCGTGCTGCATTTCACGCCAGTTGGTGGCGATCATATTCGTCGCGACCGGCAGGCCGGTGGCGCGGCGAAACTCCGCCATCACCTCACGCCCGGAATATCCCTGTTCCGCTCCGCAAGGGTCTTCGGTATAGCTGAGAACATCCTGTAGCCCTTTGCAAAGGGCGATCGCTTCATCCAGCATCCAGGCACCGTTAGGGTCAACGGTAATCCGCGCGTCCGGGAAGCGTTTTTTCAGCGCACGCGCAGTCTCTATTTCCTCTTCGCCCGGCAGCACGCCCCCTTTTAATTTGAAATCTTTAAAGCCGTAACGATCCTGGGCCGCTTCCGCCAGCCGAACCACCGCCGCGCTATCCAGCGCCTGTTGATGGCGCAGGTGATACCACTCATGTGTTGCCCGTTCGCCGCTCAGGTAAGGCAGATCGGTTTTCTGCCGGTCGCCGATATAAAACAGGTAGCCCAGCACCGTGACCTCATCGCGCTGTTTGCCTGGCCCAAGCAGCTCGGCTACTGGCACATTCAGGCACTGGCCCAGCAGATCGAGCAGAGCAGCCTCCAGCGCGGCCACCGCATTGACCCGCAGTTCAAATGTCCAGGCACCTTTGCCGAAGGTATCGAAATCAGCATGCTGATTACCTTTATGCACCTGCTGTACCAGCCGGTTCATGCGGCCGACTTCATGTCCAACCACCTGCGGGATCGCCTCGGTTAGCGTCTGTAAGATGGTTTCCCCGCCTGGTGCCTCACCCAGGCCGGTATGCCCGGCGCTATCGGTTAACACCACGATATTGCGGGTAAAGTAAGCGCTGTGCGCCCCGCCGATATTGAGCAGCATACTGTCATGACCGGCAACCGGAATCACTTTCATATCGGTAATGACGGGCGTGCTTTGCGTATTCATCACCTCTCCTTACGCTACTTTTTTCAGCTCAATGCGTTTGATGTCACCCACCAATACCAGGTAGCTCAGCACCGCAATGAAAGCATGGATCCCCACATAGATCAGCGCGCCGTTATAAGAACCGGTGGTGGCGATGATGTAGCCAATAGCGATAGGGGTAACGATGCCGGAAATATTGCCAAACATATTGAACAGGCCGCCGCTGAGGCCGCTCATCTCTTTAGGAGCGGTATCTGCCATGACCGCCCAGCCGAGCGCGCCGATGCCTTTACCGAAGAAAGCCAACGCCATAAAGAACACCACGACCCATTCGGTATCAACATAGTTACAGGTCACCATTGATATGGAGAGCAGCATGCCGAGAACGATAGGCGTTTTACGGGCGATATTCAGCGAGCCGGTTTTACGCATCAGCCAGTCAGAGATAACTCCGCCAAGCACGCCGCCAAGGAAGCCGCAGATAGCCGGTACCGAGGCGATAAACCCCGCTTTCAGAATCGACATACCGCGCGCCTGCACCAGATAAACCGGAAACCAGGTAATAAAGAAGTAGGTAAGGGCGTTGATACAGTACTGACCGAGATAGATCCCGAGCATCATCCGCGAGGTGATCAGCTGACGAATCTGGAGCCACTTTTCACGTCCGCTGACTTTTTCCTGGCTCTTTTTCGCATCCATATTGATCAGTGCGCCGCCTTTCTCCATATATTCCAGCTCGGCCCGGTTAACGCCTGGATGATCGTTAGGATCGTGGATCACCTTCAACCAGATAAAGCTCAGGATGATGCCCAGCCCGCCCATGAACCAGAAGACATGCGCCCAGCCTACCTGCGAGGTTAACCAGCCCATAATTGGCGCGAAAATAACGGTGGCGAAATATTGCGCTGAGTTAAAAATCGCTACTGCGGTGCCGCGCTCCTGCGCTGGAAACCAGGCGGCAACGATCCGACTGTTGCCGGGGAAAGATGGCGCTTCCGCCAGTCCCACCAGAAAACGCAACATAAAGAGCGCAACGATAACGGTAAATCCTTCAAAAATATCAACAAACCCTTGCAATAGCGTAAACAGCGACCAGATGAAGATGCTCCAGAAATAGACGCGCTTCGAGCCGAAACGGTCAAGCAGCCAGCCGCCGGGGATTTGGCCAATCACATAAGCCCATGAGAACGCCGAGAAGATATAGCCCATGCCGACCGGATCGAGGCCAATATCTTTCGCCATCTCAGAGCCGGCAATCGAAAGCGTGGCGCGGTCGCCATAGTTAAAAGATGTGACGATAAACAACATCACAACGATCCAGTATCGTGCGTTGGTTCTTTTTTCCACGGCGCTTTCCGCCTGGCTGTATGAATTCATGATGCACTCCTGAAATATAGCGGTACGCTACTTTCCACTCTGACTGCATACACTTCGCGTTGAGTATCAGAATGAGGTTGGGTTAAACATGGCGATAATTATTTGTTAGCAAAAACATCGATTACGCAGCGCTGTTGTCTCACCAGTCGTCAAAGCTGGGAAAAAGTATATGGAGCGCAACGGGGCAATTCACTGGAATAAAGCCCGATATTTGATGGTGAAAAATGCTTATTTTATGGCGTTTGCATAATTCGCTGCGGCACGGCTCACGGAATCGCTTTTTTCAGGCCGACAGGCTGAGGGCCAGCGGGAGTGCGGGTTGGGTTTGTGAGCCTCTTCACTTGCATTTGTTCTAAAGCCTGAAAATGAATTAAACGGTAAACAGAAACCAGGTCATTTGCATAATGCTCGCCCTGTTGCCGCTTCTTATACTTTTCACAGCAAAAACCTAAGACGCGGTTTTCACCAGCGCCATCTCCCTTTCCACCCTTTTCCATTTACTGGATACCGAAGCAATGAAAATATTCGAAGAGACGCCGCGCTACATTCGGGTACACGAAGACGACAATGTCGCTATCGTAGTGAATGACAACGGTTTATCGGCTGGCAGCCTATTTCCCTGCGGCCTGCGCCTGACGGAACATGTTCCTCAGGGGCACAAGGTGGCGCTCAGCGCGATTGCGCGTGGCGAAACCATTCGCCGTTATGGCGAAGTGATTGGCTACGCGCTGCGTGATATTGCTCAGGGCAGCTGGATTGAAGAGTCGCTGGTAGCGCTACCGGAAGCGCCGCCGCTGGAAAGCTTGCCGCTGGCGACGCGCGTGCCGGAGCCGCTGCCGCCGCTGGAGGGTTATACCTTTGAAGGCTACCGCAACGCCGATGGCAGCGTCGGCACGCGTAATCTGTTGGGAATTACCACCAGCGTACACTGCGTGGCTGGCGTAGTGGATTATGTGGTCAACATTATTGAGCGCGAGCTGTTGCCGCGTTACCCCAACGTCGATGGCGTGGTGGCGCTGAATCATCTCTACGGCTGCGGCGTGGCGATCAATGCGCCAGCAGCTATTATCCCTATCCGCACCATTCATAACCTGGCGCTGAACGCCAACTTTGGCGGTGAGGTGATGGTGGTGAGCCTTGGCTGCGAGAAACTCCAGCCGGAGCGGCTGTTAGCCGCTAACGGCGATGATGTACAGGCGATCTCCCTCGGCGAAGAAGATATTGTGCGTTTGCAGGATGAACGTCATGTCGGCTTTGAGGCGATGGTGCAGGAAATCCTGCGCGTGGCGGACCGGCACCTGCAGCGCCTGAACCAGCGACAGCGAGAAACCTGCCCCGCTTCTGAGTTGATTGTGGGTATGCAGTGCGGAGGTAGCGACGCTTTTTCCGGCGTAACGGCAAATCCTGCGGTGGGCTACGCCTCGGATCTGCTGGTGCGCTGCGGCGCAACGGTGATGTTTTCCGAAGTCACCGAGGTTCGTGATGCGATACATTTATTAACGCCGCGCGCGGTAGATGAGGCAACCGGTAAGCGACTGCTGGAAGAGATGGCCTGGTATGATGAATATCTGCGTCAGGGTCAAACCGATCGTAGCGCCAATCCTTCGCCGGGCAATAAAAAAGGCGGGCTGGCAAATGTGGTAGAAAAGGCGCTTGGCTCGATTGCCAAGTCAGGACGCAGTGCCATTGTTGAGGTGCTGTCGCCGGGACAGCGTCCCACGAAACGCGGACTGATTTATGCCGCCACGCCCGCCAGCGATTTTGTCTGCGGTACGCAGCAGATGGCTTCCGGCATTACGCTACAGGTTTTCACCACCGGACGCGGCACGCCCTATGGCCTGGCCGCCATTCCGGTGATCAAAATGGCGACGCGCACCGCATTAGCTAACCGCTGGCACGATTTAATGGACATTAACGCGGGCACTATTGCGACCGGAGAAGAGAGCATTGAACAGGTGGGCTGGCGTTTATTCACGTTGATTCTGGATATCGCCAGCGGTCGTCAGCAAACCTGGTCCGACCGCTGGGGCATTCGCAATGCACTGGCGGTGTTTAATCCCGCTCCGGTAACCTGACCGGCGAAAAGCAACGCTTACCGAAGCGGGAGGGATTACAGCAGCTTGCCCCAGTTTTCTACCCAGGGCGAGGTCACGCTTTCCGGCTCCGGTGATTCCATCGCATCCACCAGCAGTACATCGCCTGTACGCATTGCGCCCTGCTCCTGCAGCAGGGCGTCAAAGGTTTTCCCTGCGCCGCAGAAGTGATCGTAGCTGCTGTCGCCCAGCGCGATAACGCCATAGCGCAGCTGCGGCTGATGCCCCAGCTTATCTTTTACGTCGTGATACAGCCCGGCAATGCTGTCAGGAAAATTACCCTGCCCGGTCGTGGACGTAACAATCAGCGCAACTTTGTCGCTATACTGCTGCCAGTCGTTAAAGCTGGGATCTTCAAAAATCTGTACCTGATGTCCCTGCTCTTGCAGGATCGGCTCCGCCTCTTCCGCGACCAGCAACGCATTGCCGTAAACCGTTCCGACGAAAATACCTATCTGCGCCATAAACTTCTCCCTTAATGTGATTCTCTATCCTGGCCTGGCGTCTGTGCAAACTCAACCCTGGGAATATCAGGGAGATGGTGTTGCCAGCCAAACTGCTGCATCAGACGCTGCCACTCATGATCGAGCCCGGCCCGTAAAATAAGCGGCTCGCCGGTAACTGGATGGTTCAGCGCCAGGCTGCTGGCGTGCAGCATTAAGCGGTCGCAGCCAAAATGCTGCGCCACACCGCGGTTCTGACGTAAATCACCGTGGGTGGTATCGCCAATAATCGGGTGACGCAAATGAGAGAGATGACGCCGCAGCTGATGTTTGCGTCCCGTTGCAGGTTGAAGCTCCACCAGGCTGTAGCGGGAAGTAGGATATCGGCCAATTGCCACCGGCTGTTCCGTGATTGCCAGTCCGCACCAGTGGGTTACCGCCGGCTGTGGTCCTTTATCCGGCGAGGCATATTTATCCCCTATCTTATCCAGCTCTTCGGTAAGCGGATAATCGAGCCGCTCCGCGCCCTCCAGCCAGCCACGTACCACGGCATGATAGGTTTTTACCATCTGGTGCTGCTCAAACTGCTGCGACAGCAAACGACCAACCTCACTGGAAAGCCCCATCAGCAGAACGCCGGAGGTAGGACGATCGAGGCGATGCACGGTAAATACGTGCTGCCCAATTTGATCGCGCACCGTTTGCATCACCACGACTTTCTCTTTGCGATCCAGCCAGCTGCGATGCACCAGCCATCCGGCCGGTTTATTTACCGCGACCAGCCACTCATCTTGATAGATAATTTCCAGCATCAACGATCCGTTATAAACAGCGCATCAAGCGCGCTAAGGTGAATCAGCAACTCGCGCCGACCCGGCATCCCGGTTTCCAGCGCCATTTCATAATAGGGCGCGATAGCAAAATTCTGCGGTAGCGCAGCCTCGGCATCGAGCAAGGCGTGCATCCGGGGGATCAAGACCCACTGCAACCACTCCAGCGGCTGCATGGTATCGAGGAAAAACGGCTGTGTGCTGTCGAACGCAGCCGCCTCAGGCGCTTCGCTCTGCCATAGCGCATGCGTTTTCAGTAATGCTTCGACCGCCAGCAACCCCTGGCGAACCTGATGTTCACGGTGCATGGGCATCCTCACAACGGGTGAAATTTTAAGGGCGGCAAGCATAGCATCGCCGGGGCGGCGGGAAAACGCGCAGCATAAAAAAAGGGGGCACTGTATTAACAGTGCCCCCGGTTCGTTTGCAGCAGTCCCGCTACTCTGGTGCTCCCTGCTCATCCATGAAAACTTTTCCCTGTTGTCATCCTGACAAACACGCCTTCATGGCGATACTCCATTGGCTTTCCTGGCCCACCAGTCGTCCTGTCTGGCTCTCATTCTCCATCCTGGAGGTGTCCTTTTATTCCATCCTGGAATATTCAGCTTCGTCCTGAAGCCATCCTTTAACGCCTTTCCCTGTGCGGCACATCATCCTGATGAACGCCTTCCCTGACGTTGTCCAATCCACGGATTCCCTTTCCGATAATGTACAGTTTGCCTTAGCCAGCACAGGAAACAAGATACCTTTTCCTTTAACAGTTAAGCCTGGCAAAAATCTGAAAAGGCAGATTTCACTAAGTTGATGATTTACATTATTTTCACAAAAAAACTTTCAATTTTCTTGTGGTTTTTTCTGGCGATCTCTTACAGCTAATGTAAGAGATGTCTCACAGTATGATAAGTCGATCGCTTAACTCACCTCAGTAACCGGTTGTAATGCCTTAAGAAACGTCCGAAGATCCGCTGCCAGTTTTTCACGTCGTGGCGTTCCCAGTGTTTCACAGATCACTTCACCCGTTAAATTGCACACCGATATAATTTCTGAATCAGAAGATGTGGTGGCAATAAACAGGGTTGGAGTTTGTTTTAAACGCCTTTTCATGACCAAATGCCCAATCAGATTTTCCTGTACTCGCTCAAAATCGGTCTCGCTCCATACCTGAAGTAAAGTGATTGGCCGTTGCCCGAGCGTCGCCTGCATATCTCCGGCGAATTGCGTTGTATAATAACTCACCACCGAAGACTGTAGCTGTAGTTCCAGCGCCCGTTCTACCGCCGCAAGGTGCGGTTCCAGGCTAAAAGGCTGCGGCTGCCACAGCACGCGTTCGTCACGATTTTCTGTCACGCAGGGCGAAGGAATTTCGTATAACTCGGCGCTGGCAGGCAGATGGCCATAATCCTGCTGCCAACGTTGGCAATAGTATTGAGTGAAGTCCCGCAACGCGGCGGCAATAAGATCATTCATCTTTTTTTACTCCAGGCTGACTGAGTTACACTTACAGCCTTGTTTACCGTTTCTTTATCACAGGAAAAGACGCAACTCGTCTTCCCCGACGGGTTTGAGGTTACGTTATGTCTTCTTATGAACAACATCAAGCGCTTGCCGGCCTGACGCTGGGCAAGCCAACCGCATATCAGGATCGGTATGAACCTGGCTTGCTGCAGGCGGTGCCCCGCTCGCTGAATCGTGAGCCTTTGGGTCTTTACCCCACTCATCTGCCCTTCCATGGTGCCGATATCTGGACATTGTATGAGCTCTCGTGGCTGAATGCGAAAGGCGTTCCTCAGGTTGCTGTGGGCGAGGTCGTGCTGCGGGCGGATAGCGTTAATCTCATCGAATCAAAAAGTTTTAAACTCTATCTTAACAGTTTTAATCAGACACGCTTTGCCGACTGGGGCGAAGTGCGCCAAACGCTGGAGCGCGATTTACGCGCCTGCGCGCAGGGTGAAGTCAGCGTGGCGCTGTTTCGCCTGCAAGAGATTGAAGGGCAACCCATTGGTCAGTTCGATGGTTTCTGCATTGATGAGCAGGATATCAGCATCGATGACTATCAGTTCAACGCTGATTATCTGGCCGATGCCAAAGGCGAAGAGATCGTTGAAGAGACGCTGGTCAGCCATCTGTTGAAATCGAACTGTCTGATTACTCACCAGCCTGACTGGGGCTCGGTACAAATTCGCTATCGCGGGCCGCGCATCAAGCGTGAGGCCTTGCTACGCTATCTGGTCTCGTTCCGTCATCATAATGAGTTCCATGAGCAGTGCGTGGAGCGTATCTTTAACGATCTGTTGCGCTTCTGCCAGCCGGAGACGCTGTCGGTATATGCCCGCTATACGCGACGCGGCGGACTGGATATTAATCCATGGCGCAGCAATACTGATTTTTCGCCCAGCCATTCGCGCCTGGTGCGTCAGTAAATTGCGCAGTTCCTCGCAGGACTGCGCGCTGTTACAGGAATCGGTTGAGGAACTTCAGTACAGCAAGCTACTCTGAGAAGCAGCGGTAGCGATACGCTACCGTCCAGGGATTTTCTCGTCACCGTGCGGTTATCGTAACGGCACGGTGTCATTTGTCACCCCGGCGGGTGTAAAGGAGCGCACTTGATTACACATATCAGCCCACTTGGCTCAATGGATTTGCTGTCGCAATTAGAAGTCGACATGCTGAAACGTACGGCCAGCAGCGATCTCTATCAGCTGTTTCGCAACTGTTCTCTCGCCGTGCTTAACTCCGGTAGCCAGACCGACAGCAGCCATGAACTGCTCTCCCGCTTTGAAAACTTCGATATTAATGTGCTACGCCGCGAGCGCGGCGTAAAACTGGAACTGATCAATCCTCCGGAAGAGGCCTTTGTTGACGGACGTATTATTCGTTCTTTGCAGGCAAACCTGTTTGCCGTACTGCGCGATATTCTGTTTGTTACGGGTCAGTTCGAAACGGCAGGCCGCTTTCAGCAACTCGATCTGGATAATTCCATCCATATTACCAATCTGGTTTTCTCTATCCTGCGTAACGCCCGCGCCCTGCACGTAGGCGAAAACCCTAATATGGTGGTGTGCTGGGGCGGGCACTCAATTAACGCCACCGAATATCAATATTGCCGCAATGTCGGCACCCAACTCGGCCTGCGCGAACTCAATATCTGTACCGGCTGCGGACCTGGCGTAATGGAAGCGCCGATGAAAGGCGCTGCGGTGGGTCATGCGCAGCAGCGCTACCGTGAAGGGCGCTTTATCGGTCTGACAGAGCCATCGATTATTGCTGCCGAGCCGCCGAACCCGCTGGTCAATGAGCTGATTATCATGCCGGATATTGAAAAGCGCCTGGAAGCGTTTGTGCGTATCGCTCACGGCATTATCATTTTCCCGGGCGGCGTCGGTACGGCGGAAGAGCTGCTTTATCTGCTGGGTATTCTGATGAATCCGGAGAATAACGATCAGGTGCTGCCGTTGATTCTGACCGGGCCCAAAGAGAGCGCCGATTATTTCCGCGTGCTGGATGAGTTTATCGTGAATACCGTAGGTGAGCAGGCGCGTCGTTATTACACCATTATTATTGACGATGCCACCGAAGTGGCGCGCCAGATGAAAAAAGCGATGCCGCAGGTTAAAGAGAACCGTCGTGAAAGCGGTGATGCTTACAGCTTTAACTGGTCGCTGCGTATTGAGCCAGACTTACAGGTTCCGTTCCTGCCTACGCATGAAAACATGGCCAATCTTAATCTCTATCCTAATCAGCCGCCGGAAAAACTGGCAGCGGCCTTACGTCGCGCCTTCTCAGGTATCGTTGCCGGTAACGTGAAAGAGATGGGTATCCGCGAGATTCGGCAGAAAGGCCCCTACAGGCTTCATGGCGACCCGGCCATTATGCATCGCATGGACGATCTGCTGCAGGGCTTCGTGGCTCAGCACCGCATGAAGCTGCCGGGCACGGCCTATATACCGTGCTACGAAATCATTAAATAATCGCAAACGGGCGGCTTCAGGTTGCCCGCCTTTAACTATGACTATTCATTTATTAATTGTTGATGCGCTCAATCTTATTCGTCGTATTCATGCCGTGCAGGGTTCGCCCTGTCAGGATCGTTGCGTAGCGGCATTACAGCAGTTATTAGGCCATACACAGCCGACGCATGCCGTTGCGGTATTTGATGATGAACTGCGTCGCGAAGGCTGGCGGCATCAGCTGTTACCCGATTATAAAGCGGGCCGTCCGCCAATGCCGGAGGATTTGCAGCGAGAAATGCCCGAGCTGCAGATGGCGTTTCGTCAGGCGGGCGTTTCCTGCTGGTCCGCTGAAGGTGATGAGGCCGATGACCTGGCGGCTACGCTGGCCGTGAAGGTGGCGCAAAGCGGCCATCAGGCGACCATTGTTTCAACGGATAAAGGGTATTGTCAGCTGTTGGCTCCTGAGATTCGCATTCGCGATTATTTTCAGAAACGGTGGCTGGACTTACCTTTTATTGAACAGGAATTTGGCGTTACGCCAGAGAAGCTGCCCGATTTTTGGGGGCTGGCAGGCATCAGCAGTAGCAAAATACCCGGCGTCGCAGGCATTGGTCCCAAAAGCGCCAGTCAGTTATTACAGCAGTTTGGTTCTCTGGAAACGCTCTATCAACAGCTTGATGCCGTACCAGATAAGTGGCGTAAAAAGTTAATCGAACAGCGTGAGATGGCATTTATTAGCCAGCGTGTCGCTACGCTGCGTACCGATCTTAATCTTAACGGTAATTTAAAGGCGTTGCGCCTGCAGAAGTGAAACCCGGTCCTGGCTGCTGCCGGGGCTGAGGAAACCACTTTTAATAAATGGTTATGACCTGCAAACCAGAGCCCCGTCGCGAATATTAAACCAGACCAGACGCAACTACATTGGGTTCTGCGCTTATATCTATTAAAAGCTTTTTGTAGTTAACTTAATCGCTAATCCCTTAGCGGAAGCAATACTATTCGCCCGGGATTAGCGTTGGTGTAAGATGTTCTACCGTTCGTCGCGACGGCCCGGCGCTGCGCCCCAAATGCGGCGAATATGCACCGTTACCTCTTCGCGATCGTGATAAAGCTGACGTGCCTGAATCTGGGCGTTAATGCCATTCTCCTGCAGCTTCTCCTGAATCATCGCCAGATTCTGCGATACTTCTTCATAGCGCTTCTTCATCGGCAGCTTCAGATTAAAAATCGCCTCGCGACACCAGCCGTTGATCAGCCATTCCGCCATCAAATTAGCCACGCGCACCGGCTTTTCCACCATATCGCACACTACCCAGCTAATATTGCTGCGCGTGGGACGATATTTGAACCCATCTTCACGATGATGCGTCACCTGCCCGGTATCCATTAAAGAAGGCGCCATCGGGCCATTATCTACCGCATGCACCATCATGCTGCGTTTCACTAACTGATATGTCCAGCCGCCCGGACAGGCTCCAAGATCAACCGCATACATCCCGCTAGCCAAACGTTCATCCCATTCATCAGCCGGAATAAACACGTGAAATGCCTCTTCCAGCTTGAGAGTCGAACGACTTGGTGCATCGGAAGGAAATTTAAGCCGAGGTATACCCATAAAAAACGGCGAATTATTGTTGGGATAAGAGTAACCCACATAACAGTGACCAGAAGCGATAAAGAACACATGGATCACCGGTCGGCTGGCGCTCTCGTAATTCAGCAAACTCTTCTGCTGACGCAGCGCGCTACGCAGCGGAACGGTAAACTTACGGCAAAACTTCAGCAATTCCTTCGCTTCATTGGTATCCGGCACCTCGACCCGAAGGTCGCCGCCCTTCTCTACCACGCCGTTTATCATCCCGGCCACTGGGGAGATACGATCTTCAGGCGGTAGATCACGCAGCAGTTCACCCACCACCACCATCTGACGAGCAAAAATCAGCTCGCTGAAAGGCAGTTCGCGCACCAGCTTGTCGGCCTCGGCCGCTTCATAACACTCAAACAGCACATAGCCGGAATTCTCTTTTACCCGAGCGAAACCATAAATTTCACGTTGCGCCGCTTTATCGGTAATCTCTGCCGCACACTCTTTCTCAAAACCGGAACGGCAATACAACAACACTTTATTCATGGCGATCTGCCTTTCTCTTCAGACGCAGCGCGCCGATTAACATTAAAATCCAACCAATCAGAAAACAGGTGCCGCCTACTGGCGTAATAAACACCCACATCTTCAAATGCGACAGCGCCAGACAATAAAGACTGCCGCTAAACAGCACTACGCCCAGGGCCAGAAAGGCGCTGCTCCAGTAAAACCAGATATTTGCGCGACGAAGCATCGCCGCAGCCAGGCCGATAATGGTCAGCGTATGCCAGGCCTGATAATCCAGACCGGTATGAATCCAGGCCATTTCTGTGGGCCCCAGAGACTGACTCAGGACGTGCGCACCGAATGCGCCAAAAGCGACAAAGAAAAATCCGCTGATGGCTGAAAAAATTAACATTGCACGACTGGACATCGAACGATCCTCGTAACATAACGCGCCGGGTCACTCCGTCGCGGTTAAATAAACAGGTTAATTGGCGTAGCGGAAGCGGAATTTTTCTTGCTCGCTTGCGGCTTTTGCCAGAATCCATTGTCGAAAGGCGGCTATTTTACCCAGTTCTGCCTGGCTGTCATGACAAACCAGATAAAAAGCGTTTTTA
The DNA here is from genome assembly GCF_050113815.1 of Pantoea sp. FN0307. Taxonomy (NCBI): domain Bacteria; kingdom Pseudomonadati; phylum Pseudomonadota; class Gammaproteobacteria; order Enterobacterales; family Erwiniaceae; genus Pantoea; species Pantoea sp. FN0307. The sequence continues at coordinate 539,786 of NZ_JBNJSO010000002.1, read as the reverse complement.
CTTACCAGCACATCATTAAAAGGACAAACCAGGCGACCAGCCTCAATTTCACTTTGCGCCATAACATTGTTCGCCAACGCCACGCCCTGTCCATGAATCGCCGCCTGCAACACCATCGCGCTGTGGCTAAAAATCGGCCCCTGCTGCACATTAATATGCTGCAAGCCTAACTGGCGCGTATAGGATTGCCAGTCGCGGCGCGAAGCATCATGCAAGAGCGTCATATGTTCTAAATCGGCTGGCGTTTTTAACGGCTTATCGCCAGTAAGCAGCTGCGGCGAGCAAACCGGCAACAAATATTCAGCGTATAGCTTTTCTACACGCAGCCCCGGCCAGTTGCCGCGACCATAAAAAATCGCCACGTCCACATCGTCGGCCAGTTTCTCCTCTTCACGGTCTACCGCCTGGATACGCACATCGATTCCCGGATAAGCTGAGTTAAAGCTGGAGAGACGCGGCACCAACCACTGAATCGCAAAACTCGGCAGCAGGCTTACCGTCAGCGCGCCTTTGGCGCTGCGCGCCTGCAGCTTACGCGTCGCATCATTAAGCGCCGAGAAAATCTCTTTAATATCCAGATAGTAGCTTTGACCTTCCTCGGTCAATAATAACGAACGATTACGCCGCCGAAACAGCTTCAGACCGAGAAAATCTTCCAGAGACTTAATCTGATGGCTTACGGCTGCCTGGGTAACAAACAGCTCTTCAGCCGCTTTGGTAAAGCTAAGATGACGCGCTGCTGCATCAAAAACGCGCAGGGCATTCAATGGTGGAAGACGTTTTGACATGGTTTCCAAATCTTGGCTGAAACACTTTGACGCAACCCGAAAGCGCCGCGTTACGTATTAGATTTTTTTATCCGAGACATTATAAATTGTCCGTTGAGGAAGCTCCAGCAAATACCTATAGTTGCCGCACTTCCTGAGCCGGAACGAAAAGTTTTCAGAATAGGTAGGAAACTACTGATTTCAGAGGGCTTTTGGCTTGTGGTCGTGATGTTGTGTTTGCAATTTGATCTGACGCTTTTCAGATCGGGTAGCCTGGCTACCTTTTATTCCTGTAGATTTACCCTGTCTGTCCATAGTGATTTTAATAGCACCGCATAAGCGGTGCTTTTTTTTGCCTGAAATTACTGGCCCATCTCTACCATCTCTTTGACATCAGAGCGGTTGATCTGCTGCTCGTTGCCCTGAGCATCTTTATAGCTGATCATACCGGTATCATCGTCTACCATAGGCTTACCATCGGCAACAATCGTGCGTCCATCATTGGTATGCATAACGTAATTGCTGGAACAGGCAGCTAAAGTAAATGTCATGGCACAGGCGGCCAGTACTGCGGCGAGTTTTTTCATTTTCTATCTCCTTGCAGATTAAATGCGATAAACCAACCGTCCTAATCAGCCAGCGTGAATGGTGCTCAGCAGCAACATTCGCTCTGGTAAATCGGCGGTAAACAGTTTAAACCTTGCCTTTTCAGCATAACGCGGATTTGCTGCTTTGCCAGTGGCTTAGGCGCTATTCGGCCTGTTCCTGGCCGCAGAAGCTAAACCTTTATTGTAATGAGAACCGCATGACCCTATTTAATCCCGCCCAGTTCCGCCAGCAGTTTCCGGCGCTGGCAAACGCGGGCGTTTATCTGGACAGCGCCGCCACCGCATTAAAACCTCAGGCGGTGATTGAGGCCACCGATCACTATTACAGCCTGAGCGCCGGTACCGTGCATCGCAGCCAGTATGCGGCGGCGCGTAAGCTTACTGAGCGTTATGAAAGCGCGCGTGCGCAGGTGGCTGGCCTGATTAATGCGCCAAATCCACAGACGATTATCTGGACACGCGGCACCACCGAAGCGATCAACCTTGTGGCGCAGAGCGCATTCAGACCTACCTTACAGCCTGGCGACGAGATTATCGTTAGCGAAGCAGAGCATCATGCCAATCTGGTGCCCTGGCTAATGGTTGCTGAACAGACCGGTGCACGGGTGGTGAAATGGCCGCTGGGCCCGGATCGCCTGCCGGATATGGCGCTGTTACCCACGCTATTAACCGGTAAAACGCGTCTGCTGGCGCTGAGCCAGATGTCCAACGTGACCGGCGGCTGTCCCGATCTGGCGCAGGCGATAAAGCTGGCGCATGCCGCCGGGGCATTGGTTATGGTAGACGGCGCCCAGGGCGTGGTGCACTGCCCGCCGGATGTGCAGGCGCTGGATATCGATTTTTATGCCTTCTCCGGCCACAAACTTTACGGGCCGATGGGCATAGGCGCGCTGTACGGTAAACCGGCGCTGCTGGAAGCGATGGCTCCCTGGCAGGGCGGCGGCAAAATGCTTAGCCATGTGGATTTTAATGGCTTTACGCCGCAGCCGATCCCCTGGCGTTTTGAGGCCGGAACGCCAAACGTCGCAGGCGTTATCGGCCTGAGCGCCGCGCTGGAATGGCTGGAAAAGGTAGATATCGAGGCGGCAGAACGCTGGAGCTGTAGCCTGGCAACGCTGGCGGAAGAACAGCTACAGGCGATTCCCGGCTTTCGTAGCTTCCGCAGCGGTGAATCCAGCCTGCTCTCTTTTGATATTGCCGATATTCATCACAGCGACGTGGTCACGCTGCTGGCCGAAAGCGGCGTGGCGGTACGCGCCGGTCAGCACTGCGCGCAACCATTAATGGCAGCGCTGGGCGTCAGCGGTACACTGCGCGCCTCATTTGCCCCTTATAATAGCCTGCAGGATGTCGATGCGCTGGTGCGCGCCATCCATAACGCCATCACTTTACTGGCAGAGTAATCACTATGACGCTTATCGCTCCACATCCGTTTGCTGCACTGATCACCGTTTCATCATTAAAAGAAAAGTTTGCTGCCTGCCCCGGCTGGGAAGAACGCTATCGTCAGCTGATTCTGCTGGGCAAACAGCTGCCGCCGCTGCCGGATGCGCTGAAGAGCACGGAAATTGAGCTGAGCGGCTGTGAAAATCGCGTCTGGCTGGGTCATCAGCGCCTGCCTGACGGATCCCTGCATTTTTACGGTGACAGCGAAGGAAGAATCGTTCGCGGCCTGCTGGCGGTGCTGCTTACGGCCGTTGAACGGCAGCAGCCGGAAACCTTGCTGCAGCAGGATCCGCTGCAGCTATTTGATGAGCTGGGCCTGCGCGAACAGCTGAGCGCCTCGCGCAGCAGCGGGCTGGACGCGCTGGCCCAGGCGGTTCGCGCAGCGGCGGCTAACCCTGACGCGCCGCCTTCGCCAACATTTTCTTAAGCACGTGCGATACCGCCACAAAACCAAAGGTAGCCGTTACCATCGTAGCGGCGCCGAAACCGGAGGCGCAACCCATCCGTTTCGGGCCTTCTGCCGTGCTGCGTGAAGCGCAAACGCTGCCGTCCGGCTGAGGATAAACCAGTGCTTCAGTAGAAAACACGCAGTCGATGCCCAGCTTGCCTTTACTGTTTTTCACCACGCCAAAATCCTGCTTTAGCCGCTCCCGCAGCTTCGCCGCTAGCGGATCCTGAATGGTTTTCGCCAGATCGCTCACCTGGATCTGGGTAGGATCGATTTGTCCGCCAGCGCCGCCAGTGGTTACCACCGGGATCTTATTGCGGCGACACCAGGCAAGCAGCGCCGCCTTGGGCCGCACGCTATCGATGGCATCGATCACATAGCTGTAGCCTGCGCCCATCAGCTCCGCAGTATTATCAGGCGTAATAAAATCGTCCACGCAGTGAACCGTGCATTCCGGATTGATCGCCAGGATACGCTCGGCCATCACTTCCGTTTTTGCCTTGCCGACATTGCCCTGCAAAGCATGAATTTGCCGGTTGGTATTAGTGATGCAGACGTCGTCCATATCGATCAGGGTAATAGCACCGATACCGGTACGCGCCAACGCTTCCGCCGCCCATGAGCCAACGCCGCCGATGCCGATCACGCAGACGTGCGCATCGGCAAACAGCTGTAATGCGTCCTGACCATAGAGACGCGCCGTACCGCCAAAGCGCTGCCGCCAGGCGTCAGAGAGAACTCTCATGAAATAACCTTTGTTGATAGTCAATAGCGGGCCAGAACGGCCCGCTATACAGAAGTTTACTGGCTGGCGCTGACCAGCATTGAACCATTCTGGTTGTTTTGCACGTTACTGAACAGCGTAGTGCCGGTGCCCGGCGCAGCGCGCAGCACCCAAACGCGGCCATAATGATTAAAGAAGCCGGCCATATGCCCCGCCTCCGGCCCAATGCCCTGATAAATATCAAAGTGCTGCCCTTTGATGGCCCCGCCTACATCCAGCGCCACCATCAAACGCATCTCATACTTACCGGTGAACTTGCCGTCATTATTTAGCAGCGGCACTTCTGCCAGCAGCACCGTGCCCGGCGGGATCAGCGAACGATCCGCCGCAACCGACGCTTTCGCAATCAGCGGCACCGCGCTGGCACCGCGCACCGGCGTAAACTCCTCCGGCTTAAAGAAAACGAAAGAGTTATTGGTTTCCAGCAGCGCACGCACCTCTTCCGGGCTGTGCTCATCGGCCCACTTACGGATCGCCTGCATCGACATATCTTCGCGTTTCACTTCGCCGCGATCGATCAGCTCTTTACCGACGCTGTGATAGGCCCAGCCATTTTTACCGGCATAGCCAAAGAACATCAGCGGACGCCCATCGCCAAAATCCACATAGCCGCTGCCCTGCACATCCATAATAAAGTTATCCATCAGCGAATTGCTGTAGCCAATCACATAGCGCTCATCCAGCGCGCCGCTGTAGATCTGTGCCCGGCTCGGCAATTTGCGGCCTTTACTACGCGGCGGCATACGGTACAGCGGATACTGGAACTCGCCCTGGCGCGTATAGCGCGCGTGGATAACCGGCGTGTAATAACCGGTAAACTGGACGTTGCCGTAATTATCCACCCCTTCCATCTGGTACGCATCCAGGCCAAACAGTCGCAGCTGGCGTGTATCGCCCCCTGCCAGCAACCAGTTCTCAATAGCGCTATAGGTATTATTTTGACGTGTATATAAAGAAGAAGAGGCAAAGCGTATTTCACTGACCTGATCGCCGAAATCTTTACCGTTAACCGGACGCCCTTTGGCATTCGGCTGATTCACCAGCGCCAGAGGCTGCTCGATTTTGCCATCTTTATATTGCTGACCGCGATCGGTCGGCTTAGAGGAACAGCCCGCCAGCAGTGCTAACAGCGCGCCCGTAACCCAATACTTCGTCCAACGTCCTTTCATTGTATTCTCACCTCAGCTGCGTGCAGGGCAAGATAGCAAAGGGGTAATAAGAATGAAATGCGTTACCGGAAAAAGAGTCGCGCCATTTGTTTAATTAATCAGCAAGACGCGGAGATATTCAACAACTGGCGCTATTATCCCAATTAATTTTCAAAAAGGGGTTGCATCATAATCCGGTAAGAGTATAGTGCGCTTCCACGGACGCGGGATGGAGCAGCCTGGTAGCTCGTCGGGCTCATAACCCGAAGGTCGTCGGTTCAAATCCGGCTCCCGCAACCAATTAAGCAGTACGCAATAGAGTGTCGTGACGGAAGCGACAACATCCGGACGCGGGATGGAGCAGCCTGGTAGCTCGTCGGGCTCATAACCCGAAGGTCGTCGGTTCAAATCCGGCTCCCGCAACCAATCATTAAAACACCCTTAAGGGTGTTTTTTTGTATCTGGCGTTTGGTAAAAAACCGGTTCGCCCGCAAGCGCGCTCCCCGGTACTCTCACTTCTTATGGTGCGCCAGCGCCGCCCCTTTTGAAAAATAGGCTTTGATGCCGCCAAGAATCGCTTCAGCCACCTGCTGCTGATAGCGCGCCGTACGCAGCTTGCGCTCTTCCGCTGGGTTACTGATAAAGGCTGTTTCCACCAGAATCGATGGAATGTCGGGCGCTTTTAATACCGCAAATCCTGCCTGATCCACGCTGCGCTTATGCAGGTGGTTAATTTTGCCGATACGCGTCAGCACTTCCTTACCAAATTTCAGGCTATCGGTAATGGTCTGGCTTTGCAGCATGTCGAACATAGTATGGTCAAGATAGCGATCGCCGCTTTTACTTACGCCGCCAATTAAATCTGATTCATTCTGCGTTTGGGCAAGAAAACGCGCCGCCGCTGAGGTTGCGCCTTTAGTGGAGAGCGCGAACACTGAGGAGCCGCGTGCTGCCCGGCTGGTAAAGGCATCGGCATGAATGGAAACAAACAGATCGGCCCGCTGCTTACGCGCTTTAGCCACCCGCACCTTCAGCGGTATAAAGACATCTTCATTACGCGTCATATAAGCACGCATATTCGGCTCTTTATCAATCAGCGCCTTCAGGCGGCGGCCAATTTTCAGCACGATATCTTTTTCACGCGTCTTATGCAGGCCATGCGCGCCGGGATCTTCGCCGCCGTGTCCCGGATCGATCATGATAACGATAGGACGATCGCGCCCGGCTTTACCCGGCAGCGGCGCCTCGGCGGGCTGCGTACGTTCCAGATCGCCCTGATTATAATCCTTGAGCAACGCCAGTAGCGGATCGTCCTGGGTGTCGTACGCCGAATAGAGATCCACCACCAGGCGATGTTGGAAGCCAGCTACCGGCGCCAGCGTAAACAGGCGCGGCGCGACATTTTGCTTTAGCTCCAGCACGATGCGTACGGTGTTTTTATCGAACTGGCCCACACGCGCCGTTTTGATATAGGGATCGTTTTTCTGCACCAGATGCCCTACCCCTTTCAGTACCCGATTCAAGTGCAGGTTTTCAATATCGATCACCACACGTTCGGGATGACTCAGGGCAAACTGCTTATATTTCAGGGCCACGCTTGATTCAATGGTCAGGCGGGAATAGCTGGAAGAAGGCCAGATGCGCACCGCAACAATATGACTGCTGGCCGCTAACCCCACCCGGCTAACGCTCAATAGCCATATTGCTCCAGCGCCCTGTAACAGCCGACGACGGCTGATAACGGGATTAGATTCGGACATGCCGCTCCAGATACTGTGTTGTGTCTAAAAAAAAGCCAGAAAAAAATGTGGCGAAAACTTTAACCCAATCGCTTTTATGCTGTCATCCGGAAAAAAGCCTTAAATGCAGCCTGTTAACCTTATTATCCGATTGTGAAAAATGATAAGCGATAATAAAAGCCGCTTGCACTTCAGGCAACAAAAGAATAAAAATACACAAAAACCGAATAGTCATGCAAAAGAGGGTTTGCCGTGAAGGAACGTAGTACCGCACTGGTTCAGGGTTTTCGCCATTCCGTTCCCTATATCAACGCCCATCGGGATAAGACCTTTGTCATTATGCTCAGCGGCGAGGCGATTGAGCATGATAACTTTTCCAGCATAGTTAACGATATTGGTCTGCTGCACAGCCTCGGCATTCGTCTGGTAGTGGTATATGGCGCACGGCCACAAATCGATGCCAGCCTGGCGGCACATCAGCTGGAACCGGTCTACCACAAGCATACCCGCGTAACCGATGCGCAATCCCTTGAGCTGGTTAAGCAGGCCGCCGGACGTTTGCAGCTGGATATTACCGCCCGCCTGTCGATGAGCCTGAGCAATACGCCGCTACAGGGCGCGCATATCAATGTGGTCAGCGGCAACTTTATTATCTCTCAGCCGCTGGGCGTGGATGACGGCATCGACTATTGCCACAGCGGCCGTATTCGCCGTATTGATGAAGAGGCAATCCACCGTCAGCTCGACAGCGACGCCATTGTTTTGATTGGCCCGGTAGCCGTGTCGGTGACTGGCGAAAGTTTTAATCTGACGTCGGAAGAGGTAGCCACGCAGCTGGCAATTAAACTGAAAGCGGAAAAAATGATCGGCTTCTGCTCTGAGCAGGGCGCAACGGATGATGAAGGCAATATTATTTCTGAACTGTTCCCGAACGAGGCGCAGGCGCGTATTGAAACCCTGGAACAGCGTGGTGACTACCTTTCAGGAACGGTGCGCTTTTTGCGCGGTGCGGTTAAGGCCTGCCGCAGCGGCGTGCGTCGCAGTCATTTGATCAGCTATCAGGAAGATGGCGCGCTGTTACAGGAATTGTTCTCCCGTGACGGCATCGGCACGCAAATCGTGATGGAATCCGCAGAGCAGATCCGACGCGCCACCATCAACGATATCGGCGGCATTCTGGAGCTGATCCGTCCGCTGGAACAGCAGGGAATTCTGGTGCGTCGCTCGCGTGAACAGCTGGAGATGGAGATCGATAAATTCACCATTATCGAGCGCGATAACCTGACCATCGCCTGCGCGGCGCTCTATCCTTTCCCGGATGAGCAGATTGGTGAAATGGCCTGCGTGGCGGTTCACCCTGACTATCGCAGCTCTTCACGCGGCGAAATGCTGCTACAGCGCGTTGCTTTGCAGGCGCGTCAGCTGGGGCTGAAAAAATTGTTTGTATTAACCACCCGCAGCATCCACTGGTTCCAGGAGCGCGGCTTTACGCCGGTAGATATCGAGCTGCTGCCGGAAAGCAAGAAGCAAATGTATAACTACCAGCGTCGTTCTAAAGTCTTGATGGCCGATTTGACCTGACCGGTTTAGAACAGGATCTCCTGATGTGGGGCGCGCAGACGCTCCACCAGTCCGCTGCGCCGCTGGGTACGCACGGCAACCGCGCGCGCAAAAATTTGCCGATCGGTATAAAGCGTTAACCGGCTGCGCGCGCGGGTAATGGCGGTATAAACCAGTTCCCGCGTCAGCACCGGCAGATAGTGGTTAGGTAACACCAGCGCGGTATGTTCGAATTCCGAGCCCTGCGATTTATGCACCGTCATCGCCCAGGCGGTATCGTGTGGCGGTAAACGACTTGGCTGTACCGCCTTAATCGTGCCGTCGGGCAGTGGAAAGAACACCTTCAGCGCGCCGCTGGCATCATTCATCGCAACGCCAATATCGCCGTTAAACAGCCCCAGCGCGCTATCGTTGCGTGCAATCATTACCGGCCGACCGATATACCAGCGGCTTTGCGCCTGCGGACGCCGAATTCGTCGCTGCTTCAGCAACTGGCGTTCGATACGCTCATTCAAACCCGCCACGCCAAATGGTCCTTCGCGCAGCGCACATAACAGCCGGTAACGGGCAAAGGCTGCCAACACCTCATCCGCATCCGCATTGTGCTGGAGCAGCGTTAAATACTCTTCATAACCTGCAATGCCCTGCTCTAAAAGCTGCTGGTAATGTTCAGCACTGCTTAGCTCGCTGCGACAAATATCCTCAAAGCCCGCGCCGAAAACCTTTTCCGCCGCTTTGGCATCGCCCGCGTTTACCGCCTGCGCCAGTTGGCCGATACCGGAACGGGCATCAAAACGATAACTTTTGCGCAGCAGACAGATACTGTCGCGTACGTTAGGCATATCTTCCCCGTCCGCCCCATCCAGCTGACAGCCGGTAAGCAAAGCCAGCTGCCGGGCACGCGCCGTACTGTAGCCCGCTTCAGCGCAGCGGCAAATATCGCCCAATACCGCGCCCGCTTCGACCGATGCCAGCTGATCGCGATCGCCCAGGAAAATGACCCGCGCATGTTTTGGCAGAGCGGCAATCAGATTTGCCATCATCGGCAAATCCACCATGGAGGCTTCATCCACCACCAGCACATCAAGATGCAGCGGGTTACCGGCGTGGTAGCGCAGCCGCTGGCTGTTGGGCTGCGCGCCCAGCAAACGATGCAGCGTGGTCGCTTCTTCGGGAAAGGCTGTACGCTCAGCGTCGCTTAGCCGCAACGCCTGCAGCGCCTTGCCTAATGACTCCGTTAACCGCGCGGCGGCTTTACCGGTGGGCGCGGCCAGACGAATACGCAGTTTTTGTTGCGAAAGGCGAATCAGCGCCGCCAGCAGTTTAGCCACGGTGGTGGTTTTTCCGGTACCCGGCCCACCGGAAATCACCGAGATGTGACGGGTAATGGCCACGGCGGCGGCGATCTTCTGCCAGTCGTCCGGGCGATCGCCGAACAGCTCATTTAATATCTGCTGCAAATCGGCGTCATTGAAAGCGGGCACCGCCTGCTCGGTGGCGATAAAACGCGCCACATGGCCTTCGCCTCGCCACATGCGGTGCAAATAAAGCCGCTGCTGCGCGACCACCAGCGGCGTCGGCTTTGAGCCATCGCTTACCGCGTGGCTTTGCAGCAGCAAACGCTGCCAGTCTTCCGGCTGACCTACTGTGCGCCAGATTTCCGCCGCCAGCTCCGGCTGACGTCCGGCGAACAGTTGACCGTCACGAAAATGATCGAGCGGCAGGCAAACGTGTCCTTCTCCCGCCTCGGCGCTTACGCAGGCCGCAGCCAGCATCAGCGCGGGTTGCTCATCATCCGCCAGCATATGGGCGAACTGCAGATCCAGCGCGCGTATCAGGCGTTTTTCTACGGCCTCGCGCAGCAACTCGCTGATTTTTCTCATTCCGCTTCCACCTTGTCTCCGGTAAACAGGCGATCCAGCGCCATGACAAAATCTGCAGACGGACGGTGATGAAACACGCCGTTTTCACTGGCGCTGCCGTCCATTCCGCGCAAAAAAAGGTAAAACACACCGCCGAAGTGGCGCTGATAATCGTAATCCGCTACACGATGGCGCAAATAGCGATGCAGCGCCAGCGTATAAAGCTGATACTGTAAATCGTAGCGGTGACTAATCATCGCTTCCGCCATCGCCTGCGGCGTATAGGCGGCGCTCTCTTCGCCCAGCCAGTTAGATTTATAATCCAGCAGGTAATATTTTCCCTGCCAGCAAAAGACCAAATCGATAAAGCCTTTCAGCATCCCCTGCACCTGCTGAAAATTCAGCTCTGGCGCGCGTGCCGACAGCGTATCGTGCTGACGCATTACCGCGTCCAGCGCCGGCGCGGTCAGCAGCTGATGCATCGGCAGATAAAACTCCAGTTCCACCAGATAGCGGCCCGGCGTTAATCCCGCCAGATGAATGCCGTCCTGATTAAGCGGCGTTTGCAATACCCGGCTAATCCAGTCGCACAGCATCGGCAACCATTGTTCGCCAAAGCCAGCCAGCTGTAGCTGCTCCGCCAGCCATGCCTCATCCGGCGGCTGGTTAAAATCCAGCGTTTCAAACAGGCCATGCAGAAAGGTGCCCGGCGAAGCGCCGCGCGGAAAGGTATGCGGCGTTAGTGCTGGCGCAACAACGTCTGTGGTTTCTCCTGCCGCATCGACATCAAAACGCGGTGCCAGATCGAGCGCAACCGTCGGGCCATGCTGTTGCAGACCGGAGTAGCTGGTAACGCGCCAGTGATCCTGCAACGGGCGGGAAATCACCGGGCTCTCCAGCTCCGGCATGCTATCGCCTTCCGGCTGCCAGCGCCCTTCCGTAGCCTCTTCCGGCATCACTACCTCTACCGCGTCGTTGCTTAGGCCATACAGCGCTTGCTGTAATCCGCTGGCGTTTAGCGCTTCACCGCGCTGAACCAGATAGCCCACCGCGCTTTTGTGCAGATCGCTGTTACCTTCTTTTTTACGGTTGCCCTTAATCAGCGGCGCAATGCCGATGCTACAGTGATAAACAGAGCGGGTCAGCGCCACATAGAGCAACCGCAAATCTTCCGCCAGCCTTTCCTGCTCGGCCAGCGCCAGACTCTCTTCATCATCGCTCAAATCCAGCAACGCCTGAAAAGTCTGTCGATCGTGATATAGCCCCTGCGCCGCCTCGCGGAAGTTAGCGGCAAACGGCAGCCAGACCAGCGGATACTCCAGCCCTTTGGATTTGTGAATAGTCACAATCTGCACCAGATGACGGTCGCTTTCGAGACGCAACTGCTGACTGGCGGACTGATGGTTAGGCTGCGCGACCTGCTGTGCCAGCCAGCGCACCAGCGCATGTTCGCTATCCAGCTGCGCGGCGGCCTCCTGTAACAGCTCCCCAAGATGCAGCAGATCGGTCAGACGCCGTTCACCGCTTTCTGAGGCCAGCAGATTTTCTGCAATGCTGCGCCGGGTCATTAATTCACGCAGCATAGGCAGCACGCCGCGCTGCTGCCAGCGTTGACGATAGGCCGCAAACTCTTCAACCAGCGCGTCCCAACGATCTTCATCCTGACTCATGGCGTCGATGGTGGCGGCGTCCAACCCCAGGATACTGGTGGCCAGCGCGCTGCGCAGGGTACGCTCCAGCTCCGGTGCCAGCACCGCCTGCAGCAGCCACAAAAGTTCACGCGCTTCCGGCGTAGTAAACACGCTGTCGCGGTTAGATAAATAGACCGAAGGGATATTAAGACTTTCCAGCGCATCGCGTATCACCGCAGCCTCGCTGCGGCTGCGCACCAGAACGGTAATGTCGGAGGCTCTGACCGCCCGCTGGTCGCCCTGCTTGCCCACCAGCGCTTCACCCCGCAGGCCAGCCTGCAGCCAGTGGAGGATTTCTGCCGCACACTGACGCGCCATCCACTGCTGGTATTCGCTAACGCCCACGCCTTCGCCGGGCTGCAGCCAAAAGCGCAGCGCTGGCTGCACCGTGCCGTCAAGATGGAAACCGCGCGTTTCATTGGGCGGCGCGGCGTTCACCTCAATGAAAGGGATCTGGCTGAATAAAAACGGGTTCTCCAGCCGGGAAAAAAGCTGGTTGACGCTGGCGACCATCGCTGGCGATGAACGCCAGTTAGTGTCCAGCGTATAGTGCGCGCTGATTTCGCTACGGGCGCGCATATAGGTAAAAATGTCCGCGCCGCGAAAGGCGTAAATCGCCTGCTTGGGATCGCCTATCAGCAGCAGCGCATTTTCCGGCTGGGCGATATAAAGCCGCCGGAAAATACGATACTGCTGCGGGTCGGTATCCTGGAACTCATCGATCAACGCAACCGGATAGCGGGCACGAATGGCTTGCGCCAGTAAATCGCCGCCGGGCTGCTGCAGCGCTTCATCCAGACGACTCAGCAAATCATCAAAGCCGAGCAGCGCCCGTAGCTTTTTCTCTCTGCGGGTTGCCAGGCGAATATCTTCCAGCGCCCGGGCAATAATCAGATCGCGTAGCGAAAGCGGCTCGGCGAAGAAGTCATCTACCGCCGTAAACAGCGGATGGCGTGGCGGCTCGCCCTTTTTGGTTTTCTCCAGCAGCACGCTCTGGCGAAAACGCGCCAGATCTTTAGGCACCGTATAGCCCTGGGTCTCTTCTTCTACCCAGGTTGCCACATTATTCAGCCAGGCTGGTAAATGCTTACTACTGTAACTCCGCTTATCAACGCCAGATTTTTCAATCAGCTCGCGCAAATCTGCTGCCGCCGCACGCCATTGCGCCTTCAGGTTATCAATGCGTGCCACGATTTTCTCATGACGCTGCGCCAGCGTTTCTTCGCTATCCGGCGCATATTTTAACGCTGGCGATTCGCCATGCAGCCATGGCATTAAGGTGGCGAGCAGCTGTTCCGGACCGGTCCACTCCTGCGCAATGACTTTGGCAATCGTCAGCGGCAGCGGATAGCAGTGGCGACGCCAGAAGTCGGCGGCGGCCTGACGGCGCAGCGCAGATTCATCTTCAATCAGCTGCTGCTCAAACAGCATCCCGGATTCAAAGGCGTTGAGGTTCAGCATCCGCTGACAAAACCCGTGGATGGTAAAAATCGCCGCTTCATCCATTTGCCGTTCGGCGGCCAGCAGCAGCGCGGCGGCATCAGCAGGATCGCTAATCTCCTGCATCAGCGCTGCCAGCACCGGATTGGCGCTGCTGCCGCGCACGCAGACCAGCCGCAGCTCATGGATATTCTGCCGAATACGTCCCCGCAGTTCAGCGGTGGCCGCCTCGGTAAAGGTCACCACCAAAATCTCTTCCACCGACAGCGGACGATGAAAAGCATTATCCTGCCCGAGGCCAAGCAACAGCCTCAGGTAGAGTATGCCGATAGTAAAGGTTTTCCCGGTTCCCGCTGACGCCTCGATAAGCCGCTCTCCACGGAGCGGCAGTGTTAGCGGATCGAGCCGCTGGGGATTGTTGTCACTCATTTCTTCTCGCTTGTCACCGGCAGCGTCTGCTGCAGGCTGCTGACGTTCGGCCAGGTTTTCCAGCCTTGCGGTGATGCATAGTCAGCTTTTCCATGCTGGCTGCCGGAAATCTGCGACAGCATAGCCAGTCCCTGCTTAGCGATCACCGCCTGGTGGAAGAAATCTGCCAGGCTCTGCGGCGTCAGCGTTTTAAGTTGTTCAATAACCTGTTCACGGGTATCAAAAGCGTAATTTTCCCGATAGAAATCTTTGCCATAGCGCGCCGCCTCTTCATCCAGCGTTTGCGGACGCTGCTGCAGTTCATTAATCAGCGCCGCCTGATACTGGGCGAAATCCTGCTGGCTTAACCCCCGCAGCCGCTTTTCAGCATCGGCATAGAAAGCTTCATAGCGTTGCAGCAGCAGAGCGGGCTGTTTGCTGTTGCTTTGCAGCAGAAAACCGATGCCCCACTGGCGTCCCACTGACATCGGGAAGGTAAAGACCGCATAGCCCAGCTGTTGTTGAGTACGTAACTGGTTATAAAACCAGGGTTGAATAATCTGACTCAACAGCGAGCTGATAGCAATACTTTGTTCTTCACCGTAGCCCACAGGAATGTAAACCGCAGCCAGCGCTGAGTCGCTGCTGCTGCCCGCCTTCTGAATATTGGCGCGCAGCGGCTGGTTAATCAGGATATCTTCGCTGTGCCACCAGCTTTTGCCCTGACAGTTAACCTGCTGCTTAACTTCACGCGCCAACGACGTCACCATTTGCGGGGTCATGTTGCCCACGACCAGCATCTCCGGCGTCGCCTGCTCTGCCAGCATGCGGCGATAGTCGTTCAACTCCTGCAGGCTAATGGAATCCAGCAGCTTACGGCGCTCGCTGCGCTCGGTATAAGGAAGCTGCGACAACATCCGTACCGGCTGAATCGCCTGCTCAAACGCTTTGCCTTTTTCTGCCGCATCCAGTTGTTCTTTATACCAGGACTTGGCCTGCGCCAGCTGATCTTCCGTCGGAACATAATTGACGTAGCCCTGCAGCAGGGTAACCAACAGTTTGGGCAAACGTTGAGTAAAGCCGCTGGCGCTAAAAATGACGCCATCACTTCCGCTGGTGGAAAAGCTAATGCCGCCGACCGCCGCCTGTGAGCTCAGTTCATCAAGCGCCAGACCCGCCAGATAATCATTCAGGGCGAACAGCACCTGATGACGGGCGCTATCCATCGCCGCCTTATTACGTAATGCCAGCATAATATCGGCTTTCGGCTCGCTGGCATGATAGCGGCTTGGCATATAAAAGACGCGCAGCCCCGGCTCATTAATCAGCGGTTGCGGATGGGTTATCGGCTTTTCAGACGCCGGGATTAAGCTAAAATCATCGGGGATATAGGGATTCAGAGCAGGCAGATCCAGCTTGATATTTTCGGCCTCCTGCTGCCACTTATTGAACAGTTCGGCGCTGATTTTATCTACCTGGTAAGGCGCTTCGACAAAATAAGCGACTTTGTTATGCGGCTCGTTGGGGCTGATATACCAGATGCGCGCATTCTGCGGCGTCATCTCTTTCAGGCGCGCGCTGATTTCCGCCGGATCATAGCGGTCAGCAAGGTAGGAGGCATTAAGCGTATACTCGACCGGCACCCGCAGCATGGTATCCGCCAGCCATTCGATATAATCCATATCGCGCGTAATCGACGGATAGCGATAATCGATATCCAGCACATGCGCCATCTCATCGAAATAGCGTTTATCGATACCCTTATCGCGCAGCATGGCCAGATAATCAAAAATCGCCGCGACTACCCGATCGCGCTGCGCCAGGCCTTTATCGGTTAGCGAAACGCTAATGCCAAATATACCGCCGTTACGCGTAATGAGCGGATCGGCGCCAGCATCAATGGAATCGGCCAGCCCCTGACTTTGCAGCCAGTCGGAAAGCGTATTTTTGCTGCGGTTGCTAATCAGGTAACCGATCAGCGTATCGGTTTTGCTGCGAAAGCGATCGCTATTGTTATCAATTCGGAATTCCAGGCGCAGTTGTTTACGCGGCTGGGCCGGTACGTAATGAATGATAATGCCTTTTTGCTGGTCGGTGACCACCGGCACGTTGATCGCAGGGACGCTGGCGTGACGATTGCTCACGCGCCCAAACGTCTGCGCGGCGATAGCGGCCAGCTCCGGCAGCGGTTTATTGCTGTAGATAACCGCTTTCATCAGGTTGGCTGAGTAGTGCTGCTGATAAAACTGACGCAGCGCATCCTGTAGTTTGCTGTCTGGTTTGTCGCTCAGCGTCTCCAGGTTACCGCCCGAGAAGCGCGCCGCTGGATGCGCCGGATTTAATGTCTCCGCTCCAACCTGAGCCATCCGATGTCCGTCACGGGAACGCGCCATCGTCAGTTCAGCGTTAACGGCATTCCGCTCGCGATCGGCATTAACCGGATCAAGCAGCGGCTCGGCGATGGCGTCAGCCAGGCGGTCGACGGCCGGGGCCAGCGCATCATTTTCCACTTCCAGATAGTAAGCGGTACGGTAAGAGGCAGTGCTGGCATTATGGCTGCCGCCATGTTTCTTCAGAAACTCCGCCAGGTTATCCGGCTGTGGATAGCGCTTCGAGCCCATCAACACCATATGCTCAAGATAATGCGCCAGGCCCAACTGCCGATCGGGATCGTCCAGCGAACCAATCGGCAACGTCAGCGCCGCCAGCGATTTCGTTGCCTGGGGATCGGAAACCAGCAATACCGTCATCTCATTATCCAGACGAATCGCCTGATAGTGACGCGGATCTTTATTGCTCTTTTGAATGGTCCGATCGAGAGGCTGCCAGCCTTTTTCAGCGCTGGCCACCTGGCTAAACATGGTGAAAATCAGTAACAGACTGGCTGTCCAGACAGCGTACTTTCTCATTTAATCCCCTTGAGTGTTATCCTTTTTCCAACGCGGTGTCGCTGATCAAAACAACTATCACCACTGAAATCTGGCGGGCTGGCTTCCCGCCAGGCGCATCTACTGTAGGTCAAACTGGCTACTCATCATTTTTCTGCGTATCGCTGCGGTTAAAACGCAGCAGCGGCAACAGCCACTGTTCGGCTGCAGCGCAAATGGCATCAAGCTGCGCCGCTTCCAGCGTGCGGAACAGCCGTTGCAGATAGGGATCGCTCCCCTCGCCTTCCATTTGATAATTGCCCTGCCAGGCGGTTAACAGCTTCGCCCGCGCTTTGGTTTGCGTGGCCTCATCCATTAGCATGATGTCGTTTTTAGCGTCATAGCTCGCCTCCAGCCAGGCACCACCGGTTTTCGCCAGCAGCAGCAACGGTGAACACATGCCGTCACGATAGCCTTCGACATAGCGCGTAAGCCACTCCTGCGCCTGCTGCGCATCGATCGCGTCAAAGCACCAACTGCTCTCTTTGCGTCCCAGCATGCGGCTCTGCCCTTTTCCACCCAACGCACACCACGCCAGATGCTCCAGCCACAGCGCCAGCCCATCGGTGAAGTTCAACACGCCAGGCCGCCAACGCAGCAGGCCGCTATCCTGCACCTGCGGCAACCAGCCGTTAAGTTTGACGCCTGCAATGGTCAGGTCGATTTCCATACTGCGACTTTCAGCGCGCAACGCCCTGACCTGTTCAGCCAGCGGCGTCATCTCTTCCTGCTGCGTTTGCCAGAAGAGTTCACCGAAAGCGCCATAGGGCAACACGCCCGCCGCGCGATGATGATTGAACAGTCGTTGGGTATCTTGCTCTTCAATCAGCGCGTTTAGCAATTGGGCGTTGATCTGATAGCGATCGAGCGCATCCAGTACAAAGGGTTCGGCATCTGGCAGTTCGGTCTGCTCCAGCGCAAAACTCACGCCGAGGCGCATAGTAAAGAAAGCGCGAACCGGATGCCGCCAGAAACGCAGCAGCTGTTCAAAGCTCAGCTCACGGAGCTCCAGTGGCGGCAGCGGCTGCATAAATGGTGGATGCGGCTCGCCGCTGCCACGCGCAGCAGGCAGCCACTCATGGGCGAAACTGCGATACTCCGCCTGCGGCGCGAAGTTTTGCGGATCGAACGGCATACGGCTGTGCAGACAGTGCAGATGCGCCAGCACCCGTTGAGCGCTGCTGTCTACATCCAGTGCCTCGTCGCCCGGCAGATGAAAGCTTTGCCCAATATAGTCCACCAGTTCAGTGACCAACACCGAAGGATATCGTTCCGTATTATCCTGAATCGAGCGGCCAATATAGCTGATATAGAGTTTCTGCTGGGCTGAAAGCAAAGCCTCAAGAAACAGGAAGCGGTCATCGTCGCGGCGGCTGCGGTCGCCCTTTTGCGGCTGCTGCGCCATTAAATCAAACCCCAGCGGCGGCAGCGTACGCGGATAGATGCCATCATTCATGCCCAGCAGACATACCACGCGAAACGGCACCGAACGCATCGGCATCAGGGTACAGAAGTTAACCGGCCCGGCCAGGAAACGCTGGCTGATGCGCTGCTGATCGAGGCGCGAGGCCAGCTCATCGCGCAGCAGCGTAGCCGGAACGCTATCAACGTAGCGCGCCTGCAGACCATAGGCCATCACCTGCTGCCACTGCTCTTCAATCAGCATCAGCGCAGCATCGGTATTCACATCGGCAGCAAAAAAGGTTTGCAGCATTTCACGGCACAGTGGTTGCCAGTCGCTCAGCGTACGCGGCTCAGCCAGCACCTGACGCCAGTGGTTAAGCTGCATCAGCAACTCTGCCAGATTACCGGCCAGCTCGGCGATTAACCCGCTGGACTCATCGTAAGGCAGGATGCCGTCCCAGTCGCCATGCATGCTCTCCATGGCATAACCGAGCAACATTCGCGTGATGCCGAAACGCCAGGTATGCTGGCCGGTGGGCGGTAGCTTCAGCTCACGCACGTTATCATCATCCAGCCCCCAGCGAATGCCGGATTCCTCTACCCACATACGCAAACGGCGCAGCCCTTCCTCATCAATAGCAAAGCGCGTTGCCAGTGCCGGTACCTCCAGTAGCGCCAGCACCTCTTCACAGGCAAAGCGGCTTTCCGGCAAAGCGAGCAGGTTAAGAAAGGCCATAATCGCTGGATGGGCGAAGCTGGCGCGGCGATCCGAAATGGCAAAAGGCAGATAGCGATCTGAGGATGCGTTGCCGAATACCGCCTGAATATATGGCGTATAGGCATCAATATCGGCCACCATCACGATAATATCGCGAGCGGTCAGCGAGGGATCCGCCTCCATCATAGCCAATAATTGATCCTGCAAAACTTCCACTTCACGCTGCGGGCTGTGACAGACATGCACCACCACGGATCGATCCCGAGGATCGAGGCAGCGCTTTTTATGGCTGCTTTTCAGCTCTTCCGCATCCAGTCCAATCACCGCGTTATCTTCCAGCTCCAGCAGATCGTGCTGCAGCGCCTGCAACAGCGTGTCCTCCGGGACATCGACAAAAGCATCAATTTCCCTCGCCTCCATTTGTGCCAGCAGATAGAGGTTATCGCGCCCCAGTTTGCCCCACGAGGCCAGCAGCGGGTTGGTCAGCTGTTGCTCTCCGGCATCGTTAAATAATGAAGAGGCTGCGTCGGGATCACGAAACAGGGCAATGTCCTGCTGCTGCTGATGATGGCGACGGCGGCGGCTTTGAAGTTTCGCCAGAAACGCGTAATCCTGGATATCGCCCCAGTAGTGCCGACAAGGATTGGTAAACAGCAGATGAATATCGATATGCTTGCCCAGCGCCTGTAGCGCCTGCAGATAGACTGGCGGCAGCGCGGAGATCCCACAGATAAAGACGCGGTCAGGCAGGCCCGCCGGACGTGATTCGCTGCTTTCCAGCTTTTGAATAAAGCGCGCATACAGGTTGGCGCGGTGCCACTCTGGCTGATCGAGATCGCGGGTATATTCCACCAGCGCGGCCCACAGCGGGGCCTGCCACTGCTGCGCCTCGCCCAGCCCATCGATTACTTTCCCCTGCTGCCAGCTGTTCAGCCATTCCGGGCGATAGACCAGATACTGGTCATAAAGATCGGCCACGCGCGAAGCCAGCTGGAACAGCTTACGTTTGTCATCGTCGTCGTTGAGATAGTGCTGCAACGGGCGAAACGCCTCCTGACGCAGCAGATCGGGCAGCAGCGTCATTAGCTTCCAGCTCATGCTGGCTTTATTAAAGGCGCTCTCTTTGGGGATGCCGGGCAAGACGCGCACAAACATATCCCAGATAAAAGAGGCGGGCAGCGGAAAAGCGATATTGGCCGCAATACCGAACTGTTGCGCCAGCTGCATCTGTAGCCACTGCGCCATGCCCGGGCTTTGCACCAGCACCACCTCGGACTGAAAAGGGTCGCGTAACGGTTCGTTTTCAATCAGATACGCCGCCAGCGATTTAAGAATATCGAGCTGGTTGGAGTGATAAACCGTAAACATGTTGGCTCCTGTTCAGTGCTGCTACGGCGCGTTAGCGCGGGGACACTCTACCCCTTAAATTGGCTAATGCAACCGTCGCGCAAAAAAAGCGCAAAAGTACGATGAATAACAATAGGCCCGTAGGCAGCTTCAACGATGCGGAACGCTATTATCGCAGCGCAGCTGGTCCAGCGTAACAGCAGAGAGGCCGGGCCGGAAAGCGGTGGCCCGCCATAACAGGCAGCCCTCTACCGCAGGCAGTTTGTGTAGCGAGGTTTGCCAGCCTTCGCTCTCCTGCCCCTGCAGACGCAGCGCCGCCATGCGCCACGCTTCACGCTGTTGCCACTGTTGATAAAAGCCAGCTGCCAGCATCTGCTGATAGTGCAGCAGCGCCGTTAAACTCATGGCAAACAGCAGCAACGCCAGCAGCGTTTCCACTATGCTGAAACCTCTTTCACCCGACATCAGGCAGGCAGCCCTCTGACAGAGGAAGCGGGCAAAAATCGAGCCAGCCATGTGCCAGCGGTTGCCAGCGCCCCTCCGCTACTGGCGTCAGCCACTGCCATAGCGCCAGCGCCTCCCCTGTTGATGACTCTCCGGCACCGCGCAGCAGTGCTTCACCGTTATGCCTGAGCAGTATGCAGGCGCGCCAGCCATATGTCGGCTGCTGCTGGCAGTGCCAGCCCTGTTGAGTCGGCCAGCTCAGCCTTGCGCCCCAGGCCAGCGCCGAAAGCGCATGGTAATGCTCCCGCAGGAACTGACGTTCATCCGTAACCAGCGACAGCGCACCGTCCAGCTGTTGCCGTGTGGCATGCAGCAGGCCAGAGCCGAGCAGTAGCATTAGCAGCACCATCGCTATGGCCATGCCGCCATCTTCTCTTAAGGCAAGTTGTGGGTGCTGATGATGCTTTGCAGCCTGAGTGCTGACGTGGAAAAGCCTGATGATTCGCCGCCGAGCGTCACCTTCACCTGCTGCCCGACGCGGGTGAAAGCCAGTTCGCCAATGGTTAGCGTGGCCGGATCGGACAGGCTCTCCCAGCCACTGCCGTTGCAGCTGCTCACGCCGCGCTGTATTTCCAGCCGTTGATTGCGGAGCCGGTATCCGTACCATTCGCTCTCCTCATGCTCCGGCCCTTCCCAGCGACCGTTGCTGTTTTCATCCCACCGGATCAACAGACAGCGCTGTTGAATGATAAGCGGTGTTCCCTGGCAGAAACCGTGACAGTAACCCGCTCGCCGAATCGCTTTTTCCAGCACGCTCATTATTTGCTGCAGCTCTTCCTGTAAACGCATCTGGCTTTGCAGCTGTATATTTTGCCGCTGCAGGTGCGGCAACAGACGCAGCGCCCCCAGCATTAAAATGCCGCTCAACGCCATTGCGATCATCATTTCCATCAGACCAAAGCCAGCCTGTTTCACAAACATGGCGCAACCTGGCAAAGCCGAATACGGCCGCGTGAGGAGATAATCATGCGCCAGCGCAGCGAGCCTTCGCCAAAAATAATGTGCCCTGCTTTTGCCACGTTGCGTTTACCGTAAAACCCCGGCGCACCTTCAATGGCAATGATATGGACCTGCGAATGCGGCGCCAGCAGCTGTAAACGTCTGCCGCTAGCACAGCCCGCCGCAGGCACGGCGCCGCTGCCAAGACACCACCTTTCGCCCGTTAACAGCCATAACGGCTGCTCCCGGTTATGCCAGTTGGCCCAGGCGCGCACGCCGTGTAAAAAGCGTTGCAGCTGCCGGGCAGTTTCCTGCATGCGCTGACGCTGCTGCCAGCTTTGCCAACTCTGCAACGAAGCGAGGCTCAGCAACGCGGCTATCGTCAGCACCAGCAGCAGTTCCATCAGGGTAAATCCATCGGTACGCGTTTTTTTCATGGCGCTATTGTGCCGGGCTGAAGCGTCGCGACCAGTACCATATTGATGGATTGCGGTCTTGCTTCCCGCTTTTTTAATCGTTTTACAGCTGTTTGCGCTGCGCTGTGACGTCTGCCACGCTACAAGGTGCATGACGGTTCTGCAGCTGGGTTCAGTGCCGCATGTCGATTGTTTAAATAGAGAATTAATGAAGGAAAAGCAGACGTTATAAAAGTATCGACAGCTGCCGCAGGCTAATCTCTACCAACAGCGCAGGATGGCGTTAGCCGCCTGTTACCTACTAAGAACAGACGCCAGCGGCGCGAGTGTGCGCTGCTGGCGTGCCGGAGTTATATCGCCACCGGCGCTTTAATAGCGGGATGCGGATCGTAGCCTTCGATTTCAAAATCTTCGAAGCGGTAATCGAACAGCGAGGCGGGCTTGCGTTTGATGACCAGCTTCGGCTGCGGACGCGGTTCGCGCGTCAGCTGCAACCGCGCCTGCTCCAGATGGTTGCTATAAAGGTGCGTATCGCCGCCGGTCCAGACAAAATCTCCCGGCTCCAGATCACACTGCTGCGCCATCATATGCACCAGCAGCGCATAGCTGGCGATATTAAACGGCAGCCCCAGGAACACATCGCAGGAGCGCTGATAAAGCTGGCAGGAGAGCTTGCCATCCGCCACGTAAAACTGGAAGAACGCGTGGCACGGCGCCAGCGCCATCTCATCCAGTTCGCCAACGTTCCAGGCTGAAACGATAATTCGACGCGAGTCGGGATCGTTTTTCAGCTGCTCAAGCACCTTCGTCAGCTGGTCGATTTCACGACCATCAGCCGCGCCCCAACTGCGCCACTGTTTGCCATAGACCGGTCCGAGATCGCCATTTTCATCGGCCCACTCATCCCAAATCGAGACGTTATTTTCTTTCAGATAGGCGATATTGGTGTCACCGTTCAGGAACCACAGCAGCTCATGAATAATTGAGCGCAGATGGCAGCGTTTGGTGGTCACCAGCGGAAAGCCTTCCTGCAGATTGAAACGCATCTGGTGGCCAAAAATCGACAGCGTGCCGGTTCCGGTGCGATCGTTTTTCGGCGTGCCCTCGTTCAGCACTTTCTCCATTAATGCCAGATACTGCTTCATTTCTGTTCACCTGTTTGTAGCTGCGGGCGACGACGGTACGCCCAAATCATCATGATAATGCCGGCCAGAATCATCGGTATCGACAAAATTTGTCCCATGCTGATGCCGCTAAACAGGCCCAGCTGGGCATCAGGCTGACGGAAGAACTCCACGATAATGCGGAACGCGCCGTAGCCAATCAGGAACAAGCCGGAAACGCTGCCCATCGGGCGCGGCTTGCGAATAAACAGGTTAAGGATGGCAAACAGCACAATGCCTTCCAGCACCAGTTCATAGAGCTGTGAAGGATGACGTGGCAGCACGCCATAAGTTGCCAGCAGTGATTGCCATTCAGGGTGCGTGGCGACCAGTGCCACATCTTCGCTGCGCGAACCCGGGAACAACATCGCCCAGGAGAAGTTCGGCGCGACGCGGCCCCAAAGCTCACCGTTAATAAAGTTACCAAGACGACCAGCGCCCAGCCCGAAGGGGATCAGCGGCGCAATAAAGTCAGCGACCTGAAAGAAATGACGTTTTGTACGATGCGCAAACCACATCATCACCACGATAACGCCAATCAGCCCACCGTGGAACGACATGCCGCCATCCCAGACTTTGAACAGATAAAGCGGATTCTCCAGAAACAGCGGCAGGTTGTAGAACAGCACGTAGCCGATGCGACCACCGAGGAAAACCCCCAGGAAGCCCGCGTACAGCAGGTTTTCCACTTCCTCTTTTTTCCAGCCGCTGCCGGGCTTGTTGGCCCGTCGTACCGCCAGCCACATCGCAAAAATAAACCCAACCAGATACATCAGGCCGTACCAGTGCAGGGCGACGGGCCCGATGGAGAAAATCACCGGATCGAATTGAGGGAAAGCCAGATAGCTATTCATCTTTCACCATTAATGTCATCCGTCCACAGGCTGGACGATGGATAGTTCACTCCTTGCGCGCCGCGTAATACACAGCGCCTCTCAGCCAGGAAAAACCGGCCAGGCATGATAGCATAGCCGTTTTATACCGGGTTCATCGAAATGTAAACGTGGATAAATGCCTTAGCGGCCGCCGCGAATGAGCCCGCCCAAACCGCGTCGCTCCATAAAGGCCGCGACCTGATGACGGACTTCAGTTGCCGTTTGCGCCTGCAGGCTGCGTTCAGCCAGCACCTGTGCCTCTTCATGGTCGATGTGGCGCAGAAGATACTTCACACGCGGTACGTTTTTGCCGTTCATGCTCAGATGGTGATAGCCCAGACCAATCAGCAGCGCCACGCACATCGGATCGCCCGCCATTTCACCACACAGGCAGAGATCGATCTGCGCTTCGCGCGCAGATTCTGCAATCGACTTCAGCGCTTTTAGCATTGCCGGATGCAGCGAATCATACAGGTTGGCTACGCGGGTATTGTTGCGATCCACCGCCAGCAGATACTGCGTCAGATCGTTAGTGCCCACTGATACAAAATCAACGCGCCTGGCCAGATGCGGGATCATAAACAGCATTGAGGGCACTTCGATCATAATGCCAATGCGCGGTTCAGGGATCTCATAGCCCAGCATCTCTTCCACTTCTTTGCCGGCGCGATCGATCAGACGACGCGCTTCGTCAATCTCATCGATGCTGGTGATCATCGGCAGCAAAATGCTGAGGTTGCCGCTGGCGGCGTTAGCGCGCAGCATCGCGCGCACCTGCACCAGGAAGATCTCCGGCTGATCAAGCGTCAGGCGTATGCCGCGCCAGCCCAGGCAGGGGTTCTCTTCGCTGATGGGCATGTAGGGCAGCTGTTTGTCCGCGCCGATATCCAGCGTACGCAGGGTTACCGGCTTATTCAGAAACAGCTGCAGCATGCCCTGATACTGTGCCACCTGCTCCTCTTCGGAGGGGAAGCCATTTTGCAGCATAAACGGGATTTCGGTGCGGTACAGGCCGATGCCGTCCACCCAGTTATCCATTGCCTGCTCATGCTCAGCACTCAGGCCCGCATTCAGCATAACCTGAATACGTTCGCCGCTTTTCAGCCTGGCGATCTGCTCAACATCATCTTCCGCCAGTCGGCTCAGCTCATTTTCTTCGCTGACCAGCTGTTGATATTCTTGGATCAGTACCGGTTCTGGATCGATCAGCAATTCGCCACGATAGCCGTCAACGATCAGCAAGCGCTTATTTAACAGCTCAGGCAGAATATCCGCACCCATTACTGTCGGAATGCCCATCGCCCGCACCAGGATCGCCGCATGGGAGTTAGCCGCGCCGTCACGCACCACGACGCCTGCCAGCCGCTCCTGCGGCAGCTCCGCCAGCGTGGTTGCCGTTAGCTCATCCGCCACCAGCACAAACCGCTCCGGCCAGGTGTTGGTGCCCTGTAACGTATCGTCAAGATGAAACAGCAGGCGCTGGCCCAGCACGCGCAGATCGCCCGCGCGCTCGCGCAGGTAGGTGTCCTGCAGGCTGGCGAACTGAGCGGCGAATTTCTCGATGACCTTTTTCACCGCCCATTCCGCTACCGATCCGCTGTCGATCTCGGCAAACAGATCCTGCTTAAGCCGCGCATCGGTTAACAGGTGGGAATAAAGATCGAAGATCGCCGCGCTCTCTTTCTGCACGCTGGCGCTGAAGCGTTTGCTGAAGCGACGAAATTCGTTGCTTGCCTCGCTCATCGCCTGCGACAGACGTTCACGCTCGCGCCCGACATCCAGCGTCGAAGCGGCGAAAACATGCTCCAGCGAGGGCTGCGTGGTATCGACCCAGCCAGGCGCAACCGCCACGCCAGGCGCTGCCGCCAGCGCACGCACGCGTTTTTGGCGGAAATGACCAAACAGCTGGCTAACCTGAGATTGGGTGATCAGTGTGGCAAGTTGAGTCGCGAGCGTGACCAGGAAAGATTCTTCGCTTTCATCAAACTGGCGATGCTCGCGCTGCTGCACCACCAGCACGCCCAGCAGCTGACGTCGGGTAATGATCGGCACACCGAGGAAGGAGCGGAAGCGCTCCTCTTTAACCGAAGGAATATATTTGAAGCTGGGGTGGCTTTGCGCATCCGCCAGGTTGATCGGTTCCGCCAGCCGTCCAACCAGCCCGACGATACCTTGATCAAAAGCCAGCGTGACGATCTTACCGCGCGGCTTTTTCAGTCCGCGCGTCGCCATCAGGTAATAGCAACGACGATCGTGATCGGCGAGATAAATGGAGCAGACTTCAGTTTCCATGGCGAAACAGATTTCGTTTACCAGGATCTCAAGCGCTTCTTCGAGGCGCGGAGCGCCTGCCACTTTCTCTACAATCTCACGCAACTGAGTCAGCATCATCAGCGTGGCTTAACCTCTTTTCCGTCGATAAGCAGGCGTATTGCGCTGCGTTGCACTCTCCTGCAATGGCATGACCACAGCGGCAAACTCTTTCATCACGCGGCGATAAACGTCGCGTTTAAAGGAGACAACCTGACGAACCGGATACCAAAAGCTGACCCAGCGCCAGCCGTCAAATTCTGGCGTGCTGCTGGTTTGCATGTTGATATCTGCGTCATTGCACATCAACTGCAGAAGAAACCACTTCTGTTTCTGGCCGATACATACCGGCTTCGTGTCCCAACGCACCAAACGTTTCGGCAACTTATAACGTAACCAGTTTCGGGTAGAGGCGAGCAGGCGCACATCTTTACGGTGCAAACCGACTTCTTCAAAGAGTTCGCGGTACATGGCCTGTTCCGCCGTTTCGCCAGGATTAATGCCACCCTGAGGAAACTGCCAGGAGTGCTGTCCGAAACGCCGGGCCCACAATACCTGTCCCTGTCTGTTACAGATTACAATACCAACATTTGGGCGGTAGCCATCATCGTCGATCACGGGACTACCTCAAACTGAAATTCAGATAGTCTGATTGTTTCATACTCCTTACAGGCGGTAAACCACTGCTTGCGGCTGTGAATAACGCATAACAGGGGGATAACTCACAGTTTTCATCATAGTTATAAACAGCTGACGGCTAAAAAGCCCAATCTTATTCACTTTTTCTGTGGATAGCTTTGTGCAGAACATGGTAACCGAGTGGGAAAAGCGTGAAATAGCGTAGAAACACCTGGCAGACGCAATACTCATAAATCATTTATTTTAAACATTTTTCTGTGATTATTAGCCGCAATTCAGGCCCTGAGCGTACTGTTTATACCCGCAAGGATCCTTTACTGGCGAAAGATCGCCCACCGCCGATTTTATCCACAGAATATGCGATAAAGTTATGCACAAAATGGCTGCACCCAGTAAAAAAGCCCTGCGTCAAGGCTGTAAATGGAAACAGTATGCGAGAAAAAGCTGAGTTATCCCACGTTTCTGTGGATAACCAGGTGTAAGATCCTGTTCATTGCCGGTGACAATGTGGGTAAAACAGCAACGCCGTTTGCTCTTCCTGTTGCGCGGCAAAATAAAATCCCAAGATTTATCATGCTATTATTCCCTGGTTGTACCGCCCCTCAGGCTACCGAAAAGATACCTAAACGAGGTGGTTATTTTTTGAGCAATAAACAGAGGAAATATGGAGCCACGTTTTCTCACTACGCCACCGCCAGATGAAGAGACATTACTGGCGCGCGCGCAGGCGCTGGCAGGCTATTCGCTGGGCGAGCTGGCGCAGCAGGCTGGTATCGCCACGCCTGCGGATTTACGTCGTGATAAAGGCTGGGTCGGCATGCTGCTGGAGATGTATCTTGGCGCCAGCGCCGGCAGCAAGCCGGAACGTGATTTTGCCCATCTTGGCGTTGAGTTAAAAACAATTCCCGTTGATGCGCAGGGTCGCCCGCTGGAGACCACATTTGTTTGCGTTGCGCCGCTGACCGGCAATAGCGGCGTGACCTGGGAAAACAGCCACGTGCGTCATAAGCTGGCACGGGTACTGTGGATCCCGGTGGAAGGCGATCGAGCCATTCCTCTGGCGACGCGACGCGTTGGCGCACCGCTGCTGTGGAGCCCGACGCAGCAGGAAGAGGAGCTGCTACAGCGTGACTGGGAAGAGCTGATGGATATGATTGTATTAGGCCAGGTGGAGCGCATCACCGCCCGCCACGGCGAGGTGTTGCAGATCCGTCCCAAAGCGGCCAACAGCAAGGCGTTAACTGAAGGCATTGGCGAGCATGGTCAGCCGATTATGACGCTGCCGCGCGGTTTTTATCTGAAGAAAAGTTTTACCGCCCCGCTGCTGGCCCGTCATTTTTTGCTTTAATTTTTTCCAGAGTGTGAGGCGATGCGTATAATCACCGTTTAACTTTCGTTTAGGATGCAGTGTTACAATGTTTGACTGGATTGCAGATCCCAATGCCTGGCTGGCCCTCGGCACGCTGACCATACTTGAAATCGTGCTGGGCATCGATAATATTATTTTCCTCTCCCTGGTTGTGGCAAAACTACCCAAAAATCAACATAATAGCGCACGACGCATTGGTCTGATGGGCGCGATGCTGATGCGTTTAGGGCTGCTGGCCTCTATTGCATGGGTTATTAAGCTCACCGACCCGCTGTTTACCCTGTTTGATCACTCCTTTTCCGCGCGTGATTTAATTCTGCTTGGCGGCGGTCTGTTCCTGCTGTGGAAATCGAGCATGGAGATCCATGAAAGCATCGAAGGGGATAATGAGGAGCATAAAACGAACGTGCACTCCTTCTTCGGGGCTATCGTGCAGATCATGGTGCTGGATATTATTTTCAGCCTCGACTCGGTGATTACCGCAGTGGGTCTGTCCGACCATCTGTTTATTATGATGGCTGCGGTAGTGGTTGCGGTTGGCGTAATGATGTTCGCGGCAAAAGGCATCGGGGAGTTTGTCGATCGCCATCCGTCAGTGAAAATGCTGGCGCTCGCGTTCCTTATTCTGGTCGGCTTCACGTTGATTCTGGAAAGCTTCAATATCCATGTGCCGAAGGGCTATATCTATTTCGCGATGTTCTTCTCAATGGCGGTAGAGAGCCTTAATCTGCTGCGTGGCAAGAAATCCGTTCAGTAATTGCTGTTCCTCAATATATCCGGCTGCGACCGGATATTTCCTTCCCCGCGCTTTTTTCAGAATCCTGCGATTAATCCTGGGCAGTAAATATTTTATTACTACACTGTGTAGTTGGAATAACCACCAGGAGAAAAGATAATGAAGCGGATTACCAGCGTGGCTGTGTTGACCATGATGATGCTGTTAAGCGGTTGCAGCAGCAGTTACGTCATGTCCACTAAGGATGGTCATATGATTATGACTGACGGCAAGCCGGAAATTGATAAAGATACGGGGCTGGTCAAATATACCGATCAGGCCGGTAATGAAATGCAGATCAATGGTGATGAGGTCTCTTCCATCATTGAGCGGTAATCAGATATAAGCGCCGACTTTGCAACAGCCTCCGGCGCTTATCGATAAATTGAACCATCACTCTCCTCTTTCCCCTCTCGTCACTGCCCGCTATAGTCGAAATGGTGCTTGTTGAAATCGCACCGCCAAGTTTTTCCCCATAATGACAAAAGGAAGCCGGCAAATGCACTATCACCGTATCCCCCATAGTACGCTGGAAGTCAGCCAGCTGGGATTGGGAACCATGACGTTTGGTGAGCAAAATAGCGAAGCCGATGCCCATGCCCAGTTGGATTTAGCCGTTAGTTGCGGCATTAACCTCATCGACACCGCGGAAATGTATCCTGTTCCGCCACGCCCGGAAACGCAGGGATTGACCGAAAGCTATATCGGCAACTGGCTAAAGGCGCGTGGCAACCGCGACAAAATCGTACTGGCGACTAAAGTTGCCGGGCCATCACGCGGCAGTGACGCCGGTATTCGTCCGGCTCAGGTGCTGGATCGCAAAAATATTCGCGTGGCGCTGGAAGCCAGCCTGAAGCGTCTGAACACTGACTATATCGACCTTTATCAGGTGCACTGGCCGCAGCGGCAAACTAACTGTTTTGGCAAACTGGGCTATCAGTACACGGATACCAGCGTGCCGGTTACCCTGCTGGAAACGCTGGAGGCGCTGGCCGAGCAGGTGCGCGCCGGTAAGATCCGTTATATCGGCGTCTCGAATGAAACGCCGTGGGGCGTAATGCGTTATCTGCAGCTGGCGGAAAAGCATGAGCTGCCGCGTATTGTTTCTATCCAGAATCCCTATAGCCTGCTCAACCGTAGCTTTGAAGTGGGCCTGGCGGAGATTAGCCAGCATGAAGGCGTCGAGCTGCTGGCCTATTCCAGCCTCGCTTTCGGCACGCTTAGCGGTAAATATCTGAACGGCGCGCGTCCGGCCGGGGCGCGAAATACCTTGTTTAGCCGCTTTACGCGTTACAGCGGCGAGCAGTCTCAACAGGCGGTAGCGGAATATGTCGATCTGGCGCGCAGCCACGGGATCGATCCGGCACAGATGGCGCTGGCTTTTGTGCGTCAGCAGCCTTTTGTCGCCAGCACGCTGCTGGGCGCTACGACGCCTGAACAGTTGCAGAGCAATATTGACAGTTACCAGTTGACGCTCAGCGGTGAGCTACTGGAACAACTGGAAGCGATTCATCGGCGCTACACCTATCCCGCGCCGTAAAACAGCGGCGCAGCGTTAAACGCTGCGCCTGCTTACTTTTCTATCCGCGACGCTTTTGCGCCAGCTGCCAGCCCCAGAGCATGGCGATAGCGAGCGCAAACAGCGCGCCAAAGCCCACGCCGGTTGCGACCGGCGGCGCACCCAGGCGGATCGCCAGTGAATAGAGGCCCAGCATCAACAGCATGGCGCTGTTCTCACCCAGGTTCTGTACCGCAATAGCGTTGCCTGCGCCGACCGTTTGTTTGCCGCGCTCCTGCAGCAGCGCATTCAGCGGCACCACAAAAAAGCCGCCCAGTACGCCGATGACCATCAGCAGCGCATAGGCGTTCGGCTGGGTATGCTGTAGCGCAAATATCACTACCGCGACGCCAATCAGAACGCCTGCAGGCATACAGCGCCCGACGGTTTTCAGCGTAACCAGTTTTGCCGCCGCCGCCGCGCCAATCACGATGCCGATCGCCACCATCGCATTCAACAGCGTGGGGGTTTTGTTGTCGGTGATGCCCAGCGCAACCGGCACCCACAGCACCAGCAAAAAGCGCAGCGTTACGCCCGCGCCCCAAAACAGGCTGGTGCCTAACAGCGAAAAGCGTGTTTCACCATTGCGCCACAGCAGCCGTGCCGCCTGAAAAAAGCTACGCGTCATCGCCAGCGGATGCCAGCTTTGACCGGGACGCGCCGCCTGCAGCTTCGGGATCAACAGGTTGGCGGCGACCGCCAGCCCGTAGGCCACCACACAGGCGAACAGCGCCGCCAGCAGGTGCCAGTCCGCCAGTACGCCGCCCGCCATCGATCCCAGCAGGATCGCCGCAATGGTAGAGGCCTCCATCAGGCCGTTGGCTTTCACCAGCTGTTCGCCATTGGTGATCTCACCAAGAATGCCGTACTTGGCAGGTGAATAGGCCGCCGCGCCGATGCCCACCAGCGCATAACCGACAAATGGATCGAAGCCAAAGCAGATCACCAGCGCGCCCAGCAGTTTCAGGCCGTTCGCCAACATCATTACCCGTCCCTTGGCAAAACTGTCTGCCATCTGGCCCACAAAAGGCGCCAGCAGAATATAGGTAGCGACAAATACCATCTGCAGCACCGGCTGGCTCCAGTCGGGATAGTGCTGGTTTTTCAGCAGCGCCAGCGTTGCGAACAGCAGCGCGTTATCACCAAAAGCGGAGAAAAACTGGGCAACAATTACCGCCAGCATGCCGCGCGACATTAATGAAGATCCATGCACGGGGAGTGTCATTCTTCCACCATTTTTTTCAGCGTGACGAAATCGGGCTTACCGCTGCCCAGCAGCGGCAGCTGTTGCAGGAAACGAATATCTCGCGGTATCGCCAGCTCTGCCGCGCCCAGTTCTCGGGCCGCCTGCTGCAGGCGATCGCGCTGTAGTTCGCGGTCGGTGGTGAACAGTACCAGCGCTTCGCCACGATTGCCGTCCGGCTTAATGGCGGCGGCGTGCTGTTTCTCCGGTGAGGCTTTCAGCGCGATCTGCTCAACCACCTCCAGAGAAACCATTTCGCCTGCAATTTTCGCAAAGCGTTTCGCCCTGCCCTGAATCTGACAGAAGCCGCCCTCATCAAAGCTGACGATATCGCCGGTGTCATACCAGCCCGGCTCCATCACGCCTTCGCCATTGTCGGCCACTGGCGGCTCCAGCTCGCCGGGACGCTCCACGCGCAGATAACCATTCATGATATTCGGCCCGCGCAGCTGTAGCCGCCCGCCCTGCTCAATGCCCGGCACTGACATCAGTCGTGAATCCATACCCGGCAGCAGACGGCCAACGGTATGCGGTTTTGCCGCCATCGGTACGTTAATCGATACCACCGGCGCGCACTCGGTAACGCCGTAGCCTTCAAGAATGCGGATCCCGAAGCGCTCCTGATAGAGCTGACGCACGCTTTCCTGCAGTTTCTCCGCTCCGGCGACCACATAGCGCAGGCGGGCGAAATCATAGGGGTTGGCGAAGCGAGCATAGTTGCCAAGGAAGGTTGAGGTACCAAACAGCACGGTGCAGTTACGGTCATAGACCAGCTCCGGCACGATGCGATAGTGCAGCGGGCTGGGATATAAAAACACCTGCGCGCCGGTAAACAGCGGCGTAAACAGGCCAACCGTCAGGCCGAATGCATGGAACAACGGCAGCGAGGCCATAAAGCGATCGCGCGGCGTAAAATCCGCAACGGTACGAATCTGTTCCACGTTCGCCAGCAGGCTTTTATGGGAGTGGACCACGCCTTTCGGGTTGCCTTCCGAGCCGGAGGTGAACAGCACCATCGCCGCATCTTCCGCCCGCTGCGGCAGCATCGCGCGCCGGGGAAGCAGCAGATGCGCCAGGATCCACAGCTTATCTTTACCTGTCAGCGTATCTTTCAGATCCTCAAGGAAGATCCACTGAACCTGCGGGATCCCCTGCGGCAGATGCCACAGGTTGCCTTTATCCAGAAACTGCCGTGAGGTGAAAACGGTTTTTATTTGGGCGGCGGTCACCGCGCTGGTCAGGCCGTTTACCCCGGCGGTATAGTTCAGCATTGCCGGTACGCGTGCGCGCAGCGTGGCTCCGAAAATAGCGGCGGCGGTCACGGTGGTATTCGGCAGCAGCAGGCCGACATATTCGCCCGACTGCGTGTAGCGCTCCAGAATGCGCCCCACGCCCAGCGATTTTTTTAGCAGCCCGGTATAACTGTCCGGCGCAAAATTAATATCTTCGATACAGCGCTTAAACCAGCCGTAGCGGGTACGGGCACTAAGAAGAGCCTCGAACAAGGTTTCGCGCGGACGCACCGCCATGCGTGCTTCCATCATAATATGATGCAAGTGCTCACCGGCCAGCGCGCGACGATCGCGGGCGCGCGGCGCATTGGGCATGGGTATCAGGGTGGGCGGCAGTACCGTCAGGGTAATACGCGGGAACAGGCGACGCTTGAAGATGCCGCCGAGTCGGCCAAAAGGCGTATATTCCGCGCCTTCGATGCGCATCGGCACCACCGTCGCCTGCGATTTAGCCGCGACAAAGCCAGCGCCGCTGTAAATTTTCATTAAAGAGCCGGTGATGGTAATGCGCCCTTCCGGGAAGATAACTACCGGACGCCCTTCATTAAGCGTGCGCACCAGATATTTAAGCGACATAGGCCGCGTAGGATCGAGCGGTACAAAATCCACCATCGGCTTAAGCAGACGCATATACCACTTATCGCTGATGCTGGAATAGACGGCGAAAACCGGTTTTACCGGCAGGAACAGCGCCAGCAAGGCTCCGTCCAGAAACGACGCGTGATTAGGCGCAATCAGCACCTTTTCTTTGCGCAACCCGGAGAGATCGCCGCGCAGCTGCACGCGCCACAGCAGACGAAACAGAAAACGGAAGAAATTAAAAAGCATGCCAGCTCCTTAGCAGCCGAAAAAACTGGTTATAACCATGCAGCAAAGGCACGCTGAACTCAACGCTAAGAGATTAAAAAACCGCGCAGTCTCACTGGCTGCACGGTTTTTATCATATCGAAGAGCAAGGATATATTAATGTGAGGCGGCGTTTACCAGCGCATCAGGAGCAATGTTCATATGTTTCAGTACCGGCCCCATGATGTTGCCGAAAATCGGCGCGGCGACCGAGCCGCCAAAGTGATCGCCGGCGGTTGGATGGTTAATCATCACCACCAGAGCCACCTGCGGATCGCTGGCGGGCGCAATGCCAGCGGTGTAGTTAACGTAACCGCCATCATATTTACCGCTACTGCCCATTTTCTCTGCCGTACCGGTTTTGGTGGCTAACCGATAGCCTGACACCGCCGCACGGATCCCGGTGCCGCCCGGCAGCACATCGCTTTCCAGCATATGCACCACCGTTTTTACCGTTTCCGGATTAGCGACCTGCTTACCCAGTACCGGCGGCGTAACTTTGGTAATGGAAAGCGGTCGGTAAATACCGTAGCTGCCCAGCGTGGCATATTCACGGGCGATCTGTAACGGCGTTACGCGTAATCCATAGCCAAACGAAAAGGTTGCGCGTTCAATATCAGCCCAGCGCTGACGATGCAGCGGAAAATAGCCGACGCTTTCGCCGGTGAGCCCAAGGCCGGTGGGCTTGCCAAGACCGAAAGCGTGATAGGTATTTACCAGCGCTTCTGCCGGCATCGCCAGCGCAATGTGCGATACGCCGATGTCACTCGATTTTTGCAGGATGCCGGTCATGGTCAGGCGCGGCCAGTGGCCAACGTCACGGATCAGGTGACCGTTAACGCGGTACGGCGTGGTATCCAGCACGGAATCAGGCCGCACCAGGCCACGCTCCAGCCCCTCCATTACCACCAATGGTTTTACCGTGGAGCCGGGTTCAAAGCTGTCATTGATCGCCACGTTGCGCATCTGGGCAGGCGAGACGTCCGCATAGTTGTTCGGGTTAAATGACGGATAAGAGGCCATCCCAAGGATTTCCCCGGTATCAATCTTTACCAGTACCGCCGCACCGGAATCGGCTTTATTCAGCAGCACGCCATCTCGCAGTTTGCTGTAAAGCGTGTACTGATCGAACTTATCGATACTGAGCTGTACGGTGGGCGGCTGTTTCGGCGGCTGATAATCGATCATTGCGATGATGTTGCCTTCGCGATCCTGGCGATATTTCTCGAAACCCGGCTGCCCCTGCAGCACTTTGTCGTAGCCTTTTTCCAGCCCGTTCAGGCCGGTGTTATCAGCGCCGACAATGCCAATAAGCGGTGCCGCCGCTTCGCTCATCGGATAAAACCGACTGTCATTATAAACGGTGCTGATGCCTTTCAGATGCAGCTTGCTGATATCTTTGGCGATGCCCAGTTCAATTTTACGCCCCAGATAAAGGAAGCGGCGATGCGGGTTGGCGG
The DNA here is from genome assembly GCF_050113815.1 of Pantoea sp. FN0307. Classification (NCBI taxonomy): domain Bacteria; kingdom Pseudomonadati; phylum Pseudomonadota; class Gammaproteobacteria; order Enterobacterales; family Erwiniaceae; genus Pantoea; species Pantoea sp. FN0307. The sequence continues at coordinate 504,100 of NZ_JBNJSO010000002.1, read as the reverse complement.
TAATTTGCTGCTGTATCTGTTCCGGGCGTTGATTAAGCGCATTAGCCAGATATTGCCATTTAGGGCTGGTGAAATCGGGTTGCGCTTCCAGTACGCGCTGCGGATCGGCAATGATATCGCGTGAAGGAACGCTAAGCGCCAGCGTCTCACCATTGCGATCCAGCAGGGTGCCTCGGTTCGTAGGCAGAGTAACGGTACGCAACGAACGCTGATCCGCTTCGTGTTCCAGCCTTGGATGATTGATTAACTGGAGATCGGCGACGCGGGCCAGCAAAACAGCCAGACATCCCACCACCCCCAGACAAATAAGGCGAAACCGAAACGGATTGAACGGCGCTTTAATCTGATCTTTTCCAGGAAATTTTTGTATGCGGGGCATGGTCCATGACCTTAATGCGGGCAAAAAAAACCTGCGCATCTGCGCAGGTTGGTGTAATCAAAAACTTGTTGATGTTCACCCATCAATACCTCTGGGACTTAAAATGTACCAAGCGGCAGAGACGGGCGGCTATCAATGATTCGCAACAGTTGCCCGCAAAATGTAACCAGCTATGTGATTTATCAGCTCTTTTGCAATGTTTTCCGCTGACAGATCTCTACCAGGCAGGACATTGCGTTCGGCCCCTGCGTTAATAGCGAGGTGCCAATATCCAGCGTCAGAACATTAGGATTCCCGGCGCGATCCCAGGGTTGCCAGGCTCCGCCAAAGCCCGGGTCGAACCAGGCGCCGGTAGAGATGACCACCACGCCGGGTGCCAGGCCGGGGTTCAGTTGCACACCGGCCAGCATCATGCCGCGCGCGTTAAACACCTCGACTTCATCGCCATCGCTGATGCCGCGTGCCGTTGCATCCTGCGGATGCATCCACAGCGTTTCATGACCGGCGGTTTTATTCGCCTGGACGTTTGGTGTCGCATCCAGCTGGCTGTGCAAGCGATCTGCGGGCTGAACAGAGATCAGATGCAGTGGAAAACGATCCGCCTGTTCACTGCCCAGCCACTCCTGCGGTGCACGCCACTCCGGATGCCCCGCCATGTCGTCCAGTTGGAAATCCGCAATAGCCTGACAAAATAGCTCAATTTTTCCGCTGGGTGTTTTCAGCGGGCTGGCCTGAGCATCGGCGCGAAAGTCAGACATAAAAACATAGTCGCGCTCGCTGGCTGGCACCTCGGCATAGCCGCGCTGCCAGAACTGCTCAAATGACGGCCACTGCACCCCTTTGCGCTGCTGCGCTTCACCGCACTGCTGGTAAAGATGGGCGATCCATTGCATCTCATTACGGTTTTCAGTGAAGCGCTCGCGATAGCCGAGGCGCTCAGCCAGATCGGCGAAAATATCGAAATCGTTACGCGCCTGATGCTGTGGGGCAACCGCCTGATGCATGGCAAAAACATAGCGATCGCGCGAAGAGCCGCCAATGTCGTTACGCTCAAGGGTAGTGGTCACTGGCAGGACGATATCGGCCATTTTTGTCGCCGCCGTCCAGACAATGTCCTGCACAATAACCGTATCTGGCCGCTGCCAGCCCTCTACCAGCCGGTTGAGCTGCTGATGATGATGGAAAGGATTTCCGCCCGCCCAGTGCATCAGATGAATATCTGGATAGCGATGCGTTGCTCCCTGAAAGGCATAGCTTTCGCCAGGTTGCAGCAGCATATCGCAGATGCGCGCAACCGGGATCGCCAGCCCGGCCGGGTTGGGTCCGGTGGGCAACTGCGGTGCAGGCGTATCGATTCTGGGGTTGCCTACGCTGTTCATGGATCCATGCCCAAACGAGAAGCCCGCACCCGGCAGGCCCGGCTGTCCCAGCATGGCGGAGAGCGCAATCATCATCCAGTAGGGTTGTTCACCGCGATGTGCGCGCTGTACGGCGTAGGAACAGGTGATAAAGCTGCGTTTACCCGCCAGCTGACGCGCCAGCCCGGCGATGCGTTCCGCCGGCACGCCGGTAATGGCGCTGGCCCATTGCGGCGTTTTCGCTATGCCGTCGCTTTGTCCCAGCAGATACTCCCGCAGCTGCGGATAACCAACGCAGTGACTATTCAGGAAGTCACGATCCGCCGCGCCAAGGCGTTCAATTTCATACCCCAGCGCCAGCATCAGAGCGACATCCGTGTTAGGGCGAATCGCGATCCAGTCGGCATTCAGGAAGGCGGGACAATCATCGCGTAGCGGACTGACGTTAATAACGCGTGTGCCTTTTCGCGCCAGCTGCTCCAGGGCTGGTTTCAGGGTATGTTCGCCCGCTCCGCCCGATGCAACCTGCGCATTTTTCAGCGCCAGGCCGCCAAAGGCCAACACCACTTCCGCATGTTCGATAACGCTCGGCCAGTCGGTTACGCGTCCGGTCAGCGGCATATAAGTGCCGATTACATAAGGCAGGAAGAATTGTGCAGAGCCCCAACTGTAGTTACCTATTTGATCAACCCCGCCGCCGCCGTTGAAGTAAAAGCGTCGGACCAGCGTTCGCGCATGGTTTACCCGTCCAGCTGAAGACCAGCCATAGGATCCGGTGAAGATGCCGCTGGCGCCGTAACGCTCGCGCACGCGCTGGTTTTCCTCTGCCACCAGATCAAGCGCAGTTTCCCAGCCCACCGCGATGAAGTCCTCACGTCCACGCAGCGTGCGATCGCTGTTTTCCCGCGCCTTTAACCAGGAGCGACGCACCATCGGCTGCTGAATACGTTTGTCCGAATAGATCAGTTGCGGGATAGTTTGCAGCATCGGTGAAGGATTACTGTCGGCAAAAAAGGGTTCGCAGCCGGTAAGGCGGCCGTTTTCGGTTACGGCGGTAAAGGCGCCCCAGTGGGCGAGATGTGGAACTTTTTTGATCGTCATGGTGCGGGTGCAGGCGTCAGCGAAAGGAAAAGAGAGGCATGGTAGCTTTTCCCGCATGAAAAATAAAAGCGCAATAATCGGCGCGCTTTGCGACGGGGCTGACATTCTGTGCGGTTGAACTTGCGGGTCTTTTCCGCAACACTCTTGGTATGTGTAAACGTTTACCCCGGAAGGTTCTCTATTCATGGCTACGATAAAGGATGTCGCCAAACTGGCAGGTGTTTCTGTCGCCACTGTCTCTCGCGTTATCAATAATTCGCCCAAGGCCAGTGAAAATTCTCGTCTGGCGGTATTTAGCGCGATGGAAGCGTTGCAATATCACCCGAACGCTAATGCGCGTGCGCTGGCGCAACAGTCGACGGAGACCATTGGTTTAGTTGTTGGTGATGTTTCCGACCCGTTTTTCGGTGCGATGGTGAAGGCCGTTGATGAGATTGCCTGGCAGACCGGCAATTTTTTGCTGATTGGTAATGGTTATCACAATGAAGTTAAAGAGCGGCAGGCGATTGAGCAGCTAATGCGTCATCGATGCGCAGCGTTGGTGGTACATGCCAAGAAGATCCCTGACGAGGAGTTGGAGAAGCTGATGCAGCAGATGCCAGGCATGGTGCTGCTTAACCGCTCTTTGCCTGCTTTTCAGCAGCGCTGTATTGCGCTGGACGATCGTTATGGTGCCTGGCTGGCAACGCGGCATTTGATTCAGCAGGGCCACGATCAGATCGCCTTTATCTGTTCGACGCATACGATTTCCGATGCCGAGGAGCGTTTGCAGGGTTATTACGATGCGCTGAAGGAGCACAGTTTGCCCTGTAATGACCGGCTGGTGGCGTTTGGCGAGCCGGACGAGGTAGGCGGCGAGCAGGCGATGACAGAGCTGTTAGGGCGTGGACGGAATTTTACCGCCGTCGCCTGTTATAACGATTCGATGGCGGCGGGTGCGTTAGCCGTGCTGAGTGATAATGGTATTCGCGTGCCGGAGGAGATGTCGTTAATTGGCTTTGATGATGTGCTGGTGTCGCGCTATGTACGTCCGCGTTTAACCACTATCCGTTACCCGATTGTGACGATGGCGCAGCAGGCTGCCGAGCTGGCATTAGCGTTAGCAAATAATCAGCCGCTGCCGGAGGTGACGAATACGTTTAACCCAACGCTGGTACGCAGGCATTCTGTTAGCCCGCCAGGCTGAGGTTGGGCTTTGTCAGATGCCGGTTATATAAAACATTACGGGTGCCGGTCACGAGAGGGACGGGCAGTTCCGGCGGGACGGCATAAACCCATCCCTGGGGCCTCCGCCCGCGCCTTCCCTGCAGCGGGAGGCCCGCCTACTCTGCCCGTCCCTCTCCTTCCCCTTATATCCCGCTATCTTTACTTAACCTTTTAAAAATCAAAACCAGTAAGGCGGCAGCAAACAATTACAGGAGTCAGTGAGGCGGCAGCAAAAGGCACAAGAGCAAGTGAAGCGGCGGGCAGGTAGCGGAGTAAAGCCTCCGCGTCAGGGATGACGCGGCGGAGTCCCCAGGGATGGGTTCACGACGTCTTTACGCAGCGCCTGCCCGCCGCCGAACAGACTGAAATCACCCTAAACTCAGCCAGACACCGAACAGACTGAAACCACCCTAAACTTCAGCCCTGAAGCCGAACAAAACCAAAGCACCACAGAAAGCACATGACATTCAAATTGAAAGAGCTAACCTGGATAGCAAAATTTTTCCCTGAGCAACGTAATACACGCCATCAAACAAAAACAAGCATCCCTCATGCTCTAACACGCTAAACCCTTTATTTCCACACTCAAAATAGACACCAATACTCCCTTCCTCAATTCCTTCCAGCTTGTACTCATAGATATCAGTTATCTTCTTGCCAACGTAACTGGCTAATTCATTAGCTGTCTGTACCGGCCAGGCAAATTCATCGTCAATATCTTTGATATCCCTAAGTTCGGGTTCTGTTTTTTCATATGTCCAGGTTAAAACGCCTTCATCAATACTTAACGATACCCAACCAGAATCAGAACACTGGAAAAACAACACAAGCATCCGACAAACCATCTCATCCTCTATGTAAAAAGAACGAAACCTAAAATCTTTAAAATATTCATTAGCCAACATACACTCCCCCTTTTAAAATTTCGATGACCTTTCAGGAATTAAGGTATCAAAATCATATTTATCATCAGATAGAACTCTTAAACTTACGGTACTGTTTGTCTTTTCACTATAGACATGGATTAAATCATACTTACCCCGGACAGAGGAACTGGGGAGGATCGTGCTAATCTGCGTTGCGTTTTCTAACGTTTCCTTCACTATTTCTTTTGCCTGCTCAATGCCAGCTTTACTTGCCTCATAAGGTAAACGTCCTTGTCCAATCTTGACTCCTAACTTTCTGTTAAGGTTGGCTGATTGTGTAAAAATGAAGTCGCTAACATTACCAAAATTTTTAAGTTTTACCCTTTCTCCTTCGATTTTATTCATAGCTTTAACCGCTGCACTCTTCGTTTTTATAGAAGAGTGAAAAACCTCGGGAGATATTCTTCCCATCGTTAAGCCAGCGGCTATCGAAGCACCTGTTATAAGCAAACCTTTGGTCTGATCCGACATTATCTGGTCATAACCGGCGGGTGCCTCGCCTCCCAGTTGTTGCGCGATCAGCCTGAACCCTTCAGGGTTGCCGTTATAAATTCCACCTGCCGCCAGCAGCCGTCCGGCGGCTTTGCTGTTGATAGTGCTCAGCGGCGTGGGCTGCTTTATTTGGGTCTGGCGGGCAGGTAACACCGTGGGACGCGGTTTTCCGCCCCGTTTTCTGTAGTCGCGGCGGGCAACCGACCGGTTATATTCCCGGATAATAGCCCGCGCTCCGTCAAACTTAAACGCCAGCGGGTCGCGGCAAATCAGTGCGCCGTGCTCATCAATATAAAACAGCCTTCCCTTTGCGAAAGAAAACCCACCGAGCATCACCACCTCGCCGCTGAATACCATTCTTTGTAGCTTTTCCTGCTCACGCGGCCCATGCGGCGGCGGCTGGTTGGTATAACCGTTAAAGTCGCGCTCATACATATTAATCAGCTTAAAATTCAGCGTCTGGCGGTCATTAAAAACATATTTATCTTTAATTCTGGACCAGGAAAAAACAGGGCTGGTTATTTTCTCATATCTTTCTGGTGACAAATCGTCACGCGGCAGGTAATAAACATCGTTTCCGGGCAGGCTGAAACTCACACACCATATCCTTATGGTAAAAATAACTGATCCAACCATTACATAATTAATGGATTTGCTTCAAGCCAGAATAATCTATTCTTTTAACCCGAACGCACTTTCAGAATAATGGGTTGAATCATATATTTACTGCAAATAATAACGGGTATAGTTTATATGAAAAGGTAATCCAGAATGGATATTAAAACCAACCATATAAGTTGTAATAAATATTAATTTTAGCCACTTTAAAGACTAGCACAACGATATATCGAATGTGATGTTTTCCCGTTACGAAAAAGTTGATTGATGCCGGTCACGAGAGGGTTACTGGTGCTGGTCAAAACAAGGCTACTGGTGCTGGTCAAAACAAGGCTACTGGTGCCGGTCACGAGAGGGACGGGCAGTTCCGGCGGGACGGCATAAACCCATCCCTGGGGCCTCCGCCGCGCCTTCCCTGCCGCGGGAGGCCCGCCTACTCTGCCCGTCCCTCTCATTCCCCTTATATCCCGCTATCTTTACTTAACCTTTTAAAAATCAAAACCAGTAAGGCGATGGCAAACAAGCACAGGAGTCAGTAAGGCGGCAGCAAAAGGCACAATAGCAAGTGAAGCGGCGGGCAGGTAGCGGAGTAAAGCCTCCGCGTCAGGGATGACGCGGCGGAGTCCCCAGGGATGGGTTCACGACGTCTTTACGCAGCGCCTGCCCGCCGCTGAGCGAACTGAAATCACCCTAAACTCAGCCAGCCGCCGAACAGACTGAAATCACCTTAAACTCAGCCAGCCACCGAACAGACTGAAATCACCCTAAACTCAGCCAGCCACCGAACAGACTGAAACCACCTTAAACTCAGCCAGCCGCCGAACAGACTGAAACCACCCTTAACCCAGCCAGCCGCCGAACAGACTGAAATCACCCTAAACTCAGCCAGACACCGAACAGAGTGAACCCCCGCGCGCGCTAACGCTTATCACAGCGCCTTGTGATACAAGCGAACCACCACATCCGGATAATCCAACGCATCGCCGATATAACGCCAGCCAAAACGCTCGTAATAATCCGCACACAACGAATACAAATAGAGATCCGGAAAACCCCGTGCCCGACACCAGGCTTCAGCATAACTTTGCAGCGCCGCGCTTAACCCACTGCCGCGCGCGCTTTCATCCACATACAATGCCGCCAGCCACGGAAAAAGATCCTGACGGCTAATCAAATCGCAACGCCAGACGCCTACCGTCCCCACGGCACGAACGCCATCCAGCGCCACAAACGTCTGCGGGAAATCAGCGCCGCGCACGCTGCTCTCTATCACGCTGGCGAAAAAAGCGCGGCTCTGCTGATCGCCAAACGCCTGCCACAGCCACTCCACCAGCTGCGGCTGATACTGCGGAGCCTCAGATAACGGAACAATATGCCAGCGGCTCATACCAGCTTACCCTGAAAAATTGGTACTGACTCAAACAGATAACCATCAAAATCTGGCGCATCGGCATCCGACAGCTCCATCAGCGTATTCTTCACATTCTCCAGATGCTGCCACATTCCCTGCCAGGCTCCCATCACATCGCGTCGCCGCAAAGCGGCCAGAATCGTCTGATGATCGCTCAGCCACTTCAAACGGTAACTGCGCGTCTCAATATGCCTGCGCAACTGCTGCCACAGCAGATTATTTTCATGATGCCGCCAGATACTTTTTACCGTATCCATCAGCATCTGATTCTGCGTCGCACCCGCCAGCAAAAGATGAAACAAGCGATCGTTATCCTGACTGGTATCGTCCAGCGCAATTGCGCGCTGCTCCTGTTCCAGCGTGCGGCGTAAATTTTCAATATCGGCTTTGGTCGCCATGCGCGCAGCGAAAGCGGCAATATTGCTCTCCAGCAGCTGACGCGCCTGCAACATCTCAAATGGGCCGACATCGCTGCGGAAAAAAGCTTCCTCTTCATCGCTGCTGGCGCTGGGAATACGCATCACATACACGCCAGAACTTTGACGAATATCGACCGTTCCCTCCAGCTCCAGCATCAGCAACGCCTCGCGAACGATGGTTCGGCTCACGCCCCACGTCTCAGCAAGATGGCGCTCCGGCGGTAAGCGTGAGCCAACCGGATAAAGCCCGGCCACAATCTGCTGGCGCAAATGTTCGCCAATCTCCTGATACTGCTTTCTCTCTTGCGGCGCTGCGCCCTTATCCACTTCATCACCCTTAGTCCGTTGACTACACCATCCCGTAGCGCCTGATTAACCGGTAACAACAGATGGCAACACGTCGCTAGTTTATCAAAGCCAGCGCCTGATCGAGTACTTTTGCGCCATTTAGCGTGCCGTAAGCCAGCGTATCGATCACTGCGATCGGGATCCGTTGACTGTCGGTCAGCTTACGGTTCTCCTCCAGCTTAAAACGCACCTGCGGCCCCAGCAGCACCACGGCTACCTCGCCAGCATAGTTTTGTAGCTCCTCGCGCAACTCTTGCTCCGGAATAGCATAAATCTGGTAGTTCAGGCCGCGTGCCGCCGCCTCTTTCTCCATGCGCGTCACCACCATTGAGGTCGACATACCTGCAGCGCAGGCCAGTATGATACGTTTCATTTTCGGCTCCTTATCGGGGTTGATCATCCAGCGTCAGGGTCAGCTGGCGGCTATCACGCAGCTGGCGAAACCAGCGCGCTGACTTCTTCATGCGTCGCTGACGCTGATTCTCTAAATCGATTTCAATCAGGCCATAGCGATTTTTAAAGGCGTTCATTGGCGAAACGTTATCGGTAAAAGCCCACAGCATATAGCCCCGACAGTTAATGCCCGCCTGACGGGCAAGTAATGCTTCATATAAATGCTCAGCGATAAAATCGATGCGGTAATCGTCCTGAATCTCACCCTGTGCATTCCTGAAACGCGCTTCGTTCTCAATTCCCATGCCGTTTTCTGCAATAAACCACGGAAAATTGCCGTACTCATCACGCATCCGGCAGGCGATATCCGCCACAATGCGTGGCTGAATCTCCCAGCCGCGTGACGGATTCATCCTGCGGCCCGGCAGCTCAAACGGCTCATAATAACGAGCGGGATGAAACGGCGTTTCGGCAGGCCAGGCGCGCGACGGCGCTTTTACCCGATGCGGATAGTAAAGATTCAACCCCACTTCATCGACGCGATGCGCCGCGATCAATGCCAGATCTTCATCACTGTATTCCCACGCAACCTGATGCTGCGCTAACAGCTGCAACAGCGCTGGCGGGTACTCGCCTTTGATCGCTGGATCGAGAAACACCCGGTTGTAGAACAGGTCATACATCTCTGCGGCATGTCTGTCGTGCGGCGCGCTGGAACGCGGCCAGGTTACCTCCGGGTTTAAAATCGTTCCGATGCTGCCCGGCCAGCCTCCGGCGCGAAACAGCGCCACAACGCGCGCGGTCGCCAGATTTTTATGATGATTCCACTGCATCCAGGTCGCGGTACTTTGCTGATACGGCCAGCGCAGCGCGTCAAGGTATACGCGGGTTTGCACCACAATGGGTTCATTAAACACAAACCAGCGTTTAACCCGATGGGCATAGCGCGCAAACACCGTCTCCGCGTAGCGAACAAAGAGATCCACCACCTTTCTCGCGCCCCAGCCGCCATACTTTTCCAGTAGCGTCGCCGGCAGCTCGTAATGCTCCAGGCAGAGCATCGGCTCAATGCCACTGGCCTCCATCTCATCAAGCAGACTGTCGTAATAGCGGGCGTACTCCTCATCCACTTCCGCCGTTTCATAATCCAGCAGAAAGCGCGACCAGTTAATAGAGGTGCGATAGTGCGTCAGCCCACAGGCTTTCATTAGCGCCACATCTTCCCGATAGCGATTGATAAAATCGGTCGCTACCGCCGGGCCGTAGCCGTTATGCCAGACATGTCGATCGTGCTGATACCAGGCATCCAGATAAGAGTCCTGCCCCGCCTTCTTACCGTGCCAGCCTTCGGTTTGCCAGGCGGACGCCGCCGCGCCCAGCATAAAATCCACGGGAATATCGATAGTGACTTTGCTCATCTCTGTTCCTTAAGACTGCGCCAGTTCTGGCTGCTGCAGGGCTTTCGCCTCGGCGGCTTCGGCGCGGCGTGCGGCAATTTTGACAAACGGCAGATAGATCAGCACCGAAACCACAATACACACCAGCTGGGTTACCACCGCGCCCATTGAACCGGCGGTAGAGAGCCAGGCATTAATAATCGGCGGCGTTGTCCAGGGCACCATCACCACCGCTTTACCCGCAAACCCCGTGAGCGTCGCGAAATAGCCGATGGTGCCGGTTACCAGCGGCGTAATAATGAAAGGGATCGCCAGGATAGGATTCAACATAATCGGCATACCGAAAATTACCGGCTCATTGATATTAAACAACCCTGGTCCAAACGAAAGCTTGGCGATCTCGCGCATCTCTTTACGTTTGGTTGCCAGCATCACCGCCGTCAGCAGGCCGATGGTCAGGCCAGAGCCACCAATACTCATATAGACATCCCAAAACGGCATGGTAATGATATTGGGTGCCTCTTTTCCCTGCTCGAAGGCGTTCATGTTCACCAGAATCGCTCCCAGCAACAGCGGCTCACGGATCGGTTTAATCATTTGATTGCCATGAATGCCAATCACCCAGAACAGCTGGGCGACAAACATCAGCAGTAAAATGCCCCACAGGCTCTGCACCACCGATTCCAGCGGCTGTTGCACCACACGATAAACCGCATCGTAGAGGTAGAGTCCACTGACCCGATGGAAAATAAAGCCGAAGGTGGCGATAGCCGACACGGTAATGATCGCCGGGATCAACGCAGAGAAAGAGGCGGAAACATTGGGCGGCACGGTATCGGGCATTTTGATTTTTAGCCGCTCAACATTTTCCAGCCGACAATATATTTCTACCGATAAGATAGCGATAAACATACCGAGAAACAGGCTTTTGGTATCAGAAAACTGCTTCGCCAGCACATCGGTAACCAGCCGCATCTGCCCGTCGACCATCATCTGCAGCGTGGTCGGCGTAACGGCAATAAAGCAGATTACCGCCAGCAGGCCGGGAAACAGCGTTTTGATGCCGTTAATCCGCCCCAGCTCAATACCGATTAAAAATACCGCGCCGATATTCAGGAAGCTGAGCGTGGCGTAGTTAATACTGGTGGTAATGGGTTTGAGATCGGCCAGGAAAGAGAGCGCCTGGAAACTGGCCAGGCCGTTTTTAGCATCCAGCACCATATTAGAGATCAGCACTGAAAAAGCGCCCACGATAATCACCGGCATCAGCGTAATAAAAGACGCTTTGATCGCCATAATATAGCGATAGCTGTTAAAGCGCGTGGCGAAGCTCCCCAGCGAGTCAATCAGTCGATCCTGTAGAGACATAAGCAATAACCTCAGGGTAAGTGAGTAATCGTCCTGTTGTGACAACCCAACCCTTCCCTGATATGGCATACCAAAATTAGCCGAATGCACGCTTTTTTCTGTGAGCTTTAGCGCAGTTCGCTTATTTGGTATTCCAATATGATGATTAACCCAAATCTGGTATACCAATAATCGAGGTGAGTATGGATTTTGAACAGGTCATCATGGAACTGCTGATTAACGCTGGCGAGGCGCGTTCTCATGCAATGAGCGCTATTCAGGCAGCGCGTCGACGTGAATGGCAGCAGGCGGACCAGGCGCTGACTGCCTCGGCAGAAGCCTCTAAAGCGGCGCATCGCATTCAAACGCAGTTGATCGGGGCTGATGAGGGCGAAGGAAAGTTACCGGTGACCTTGATCCTGGTACATGCGCAGGATCATTTGATGAACGCTATGCTCTGCCGGGATCTGGCAGAAGAGATCGTATTACTGCGTAAAGAGCTGCTGGCGTAAAAAGCAGGCCGTTCCCGCTAGCGCAGCAGAAACGGCCCTCTGTTTATAGCTCCAGCGCCAGCAGCTCCTGGATGGTCTGGCGACGGCGGATTTCGCGCGCTTCGCCGCCATCAAACAGCACCTCCGGGATCAGCGGACGGCTGTTGTAATTGGAAGACATCGATGCGCCGTACGCGCCGGTATCATGAAACACCAGATAATCGCCCGGTGCCGTTACCGGAAGCAGGCGGGTTTCAACCTTGCCGCCTTCCAGCTGGGTAAAGACATCGCCCGATTCGCATAGCGGCCCCGCCACCACGGTTTCACGCTGCTCTCTTTGTGCAGCAGCGCCGTCAGCAGAAAGCAATGAAATATGATGGTAACTGCCGTACATCGAAGGACGCATAAGATCGCTGAAGCCTGCATCCACCAGTACAAAATGGCGGCTGCCCATCTCTTTCACCGCCCGCACCTGCGCAACCAGAACCCCTGCCTCGGCCACCAGGAAACGTCCCGGCTCGATCTCTAATTTCACCGCATGGCCCAGATGCGCCGCAATACGTTCGCGCGCGCTGTGCCACAGGTTGTAATAGTGCTGCGTATCGATCGCCTCTTCACCGTAACGATAAGGGATCGACAGCCCGCCGCCAGCAGAGATCGCCGTGATATCCCGATCCAGCGCGATAACCTGGCTTACCATCGCATCGCATACCTGTTCCAGATGGCCATAGTCCACCCCGGAACCGATATGCATATGAATGCCTGCCAGTTGCAGATCGTACTGCTGAATAGCGTCCAGCGCCTGCGGCAAGTCGCTGTGCCAGATACCATGCTTGCTGTTTTCGCCGCCAGTATTGGTTTTTTGACTGTGTCCGTGGCCAAAGCCCGGATTAACCCGCAGCCAAACCGGATGACCCGGCGAGCGCTCGCCTAGCTGATGCAGCATGTCCACCGATCCGGCATTGACCGGAATGCACAGCTCGGCAATGCGTGCCAGCGTGGGTTTATCCAGCACGTCAGCGGTAAACACGATCTCATCGCCACCCGCCACATAGCCTGCCGCCAGCGCACGCTCAATTTCGCCCAGAGAAACGGAATCGACCTTCACGCCCGCTTCACGCATCAGACGCAGAATATGGATATTCGAGCAGGCTTTCTGAGCGAAACGCACCACGTCAAACTGCTGTAGCTGGGCGATGCGCTGGCGAATAATATTAGCGTCATAAGCCCAAAATGGACCATCATAGCGTTCGGTGAGCGGCAGCAGATTTGCGGCGTTCAGGGCGCTGTCAGCGTGATTGAGCGGGCGCGGCATAATACGTCTCCTTGAAATTTTCTCTATTACGCCATAGCCCTTCTAGAGAGAAAAATATCTGTTTCTGCAGAGTCTATGCAAATATGATATGGCTTTCGCTTCCGGAGAGATCATGGCTAACATCACCCATCGGCATATAGAGATTTTTCACGCGGTGATGACCAGCGGCAATCTCACTGCCGCTGCCGAACTGCTGCATACCTCTCAGCCAACCGTTAGCCGCGAGCTGGCTCGGTTTGAAAAATTAACCGGGCTGAGCCTGTTCGAACGCGTACGTGGTCGTTTGCAGCCTACCGTGCAGGGCCTGCGCCTGTTTGAAGAGGTGCAACGATCCTGGTACGGTCTCGATCGCATTATCAGCGCAGCGGAAGGGTTGCGTCAGTTTCGCCAGGGCGAACTCTCTATCGCCTGTCTGCCGGTTTTCTCTCAGTCTTTGCTGCCGCCACTCTGCCAGCCTTTTTTACAGCGCTATCCCGACCTCAGTTTGAATATTATCCCACAGGAATCGCCATTGCTGGAGGAGTGGCTGTCAGCCCAGCGCCACGATCTCGGCCTGACCGAAACCCATGTTACGCCCGCCGGCACCGAGCGCATCGAGCTGTTAACGCTAAATGAGGTTTGCGTTTTGCCTGCCGATCACCCGTTAGCCTCGCGCAAGCAGCTTACGCCACAGGACTTTGCCGGGGAAAGCTATATCAGCCTGTCGCGCAGCGATAGCTATCGACAGCTGTTGGATGCGCTGTTTCATGAACAGAACGTACAGCGCAGGATGGTAATGGAAACGCACAGCGCGGCGTCGGTATGTGCGATGGTGCGGGCAGGTATCGGCATTTCAGTAGTGAATCCGCTGACGGCGCTTGATTATGCAGCCAGCGGCATTGCCATCAGACGTTTTAGTGTGGAAGTGCCCTTTACGGTGAGCCTGATCCGCCCGCTGCATCGTCCGGCGTCGGCGTTGGTTAGCGCCTTTAGCCAGCATCTGCAGCATGAGACCGCACAGTTTCAGGTGAAGCTCGACGCGCTGCTTGATTAACCGGTCGGCGCAGTTAACCTAACAGCAACAGGCAGGAGAGATCATCTCCGCCGTTTATTTCGTTAATGGCTTTATCGAGGTTATCCGCTGTTTGGGCAGAATGGCCGACATACTGGTAATAGTCGGCAAACAGAGTAAGCACATCCTCCTGTTTAATGTCTTTATACAGCGACTTCACCGCAAGTGAAATTTTGAGGAAGAAATAGTCCATCACCATGCGGTAAAACAGCCGCATAATAAGCGAAAGATCTTTGCCGGGAAACCAGCTGGTATAGATCTGATAAAGTAAATAATTGCGCAACACATAAGGATCTTTCAGACATGATGTGGCACAAAGCTGCTGCCATTGCTGATTAAGATGAGCGAATTTATTTTTCAGATCAGCTTTATTAGAAACTTCTTCCTCAAGATATTCCGCAATAGAAATATAATCAGTGCGAAGAGAGTAATTCCGCGTGGTAGTATTTATATCTTTATAAATTGCCATAATTGCGCGAAGCTTCAACAAGGCCGACTGCTCTCGTTCTTCGTTATTGACTGACAGTTGACCGCTGTGTAGCGACGCGAGTAATTCTTCATAGAACGCTTCAGCTTCAGCAAGCCGCCCCGACAAATCAAAATTTATACGCTGTAGATACAAAACAAACTGCGCCAGGGCGAATAAGTTGGCCTCAATATCGTTACTTTGCGCCGCGATCAGGTTCCAGGCAAACAGGTGAATAAGCTGATTGGCTTGCCCTAAGCTATCCTTATAAAGCAGTTTACTTTTAGCCGCTGAGGCAAGAAGGTTGATTTCTTCGTGCTGTTGCATACTGTCTTCAGCAAATAAGACCAGACGCACCACTTCAGAACAGGCCATCGTCAGGCCACGGCGTAACTGATCGCCCCAGATACGCTCTGTCCTTGGATAGATCGCACAGGTTGGAGAGAGCGCGTCGCCCCCTAACTTTTGGTGCACTCTACATAACTTGTCGGCTGTAAAAAAAGGACACGTTCCCTCGTCATTAAACTTAATAATGGAATATTTCTTTCTTCCCGCCCGGGTTAACGCAAGGGCGTTCTTCGCCACGCTTCTTATTTCTTCATCGCGCGAATTAATATAGTTATCATGTGTTTTTTTATCTATGTAAATAATCCATCCATGGCAACAGTGATTTAAGCATTCCGGACCCGTGCATCTGAACTTTTTATAAAAGTTTGGGGTGATGATTTTGCGTACTTTCATAGATTAACACCCTGATATAAAACCGCTAAGGTAACATAAAGTGTTAATAACCCAATGGGATATAAGCGCACACTTTAGCGCGCAATTAGGCATAACACGTTCGGATAACAGAGAGAGTTATACGATGGATAACCAAACAATTCCCGGCGAGCAGATTGATGATTTAGGTTTTATAAGAATGTCTGGAAACAGCGTGGATAAGGCAATGAAAGGGATACAACATGGAGGAAAGTAGCCTGGCGGGCAGCGCTGACGACGCGAGGCCGCCAGCGCATTAACGCTCAGTTGAATTACGCGTTTACCGGCTGCGCTTTACCGTTGGCGCGACGGAAGGTAATCAGGCAGACAATCAGGCCGATTGCAGCCAGCACGGCGGCTGCCACCGGTACCGCAGTCAGGCCGTAGCCGCCTTCAATAACCGCACCACCAACCCAGGCACCCAGCGCATTGCCTACGTTAAACGCAGAAATGTTCAGGGTAGAAACCAGGTTCGGCGCCTCTTTACCGTGGCGCACCACGTTAATCTGCAGCCCCGGCACGGTAGCAAATGTTGCCATCGCCCACAGGAACAGGGTGATTTCCGCCAGCCACAGCCCATGACTGGTCCAGCTAAAGGCCAGCGAGAAAAGCGCAATCAGCGCAAAGCTCAGGATCAGGCTGAAAGAAACTTTCCAGTCCGCCAGCTTGCCGCCGATGATATTGCCTACCGTCAGACCCGCGCCGATCAGGAACAGCGTCCAGCTCACGCCGCGATTGCTGATGCCGGTAACCTGCAACAGCAGCGGTGCGATATAACTAAACAGAGCAAACATTGCCGCCGCAAAGCAGACCGTCATCAGCAGCGACAGCCAGAGCTTACCATTCGCCAGCGCACTGATTTCACTGCCGAGATGCACCGGCTTCTCATCTTTATTAGTCGGCAGGCTAACGATCAAAGCCACAAAGGCCAGTACGCCAATTATCGCTACGCCCCAGAAGGTGGCGCGCCAGCCAAACAGCTGACCAAACCAGGTACCGAGCGGTACGCCCAGTACGTTAGCCAGCGTCAGGCCGGTGAACATGAGCGCAACCGCTGAAGCCTGACGATTAGGCGCAACCAGGCTGGCAGCCACCACCGAACCGATACCAAAAAAGGCACCATGACACAGCGCGGTAACAACACGTGCCAGCATCAACAGGTTATAGCTATAAGCCAGTGCGCACAGGATGTTGCCGATAATAAAAATCGACATCAGCAGGATCAGCGTGCGCTTGCGCGGTAACCGTGCGGTCAGCAGCGCCATGACCGGCGCGCCGATTGCGACGCCCAGCGCATAGCCGCTGATCAGCCAGCCGGCGGAAGGGATCGACACGCGCAGATCGCCCGCCACCTCCGGCAGTAACCCCATAATAACGAACTCAGTGGTGCCGATTGCAAACGCACTCAGCGCCAGCGCCAGTAATGAAACAGGCATAACATTCTCCAGAAACGATGATTGCAGACTCCAGGCAGGCCGCTGTCAGGCAGCGGATTGGATGACGCGTTGTAATGCTGCATCTATTTATTGCGCCACGCGGCTATTAAAGCACAGCGCTAATGTGACAAACACCCCGAAACCGGCAAGGGTTTATTGCGCTACGAGCAATAATCCTGCACTGAACAGTTACGCAGCGCACATCGTCTTTAAGAGGATTCCTTTAAGCACACTTAACGATTAACAGCGGTATTTTGATAAAGTTGCTCTTCACTATCCTTCAATGCTGCGAAATGTAACGTTATTGTGATTTTTAGCCGATATATTAAGCAATAAAGAAAGCGCAGCGGCTGCCGATATCCTGACAAGGTATTAACAGCGCTTAATGATTATATCGTGGAGTGGTTATGCGTAAGAGCTTTGCCCTGCTGGTTTTAAGTTTGACCGGTTGTTCAGTCGGTCATTATGAATACAGTAAAGAGGCCCAAAAGCGCGTTGATATGACCGTAACCGGCATTCCCACGGTGCTGGGTCTCGGCACGCTGGGCACCACAATTCCTTTGACTGCGGACTATAGCCTGACCGCCGCCCACGTCGCGAAGTTCTCTTTATACAAGGTTAAGGCCTGGCATCCTGAGTGCGATCTGGCGATCGTTTACCATAAGAATGACGAGAAAAATCTGCCGCCACGCTTTCGTAACGGCTTTATGGGCGACCGGATAAATCTCTACGGCTACAGTTTTTATACTGCGATGCCGGTCTCTTCATCCGGTAAAAACCTGGCGAATAGCAACCTGAAAAACAGCTGGAATAAGCAGGGCTGTGTGGTGGTCGCGGCAGACGCAGGCGTGGTACAGGGAATGTCTGGCGGCGCGGTTTATAACGCTTCTGACGATACGCTGGCTGGGGTAATAGTCGGCTACAGCGCAAAGATTAACGACAAGAAAAGCGGCAAAACGCTGTATAAGAACACCGCGCTTTATGTGCCTTATTCACAGTTTTCGGACTGGCTGACGGCAGAGACAAAATCGTAAGCGCCGGTGCCTGCCTGGCCCCCTACTCTCGCGGCTTATCTGGCAGCCCGTTATGCGCACCCAGGGGTTGCAACGGCGGATCGCGCCAACGATCGCTTCGGGTCGCTTCATACTCAGGGTTCAGCGGATAATGGATGCGATTTTCCTCTTTGTTCGCTTCGCCCACCACCAGTAATCTGGCTTCCGCCGTCCCGTTATTAATAAAGGTATGACAAATCCCCGTTCCTGCAGGAAAAGCCACCGCATCGCCCGGCTGCAAGGAATAGAGTTCGCCATTGATCCAGACATCAGGCTGCCCTTCCAGCACGTAAACGAACTCCTCTTCCGCACTTTCAGCATGTGGATAAGAGAGGCGACGCCCGGGCAACAGGCGCTCGTGATGGATGCCGATGCGTGTTAATCCCAGCGCCCGCCCCAGCGGCGCGCCGATGCCCATGTGCTCACTACTGCCGCTGTAATGCGCTTCATCAGGCGCTTCCAGTTCTTGCCAGTGACGAATAAAGCCGGGACGCGCTTTTAGCTGCATGCTTTCAACTCCCTACAGAAAGAATCTTTTGAGCATGGCAAAGGAAAAAGAGAATCTCAAGAGAGAGCAGCAGAAGCCGCTGGGTGGGAATCAAAATAAAAAGGGACGCCTGAGCGTCCCTTTTAGCAGGATGACCTGAATTACTTCGCAGACGGACGCAGCGCCGGGAACAGGATAACGTCACGAATGGTGTGGCTGTTGGTGAACAGCATTACCAGACGGTCGATACCGATGCCGAGACCAGCGGTCGGCGGCAGGCCATGCTCCAGCGCGGTGACGTAATCTTCATCGAAGAACATGGCTTCATCATCACCGGCATCTTTCGCTTCCACCTGCTGACGGAAACGATCAGCCTGATCTTCAGCATCGTTCAGCTCGGAGAAGCCGTTGCCGATTTCACGTCCGCCGATAAAGAATTCAAAACGATCGGTGATTTCCGGGTTGGTGTCGTTACGACGAGCCAGCGGAGAAACTTCTGCCGGATATTCAGTGATAAAGGTCGGCTGGATCAGATGACTTTCCGCCGTCTCTTCAAAGATCTCGGTAACGACGCGGCCCAGGCCCCAGCTTTTTTCTACTTTGATACCCAGCGAGCGCGCAATCGCCACCGCTTTATCAAAGTCTTCCAGATCGGCGAGGTTGGTTTCCGGACGATATTTCTGAATCGCTTCTTTCATCGTCAGTTTGGCAAACGGCTTGCCAAAATCAAACGTCTGGTCGCCGTATGGCACTTCAGTGGTGCCCAATACATCCTGCGCCAGCGTGCGGAACAGGCTTTCGGTCAGCTCGATCAGATCTTTGTAATCGGCGTAGGCCATATAGAGTTCCATCATGGTGAACTCAGGGTTATGGCGCGGCGAGATACCTTCATTACGGAAGTTACGGTTGATTTCAAATACCCGATCAAAACCGCCTACAACCAGGCGTTTCAGGTAGAGTTCCGGCGCGATACGCAGGTACATGTCGATATCAAGCGCGTTGTGATGCGTGATGAACGGACGTGCAGAAGCACCGCCAGGGATCACCTGCATCATCGGCGTTTCCACTTCCATAAAGTCACGGCCAACCATGAACTGGCGGATGCCGGCCATGATCTGCGAGCGAATTTGGAAGGTTTTACGCGACTCTTCGTTGGCGATCAGATCCAGATAGCGCTGACGATAGCGGGTTTCCTGATCGGCCAGGCCGTGGAATTTATCCGGCAGCGGACGCAGCGCTTTAGTCAACAGGCGCAGTTCGGTGCAATGGATAGAAAGCTCGCCGGTTTTGGTTTTAAACAGTTTGCCGCGCGCGCCAAGGATGTCGCCCAGGTCCCACTTTTTAAACTGTTCGTTATAGAGGCCTTCCGCCAGGTCATCGCGCGCGACGTAAAGCTGAATACGTCCGCCAACGTCCTGCAGCGTAACAAATGACGCTTTACCCATGATGCGGCGCGTCATCATACGACCCGCCACGCTGACTTCAATATTCAGCGCTTCCAGCTCTTCGTTTTCTTTATCATCGTACTGAGCGTGCAGCTGGTCAGAGACGCTGTCGCGGCGGAAGTCGTTCGGGAACGCCACGCCCTGTTCACGCAGCGCGCTGAGTTTTTCACGGCGCGCTTTCAGTTCGTTGTTAAGTTCCAGCGCATCATCAGCGCCTTGTGATTGTTGTTCAGACATATTTAGAGTCCTGCTTTCAAACTTGCTTCAATGAAACGATCCAGATCGCCATCCAGCACAGCCTGGGTGTTACGGGTTTCTACGCCGGTGCGCAGATCTTTGATACGTGAATCATCCAGCACGTAGGAGCGAATTTGGCTGCCCCAGCCGATATCAGATTTGTTGTCTTCCAGCGCCTGTTTCTCGGCATTTTTCTTTTGCATTTCCAGTTCATAAAGCTTGGCTTTCATCTGCTTCATGGCCTGGTCTTTGTTTTTATGCTGAGAGCGATCGTTCTGACATTGGGTGACGGTGCCGGTTGGAATGTGGGTAATACGCACCGCTGATTCCGTACGGTTAACGTGCTGGCCGCCCGCGCCGGATGCGCGATAGACGTCGATACGCAGGTCCGCCGGGTTGATTTCGATATCGATATCGTCATCCACTTCCGGGTAGACGAAGGCGGAGCTGAAGGAAGTATGACGACGACCGCCGGAGTCGAACGGGCTTTTACGCACCAGGCGATGGACGCCAGTTTCTGTACGCAGCCAGCCAAAGGCATATTCACCGGCGATACGGATAGTGGCGGATTTGATGCCCGCGACTTCACCGTCGGAGACTTCGATGACTTCGGTTTTGAAGCCTTTATCTTCTGCCCAGCGCAGGTACATACGCAGTAGCATGCTGGCCCAGTCCTGAGCCTCCGTACCGCCGGATCCCGCCTGGAGATCGATGTAGCAGTCGGCGCTGTCATATTCTCCGGAGAACATGCGGCGGAATTCCAGTTCGCCCAGTTTTTTCTCCAGGATGTCCAGCTCGGCGACGGCTTCGTTGAAGGTTTCTTCATCGTCCGCTTCAACCGCCAGTTCCAGCAGGCCAGCCACGTCTTCCAGGCCCTGGGTCATTTGGTCAAGGGTGTCGACGATGGCTTCCAGCGTGGAGCGTTCTTTACCCAGCGCCTGGGCGCGCTCAGGTTCATTCCAGACGTTGGGTTGTTCGAGTTCAGCGTTTACTTCTTCGAGGCGTTCTTTCTTGGCATCGTAGTCAAAGATACCCCCTAAGAACGTCGCTGCGCTCAGTGAGGTCCTGGATACGATTTTTCACCGGATTGATTTCAAACATGGCTTTAGGATCTTTTAAGAAGTGACATGAGATATAACAGGGGAGTTTAACCGAAAAGGCAGTGAGATTGTAGTTTTGTACGGCAATGTCGCGGCGAACGGGGCTGATGTTTGGGAGGAAAGCGCGGCGGCGGAGCGGCGTTGGGATGCGGTTCGGGGTTGTCGCGGCGGATCGACGCTGGTATTCAGACCGGGGGCGTCAGCAACAGGCGGGCCGTTCCATAAAGACGTCGTGAATCCATCCCTGGAGACTCCGCCGCGTCATCCCTGACGCGGAGGCTTTACTCCACGGCCCGCCTGTCGCTTCCCTGAGTTCAGCGTTAATGCGATAACAACAAGGCTCTCAAATGAGAGCCGTAAGTCATTATGGAGCAGAAAAAAATCATTCAAAAACGCGGGTAATTCCCTTGTGGATACATAATCCAGGTTGGTGTACCTGGTTTCCAGCATTTATTATTTGCATCTATCCCCCCCCCATATCTTTTCCCCTACCGTCAAAGATATTATTTGATGGACGTAAGCCATTAAGGTTCATCGCACCAGATATTTTTTGGGTTTCGACATGCAATAGCTTTCTTATAATAACACTCATTTTTCTTTATCAATAACACCCTTTCCTCTTTATTATGGAGAAGATTTCTCCAAACTTTCTTTTTTGCAAAATATCCCCCTGAAGTATGGTGACATAGCCTTGTGCTGGGTTAATCTCGCCAAGTCTCTTTTTGTTAATAAGCCATAATCCACATGCGGCATAAAGCTTACTTTCTTTTGTGGCTTTTTCTGAATGTATCACTCTTAAAAAAATATCTTCCCTGTGTGTTGAGGACATTATTTTTTCATAAAGCCGTTCACCTTCTGATTTTTTAGGCACAAATCCGTTATAGCCTATAGAGAAATATTTTATCTGTGCCAGCTCATCTTCAATGCTCATAGCATGAAGAGATAATGATACGCTAAACAATAGCAAAGAAATAAATTTAAACATTGTCACCTGTCTCTGTTTTCAAGCAGCAAAGTAATAAAAACCTGATCCCATTAAATTGACAGGGATCACAATGTAATGAATTAACCGCAATCAATCATTAAAGGTATCAATGTAAACAGATTAATAATAATCTTGGTTTTTTGAATTATATGATGGTAATAAATGAGCGAATAATAAATTAGAGTGAAAGAAAAGCGCTGGCAGAAGAGATAGCTCCCTCATGCCAGCTTATGCTTATAACGGCCAGATATGCTCGATTAACAGTTGTACGCTGCGGTTGCCGCGAAACTCGTTCACATCCAGCTTATAGGCCAGCTCTACGTGCCGCACGCTGGCGTCAGGCCACAGGCGCGTATCCACGTTAAACGCGATACCGTCCAGTAACGGGCCACCGCCTAACGGCTCAATCATTACCTTCAGATGACGTTCGCCTACCAGCCGCTGCTGTAACAGCTTGAATTTGCCATCGAACACCGGCTCCGGAAACGCCTGTCCCCAGGGACCGGCATCACGCAGCATCTCTGCGGTGGGTAAGGTCAGCTCTTGCGCCATCAGCTCGCCATCGGACCAGATCACGCCCTGCAAGGCTTCTGCATCCAGCCAGTCGCCCACCAGCTCGCTAAACAGTGCGCTGAACTGCTCGAACTTCGACTCTTCCAGCGATAGCCCGGCAGCCATCGCATGGCCGCCGAACTTCAGAATCAAACCGGGATGCAGCGTATCCAACCGCTCCAGCGCATCTCGCAAATGCAACCCGGCGATTGAGCGACCAGAGCCTTTCAGAGTGCCGTCGCCCGCTGGCGCAAAGGCGATTACCGGACGATGAAAGCGCTCTTTCAGGCGCGAAGCCAGAATGCCAACCACGCCCTGGTGCCATTCAGGATGATAAAATGCCAGCCCTAAAGGCAACGCCTCGCTACTGCGCTCCAGCTGATTACAGAGCGTCAACGCTTCAGCCTGCATCCCCTGCTCAATCTCTTTACGCGTTTGGTTTAAAGCGTCCAGTTCGCTGGCCAGCATCCGCGCCTGCGCTAAATCTTCCGTCAGCAACAGCGCCACGCCGACCGACATATCATCCAGACGGCCCGCCGCATTCAAACGCGGCCCCAGCGCAAAGCCCAGATCGCTGGCGGCCAGCTGACGCGCATCACGATTGGCGATTTCCAGCAGCGCACGGATCCCCGGACGACACTTGCCCGCACGGATGCGGCTCATGCCCTGCCAGACCAGAATGCGGTTATTGGCATCCAGCGGCACCACGTCCGCTACCGTGCCTAACGCCACCAAATCCAGCAGCTCCGCCAGATTAGGAATGCTCAGCCCATTGTCGAACCAGCCCTGCTCACGCAAATGCGCCCGCAGCGCCAGCATTAAATAAAACGCGACGCCAACTCCGGCTAGCGCCTTTGAAGGAAAAGTACTGTCGGTCAGGTTAGGATTAACGATCGCTTCTGCCGCTGGCAGCGTCTCGCCCGGCAGATGGTGATCGGTGACCAGCACCGGGATCCCTTTCTGATGCGCGCAGGTCACGCCCGCATGTGAGGAAATACCGTTATCGACCGTCAGAATTAACTCCGCGCCGCGCGCTGCCGCCTGCTCCACCACTTCCGGGCTCAGGCCATAGCCATCATCAAAGCGGTTAGGCACCAGATATTGCACATTCCGGCCGCCCATGCTGCGTAGTGCCAGCACGGTCAGCGCGGTGCTGGTCGCGCCGTCGGCATCAAAATCACCGACGATCATAATCTGTTTCTCATCGCGCAGCGCCTGATGCAGCAAGGCAACCGCCCGATCCATACCGCTTAAGCCCTGCCACGGATGCAGAAACTTCGCGCCGCGCTCCAGGGCGCGCTCATCGATTACGCCTCGCTGGGCATAGAGACGGCGCAGCAGCGGATGAAGATCCGCTGGCAGCGCCGCATTGTTTGCCGCCTCACGACGGCGGAGTTGCGTGGGTTTATTCACTGCTGATTAGCTACCGCTTTTTTGTTTATCAAGAAGCTGTTTCATCTCTTTCGGGCCCTGATAGCCTGGGATCATCATGCCGTTTTCCAGCAGGATGGCTGGCGTGCCCTGAATACCATAGAGAATGCCCAGCTGATAATGCTGATCGAGATTGATTTTGCAGTCGCCAGGGGAAACTTCGTCGCCTTTCATCGCCGCATCAAATGCCTTGTTGCGATCGGCCGCGCACCAGATAGATTTCATCTCTTTCGCTACCTGACCATTCATCCCTTCACGCGGGAAAGCCAGATAGCGTACGGTGATGCCCAGCGCGTTGTAATCCGCCATTTCCTGATGCAGCTTACGGCAGTAGCCACAGGTAATATCAGTGAAAACAGTAATCACATGCTGCTCTTTTGGCGCTTTGTAAACGATCATCTCTTTACTTAACGCATCAACCTTTTTCTGCAGCAGCTGATTGGTGACATTCACCGGATGCGCGCCGCTGACGTCATACAGCGGACCCTGAATAAAATGCTTTCCATCTTCGGTGACATACAGCACGCCGCTTTCCGAGAGCACGGTCTTCATGCCTGGCAGCGGAGAAGGTTGGATTTCAGTCTGTTGCAGTCCCAGTTTGCGTAGTGATTGCTGAATCGTAGCGTCGTCGGCCTGCGCGACACCGGTAACAGCGGCAGCCAGCAAGGCGACGATAGCAAATGTTTTTTTCATCCTGTTCCCTTATTGTTCCACGGCCTCAGGCGCGCGGATGATGCTGTTGATGTAACTGACGCAGACGCTCAGTGGCGACATGCGTATAAATCTGTGTGGTGGAGAGGTCGCTGTGTCCCAGCAACATCTGTACGACACGTAAATCCGCGCCGTGGTTCAGCAAATGCGTGGCAAACGCATGGCGCAGCACATGTGGCGAAAGTTTTTCGCTGTCGATGCCTGCCACCGTGGCGTAATGCTTAATTCGGTGCCAGAACGTTTGACGCGTCATCTGCTGCGCACGATTGCTGGGAAACAGCACGTCGATGACCTGCCCATTCAGCAGCCAGGGGCGGCCATATTCCAGATATTGCTCCAGCCAGTGTATCGCCTCTTCCCCCAGCGGCACCAGCCGCTCTTTATTACCCTTGCCGATGACGCGAACCACGCCCTGACGCAGACTAACGTCGCTGACCGTTAATCCTACCAGTTCGGAAACACGTAACCCGGTGGCATACAGCAGTTCCAGCATCGCCTTATCACGCAGCTCAATCGGCTGCTCAACGCTGGGTGCCTGTAGTAAACGTTCGACCTGCGCTTCCGAAAGATCTTTCGGCAGACGCTGCGGCAGTTTCGGCGAAGAAAGCAACGCGCTGGGATCATCAGTCCGTAGCTTTTCGCGATACAGATATTGAAACAGACGACGCATAGCGCTTAGCAGGCGCGCCGAGCTGGTGGCTTTATAACCGCCCTCCACGCGATCGGCAAGAAAAGCCTGTAGATCTGCCGCCTCTGCCTGAAGCAGCGTTCGCTCATGGTGTTTCAGCCAACCGATTAACGATTGCAGATCCTGACGATACGAAGCCAGGGTGTTTTGCGCCAGATTGCGTTCGATCCACAGCGCATCCAGAAACTGTTCAATAAGATCGTTATCCTGCACTCTTGCCTCTTTGCGCAAACGTGTGAATTTCTCCGCATTATGCCTGAAAGCGGCGGCCTTCTGATACAATTGCGCCCATCTGAAGCTATTTATGAGTAGATGTTCCGTATGAAGATTGGCCTTTTTTACGGTTCCAGCACCTGTTATACCGAAATGGCCGCCGAGAAAATTCGTGATTTTATCGGCGAGGAGCTGGTGACGCTGCATAACCTGAAGGATGATTCTCCGGCACTAATGGAGCAGTACGATATGCTGATCCTTGGCATTCCAACCTGGGATTTTGGGGAGCTGCAGGAGGACTGGGAGGCAAAATGGCAGGAGATTGCGGCGCTTAACCTGCGCGGTAAGGTGGTAGCGCTGTATGGCATGGGCGATCAGTTGGGCTATGGAGAATGGTTTCTTGACGCGCTGGGCATGCTGCATGAGCTGCTGGCACCGATGGGCGTACAGTTTGTCGGCTACTGGCCAATCGAAGGTTATGAATTTACCAGTCCGAAACCCCTTACCGCCGACGGCAAACAGTTTGTTGGTCTGGCGCTGGATGATGTGAATCAGTTTGAAGAAAGCGATGAACGCATCGCGCAGTGGTGTGAACAGATCCTGACGGAAACCGCTGCATTACTCTAACCTGCTCTACTGCTCAGGCTATCCCGGGTGCATATTGCCCGGGATTCATCGGTCAATAATAACCTTTTGTCAGACGCCGCAGCGCTCGCCAGCTGGTTTCGCTCATGCTGTCCCGCATCAGCCACAGTGAAAAACGTTTCCCCTGTTGCGTACGCAGCGAGAGGATAACGCCAAACGGCAGCACAAAAGGCGGACGCGTTACCCAACCACGCTGCTGCTGCCAGCACCAGCAGCGGTTTTCATCCGTGGTTAATACGCCGCGCCAGCGCTGCTGTAAATGCAGGCGATACCGTAACTCAATGATTAATAACAGCAGCAGACCGACAACAATGGGGATCAGCCGCGTCGGCCAGGGCAACAGCAGCAGTCCGGCGGCGATCGACAAATAAAGCGCCAGGGTAACGCACCGGGCTAATGCCGACGGCGTCAGTTCAGATTGCCACCGCACCACGTTCCGGGCCACGCTGCTGGTTACGAGTCTGGATCAGCTGCACCATGCGTTTTAGCTCGGCGTCCGCCGGTTCGCCGTGGTTCATCAGCCAGTTAAACAGATCCGGATCGTCGCTTTTCAACAGACGGATAAACAGCGCCTTATCGTCATCGCTTAACGAATCATACTCATATTTAAAGAAAGGCATGATGGCGATGTCCAACTCCAGCATGCCACGGCGGCACGCCCAGTGAATACGGGATTTATCGTTAATATCCATGTGTTCTGTCATCGGTTAGCTTAAATATGCTGGCTAGTGTAGCGCTTTTTTTCCGGCCTGTTACAGGCAAATTCCTCTCCTGCGTAGAGTGCCGCATAGCGCACGCGCAAGTTACAGGGTTATCAAGCGATTTGTGCGTCTGTTTCCGGAAACAGGTTGCAAAGCCCTCTTGCTCTTTTAATATGAAGTCACTTTTGGTATTCACTGACTCTTCAGGATTTCGCTATGCCTGACTTTACTTTTCCACCGCGCCAGCCGGTTGCTTCATCCCGTCTGCCGCTGACATTGATTTCACTGGAAGACTGGGCGCTGGTTGTCGCTCAGGGCGCTGACAGCACCACCTATTTACAAGGTCAGGTGACGCTGGATGTCGCCGCTCTGCCCGCTGAAAAGCATCTGCCCTGCGCGCACTGCGATGCCAAAGGCAAAATGTGGAGCAACCTGCGCCTGTTTCACCGTGGCGAAGGTTACGCCTATCTGGTGCGTCGCGGCCTGCGTGATACACAGATCACCGAACTAAAAAAATACGCCGTGTTTTCTAAAGTCACCATCGCTGCCGACGACAACGCGGTGCTGCTTGGCGTTGCTGGCTTTCAGGCCAGAGCCGCGCTGACTAACCGTTTTGCCGCTTTGCCGGATGCACAAACGCCGGTGATTCAGGATGGTGATTCCACACTGTTGTGGTTTAGTACTCCAGCTGAGCGTTTTCTGTTGGTGACCACCGTGGAAAAAGCCAGCGAGCTGAAACAGGCGCTGGAAGGCGAAGCGCAGCTGAACGACAGCCAGCAGTGGCTGGCGCTGGATATTGAAGCGGGCCTGCCGGTACTGGATGAAAAAAACAGCGCGCAGCTAATCCCTCAGGCCGTTAATTTACAGGCGCTGGAGGCGATCAGCTTCAAGAAAGGCTGCTATACCGGTCAGGAGATGGTGGCGCGCGCCAAATTCCGCGGCGCCAACAAGCGTGCCCTTTACTGGCTGGCAGGTAAAGCGGGACGCGTGCCTGAGGCTGGCGATGCGCTGGAACTCAGAATGGGTGAAAACTGGCGGCGCACCGGCACTATTCTGGCAGCGGTGCAATTGGAGTCAGGCGATGTTTGGGTTCAGGCGGTACTGAATAACGACCTGGAAGCAGATAGCGTACTGCGTGTGCAGGGCGATGACGGCGGCCAGCTGGCCATTCAGCCGCTGCCCTATTCGCTGGCGGAAGCCTGACTGAAACAGCAGGTAAAAGGCGGCTATGCAGCCGCCTTTTTTATGCCTGTTCGTTTACAGCACGTAAAGATAGATGGCTAAAAAGTGACAGATGCTGCCGCCCAATACAAAGCCATGCCAGATTGCATGATTGTAAGGAATGCGATCAGCCACATAAAAGATCACCCCCAGCGTATAGGTGATGCCGCCCGCCGCCAATAGCCAGACGCCGCCGGGCGCCAGCTTCATCGCCAACTGATAGATAACGATAACCGACAGCCAGCCCATCAGTAGATAGGTGACCAGCGACAGCACCTTAAAGCGATGGATAAAAACCAGCTTAAAAATAATTCCCGCCAGCGCCATGCTCCAGATAACCACCATCAAACTATGCGCCAGAGGAGACTTCAGCCCCACCAGCAAAAAGGGCGTATAGGTGCCGGCAATCAGCAGATAGATGGCGCAGTGATCCAGCTTTTTTAACCAAAATTTCGCGCGTGGCCAGGGAACCGCGTGGTATAGCGTCGAGGCCAGAAACAGCAAAATCATACTGCCACCGTACACACTGTAGCTGGTGATAGCTATCGCGTCTGCGTTCGCCTCCAGCGCCTGACTTAGCAGCAGGATCAGCCCGACGATACCAAAAATACAGCCAATGCCGTGACTGATACTGTTGGCAATTTCCTCCGCCAACGAGTATCCCGGCGACAATCCGCTCTTATTCACCATGTCTTACTCCCTCCATCCCGCTGATATTTTGTGCATACAAAGGGAATCGTTATTGTCTCCCCTGTTCAGCTTTATTCACACAGACTAGCTAACTATCATTTCAGTGTACACGTGTACGCTTATTAAATTTATCTCATGCTATAACCTGTAAGCGCCCGTCGGTGATTAAGGCAAAATCTGGTAAGGTATGGCGCGGGAATCACTGGCGGATATAGCATGTTTACTCACAGTATAATTTCAACGCTCAATGACACAGAGATGATGGTATACAACACCGTGATCAAAAGCGGTGACAAGGTGATGTATATGACCATTCGCGAACTGGCGGATGCCGCTGGCGTCTCTACCACCTCGGTATTACGCTTCTGTCGAAAAATGCAGTGTGACGGTTATTCCGAGTTTCGTATTCGTTTTAAATTATATCTGGAACAGGAGCAGCAGCGCCCTGTTAATTATGGCGTTAATGAAATCGTCAGCTTTTTTAAAAGTATTAATAACGATGAATTCGAAAATTTAATTAGCCAGGCGGTGGATCATATTCTGGCGGCGCAGCGTATTATTTTTGTTGGCGCGGGTACCTCCGGAACTTTAGGGAAATATGGTGCACGCTTTTTCTCTAATGTCGGTAAGTTCAGCAATTATATTGATGACCCCTATTATCCGGTTAGTAACGATATGTATAAAGATGCCCTGGCGATTATTCTTTCCATATCGGGGGAAACCGAGGAGATCCTCAGGCTGGCGAGCCAGTTCAGCCTGCACCGCTGTAAAATCATCACCATTACCAATAGCGAAACCAGCTCGCTGGCTAAGCTGGCCGATTTTAATATCTCCTGTCATATGCCATTAATACGCATGAATGGCGGCTTTGATATTACCAGTCAGGTGCCCGTTATGTATATTATCGAGACGATTGGGCGTAAACTCGCCAGCCGTCAGGCGAAATAAAACAGGCTGTTTTTCTCAGGTAACAAATCACGTTTGTCACGTTTCGTTATAACGTGACATTCTTCCGCGCTTTGCTACACTCCGGTCAACGTTTGCAATCAAACCGTTATATTTCCCTGCGCCCTTGATAACGGCTGCACTAATATTTTCCTGCCGCCGCGTAATATCACTGGGTGCTGTGTAAGCCAGACCCTTTTTTACTGCAACAGTAAGGATCTCTTTATGACAAAGCAGCAATTACCGAAGGATTTTCTCTGGGGCGGCGCCGTTGCCGCGCATCAGGTTGAAGGTGGCTGGGATCAGGGCGGTAAAGGTATCAGCATCTGTGACGTGCTCTCCGGCGGCTCACACGGCGTCGATCGCGTGATGACCGATGGCGTACAGCCCGGCTATAACTATCCAAACCATGAAGCGGTAGATTTTTATCATCGCTACAAAGAAGATATCGCGCTTTTTGCAGAGATGGGGTTTAAATGCTTCCGTACCTCTATCGCCTGGACGCGCATTTTTCCCAATGGCGATGAACGGGAGCCGAACGAAGCGGGGCTGCAATTTTACGACGACCTGTTCGATGAGCTGCTGAAGCATGGTATCGAACCGGTGATCACCCTGTCACACTTTGAGATGCCGTGGCATCTGGTGAAACAGTATGGCGGCTGGCTGAACCGTAAAGTGGTCGATTTCTTTGTGCGCTTTAGCGAAGTGGTCATGAACCGCTATCAGCACAAAGTGAAATACTGGATGACCTTTAACGAAATCAATAACCAGCGCACCTGGAACTATCCGCTGTTCGGCTATTGCTGCTCAGGCGTGGTCTTCACCGATCATGAAAAACCGGAACAGGCGATGTATCAGGTGATGCACCATCAGTTTGTTGCCAGCGCCAAAGTGGTAGAGCTGGGTCATCGCATCAATCCCGATTTCCAGATTGGCTGTATGATCGCCATGGTGCCGGTTTATCCTTTCTCCTGCCATCCGGATGATGTGATGTTTGCTCAGGAAGCGATGCACCGCCGCTATGTCTTCAGCGATGTACAGATGCGTGGCTATTATCCTGCTTATACGCTGCATGAATGGGCGCGCAAAGGTTACCACATTGAAATGGAAGCCGGAGATGAAGAGATCCTGCGCAACGGCTGCTGTGACTATATCGGCTTCAGCTATTACATGAGCAATGCGGTGCAGGCGAATACCAAAGGCGAAGGTGACTCGATTACCGGTTTCGAAGGCAGCGTGCCGAATCCGCACGTCAAGGCCTCCGACTGGGGCTGGCAGATCGATCCGGTCGGCCTGCGCTATTCGCTGAATATCCTGTATGAGCGCTATCAAAAGCCGCTGTTTATCGTGGAAAACGGCTTCGGCGCTATTGATAAACCGAATGCCAACGGCTTTATTGAAGATGACTACCGCATCGATTACCTGAGCGCGCATATTGAGCAGATGAAAAAAGCGGTGCTGGAAGATGGCGTCGATCTGATGGGCTATACGCCGTGGGGCTGCATTGACTGCGTCTCGTTCACCACCGGTCAGTACAACAAGCGCTACGGCTTTATCCATGTGGATAAAAACGATGACGGCACCGGCACCATGGCACGTTCAAAGAAAAAGAGCTTCGCCTGGTATCAGCAGGTGATTGCCAGCAACGGCGAGCAGCTTTAACAACAAGAAGGCCGGAACAAGTCCGGCCTTTTTTATCACTTAAACAGGCTTACTGGTAATCGCTAAGCGGCACGCAAGAACAGAACAGATTGCGGTCGCCAAATACGTCATCCAGGCGCTTCACCGTCGGCCAGTATTTATTAGCGCTGCCTGCCGGGAACACTGCCAGCTCACGGCTGTAAGGATGTGTCCATTCGCCCACCATTTCCTGCTGCGTGTGCGGCGCATTAACCAGCGGGTTATCTTCCAGCGGCCACTCGCCGTCCGCCACGCGATCGATCTCCATACGAATCGCCAGCATCGCATCGATAAAGCGATCCAGTTCAGCTTTTCCTTCTGATTCAGTTGGCTCAACCATCAGCGTACCGGCAACCGGGAATGACATTGTTGGCGCATGGAAGCCGTAATCAATCAGACGCTTGGCGATATCCAGCTCGCTGATGCCGGTCTGCTCTTTTAACGGACGAATATCCAGAATGCATTCATGCGCTACGCGGTTATCGCGACCGGTATAAAGCACCGGATACGCCGACTGCAGACGGCTGGC
The DNA here is from genome assembly GCF_050113815.1 of Pantoea sp. FN0307. NCBI lineage: Bacteria > Pseudomonadati > Pseudomonadota > Gammaproteobacteria > Enterobacterales > Erwiniaceae > Pantoea > Pantoea sp. FN0307. Next base: position 471,875 of record NZ_JBNJSO010000002.1, on the reverse strand, counting down.
GATATAGTTGGCATTGAGGATAGCGACCGAGCTGGCCTGCTTCAGCCCCTCTGCGCCCATCATGCGAATATACATCCAGCTAATTGGCAGAATCGACGCGCTGCCAAACGGCGCGGCGGATACTGCGCCCTGCTGCGTGAGCATATCATCAATCTGCACCACGCTATGACCCGGCACAAACGGTGCCAGATGCGCTTTCACGCCGATTGGCCCCATTCCCGGGCCGCCGCCGCCGTGCGGGATACAGAAGGTTTTATGCAGGTTCAGGTGAGAAACGTCTGCGCCAATATAGCCCGGCGTGGTGATCCCGACCTGCGCGTTCATGTTCGCGCCGTCAAGGTAGACCTGGCCGCCATACTGATGAACGATCTGACAAACCTCGCGGATAGTCTCTTCGTATACGCCGTGCGTGGAGGGATAGGTCACCATAATACAGGAGAGCGCGCTGCCTGCCTGCTCTGCTTTCTGACGCAAATCATGCAGGTCAATATTGCCCTGTTTATCGCAGGCCACCACCACCACCGTCATGCCCGCCATCTGCGCCGAAGCCGGGTTGGTGCCGTGTGCTGAGCTGGGGATCAGACAGATATGACGTTCGCCTTCATTACGGCTTTCATGGTAACGGCGAATCGCGAGCAGGCCAGCATATTCACCCTGCGCGCCAGAGTTGGGCTGCATACACAGCGCATCATAGCCGGTCAACTGCACCAGCCACTGCGAGAGCTGGCCGATCATTTGCAGATAGCCCGCAGCCTGCTCCGCCGGGCAGAATGGGTGCAGCTCGGCGAATTCTGGCCAGGTGATCGGGATCATTTCAGCGGCGGCGTTCAGCTTCATGGTGCAGGAGCCGAGCGGGATCATCGCCTGATTCAGCGCCAGATCCTTTTTCTCCAGGCTGTGCATATAACGCATCATCTCGGTTTCGCTGTGATAACGATTAAATACCGGATGGGTCAGAATCGGTTGCTGGCGCTGCAGCGCAGGCGGAATAGAACCGCTGTCGGCGGCAACGGCGGCATCCAGCGCATCAATATCCAGTCCGTGCTCATCGCCCAGCAGAATAGCAAACAGCGTGGCGATATCTTCACGGCTGGTGGTTTCATCCAGCGTAATGCCCACCGCCTGATAAATATCGGTACGCAGATTAACGCCAAAGCTGAGCGCGCGCGCCAGCACCGCCGCCTTGTCCGCGACCTCCACGGTAAGAGTATCGAACCAGCTATGATGACGCAGCGTCAGGCCGCCTTTTTGCAGCCCGGCCGCCAGAATATCCGTCAGGCGATGGATGCGGCTGGCGATACGCTTTAACCCCTGCGGGCCATGGAACACGGCATAAAAACCGGCGATATTGGCCAGCAGAACCTGTGAGGTACAGATATTAGAGTTCGCCTTTTCACGGCGGATATGCTGTTCACGCGTTTGCATCGCCATGCGTAACGCGGTGTTGCCAGCGGTATCGCGCGATACGCCGATAATACGCCCCGGCATTGACCGTTTAAATTCATCGCGTGCGGCAAAGAAAGCTGCATGTGGGCCGCCGTAGCCCATCGGCACGCCGAAACGCTGGGCAGATCCAAAAACGATGTCCGCGCCCTGCTTACCCGGCGCTTCCAGCAATACCAGCGCCATAAAGTCAGCCGCCACGCTCACCACCACTTTACGGGCCTTTAATTCGCCGATCAGCGCGCTATAGTCGTGCGCTTCGCCAGTGGTGCCGGTTTGCTGCAACAGCACGCCAAACAGCGCCTCATGATCCAGCGCGCGCTCCGCCTTATCCACCAGGATTTCAAAGCCGAACGTCTCTGCGCGCGTTTTTACTACGTCCAGCGTTTGCGGATGGATATCATCAGCAATAAAGAATTTGTTGGCATTTTTAAGCTTGCTGACGCGCTTTGCCATCGCCATCGCTTCTGCGGCAGCGGTGGCTTCATCCAGTAACGAGGCGGAAGCGATATCCATCCCGGTTAAATCCAGCGTCAGCTGCTGGAAGTTCAGTAACGCCTCCAGACGCCCCTGGGAGACTTCCGGTTGATAAGGGGTATAGGCGGTGTACCAGCCTGGGTTTTCCAGCATGTTGCGCAGAATAACCGGCGGCGTCAGCACCGGTGTATAGCCCATGCCGATATAGGTTTTGCAGCGCTGGTTACGACTGGCGATCGCTTTTAGCTCCGCCAGCGCCTGATGTTCCGTGAGCGCATCGCCAATAGCGGGCGGGCCTGGCAACTGAATATCAACAGGAACAATACTGCCGATAAGCTCACTGATCGAAGGGGCACCGATGGCCTGTAGCATGCTTTCCTGCTGTGAGGCAGAGGGACCGATATGGCGTTCGATAAAGGCGCCAGTATGTTCAAGCTGGCTGAGTGTCTGAGTCATGAATCGTCAATCCTGAGGGGCGGCTACCGCTATCAACATAAGCGGCCAGCCGCAGCGACCGCTAAAACCTGGAGGTCAGCGCATTATCCGCTGACAGCCTGCTGGAGATTACTCATCAATGGAGGCCAGATAGGCTTCCGCATCCATCAGTTGCTCCAGTTCAGATTCATCGCTGGCTTTGAGGCGAAACAGCCAGCCGGAAGCGTAAGGCTCGCTGTTAACCAGCTCCGGCGAAGTTTCCAGCGCATCGTTAACCGCCACAACCTCGCCGCTTAACGGGGCGTAAATATCAGAAGCCGCCTTGACCGATTCCGCGACCGCGCAGTCGTCACCGGCGGCAAAGCTGCTGCCTACTTCCGGCAGGTCGATAAATACCATATCGCCCAGCAGCTCCTGCGCATGTTCAGTAATGCCAACGGTATAAGTGCCGTCCGCTTCCTTACGCACCCATTCATGACTTTCACGATATTTTAATTCATTTGGCACATTGCTCATCGCTGCATTCTCCTGCACTGGTTACTGAGCGACCGGTTTACCGGCGCGAACAAAAATAGGTTTAGTGACGTTGACCGGCATTTCCCGATTACGAATCTGTACGATGGCCTGCTCGCCAATACCCGCCGGAACGCGGGCCAGCGCAATGCTGCAGCCTAACGTTGGAGAAAAAGAGCCGCTGGTAATTACTCCCTGCTGCAGGTTGCCCTGCGCATCGGTAAACATTACCGGCAAACCATTACGCAACACGCCCTTTTCCGTCATCACCAGGCCAACCAGCTTCTCGGTGCCCTTTTCACGCTGATGCTCCAGCGCCTCGCGCCCGATAAACTGACGATCGGCTGGCTCCCAGCAGAGCGTCCAGCCCATATTCGCCGCCAGTGGCGAGACGCCTTCATCCATATCCTGGCCGTAAAGATTCATCCCCGCCTCCAGACGCAGCGTGTCACGCGCGCCCAGTCCGGCAGGCTTTACGCCCGCAGCCAACAGCTGCTGCCAAAATTCAGCGGCCTGCTCACCTGGCAGTGCGATTTCATAACCGTTTTCGCCGGTATAGCCGGTGGTGGCGATAAAAAAGCCGTCTGACTCAACGCCGAAAAAGGGCTTCATACCGCTCACGGCCTGACGCTGCGCATCGCTAAACAGCGTTTGCGCTTTCTGCTGGGCATTCGGTCCCTGTACGGCAATCAACGCCAGATCGTCACGTACCTGTAACGACACATCGTAGGGCTGCGCATGCTCGCCTATCCACGCCAGATCTTTTTCGCGCGTAGCGGAGTTCACCACCAGCCGGAACCAGCTGTCGCTCATAAAGTAAACAATCAAATCATCAATCACGCCACCGGAAGCATTGAGCATGGCGCTGTAAAGTGCCTTTCCTGGCTGCGTCAGTCGCGCGACATCATTCGCCAGCAGTATGCGCAGAAACGCCCGGGTGCCTTCACCCCGGAGATCCACAATGGTCATATGGGAGACATCAAACATACCGGCATCTGTCCGCACCGCATGATGTTCATCCATCTGCGAGCCATAGTGCAGCGGCATCATCCAGCCGTGGAAATCGACCATGCGGGCGCCGCACGCTTGATGCTGTTGATACAAAGGAGTCTGCTTCATAACATTCCTGTGCGTTAACGGGGTGATCAGACGCTAAAAGAGGCTAAAACGTCCGACGCAAACGTTCTCTTTCATTCGACGTTATCACTGAATGAGCCGTTTAACCATAAGCTAAACAAGGGCGAATTCATTCTGACAGCGTTGAAGACCACAGGGATTGTGCAGAACTTTTCACTGAAAAAATGCGTGGCAAGGCACATAACCAGCAACAGAAGCGCAACAAAGCAGTTTAAAAACCAGCCAGCGAATAAATAACGTTAAAAACAGCCACTGGCAAACAGCTTTACGCATTAGAAAAAATAATGCGAACGGAGGGGTTAAATTAGAATAATTCAAACGAACGAGCCAAAAGCGTGCAGCTGCTTCAGACTGGTGCAAAGCAGAGAAAAATGCGTGAAAAAGCTATAACAGATGATTAACGGCGCAAAAAAGGGCCGAACGGCCCTGAGATAGTGGGCTACAAACCCGCGCTGTAGGTTTGACGTGTAAATGCCCTGTCAGCAGGCTGCGCTTAGCGTAACCATTCCGGCAGGTCATGTAAGCCCATCGCCTGTTTCAGCAACCGGGGCTTAACGCCCGGCAGACGATCCGCCAGCCGCAGGCCAACATCGCGCAATAGCTTTTTCGCAGGATGGTTGCCGGCAAACAGCTCACGAAATCCCTGCATATTAGCCAACATGAGTGCCGCGCTGTGTTTGCGGCTACGCTCATAGCGACGCAGATAGAGATGCTGACCGATATCTTTGCCCTGCTGCTGCAGGCGGCGGATTTCACCGGTAAGCTCCGCAGCATCCATAAAGCCCAGGTTAACGCCCTGTCCGGCAAGCGGATGGATGGTATGGGCCGCATCGCCAACCAGCGCCAGCCGATGGGCCGCAAACTGGCGGGCATAGCGCGCCGTCAAAGGAAATGTCTGCCGTTCGCTCTCCAGCTCACACAGGCCAAGACGCATATCGAAAGCGACCGACAGTTGCTGATTAAACAGCGCGGCAGGCATTTCACGCAGCCGGGTCGCTTCCTGCGGCGGCAATGACCAGACAATCGAACAAAGATGCGCATCGCTCAGCGGCAGGAAAGCCAGTATGCCTTCGCCATGGAAAACCTGACGCGCCACCGCCTGATGCGGCTGTTCGGTACGAATATTCGCAACCAGCGCGTGATGCTGATAATCCCAGAAGGTTAAGGGAATATCGGCCTTTTCACGCAGCCAGGAGTGCGCACCGTCAGCCCCAACCAGCAGGCGCGCGCTCATCATGCTGCCATCCTGCAATGTGATAAAAGCTTCGTTATCGCCAAAAGCGACCTGCTGCAGCTGAGCCGGTGCCAGCAGCGTGATATCACTCAACTGTTGCGCACGCTGCCATAAAGCGTGATGGATAGCCTGATTTTCAATAATGTGGCCAAGATGGCTGACGCCCTGCGGCTCATCAAATTCAATGCGGCCAAAACTATCGCGATCCCATACCTCCATGCCGTGATAGGCGCTTGCGCGCTGCGCCAGAATCGCGGACCAGACATCAAGATGCTGTAGTAGCCGTTCGCTGGCGGCATTGATCGCAGAAACGCGCAGGCCGTGCGGCTCGCTGGGGTTAAAGGGTTCCGGCGCAGATTTTTCCAGCACCGCGATACGCAGGCCGCAGCCCTGTAATCCGCAGGCTACCGCCAGCCCCACCATTCCGCCACCGGCGATCACCACATCATAAGTTTGCATTGAAATCCTCTTTTCAGCGCGTTACCCAGCCAAGCGTACGCTCCGCCAGGCGGTTGCGCAGCCAGGGTAAATTGTCCATTGTCATCAGGCCAAAATTACGTCCTGCCACCAGCGGCAGATAACGGTTAGCAAACAGCCGCACCAGCCCATCGGTAATGCCGATAGTGGCGGCGCGATCCGCCTTTCGCCGTTGACGATAATGCTGTAGTACGGCAAAACTGCCCGGGTCTTCCTGCTGGCGTTGCGCTGCCGCCAGCGTTTCAGCCAGCGACATCACGTCACGTATGCCAAGGTTAAATCCCTGTCCGGCAATCGGATGTAAGGTCTGTGCCGCGTTGCCCACCAACGCCAGCCGATGCGCTACTGTCTGGCTGGCGCTTTGCAGCGCCAGCGGGTAGCTGGCGCGCTGTCCTACATGGGTAAAACGTCCCAGCCGCCAGCCAAACGCCTGCTGAAGTTCAGCTAAAAACCCGGCGTCGCTCCAGCTATCGATACGCGATTGCGCTGCTGGTGGATGACACCAGACCAGCGAACTGCGGCCATGCGACATCGGCAGCAAGGCCAGCGGGCCATGTTCGGTAAAGCGCTCAAAAGCGCGTCCCTGATGAGCAATTTGCGTCGTCACGTTGGCGATAACGGCGATTTGTTGATAGTCACTCCGCTGCCACTGAACGCCGCAGGCAGCAGCCACGCGTGAACGGGAACCATCCGCCGCGACCAGTAAACGCCCCTGCAGCTGCTCTCCGCTGGTCAGGGTAACATTGATATGATCCTGATGCTGTTCAACGCGGCTTACCTGCTCCGGGCAGCGCAGCGTCACGCCGGGAGCCTTACGTAACCGCTGATATAACCGGTTTCCCACTTCGTGCAGCTCAACCACATTGCCCAAAGCGTTAACGCCATAATCAGCGGCATCGATGTTTACAAACCCGGCGTGACCGCGATCGCTAACGTGAACATGGGTAATTGGCGTTGCGCAGTCGGCAAGCGCAGGCCAGAGATTAATGGCCGCCAGCTGCTGACAGGTTCCTGCCGCCAGCGCAATCGCGCGTCCGTCATAGCCTGGATGGGCGCGTTCTCCCGGCGCAATCGCTTCAATTAGCGTAACCGGCATCTTTCCCTGCGTCAGATGCGAAAGCGCCAGCGCCAGCGTTGCGCCGGTCATGCCGCCACCGGCAATGATCACGCTCATGCCTGCTGCGCTGCCGCCATCAGCGCTTCGATAGCATCAACATCTTTCACCACGCTATCGGTAAGATTTTCATTTCCTTGTTCGGTAATCACGATGTCATCTTCAATACGAATGCCGATGCCGCGATATTCAGCCGGTACATCCGCATCCGGCGCGATATAAAGCCCCGGCTCAACGGTAAGCACCATGCCCGGCTCCAGAATACGTCCACGATCCGGCGTGCCGTAATCACCGACATCATGTACATCCAGCCCCAGCCAGTGACTCAGGCCGTGCATGAAGAACTGTCGATGGGCGTTTTCAGCGATCAGCAATTCCACATCACCTTTCATCACGCCCAGCTCCACCAGCCCGGTAACCATGACCCGCACCACCTCCTGGTTCACCTCACGAATGCTGGTGCCGGGACGAAACAGCGACAGCGCTTTGTACAGCGAAGCCAGCACAATGTTGTAAATCGCCCGCTGCGGCGCACTGAACCGGCCGTTAACCGGGAAGGTGCGGGTAATATCGCCTGCATAACCGTGCAGTTCACAGCCGGCATCGATCAGCACCAGGTCGCCATCGCGCAGCGCGCTCTCGTTTTCGGTGTAGTGCAGAATGCAGGCATTTTCGCCGCCGCCAACAATGGTGTTGTAAGAAGGATGTCGTGCGCCGTGACGGGTAAACTCATGATGAATTTCACCCGCCAGTTGATATTCAAACATGCCGGGCCGACAGGCCTGCATAGCGCGCGTATGCGCCATCGCACTGATTTTTCCGGCGCGGCGTAATATTTCCAGCTCTTCCGGTGCTTTAAACAGGCGCATCTCATGCACCCAGGGCCGCCAGTCAGTTAGCGTATTCGGCGCCTGCAGATTTTGCCGGAAGCCGCGACGCAGCTTTTCTAACGCGCTGAACAGGATACGATCGGCAAATTCATATTCGCCCTGCGCATGGTAAACCACCTCCAGCCCGTTCAGCAGCTGATGAAGCTGTTCGTCCAGCGCATCCCAGGGCAGCGCGCGATCCACGCCCAGCTTTTCCGGCGCAGCATCCTGCCCCAAACGGCGACCAAACCAGATTTCCGCCTGTTTATCGCGTACGCGGTTAAACAGCACGCTGTGGTTGTGGGTTTCACTGCTTTTAATCAATAGCAGCAGCGCTTCGGGCTCGTTGAAGCCGGTGAAATACCAGAAATCGCTATGCTGGCGGAAAGGGTATTCGCTATCCGCGCTGCGCGTCACTTCCGGCGCCGCAAAAATTAACGCCGCGCTGCCCACAGCCATACGCGACAACAGCGCCTGACGGCGCTGCAAAAAAGTATCCAGCGTAATCATCCGTATCTTCTCCCTGAGTTAGGCCGCCGCGCGGCGATAGCAAACCATCAGTGCAGCGTAACCTTTTTCTCTTCCGGCGCGCCCGGCGGCATCGGCGGATTAAAGGTTTCATAGCATAGCAAGGCGGCTACGCGCACATACTCAATAACCTCTTCCATTGACTGCTCCAGCTCTTCCTGGTCGTCCTCTTCATCATAGCCAAGCTGCGCAATGGTGCGCAGATCGTCGATGGCTTCGCCCGCTTCGCCTTTGACTTTATCCAGTTTAGGCTGCGTTACGCCCAGCCCTAGCAGAAAATGGTTAACCCAGCCGGCTAACCCATCCGCGCGCTCAAAGACGCTGCTTTGGTCTTCGTCGGGCAGCATCAGCTGAAACAGAAAGCCCTCTTCTTCCAGCGTATCCTGAATATGCGCATGCAGTGCCTGTAGCGGCTGCGAGAGCGATTGTGAGAAGGCTAATCCTTCGTTGGCAAGATCGTGCACCAGCGCTTTCCAGCTGTGATCTTTATTGCCACCGCAGACAATGCCGCTGATCAAGCCGTGCATTTCAGCCGGCGTCATTCCCACCCCCTGTTGGGTCAGGAGGGATGCCAGCGTCTGATAGCCCGGCTGTGTGTTATCTGTAGACATATGCATTATCATCGTTGGCGGAGTAAGTTCGTGTTATGCTACCACCAGGTGCCTTGAGGTTTCCAGAAAGGGCTTGTTTCTTCACGCAAGGGTAGATATAGTGGCGCCCCTTCTGAGCCGGAGCAGGTTCAGAACGATGCGGGCGCAGTAATCAGTCAGGAAGGTGGCATGTCTGCACAACCGGTAGATATTCAGATTTTTGGACGTTCGTTACGCGTGAATTGTCCGCCTGAACAGCAAGATGCGCTGAACGCGGCGGCGGAAGATCTTAATCAGCGGTTGCAAGATCTGAAAGTTCGCACTAGAGTCACAAATACAGAGCAGCTGGTGTTCATCGCTGCGTTGAACATTTGCCATGAGCTGGCGCAGGAAAAGGGGAAAACCCGGGACTACGCTGCTAACATGGAACAACGCATTCGAATGCTGCAACAGACCATTGAACAAGCGTTGCTTGAGCAAGGTCGCATAACTGAACGCCAGGGTGCGAAGTTCGAATAACACTTTACGGCCTGCTGTGATACAGTGGCGGTGAAGTACAATTTCTCTGAGATGTTTGCAAGTGGGCCAGTCCCCTGAGCCGATATTTCAAAACCACAGAGTGTGGCGCTCCGCAGCCTGTGTGCATGCCCGGTTCGTCCGGGAAGCCTAATGGTTACGACGACACATTCACCTTGAACCAAGGGTTCAAGGGTTACAGCCTACGGCGGCATCTCGGAGATTCCTTTCTTTTCCTCAGCAGTAACGCCTTGCGTTCGCCTGTAAATCCTTCGTCTTCTCTGTGCTATATTCGCAGCATTGCCCGCTGGCGCAGGAACCCCTATGTCTTTATCTCTTGAACGACAGGCTATACGTACGCATGTACGCCATTTACGGCGTGGACTCGGTGCAGAGCAGCAAACGTGCGCGGCAAATAGCGTCGCTGAACATGCATTAAACGTAGCGTCGATGGATCGGGCTCAGCATATCGCGCTGTTTCTGTCGGTTGATGGCGAGCTCAATACCCGTCCGCTGATTGCCCGGCTCTGGCAGCAGCACAAGCAGGTTTATCTGCCGGTATTACACCCTTTCTCGCCGGGAAACCTGTTGTTTATCCACTATACGCCGGAAACAATACTGATCCCCAATCGGCTACGCATTCCGGAGCCGCCGCTGGACGTGCGGCATATTATTCCGCTCAGCCAGCTGGACGTGATGTTTGTGCCGCTGGTGGCGTTTGATAAGCAGGGACAGCGTCTGGGAATGGGGGGCGGGTTTTACGATCGTACCCTGCAGCACTGGCGCAGCCATGGTTTTCTTCCCATCGGTCTGGCGCACGACTGTCAGCAGGTGGATACGCTGCCTGTCGAAGCCTGGGATATCCCGTTGCCGGCGATTTTAACCCCTTCCCGTTTGTGGCAGTGGGAAACGTAAAACGCCGCCTGAAAATCAAGGCGGCGTCGGCAGAGATAAACGTGGGTAATCAGTAAAGCAGGCGCGCGCGCATCGTGCCCGGAATCGCTTTCATCAGCGTCAGCGCTTTATGCGCAACATCCAGTTCCGCATCAATATCGATAACCACATAGCCCATCATCGGCGTGGTTTGCAGATACTGTGCAGAGATATTGATCCCCTGCTCCGCAAAAATCTGGTTAATGGCGGTCAGCACCCCTGGACGGTTTTCATGGATATGCAGCAGACGGCTAACGTGTGCGCCATGCGTAGGCAGTGAAACTTCCGGGAAGTTAACGGCAGAGAGCGTAGAGCCGTTATCAGAATATTTTGCCAGCTTGCCAGCGACTTCAATGCCGATATTCTCCTGCGCTTCCTGCGTTGAGCCGCCGATATGCGGCGTCAGGATCACATTGTCGAATTCGCACAGCGGGGAGTTAAACGGATCGCTGTTGGTCGCCGGCTCTTCAGGAAAGACATCGATAGCTGCACCGGACAGATGTTTATTCGCCAGTACCTGGCAGAGCGCGGGAATATCCACCACCGTTCCGCGCGAGGCGTTAATTAACAGCGAGCCGGGCTTCATCAAGGCCAGCTCCTCTGCTCCCATCATATTTTGGGTAGAGGAGGTTTCCGGCACGTGCAGGCTGACAACATCGCTCATATTCAGCAAGTCGGAAAGATGCGTGACCTGCGTGGCATTGCCCAGCGGCAGTTTGTTCTCAATATCGTAGAAAAAGACATGCATGCCCAGGCTTTCCGCCAGCACGCCCAGCTGCATGCCGATATGACCGTAGCCAATAATACCCAGTTTCTTACCGCGCGCCTCATACGAACCGGCGGCCTGTTTATTCCAGATGCCGCGATGGGCTTTGGCATTCGCCTCTGGGATGCCGCGCATCAGCAACAGCATCTCCCCGATAACCAGTTCCGCCACTGAACGCGTATTCGAGAACGGCGCATTGAACACCGGCACGCCGCGTTTTGCCGCCGCGTCTAAATCCACCTGATTGGTGCCGATACAGAAGCAGCCTACGGCCACCAGCTTTTCAGCTGCGGCAAGAATCTCTTCAGTCAGCTGAGTACGGGAACGAATACCGATAAAGTGCGCATCGCGAATGGAGGCTTTCAGCGCTTCGCTATCCAGCGCGCCTTTGTGATATTCAATATTGGTGTAACCTGCCGCACGCAAATTATCCAGCGCGCTTTGGTGAACGCCTTCCACCAGCAGAAACTTAATTTTGTCTTTCTCCAGCGATACTTTTGCCATTTCCCGACCCTATTTTGCAGACTTCAGAAGAGGCTGTAATAAGCCAGCCTTCTGCCAAAATATCAAAATTTACGCGCACGGCAATACAAACGATTGCCTGCCGCTTAGCATGGGTAAATGTGGATTAAGACGGATTCAACAGATTATGATGAGAAGCGCGTTACTGGCAGAACGATAGCATTGCAGACACCCGTTATGTGACATAAGTCACCAAATTATGCCGTGCGTAGAAAAGATGTTTTTCAGCAAGAAATAACCGGCGCGGCAGACGCGCCGGTCAGATCATTGGGTAATGGTTTTTACCCCATCAGGGCCGCCGATCAGTGCCACATCGGCGCCGCGTGCGGCAAAAAGCCCCACCGTTACTACGCCAGGCAACGCATTGATGGCGCGCTCCAGCTCGGTCGGGTTCACAATGCTGAGATTATGTACGTCGAGAATAATGTTGCCATTATCGGTTACCACCTGCTGACGATATTCCGGCAGGCCGCCCAGCTTCACCAGTTCACGCGCCACATAAGAACGCGCCATAGGGATCACTTCCACCGGCAGCGGGAAAGCGCCCAGCACATCAACCTGCTTTGACGCATCAGCGATGCAGATAAACTTATCCGCGACCGCCGCGATGATCTTCTCACGCGTCAGCGCCGCGCCGCCGCCCTTGATCATCTGCATCTGCGGGTTGATTTCATCGGCGCCGTCAACGTATACCGCCAGAGAGTCGACCTCGTTAAGATCGAATACCGGGATACCCAGACCTTTTAGCTTCAGCGTAGAAGCCTCTGAGCTGGAAACCGCCCCCTCGATTTGGTGTTTGATCGAGCCGAGTGCATCAATAAAGTGGGCGGCGGTCGAGCCGGTGCCCACGCCAACAATGGTCCCTGGCGTGACATAATCCAGCGCGGCCCAGCCAACTGCTTTTTTCAGTTCATCCTGCGTCATGGTATGTTTAAAACCTGTGCTAATAGTGTGCGCGTAGTATAAAACAAGCTCTGGCTAAAATGCCTGTTGGACACGCGGTGTTTTGTCGCTTTGCAAAGCAGTCCACAAACTGTCGTCGTTATCCGCAGCCGCAAAGTATTAATTTTATGGCATAGTGTCCCGCCGTTCCTGAAGGAGAACAGAATAACAATGAAAAGACCCGATTATCGAACGCTTCAGGCTCTGGACGCTGTGATTCGCGAGCGCGGCTTTGAGCGCGCGGCGCAAAAATTGTGTATCACCCAGTCGGCGGTGTCACAACGTATAAAGCAGCTGGAGAACATGTTCGGTCAACCTTTGCTGGTGCGCACTATTCCGCCCCGCCCGACCGAACAGGGACAAAAACTGCTGGCTTTGCTGCATCAGGTAGAGCTGCTGGAAGATGAGTGGCTGGGGGATGAAAACGGCGGCACAACGCCGTTGCTGCTGTCACTGGCGGTAAACGCGGACAGTCTGGCGACCTGGCTGCTGCCCGCGCTAAAAGATGTTTTAACCGATTCGCCGGTACGCCTGAATTTACAGGTGGAAGATGAAACCCGCACGCAGGAACGCTTACGTCGTGGTGAGGTTGTCGGGGCCGTGAGTATTCAGCCGCAGCCGCTGCCCAGCTGTTTAGTGGATCGGCTTGGCGCGCTGGATTACCTGTTTGTCGGCTCGCCTGAGTTCGCCGCACGCTACTTTCCTAATGGCGTAACGCGCTCAGCGTTGCTAAAAGCGCCAGCGGTGGCCTTTGATCATCTTGATGATATGCACCAGGCCTTTTTACAGCAGAATTTTGATTTATCGCCCGGCAGCGTGCCTTGCCATATCGTTAATTCGTCTGAGGCGTTTGTGCAGCTGGCACGTCAGGGCTCGACCTGCTGTATGATCCCACACCTGCAAATCGAAAGAGAGCTGGCAAGCGGTGAGCTAATCGATCTTACACCCGGCCTTTATCAGCGCCGGATGCTTTACTGGCACCGCTTTGCGCCAGAAAGCCGCCTGATGCGTAAGGTCACCGATGCGTTGCTGGCGCATGGTCATCGTGTATTGCGTCAGGAAGAAGATAAAGCGATTAGCGGTTAAGGCGCGATGAAAGACATGCTTGCCTGCACATTAACGCCCAAAACCTAAGGCTCGGGGAGTGCAGGCAGAGGAGTAAAGCGTCCCGCGCCATGGATGGCGCGGGCCGAGCTGTCAGGGATGACGTTTTTTGCGTCTTTACGATCGGCCTGCACTTCCCGCGCAAGCGCCCTGCTTCCGCAACCTAAGGCGTGAGAAGTCCTTTAGGCTATTCAGATGGCATTTCTGCCGGGTTCAACTAGTTACGCTGTAGTTCGAACACCACATCAACCTGATCGTCAAAATGAATGCTCTGCTGCTCATACGTTTGCTGAGCAGAGGTCATTGGCGCAGCCTCAGCGGCTTTGTACATACGCGCAATTGGCATCGGCTGATAGTTGGCAACATGGTAGCGCACGCTATAAACCTGGCCCAGCTTAGCGTTAAAGCCTTTTGCCAGCGCCGCCGCCTGCTGCGTGGCGTTTTCAATCGCCGCCTGTCGCGCCTTCGCTTTGTAATCATCCGGATTCGCTACGCCCAACTCTACCGAGCGAATCTCATTCAGCCCTGACTTCAGCGCGCCATCCAGTAAATCGTTCAGCTTATCCAGCTGACGCAGCGTCACCTGCACCTGACGTACCGCACGGTAGCCTTTCAGCACCGATTTACCCTCTTTGGTGTAGTCATATTCTGGCTGGGTACGCAGGTTCGCCGCATCGATATCTTTTTTCTCGATACCATTTTTACTTAGCAGATCGAAGTATTGCGCCACGCGATCGTCCGCCTGTTTTTTCGCTTCCGCGGCATCCTTGGAGGAAACGTTAACTTCTATCGCCAGCGTGGCGATGTCAGGACGGGCATCTACGCTGGCCTGTCCTGATGTAACAACGTGCGGTCCGTTGGGTAGCTCATTCGCCTGAGCGATTAACGGCCCGGTACTTAATACCATCATTGCGGCCAGAGCCAGTGCTTTCAGTTTCACGAAAGGTCCTCCTTGAAGACAAAACAAATTAACGGGGCACCGTACTGGCAGTTGCCATCACGGCCACGCAAGCCTGCCACAAGCCAGCCGCGGGCGACATGCGTGCTCCTCTGAGTTTTTATTGTGGCAAAAGTTTCCTTTTTTGCCGCGCGCCGCGTTTAATTCTGCCAGCGGCTCAGTAAAAGCCCGTTAACGCCTGTAATGCCAGTTTGAAGGCAATGAACCACATCACTACGCCGACAAACAGATTAATGATGCGCTGCGCGCCGACCGTACTCAGCCGTGGTGACAGCCAGGCCGCCAGCAACGCCAGGCTAAAGAACCAGAGAAAAGAGGCACTGGCGGTGCCGAGCGCGAACCAGCGACGCGCCTCTGGCGGCAGTTGCCCACCAAGGCTGCCCAGCACGACAAAGGTATCCAGATAAACGTGCGGGTTTAACCAGGTCACCGCAACCAGCGTAGCGATAATTCGCCAGCGGCTTTGCTGCTTTAGTTGGGTACAGGCAAGAGAAATATTAGCGCTAACCGCCGTACGCAGTGCGCCCCAGCCATACCACAACAGAAAAGCGACGCCGCCCCAGGTCACCAGATTCAGCAGCAGCGGTGACTGATTAAGCAGCGCGCTGCCGCCGAAAACGCCGGCGGAAATCAGAATGATATCGCTTAGCGTACAGAGCGCGGCGGTCATAAGATGATATTGCTGCCGTATACCCTGATTAAGTACAAACGCGTTTTGCGGTCCCAGCGGCAATATCAGCGCCACACCCAAAGCAAGCCCTTGAAAGTAGATGGATAACATGAACTTTTTCCCAAAGCGGATAATGGCGGGCAGTGTATAGCGTCAGGACAAGCAGGAGAAATGGAAAGAATTAATGAGATATCAGCGAAGCTAATAACAGCGCGGGCGAGGTGTTACCTCGCCCGCTGGCTTACACTGCGTTTGCCATTGCTTGCCATTATTGTTTAACGTTAACGGTTTCTGCGCTGGCTTTTTCCGCTTCAGCAGACTTTACCTGATGCAAATGAACATCCATCTGCGGATAAGGAATACCAATGCCGTTCGCATCCAGCGCACGCTTGAAATTTTTCATCAAATCCCAGTAAACATCTATCAGCTCGCCACTATTACTCCAGCAGCGCACCACAAAATTCAGCGAGGAAGGCGCCATTTCATTCAATCCAATCTGTACGCCTTTATCCTGCAACACGCGCGGATCGGCATCCACAACCTCACGCAGCAGGGAGATCACCTGATCGACATCAGCATCGTAGGCCACACCGATAATAAACTCATTACGGCGCACCGGCTCGCGTGAGAAGTTAACAATGTTGCCAGAGATTATTTTCCCGTTAGGGACAACTACCATTTTACCGTCGGCGCTGCGTAACGTCGTAGAGAAGATCTGCACATTCAATACCGTGCCCATTACGCCGCCCAGATCGACAAACTCACCGGTACGGAACGGACGGAAGGTGACCAGTAGTACGCCTGCGGCAAGGTTAGAGAGTGAGCCTTGTAACGCGAGGCCCACCGCCAAACCTGCCGCACCCAGTACGGCAATCACCGACGCCGTCTGTACCCCGACCCGCCCCAGCGCAGCAATCAACGTAAAGGCGATAACGCCGTAACGCACCAGCGCCGACAGAAAATCTGCCACGGTGGCATCGATATGACGTGCGAGCAGCAGACGGTTTATTCCATTCGAAATGATGCGCGCGATAATCATCCCCACAATAAGGATAGCGAAAGCGGCAACAATATTAACCGCATAACCGATCAGCAACGCCTGATTATGTATCAGCCATCCGCCTGCGCTGCTGATGCCATTTACCACATCTAAATCTTCCATCTATTCACCCTGTTATCTTTCCCCAAAAGAGATTGTGAAAACCGTTAGTGAGAGCTGAGCAGCCCTGCACCAAGGGTAACAATAACCATCCGCTTCGCCAAATAAGTGACGATAAAGGTTACATTTTTCATGCAAAATGCCATAAAAAAAAGGCCCCCTGGGGCCTTTTATCATCAGTTCGCGATTACAGCGTATTGATGTTGTTCAGCTCTTTAAATGCCTGCTCTAAACGCACAACCATGGAAGTCTGTGCAGCACGCAGCCAAACGCGCGGATCGTAGAATTTTTTGTTCGGCTTATCGTCGCCTTCCGGGTTACCCAGCTGCGCCTGCAGATAGCCTTCGTTCTTTTTGTAGTACTGCAGAATACCGTCCCAGGTCGCCCATTGGGTGTCGGTGTCGATATTCATTTTGATTACGCCGTAGTCGATAGATTCTTTGATCTCTTCAGCAGAAGAACCAGAACCACCGTGGAACACGAAGTTCAGCGCATTGTGCGGCAGGTTATGTTTCTGGCACACATATTCCTGAGAGTTTTTCAGGATTTTCGGCGTCAGAACCACGTTACCCGGCTTATAAACGCCATGTACGTTACCGAAAGAGGCGGCGATGGTGAAACGATGGCTTACTTCGCTCAACCTGGTATAAGCGTAATCAACGTCTTCCGGCTGGGTGTACAGCGCAGAGCTGTCGAGATGGGAGTTATCCACGCCATCTTCTTCACCACCGGTCACGCCCAGTTCGATCTCCAGCGTCATATCCATTTTCGCCATACGCGCCAGATATTTGCTGCAGATTTCGATGTTTTCTTCCAGCGTCTCTTCAGACAGGTCGATCATGTGAGAAGAGAACAGCGGCTTACCGGTCTGAGCGAAATGTTTTTCGCCCGCGTCCAGCAGACCGTCGATCCACGGCAGCAGTTTCTTCGCGCAGTGGTCGGTGTGCAGGATAACCGGCACACCATATTTTTCTGCCATCAGATGCACATGGTGCGCACCAGCGATCGCACCAGCGATAGCAGCAGCCTGCGGCTCGTCAGATTTAAAGCCTTTACCCGCGATAAATGCGGCACCGCCGTTAGAGAACTGAACGATAACCGGAGCCTGAGCTTTAGCAGCAGCTTCCAGTACGGCGTTGATAGAATCGGTGCCCACGCAGTTAACGGCTGGCAGAGCGAATTTGTTCTCTTTTGCTACCTGAAATACTTTTTGTACGTCATCACCGGTGACAACGCCTGGTTTTACGAAATCAAAAATTTTAGACATCTGTTTTGTCCTGTTTCGTCGGCCGTGTTACGGATTCACGCCCATTTAAGTAAGCTGGGCAATACGTTCTGGCAGGACGCAAAGCCCTGCCCTAAAAGTTACTGTTTAGCACGCTCTTCGAGCATAGCGACCGCTGGCAGTTTTTTACCTTCCACAAACTCAAGGAACGCGCCGCCGCCGGTAGAGATATAAGAAATCTTATCTTCGATGCCAAACAGATCGATTGCCGCCAGCGTATCACCGCCGCCAGCAACAGAGAACGCTTCGCTATCAGCGATGGCGTTAGCGATGATTTCGGTGCCTTTACGGAAGTTCGGGAATTCGAACACGCCTACCGGGCCGTTCCACAGAATGGTTTTCGCCTCTTTCAGCACTTTCGCCAGGGACTGTGCCGTTTCATCGCCGAAGTCCATAATCTCTTCGTTGTCGGCGATTTCGTTAACTTTTTTCACCGTAGCCGGAGCAGTTTCAGAGAATTCCGTACCCACGCGTGAGTCGGTAGGCACCGGAATAGCGTACTGATCGCGCAGGCCTTTCGCGGCTTCAACGAAATCCGGCTCATACAGAGATTTACCGACTTTGTTATCGATAGCCACGAAGGTGTTGGCGATACCGCCACCGACGATAACGGTGTCAGCGATTTTAACCAGTGAGTTCAGCACGTCGAACTTGGTAGAAACTTTAGAACCACCCACTACCGCTACCAGCGGACGAGCCGGGTTGTTCATCACTTTACCCAGCGCTTCCAGCTCGGCAGAGAGCAGCGGGCCGGCACAGGCGATCGGCGCAAATTTACCTACGCCATGCGTAGAAGCCTGCGCGCGGTGAGCGGTACCAAATGCGTCCATAACGAATACGTCACACAGCGCGGCATATTTTTTCGAGAGGGTTTCGTCGTCTTTCTTCTCGCCTTTGTTGAAACGCACGTTTTCCAACACCACCAGCTCACCTGCGCCAACTTCTACGCCGTCGAGGTAATCTTTAGCCAGGGTAACGTTGGTGCCGTTTAGTTTCTCTTTCAGGTAGTTAACTACCGGCAGCAGCGAGAACTCTTCGTTGTATTCGCCTTCGGTCGGACGTCCCAGGTGGGAAGTCACCATCACTTTCGCGCCCTGTTTCAGAGCAGCTTCGATGGTCGGCAGCGAAGCGCGAATACGCGCATCTGACGTCACTTTCCCTTCTTTAACCGGCACGTTGAGATCGGCACGGATCAGAACGCGTTTACCAGCAAGATCCAGATCGGTCATCTTAATTACAGACATGGTGAACCCTCTCGTTGATTCTCATAAGTTTTGTCAGACGCATCCGCGTCTTACCTGAAACCACTTGCGGCCATTGCTAACGTCGTGTCGAGCATCCGGTTAGCAAAGCCCCATTCATTGTCACACCAGACTAATGTCTTAACCAGGTGGTGACCGCTGACCCGCGTTTGCGTGCCGTCCACTATGGCACTGTGCGGATCGTGATTAAAATCGATCGAGACTAACGGCATTTCCGTATAGTCAACTATACCACTAAAAGCCCCCGCTGAGGCATTTTGCAGCACGGCGTTCACCTCGCGCGCGCTGACCGCTGCGCGGACGCTAACGCTGAGATCCATCGCGGTCACGTTAATCGTAGGCACCCGCACGGCGATCGCTTCAAAGCGATCGTGGAACTGCGGCAGGATGCGTCCAATGCCCGCAGCAAGCCGCGTATCAACGGGAATGATCGACTGACTGGCAGCGCGTGTACGGCGAAGATCGCTGTGATAAGCATCGATCACCTGCTGATCGTGCATCGCGGAATGGATAGTGGTCACGGTGCCGGATTCGATGCCAAAAGCATCATCCAGCAGCTTAATAATCGGAATAATACAGTTAGTCGTGCATGAGGCGTTGGAGACAATGCGATCGCTTTGTTTAAGCGCCTGCTCATTTACGCCGAAGACTACCGTGGCATCAAGATCGTTGCCGCCGGGATGGGAAAACAACACTTTCTTCGCCCCCGCCTGCAGATGGGCTTCGCCATCGGCCCGGCTACCCCAGATGCCGGTACAATCCAGCACCACGTCAACATTGAGTTCGCGCCATGGCAGATCGGCAATTTGCGCCTGATGCAGCAGACGAATCGTATCTTCACCCACCCACAATAGATCGCGCTCCTGACGCACTTCCCAGGCAAAACGACCATGGCTGGTATCATATTTCAACAGATGCGCCATACCGGCAGATTCCGCCAGTTCATTAATGGCGACCACGCTAATTTCTGCCCGACGGCCGGTTTCGTACAGCGCACGTAGTACGCTGCGTCCAATACGGCCAAAGCCATTAATCGCTACGCGAAGGGTCATACATCTCCTGCGTCAGAACCTGATAAATACGTGCCGATAGCCTGAGCCAGCCGTTACGATTTGTACAGGGAAAAATCCGCCAGCGCAATCCATCCAAAGTGTGAGGAATTGTCGAAACTGAAACGCTTCAGCCAGAATATTCGTTACCAGGAATAATTAAAATGATAGCGATCAACCCTTGGCACAAACTTCTGACGCAGATCACAAATTTGAATAAAAGTTGCCGTGGGTATCCCCGCTTTTGCCAGCGCTCATAGTATGGTGAGACAATATCAACGCCTGCTTTACATGCAAACCGCCTGCAAGCGGAGACCTGTGGTCATGCATCGCCCGCACTTTGCGGAGGACCTGATGCTCTGTATTAAATGCAGACATTATCTGACAGCTCTGTATTACCTGATAAAAGGTTCAGTCGTGACGACTGCACCGCACTTATTTTGGTTCGGTAAAAGGACGTTATGAACTATAAGCTGCTTTGGGGCGTCTGGTTTACCTGGGCTACGGCTTTACTGATTTATTGTCTTGAATGGGAAAGCCGCCAGGAGCTACTCATCCTCCTGTTAAAAATAATGTTGGCGTTAATAACCTCTTTCATTATTTTATCTTTACTTCGCTATATAACATCTCACAAAGGACTGATTATGTTTAAACGCAAAGAGAACGCATCCGCCAGTAATTCCGCTACGGAAGAACAGGCGTGTTATATTCCGCCGCAGCCAATACAGGATAATAGCGAAACGGTTTCGGCCGCGATGGTGGTAGACAAGGAAGCGACTATTATTCCCTCTAATTGCCATATTAACGGTGAGATAAAAGCGTCTGGCGATATGAAAATCAACGGTACTATCGACGGCACCATCACGGCGGAGCGAACCGTCTACGTGCTCAGTAAAGGCAGCGTGGAAGGAGAAATTTATGCCGCTAAGGTTGTTGTGGATGGCAAAGTCACGGGCGTTTGCGCCAGCGCGGTTGTAGAGATCAACGCCCGCGGCTTAATTGACGGCACCATTGAAAGCGACGATCTCTCTATCAATAAAAGCGGACGTTTTTACGGTACGTCGAAACCGCTGGCGGTAAAAAAAACGCCGCCGGAAAGCAAGCCAGCAGTTGATAATAAGAATAGCGATGAACAGTTTACGATTATTCAACAGGTACTGGATAACGTGCCGGATAAATTATCATTCCAGATGAAACCTGAAGTTTATTAATTGCCAGATTCATAAATAAAATAACATCTACTAAATGAATAGATTTTACGTCAGCCAGTTAGACTCTTAAGCCCAGAAGGTTAGCTGCAGCAATTCCGCTGTTTATTAACGAAAGTAATTAGTTGCTAAATTAATGGGCTGGACAATGGGGGGGCTAATTTCATAAAAGATATTTTTACTGCATAAAACAACATATAAATAATGGCGCGCGGATTATTAAACCGCGCGCCATGAAAATATCAGGTTCGTCCGCATAACGGACAAACCTTTTTCTTACAGAATCGCTTTCGCTTTTGCTACCACGTTCTCAACGGTAAAGCCAAACAGCTCGAACAGCTTCTCCGCCGGGGCAGATTCACCAAAGGTGGTCATGCCGATTACCGCGCCGTTCAGGCCGGTATATTTATACCAGTAGTCAGCAATACCCGCTTCGATAGCTACGCGCGCGCTAACCGCTTTCGGCAGCACTGATTCACGGTAAGCCTCATCCTGCTTATCGAACGCATCGGTAGAGGGCATAGAAACCACGCGTACCTGATAACCTTCAGAAGTCAGCTTATCCCAGGCAGCAACCGCCAGTTCAACTTCTGAACCGGTTGCGATCAGGATCAGCTGCGGCTGGCCTTCGCAATCTTTCAGCACGTAGGCGCCGCGCGCAATGTTTGCCAACTGCTCAGGGCTACGTGACTGCTGTGCCAGATTCTGACGGGAGAAAATCAGCGCTGTCGGGCCATCCTGACGTTCAATGGCATATTTCCACGCCACGGCAGATTCAACCTGATCGCACGGACGCCAGGTGCTCATATTCGGCGTGACGCGCAGGCTGGCAATCTGCTCAACCGGCTGGTGAGTCGGGCCATCTTCGCCCAGACCGATAGAGTCATGGGTATAGACCATCACCTGACGAATTTTCATCAGCGCAGCCATACGCGCCGCGTTACGCGCATACTCAACGAACATCAGGAAGGTGGCAGTGTAAGGCAGGAAACCACCGTGCAGCGCAATGCCGTTAGCGATAGCGGTCATGCCGAATTCACGTACGCCGTAGTGGATATAGTTACCAGCCGCATCATCATTGATGCCTTTTGAGCCGGACCACATGGTCAGGTTGCTTGGTGCCAGGTCAGCAGAGCCGCCCAGGTATTCCGGCAACAGTTTACCGAACGCTTCGATCGCATTCTGCGATGCTTTACGGCTGGCGATTTTCGCCGGATTGGCCTGCAGCTGCTCGATAAATTTCTGCGACTCTTCCTGCCAGTTGGCCGGCAACTCGTTGTTCATGCGACGCGTAAACTCAGCGGCCAGCTCCGGATAAGCCTGCGCATAGGCATCAAATTTCTGCTGCCATGCGGCTTCTTTTACCCGACCTGCTTCTTTAGCATCCCACTGCGCATAAATGTCCTGAGGGATAACAAAAGGCGCGTGTTCCCAGCCCAGCTGTTTGCGGGTCAGCACGATCTCGTCATCGCCCAGCGGCGCGCCGTGTGAATCATGCGTACCGGCTTTATTCGGTGAGCCGAAGCCGATAACGGTTTTACACATCAGCAGCGACGGTTTATCGCTCACCGCTTTCGCTTCTTCAATCGCTTTCTTGATCGCATCGGCATCGTGGCCGTCTACGCCACGCACCACGTGCCAGCCGTAGGCTTCGAAGCGGGCAGCGGTATCGTCGCTGAACCAGCCTTCAATATGACCATCGATAGAGATACCGTTGTCATCGTAAAACGCCACCAGCTTGCCCAGCTTCAGCGTACCGGCCAGCGAGCAAACCTCATGGGAAATCCCTTCCATCATGCAGCCGTCACCCATAAACACATAAGTATGGTGATCAACGATGTCATGATTCGGACGGTTAAACTGCGCCGCCATGGTGCGTTCAGCGATCGCCATACCCACCGCATTGGCAATCCCCTGCCCCAGCGGTCCAGTCGTGGTTTCCACACCTGCGGTATAACCATATTCCGGGTGGCCCGGCGTTTTAGAGTGCAGCTGACGGAAGTTTTTCAGCTCGTCGATTGGCAGATCGTAACCGGTGAGGTGCAGCAGGCTGTAGATCAGCATCGAGCCGTGACCGTTAGAAAGAACGAAACGATCGCGATCGGCCCACAGAGGGTTGGTTGGATTATGGTTCAGATAATCGCGCCACAGCACTTCGGCGATATCAGCCATGCCCATCGGGGCGCCCGGATGACCAGATTTCGCTTTTTGTACTGCATCCATGCTCAAGGCGCGAACGGCGTTGGCAAGCTCTTTACGAGAAGACATGTGTTACTCCAGGTCGGATTTATTGCTTCGCCGTCCTTAACCTATTGTAATTAATGAGTTATCAGGCAAAGCCAAGGGAAAGTCGCCAAACAATGTACATGAAAAGCGGGGTGGAAGTACATGGCGTGAGATGCGAAATATCAGGGACATTTCGCGCTTTCGGCGTTGTCTACTGGGCTTTATATATTGAAACCGCTATAAAGGTGCCTTCCTGAAAAAAGCGCCACGCGTAGTTTTATGCAGGACTTATTATATTTACTAGCTTGTTACTGTTATGGGATATGAATGGAATGAAAATCCGTGCTTCTTTGATGGCCCTGTCGGTCGCCACTTTACTTTCTGGCTGTCAGAATATTGACAGCTCCGCGCTGATGCAGTCTGGCGCCCAGGCTTTCCAGGCCGTTACCCTCAGCAATGATCAGGTTAAGACGCTCAGCGACCAGTCATGCCAGCAGATGGACAGCGAAGCGCAAATCGCTCAGCCAGGCAGCACCTACCAGAAACGTCTGGATAAGATCGCCGCCGCGCTGGGCAATAACATTAACGGTACGCCGGCCAACTATAAGGTTTATCTCACCAAAGATGTCAACGCCTGGGCGATGGCCAACGGTTGTATCCGCGTTTATAGCGGTCTGATGGATATGATGACCGATAACGAAGTTGAAGCGGTGTTGGGTCATGAGATGGGTCACGTTGCGCTGGGCCATACGCGTAAAGCGATGCAGGTCGCTTACGCCACCACGGCGGCGCGCACTGCTGCAGCCTCAATGGGTGGTATTGCGGCCTCGCTGTCACAATCACAGCTCGGCGAACTGGGTCAGAAACTGGTTAGCGCGCAGTTCTCGCAAACCCAGGAATCTCAGGCGGATGATTACTCTTACGACCTGCTGAAAAAACGCGGCATCAATCCGAACGGACTGGTTACCAGTTTTGAAAAGCTGGCGAAGCTGGAAGGCACTCATCAGAGCTCGATGTTTGACGACCATCCCGCTTCTGAGGCGCGCGCGCAGCATATCCGTGAACGTATGGCTGCCGACGGCCTTAAATAAGTTAACCCACAGGGGCGTTACGCCATCTCTTTTTAGCCAGCGGCATAAAAAGGAGGCGTTTCGCCTCCTTTGTGCATGATAAGCAATAAAGCGCTGACCGCCGCCTGACAATGTCGCGACGGTCAGAGGTTTAACCTTTATTAGCTTTATTCACCGCCTGCACGTGCAGCATATCCAGCGCAATGGTTGCCGCTGCCAGCGAAGTCAGATCGGACTGATCGTAGCCCGGCGCCACTTCTACCAGATCCATCCCCACAATATTCAGGCCCTGCAGACCGCGAACCAGCTTCAGCGCTTTATCGGTGGTCAAACCGCCAATCACCGGCGTGCCGGTGCCAGGCGCATGCGCCGGATCGAGGCAGTCGATATCAAAAGTCAGATAAACCGGCATGTCGCCGACGATCTGCTTCACCTGCACCAGAATGTCATCAACGCCGCGATCGTTAATCTGCGCCGCATCCAGCACCTGATAACCAAGATTTTTATCAAACTCGGTGCGAATACCGATCTGTACCGAGCGCTGCGGATCGATCAGACCTTCGTTCGGCGCATGATGGAACATGGTGCCGTGGTCAAATTTCGGGCCGTTGGAGTAGGTGTCGGTATGCGCATCAAAATGAACCAGCGCCATCTTGCCGAAATGCTTTGCATGGGCGCGCAGCAGCGGCAGGGTAATGTAATGATCGCCGCCAAAAGTGAGCATACGCTTACCGCTTGCCAGCAGTTTTTCCGCATGCGCCTGCAGCTTGTCGGTCAGATCCTGTGAATCACCGAAAGCGTAAACCAGATCGCCGCAGTCAATCACCTTCAGACGCTCGCGCAGATCGAAATCCCACGGCCAGCGACAGCCTTCCCATGCCAGGTTAGTGGAGATCTGGCGAATCGCGCTCGGGCCCAGGCGGCTGCCGGGACGACCAGACGTCGCGGCATCAAAAGGAACGCCGGTGATCACCCATTCAGCATCGCTGTCGTACGGCTGGAAATTCAACGGCAAACGCAAAAAGCCGAAGGCGTTGGAAACCAGGGAATTATCGTACTGATGACCTAAGGTGTTGGTGTTATTCATAACAACTCCTTTTATTCATGACGGCGCGGCCGACATGGTTGTTCAGATGAAAAAAATCCCCTCCGCGTCGTTAAACCCGACGAGGAAGGGATTGATGAGATAACTGACGGCGATTATCGCCGCGCGAAACGCTGGCGGCAATGTCATTTTTGACCCTCGCCGCCGCATCGCTGCTTATTCGTCTTCTAAATAAGTATAGCCGTAGAGGCCCGCTTCAAACTCTTCAAGGAACTGCGCGCGCAGTTCATCGTCAAGCTCGGTCTGTTTAACCTGATTGCGGAACAGATCCAGCAGCTCCTGCGGGTTCAACTGGACATATTCCAGCATATCCGCAACGGTATCCCCTTCATCCGACAGCTCTACTTCCACGCTGCCGTCGGCGAAAGCGTAAACGTTAACCGCTTCAGTATCGCCAAACAGGTTATGCATATTGCCCAGGATCTCCTGGTATGCGCCCACCATAAAGAAGCCCAGCATCGGCGGGTTATCCACGTCGTACTGCGGCATCGGCATGGTGGTAGCGATGCCATCGCCATCCACGTAGTGATCGATGGTGCCATCAGAATCACAGGTGATGTCGAGCAGTACCGCGCGACGCTCCGGCTTCTTATTCAGCCCTTCCAGCGGCAACACCGGGAACAGCTGATCGATACCCCACGCATCCGGCATCGACTGGAACAGCGAGAAGTTAACGTAAATCTTATCCGCCATACGCTCCTGCAGCTCATCGATAATCGGACGGTGAGCGCGGTTGCTGGGGTCAAGATGCTGCTGAATATAGTGGCAGATGCTCAGATAAAGCTGTTCTGCCCAGGCGCGCTGCGACAGATCGTAGGTGCCCTGCGAATAACCGGTATGGATATCATGCAGATCCATCTGGCTGTCGTGCAGCCATTCACGCAACGAACGACGCGTATTCGGCTCGTGCATCTCCTGCCAGGTTTCCCACATGCTCAGCAGCGGACGCGGCGCATCCACTTCTGGCGCTGAGGGCTTGCTGAACTCGCTGCGCTCAACGCCGATAATGTTGGAAACCAGCACGGTGTGATGCGCGGTTACCGCACGGCCCGACTCGGTAATCACCGTCGGATGCGGCAAGCCATGCTCTTCACAGGCGTCGCCAATGGCCCAGATCACGTTGTTGGCGTATTCGTTCAGGCCATAGTTAACGGAACAGTCTGACTGCGAGCGCGTACCTTCATAGTCAACGCCCAGACCGCCGCCGACATCAAAACACTGGATCTTAACGCCCAGCTTCGCCAGCTCCACGTAGAAACGCGCGGACTCACGTACGCCGGTAGCGATATCGCGGATATTGGCCATCTGCGAACCGAGATGGAAATGCAGCAGCTGCAGGCTATCGAGACGCCCGGCGTTGCGCATAATATCCACCAGCTGCAGCACCTGCGAAGCGGAAAGACCAAACTTCGATTTTTCACCGCCGCTGGACTGCCATTTACCGGACCCCTGCGAGGCCAGACGGGCGCGAATACCCAAACGCGGCACCAGATTCAGGCGTTCCGCTTCTTCCAGCACCAGTTTCACCTCGGTCATTTTTTCGATAACCAGGTAAACTTTATGGCCCATTTTTTCGCCAATCAGTGCCAGACGGATATATTCACGATCTTTATAGCCGTTACAAACGATAACCGTGCGCGTCATACCGGCGTGAGCCAGTACCGCCATCAGCTCCGCTTTCGAACCCGCTTCCAGACCCAGCGGCTCGCCGGAGTGGATCAATGATTCGATCACGCGCTTATGCTGGTTCACCTTGATCGGATAGACCAGGAAGTAGTCGCCCTGATAGCCGTAAGACTCACGCGCGCGTTTAAAGGCAGCGTTAATAGAGCGCAGACGATGTTGCAGGATCTGCGGAAAGCAGAACAGCGCCGGCAGGCGCTGGCCGTCAGCTTCACGCTCTTTTACCAGGCGGGCCAGGTCTACGCGCACTTCCGGCATATCCGGATCGGGACAGACGCTAATATGCCCCAGCTCGTTGACGTCATAATAGTTGTTGCCCCACCAGGCAATGTTATAGGTGCGCAGCATTCTGCTCGCATCTTGATCGCTCATCGCCACCTCCTGCATTGAGCGCAGTTCACCCTGTTCGCCTGCTGACGAACCCTTGATATTCTTTATGTCGTCAGACATTGCGAACCTCAACATTAATTAGTGTTGCAGAATAATTAACAACTATCGCAGTTTGGCGCTGCCAGAACAAGCCACCTTCCGGCGAGATCGCCAGCATAAAATGCTGAACGGTCGCCTCAACCCACTGCGTCATAGATTCAGTGTAAAACACGTCGCTGAACTCCGTGTTGCGGGATAAAAAAGCATCAGCTCACCTTCAACTAAAACTGAAGGCACCCAGTCAAACTGTAGCAAGTTAGCCTGCGCTCGTGTCGTGATGATGACCGAAACAGAGAAAACCTTGACGGAAAAGGCTGGCGGAGGAGCAAACGGAAAGAGACGAATGCACATCAGTGCAGCGGAGTGAACCGGAAGAAAGGGTGAAAACCTGGTTCATTACTCGTATCACCTCCACACATGCCGGGCATGTGGAAAATAGGCCTGAGGGTGAAAATCAGATATCTCATCTGACGGGCCAGACGCGCTGAGCGTCCTGTATCTTCGCTGAAAACAGCAGCCGCGTTTTATACCGCTCACGCGGGCAAATTGCAAAAACAAATTATGTAAGCTGTGGTTGCTGTCAGGAAATCGGGCCAGCTGCCGATAATCAGAAAGCACCACCCGACAAAAAAGGGCTGGCAATTCGCTTACAGAGTAACCTAAAATAGACGTCCAGATGTTAATCCGTCTAAACTGGTTAACTTCTGTGCTGCACGCGGCTTTGCCTGAAGGGGCGCTGGAACAGGCTAAGCCTTTTCCCTGCGCCGGGCAGTTGTTAATTAAACCGTTTTAGTAAGGTAAAGAATTAAATGGCTAAACACCTTTTTACCTCAGAGTCCGTATCCGAGGGACATCCTGATAAAATTGCCGACCAAATTTCGGACGCCGTTCTTGATGCGATCCTCGCTCAGGATCCGAAAGCTCGCGTGGCTTGCGAAACGTATGTGAAAACCGGTATGGTCCTGGTGGGTGGCGAAATCACCACCAGCGCCTGGGTTGATATCGAAGAGATCACTCGTCAAACCGTGCGTGATATTGGCTATGTTCACTCCGATATGGGCTTTGATGCTAACTCCTGTGCCGTTCTGAGTGCTATCGGCAAACAGTCGCCCGATATCAATCAGGGCGTTGACCGCATCGATCCGCTGGAACAGGGCGCGGGCGATCAGGGCCTGATGTTTGGCTATGCCACCAATGAAACCGATGTGCTGATGCCTGCGCCGGTGACTTATGCTCACCGTCTGGTACAGCGTCAGTCTGAAGTACGTAAAAACGGCAGCCTGCCGTGGCTGCGTCCGGATGCAAAAAGCCAGGTAACCTTCCAGTACGATGGCGGCAAAATTGTCGGTATCGATGCCGTTGTGCTCTCCACGCAGCATGCAGAAGATATTTCTCAGGCCGACCTGCAAGAAGCGGTGATGGAAGAGATCATCAAGCCGGTCCTGCCGACGGAATGGCTGAGCTCTACCACCAAATTCTTTATCAACCCAACCGGACGCTTCGTTATCGGCGGCCCAATGGGCGACTGCGGCCTGACGGGTCGTAAGATCAT
This sequence comes from Pantoea sp. FN0307, assembly GCF_050113815.1. Taxonomy (NCBI): domain Bacteria; kingdom Pseudomonadati; phylum Pseudomonadota; class Gammaproteobacteria; order Enterobacterales; family Erwiniaceae; genus Pantoea; species Pantoea sp. FN0307. Next base: position 442,619 of record NZ_JBNJSO010000002.1, on the reverse strand, counting down.
CGTTGATACCTACGGCGGCATGGCTCGTCACGGCGGCGGCGCGTTCTCTGGTAAAGATCCCTCTAAGGTTGACCGTTCAGCGGCTTATGCGGCGCGCTATGTGGCAAAAAATATTGTGGCTGCCGGCCTGGCCGATCGCTGTGAAATTCAGGTTTCCTACGCTATCGGCGTAGCTGAACCAACGTCTATCATGGTTGAAACCTTCGGCACCGAGAAAGTCTCTACCGAGCAGCTGACTCTGCTGGTACGTGAATTCTTCGACCTGCGTCCGTATGGCCTGATTCAGATGCTGGATCTGCTGCAGCCGATCTATCGCGAAACGGCAGCTTACGGCCACTTTGGTCGCGAGCATTTCCCGTGGGAAAAAACCGATAAAGCACAACAGCTGCGCGACGCGGCTGGTCTGTAATCCTTTCACGCTGCCGTTTTCATCGGTGGCGTCTGTATAAAAAGGGAGCATTCATTGCTCCCTTTTTTATTCCTCATGTTTTTTTTCCCCAGCTACACTTTTTGTTGCCTGTATATACCGCTGGCATGATAACGCTTACAAATCGAAAGGCCTTATATTTCGGTTATTTAGGATTTAATCGCGGATGTATTTTGTCAGAAAATGCGTTATTTTCAGCGTCGTCTGATGGCTCATTAACACCGGACTGTCAGAAACTTAACAGGTGCTATACCTTACTGGTTATGTAACCAGAGCCTGGTGATAAATGCTGGTTTTCAGGGTTCCGGCGTGTGTAACCGATTACACCTCTGTGATCCGTCTCACTTTTCGCCCGGCTCAGGTTTCCTAACATTGATAACTACAACGATGGATACTATTCGGAGGCAATATGCCTGGTAATACCCACAAAAGCAGAACCTCGAATAAGATGATGACCTTATTCGTCTGCTTTCTTGCTGCACTTGCTGGCCTGCTGTTTGGCCTGGATATTGGCGTTATCGCCGGTGCCCTACCCTTTATCGCTAAAGATTTTAATGTTACCAGCCATCAACAGGAGTGGATCGTTAGCTCAATGATGTTTGGCGCAGCGATCGGCGCGATCGGTAGCGGCTGGATGTCTTCCCGCCTGGGCCGTAAAAAAAGCCTGATGGCCGGTGCGATCCTGTTTGTTATCGGTTCTCTCTGGTCGGCCATGGCGCCGAACCCGGAGATGCTGATCGCCGCACGCGTGGTACTTGGTCTGGCCGTGGGCGTTGCCTCCTATACCGCGCCGCTTTACCTGTCAGAAATCGCGCCGGAAAAAATTCGCGGCAGCATGATTTCTCTGTATCAGCTGATGATCACCATCGGTATTTTGGGCGCTTATCTTTCTGATACCGCCTTTAGCTATACCGGTAACTGGCGCTGGATGCTGGGCATTATTACCATTCCTGCCGTTCTGTTGCTTGTTGGCGTCTGTTTCCTGCCGAACAGTCCACGCTGGCTGGCGGCAAAAGGCCACTTCCGCGATGCGCAACGCGTGCTGGATCGCCTGCGTGACACCAGCGAGCAGGCAAAGCGTGAGCTGGATGAGATCCGCGAAAGCCTGAAGATCAAGCAGACCGGCTGGAGCCTGTTCCGCGAGAACAGCAACTTCCGTCGTGCGGTATACCTGGGCGTGCTGTTGCAGGTTATGCAGCAGTTCACCGGCATGAACGTCATCATGTATTACGCGCCGAAAATCTTTGAAATCGCGGGCTTCAGCAACACGACCGAGCAGATGTGGGGCACGGTAATTGTTGGCCTGGTCAACGTGCTGGCAACCTTTATCGCTATCGGTCTGGTGGATCGCTGGGGTCGTAAACCCACGCTGACGCTGGGCTTCCTGGTAATGGCGGTTGGTATGGGTATCCTTGGCACCATGCTGCATATTGGTATCGAATCGCCGGGCGCACAATATTTTGCCGTTGCCATGCTGCTGATGTTTATTATCGGCTTTGCGATGAGCGCCGGTCCGCTGATTTGGGTACTCTGCTCGGAAATTCAGCCGTTGAAAGGGCGCGATTTCGGGATTACCGTTTCCACGACCACCAACTGGATTGCGAATATGATCGTCGGCGCAACCTTCCTGACGATGCTGAATACGCTGGGCAACGCCAATACTTTCTGGGTATACGCGGGCCTGAATATTCTATTTATCATCCTGACGGTAATGCTGATCCCGGAAACGAAAAACATCTCTCTGGAGCATATCGAACGCAACCTGATGTCGGGTAAAAAACTGCGCGATATTGGTTCGCAAGAGTAACCCTGCTATCTGCAACAGCCGGGGCCGCCTTTGCCGCCCCGGTTTTTTTATCCTCTGCCTCTGCTCAATCGCTACCCGCGCCCCATTGTTTTCTTGCTTTACGCGCCGTATTCTTTGCCGCTATGAAACCCATTCGCCTTCCTATTGCCCTGCAGCAGGCCGTTATGCGTGCGCTGCGTGAGAAACTGCAGCAGGCCAATCAGCGCCTGGCGCGCAATTACCCTGAGCCCACTCTGGTGTATCAGCAGCGCGGTACGGCAGCCGGCACCGCCTGGCTGCAAAGCTGGGAGATCCGCCTGAATCCCGTGCTGCTGCTGGAAAACCAGCAGGCGTTTATTGAAGAGGTGGTGCCGCATGAGCTGGCGCACTTGCTGGTATGGCGTCACTTTGGCCGCGTCGCGCCACATGGCAAAGAGTGGAAATGGATGATGGAAACCATTCTGGACGTTCCGGCGCGCCGCACGCATCAGTTTGAAGTTGCCTCCGTGCGCGGTAAAACCTTTCCCTGGCACTGTCGCTGTCAGCAACATCATCTCACGGTGCGCCGCCATAACCGTGTTATGCGCGGTGAAACAGAATACCGCTGCGTTCAGTGCGGCGATCTGCTTCAGCCTGGCCATTACCCGGCATCAGGTGACTGAGCCGCCTGATTAATGCGCATTTCCCTCCGATCGGCCCTTTAGCATTCCGACAGACGACGCAATCTGGTACGCTGCGCGCTCTTTTTCATCAGCTGAAAAATGGAATATGTCTCGCAAATTTTTGTTTACCGTTGCCTTTTCTGTTCTGCTTGCGCCTTTAGCCGCGCACAGCCTGAGCGGAAATACTTATCATCAGAATAATTTTCAGCAGGCGAAGAAAGTCGCTGTGCAAATCAATGCCGATGCGCCAGGCTCTTTCTACTGCGGCTGTAAGATTAACTGGGAAGGGAAAAAAGGCGTGCCCGATCTGGCCTCGTGCGGCTATCAGGTGCGTAAAAACGCCAACCGCGCCAGCCGCATCGAATGGGAACATGTGGTTCCCGCCTGGCAATTCGGCCACCAGCGCCAGTGCTGGCAGGACGGCGGTCGTAAAAATTGCAGCAAAGATGAAGGCTATCGTCAGATAGAATCTGATTTACATAACCTGCAGCCGGCAATTGGCGAAGTGAATGGCGACCGTGGCAACTTCATGTACAGCCAGTGGAACGGCAGCGAACGTCAGTATGGCCAGTGCGAAATGAAAATAGATTTTAAAAATAAGCTGGCAGAGCCACCGGCCCGGGCGCGTGGCGTTATCGCCCGAACTTATTTTTATATGCGCGATCGTTACCAGCTGCGCCTTTCCCGTCAGCAAACTCAGCTGATGCAGGTATGGGATAAGCAGTATCCGGTAACGCCCTGGGAATGCGAACGTGATAAACGCATCGCAAAAATTCAGGGAAACCACAACCCTTACGTTGAGCGCGCTTGTCAGCGTTAAAAGCGCTGCCCTAAACTTTACACAACCGCATGGCAGGCTCTGCGTCTGTTATGCGAAGGTACTTTATGCCGTGCGCCTGCGCGGTCTGTTATGATCAGGAATATCATGCGAAAACCCCGCATTTATCATCCCGAATCCCTGACGGTGGGTCATGAAATCGCGCTAAGCGAAGATGCCGCCAATCATGTTGGCCGGGTGCTGCGTATGGGCAGCGGCCAGGCGCTGGAACTGTTTGATGGCAGTAATCTGGTTTTTGACGCTGAAATTTTACGCGCCGATAAGCGCAGCGTAACGGTCAAAGTCACGCAAAGCCGCATGGATAGCCGCGAGTCGCCTCTTCATCTGCACCTGGGACAGGTGATGTCGCGTGGTGAAAAAATGGAATTTACCATTCAGAAGTCGATTGAACTGGGCGTTAATGTTATTACCCCCTTGTTTTCTGAGCGCTGCGGCGTAAAGCTGGACGCCGAGCGGCAGGCCAAAAAGATTCAGCAATGGCAAAAAATCGCCGTGGCCGCCTGCGAGCAGTGCGGACGCAATGTGGTGCCTGAGGTCCGTGAAGCGATGTCGCTGGAAACCTGGTGCGCCGAGCAGGATGACGCAATGAAGCTGAATCTGCATCCGCGAGCGCAACACAGCATTAATACGCTGCCGCAGCCGGTGGAGCGGGTTCGCCTGCTGATTGGCCCGGAAGGCGGATTAACCGCTGAGGAGATCGCGATGACCGGCCAGCATGGTTTTACCGATATTTTGCTTGGACCACGCGTGCTGCGCACCGAGACTACCGCGCTCACTGCAATTACGGCACTCCAGGTCAGGTTTGGCGATCTGGGTTAAGCTGAATAAGCGGCCCATTGCGTTAAGCCTGTAAAAAGAATTTATGCCAACCTGCGGCAAGCGGCATACCGACCGCCCGATCGAGGAGAGAAGAATGATTAAGCTTGGCATCGTCATGGATCCTATTACGACGATCAATATTAAAAAAGACTCCAGCTTTGCAATGCTGCTGGAAGCACAGCGCCGCGGTTACGAAATTCACTATATGGAGATGAACGATCTCTATTTACGCGGCGGTGAGGCGCGTGCGCGTACCCGTCAACTAAGCGTTGAGCAGAACTACGATAAGTGGTTCGAATTTGGCAGCGAGCAGGATATTGCGCTGGCTGAGCTGAATGTGATTTTGATGCGTAAAGATCCGCCTTTCGACACAGAATTTATCTACGCCACCTATATGCTGGAGCGTGCGGAAGAACAGGGCGTGCTGATCGTTAACAAACCGCAGAGCCTGCGCGACTGTAATGAAAAGCTGTTTACCGCCTGGTTTGCCGAGTTAACGCCCGATACGCTGGTCACACGCGATGCGAAGCGGATCCGTGAGTTCTGGCAGCAGCATGGCGACATTATCCTGAAGCCGCTGGACGGCATGGGTGGCTCTTCCATTTTCCGTGTGAAACAGGACGATCCAAACCTTGCGGTGATCCTGGAGACGCTGACCAATCACGGCAGCTTCTTCTGCATGGCGCAAAATTATCTGCCAGCGATCAAAGAAGGTGATAAGCGCGTGCTGGTGGTGGATGGCGAACCCGTTCCTTATTGCCTGGCGCGTATTCCTCAGTCGGGTGAAACGCGTGGCAATCTGGCCGCCGGTGGACGCGGTGAAGCGCGCCCGCTGAGCGAAAGCGATTGGGAAATCGCGCGTCGCGTTGGCCCCACGCTGAAGCAAAAAGGCCTGATCTTTGTTGGGCTGGATATTATCGGTGACAAGCTGACCGAGATTAACGTAACCAGTCCAACCTGCATTCGTGAAATCGAAGCCGCCTTCCCGGTCTCCATCACCGGTATGTTGATGGATGCCATCGAGAAGCGCCTGGCATAAATTTGAACGGGGCAGTAGCCCCGTCTTCAACCCGTTAATGGCCTGCCGTTCGCCGTTAACCCGTATTCAGACGAGTGAGAATGAATTTACAGCACCATTTTTTGATTGCGATGCCCGCCCTCCAGGATCCGCTGTTTAAACGTTCGGTGGTGTATATCTGCGAGCATAATCAGGACGGCGCCATGGGATTAATTATCAATAAGCCGATGGAGAACCTGACGGTTGAAGGCATCCTCACTAAGTTAAAAATTGCGCCCTCACCGCGCGATCCGCAGGTTAAACTGGATAAGCCGGTGTTCTCCGGCGGCCCGCTGGCTGAAGATCGCGGCTTTATTTTGCATTCTGCCCAGCGTACTTTCGCCTCCAGTATCCGTATCTCCGATAATACCGTCATAACCACCTCGCGCGATGTTCTGGAATCTCTTGGAACGCCGGAACAGCCGGAGCAGGTGCTGGTGGCGTTGGGCTACTGCGCCTGGGAGAAAGATCAGCTGGAAGGCGAACTGCTGGAAAATGCCTGGCTTACCACCCCTGCTAACAGCAATATTCTGTTCCAGACGCCAATCGCTGATCGCTGGCGTGAAGCGGCAAAAAGCATCGGCATAGATATACACAACATCACCAGCGAGGCAGGTCACGCCTGATGAGTAACATGACACTTCTGGCGTTTGATTTTGGCACCAAAAGCATCGGCGTCGCGGTAGGCCAGCCTCTTACCGGCACCGCGCGCCCTTTAACCGCCCTGAAAGCGCAGGATGGCGTGCCCAACTGGGAACAGATCGAACGACTGTTACAGGAATGGCAGCCGCAGCAGGTAGTGGTCGGCCTGCCGCTTAATATGGACGGCACCGAACAACCACTGACCGCCAGGGCGCGTAAGTTTGCTAACCGGCTGCATGGCCGTTTTGGCGTGCAGGTTGTTTTACATGATGAGCGGCTCAGTACCGTTGAGGCACGCGCCGATCTGTTTGCTCGTGGCGGCTATAAAGCGCTCACGAAAGGCAGCGTCGATTCGCTTTCGGCGGTGATCATCCTGGAAAGCTGGTTTGAGAACTATCCAGCCTGACAGTCAGCCCCTGTTGCTGCCGCTGTAGCAGGCTCTGTTCGAAGGTCTGCATACCTGACTGCATCCCGGTTTGCAGCAGGCCTGCTATCTGATGGGTTTTCCCCTCACGGATCAGGTTGGCGATCGCCGGCGTATTGATTAACACTTCATACAGCCCAACGCGCCCTCCCTCTTTCGCCGCTACCAGTCGTTGGGCGACCACCGCCTTCAGGCTGGACGCCAGTTGACTGCGCACCAGGTTTTTCTGCTCAGCCGGAAAAACATCTATCAGGCGATCCACCGCCTGCGCCGCATTGCGCGTATGCAGCGTCGCCAGCACCAGATGCCCGGTTTCCGCCGCCGTCAGCGCCAGGCGAATCGTCTCCAGATCGCGCAGCTCTCCCAACAGAATCACATCGGGATCTTCGCGCAGCGCCGCCCGTAATCCCTGCTGAAAGCTGCTGCAATGCTGACCGATCTGCCGCTGCTGAATCAGCGACCGGCGGCTGAGGTGAATAAACTCAATGGGATCTTCCAGCGTAATAATGTGGCGAGCCGCCTGCTGATTCAAGGCATCTACCATTGAGGCCAGCGTGGTTGACTTGCCGCTGCCGGTGGCACCGGTAATCAGGATCAGGCCATCCTGCTGCTCCAGCAGCGCCGGAACGCTGGCAGGCAGCCGCAGCGCCTCCAGCGCTGGACAGCGGCTACTAATCACACGCAACGCCAGCGATATACCCTGCCGCTGCTGGAATAGATTCGCGCGCAGGCGCTGCCCGCTGTAGGTGGTTATCGCAAAATCAATGTCTCCGTTCTGCGTCAGGCTGGCCTGCTGATCAGCATCCAGCCAGCGCTCACGCAGCGCCTCCAGCATTGCAGTACAGGTTGGCGGCTGATCGGGGATGGGTTGCAGCACGCCATCCAGACGCCAGCGCGGCAAATGTCCACTACAAAGATGCAGATCGGCAGCATTATGCTTTACACTAAGGGCCACGATTTCTTCCACATCCATGATTTTCTCCTGACTATGACTTCTATTCAGCACAACTTACAGGAAGTTCGCCAGCGTATCGCTGCGGCGGCGTCGCGTTGCGGCCGCGATCCACAAGAAATTACGCTGCTTGCCGTCAGTAAAACCAAACCTGCGAGCGCTGTCGCAGAAGCCCTGCAGGCAGGACAGCTTGCCTTTGGTGAGAATTACGTTCAGGAAGGCGTGGATAAAATTCAGGTGTTAGCCCACAGTGACCCTGAATGGCACTTTATCGGTCCGCTGCAATCCAATAAGAGCCGTCTGGTGGCGGAGAATTTCGCCTGGTGTCATACGGTGGATCGCTTACGTATCGCTACGCGCCTGAACGATCAACGTCCGCCACATCTGCCGCCGCTGAATGTGTTAATTCAGGTAAATATCAGTGACGAAAACAGTAAATCGGGCATTATGCTTGAGGCGCTGCCGGAACTGGCACAGGCAGTTGCAGCGCTGCCGCATTTGCGGTTGCGCGGACTGATGGCGATTCCGGCGCCGGAAAAAGATTACCAGCGTCAGCTGGCGGTCTGTCAGAAGATGGCGGATGCGCTGGCCTCGCTGAAACAGCATTATCCATCCGTCGATACACTTTCTCTGGGAATGAGCGACGATATGGAGGCCGCGATTGCGGCAGGCAGTACCATGGTTCGTATCGGCACCGCTATTTTCGGTGCGCGTGATTACGGCACCACTCCCCCACAACAATAATTGAGGAACCTCATGCTGACGTTGACTTTCCTGGTAACGACGCTGATTAATCTGTACGTGAAAGTGTTGTTGCTGCGCATCTGGATGCAGTGGGCAAGATGCGATTTTTATAACCCGTTCTCCCAGTTTGTAGTCAAAATTACCCAGCCGGTAATCAAGCCGCTACGCCGCGTTATCCCTTCTGTCGGTCCGTTGGATACCGCATCGCTGCTGCTGGCCTATGTGCTTAGCGTGCTGATGTTTACCCTGGTTTTCGCGCTTCAGAGCAGCGTTTTCCTGTTCGATCCGGTGTTCCTCTATTTCGGTTTGGTCTCGCTGGTGAAAGCGGCTGGCGTCTTGGTATTCTGGGTAATTATCGTCCGTTCGCTAATGAGCTGGATAAGTCAGGGTCGTAATCCGGTGGATTATGTACTGATTCAGCTGACCGAACCGCTGATGGCACCTGTGCGTCGCTTCCTGCCGGCAATGGGCGGTATCGACTTCTCCGCCATGGTGGTCATTTTGATCCTCTATATGCTGAACTTCCTGGGCATGGATTTCATCCCTGGCTGGGCGCAGCTGTAATTGTTGTTATCGCCGTAAACGTTTCTGGAACTGATATGCAAAAAGTTGTCCTCGCCACCGGTAACCCGGGTAAAGTGCGTGAACTGGCCGATATGCTGGCTGATTTTGGCCTGAATATTGTGGCGCAAACCGATCTGGGCGTAGAGCCCGCAGAGGAAACCGGCTTAACCTTTATTGAAAACGCCATTCTGAAAGCGCGCCATGCCGCCCAGGTAACCGGCCTGCCAGCCATTGCCGATGACTCAGGTCTGGCGGTAGATGCGCTCGGTGGCGCGCCTGGGATCTATTCGGCGCGCTACGCCGGCGAGGCGGCCAGCGATCGGCAAAATCTGGAGAAGCTGCTGGATGCGTTGCAGGATACCCCGGAAGGCCAGCGTCAGGCGCAGTTTCACTGCGTGCTGGTTTATCTGCGTCATGTAACCGATCCGACACCGCTGGTGTGCCACGGTAGCTGGCGCGGGGAAATTATCCGCACGCCGGCGGGCATTGGCGGTTTTGGCTACGATCCGATTTTTTATGTCCCTGAGCTGGGCAAAACCGCAGCTGAACTGAGCAAAGCGGAAAAGCACGCGGTTTCTCATCGCGGCCAGGCGCTGACTCTGCTGCTGGAAGCGATGCGTAATGGCTAATCTTCCACCGCTCAGCCTCTATATTCATATTCCCTGGTGCGTGCAGAAATGTCCCTACTGTGATTTCAACTCGCACGCCTTAAAAGGCGAAGTGCCGCATGAGGAATATGTCAATCACCTGCTGGCCGATCTGGATCGCGACCTGCCGTTAACCCACGGACGTGAAGTGGCCACGATCTTTATCGGCGGCGGTACGCCCAGTCTGTTAAGCAGTCACGCCATGCAGCTGCTGCTGGACGGCGTGCGGGCGCGTCTGCCGCTGGCTGCCGGGGCAGAAATTACCATGGAAGCGAATCCCGGTACGGTGGAAGCCGATCGTTTCAGCGCTTATCAGGCGGCTGGTGTAAACCGTATTTCTATCGGCGTACAGAGCTTTAGTCCGCTTAAGCTACAGCGTCTTGGTCGCATTCATGGCCCGGAAGAGGCAAAGCGCGCGGCTCACCTGGCTGCCGGCCTTGGGCTGCGTAGTTTTAACCTTGATTTGATGCACGGTCTGCCCGATCAATCGCTAACCGAGGCGCTGGACGACCTGCGTCAGGCGATTGCGCTTAATCCGCCGCACCTTTCCTGGTATCAGCTGACGATTGAGCCGAATACGCTGTTTGCCTCGCGTCCGCCAGTGCTGCCTAATGATGACGCGCTGTGGGATATTTTTGAGCAGGGCCATCAGCTGCTGACGGCGGCGGGCTATGAGCAGTATGAAACGTCGGCCTACGCCAAACCTGGCTATCGTTGCGAACATAACCTGAACTACTGGCGGTTCGGTGACTATCTGGGGATTGGCTGCGGCGCGCACGGCAAGCTAACGCAGCCGGATGGCCGGATCGTGCGTACCATAAAAACGCGCCATCCACGCGGCTTTATGTCAGGAGAATACCTGGATAAGCAGTATGAGGTGGCGGACGAAGATAAGCCCTTTGAGTTTTTTATGAACCGTTTCCGCCTGCTGGAGCCAGCGCCGCGCGGCGACTTTACACGTTATACCGGTCTGGATGAAACCATTATTCGACCGCAGCTGAATAGTGCGCTGGAGAAAGGCTACCTGACGGAAACGCCACAATTTTGGCAGGTAACGGAGAAAGGCAAGCTGTTCCTTAATTCGTTGCTGGAACTGTTCCTGGCGGAATAATCTTTTTAATTAAAGCGCAAAGCTCATTGTGACTGGCTGATCTATTTAGCAGGCACATTGAGCTTTTTTATTTCCTCTGACACCTGACTATTGCTATCAGACAGGAATGATTTTCTTATCATTGCAAAGCCCGGCAATATCCCCTTTCCTGTTAATTTTAAAACAGCGAATCACGATTAAAACGGCCCTGAGTTCCTCGTTCAGATAAACAACATCGATGATTTCAGCGGGTTATGTCTCAGTGTAAGATCTTGATAATGTATTATTTATTTCTCCCTGTAATATTTTCCTTCTGGTTAATAACTTATTTCACAAAATGCTATGGCGTTTAACCCATCCTGACAGCATTCTGGACATTGTATTTATAAAGTTCCGGCTGACTACTTAAAGAGATACGGACTTTACATAACAAGGAGGTTATGGCTATGACGTACACGATATTCGTTCAGCGAAAATGGCAAACCACGTTATCTACCATTAGCGAATTCAGTATCCCTGGCACAGACATTAGAGGTTATTTTTTGGAATGTCCCGGACCTGATACCGTCACCCCACGTTTAAAGAAAAGGATCCCGGAAGGAAGTTACCGACTTGTATGGCATACAAGCGGAAAGTTTGTAAAACATAACCCTACGCCTAAGCTATTTAACGCTGATGTATCGGTAAGCAGAGATATTCTTATTCACCCAGGGAATAACCCTCAGGATACTGAAGGCTGCCTGTTGCCTGGAACAGAAAGGTTGGCCAATAAAGTCACAAACAGTGTTATCATGTATAAAAGGATAAAGGAAATTATAGAAAAAGAAGGCATCGCTAACTTTACTGTTATGATCACTTCTTGTTATGTGGACGGTAATAGATGATCAAAAAAAACCTTTCAAAATCATTGATTCTCCTGTCATTTTCTTTTTTAACTTTAGCTCATTATTCATTCGCTGACCAATTACTAATAGATGGCACTTTTCAGGCCTACTGGAAAGCCGAATGGAATGATGATGCTACTGTAAACACGCCGCAGTTAGGCTTCAGGTACTTCCCATCTAAAACTTCACCGCAGAAAATGAAAGTAATTGATATTTTAATGGATGGCAGTGAGAATAAAAAAATAAACTTCATAAAAAGCCATTTTACAAATATACCTGATAATTTCTTTAAGTATAAGGAGTGGTATGTCAACCAAAAAGGTTATTTGACTATCAAAGAGATTAAACATTATATTGAATGCGATGCAGATAACTATATCGCCGAGTTTGTTTCTTTTACGCCGACTGCCCTGGACTTTAATACAAAAACAAATGACGACACAGGCTGTGTTTATGGTGGCAGCTTCCCTTACTTAACCTCATACATTCTTAATTCGAATACAAAAACCGGGCAACTCAAGCATGAACCCAAAGAGAGAGCTAAAACCAGCTATACATTTACTCGTGATGAAAGCGTGGTAAAGATAAAAACCATTAATAAACAATGGATGTATGTCGCCCTGTACGATCCCACCAGACAGGATCGGCTAAGCGATAAAAAAGGTTATATTAAGTTTAGCGATGTTGTACCACTGAATTAACATTATTTATTTAGCGGATGCGAATGACGATAAGCGCCCTGCCAGCCCTCTGAGGCCGTCAGGGCATTTTACTATTTAATTCCGGCTAACACCGCTTTCCGTTGGTTTTCCAGGGCGGTTACGCGATTACAGACTTCACGACCGAAGTTCTGGAAATCCTGCTCCTGGTTACTCCATTCTGCCTGAATCGCCTGCTGCAAGCCGCCCAGATTACCCATAATCGCCTGCAACGGATTATCGCTCTGGCTGGCCTGTTTTGTGCCCATCTCGTTCAGGCTGTCCTGCACGACGCCGCCTAAGCTGCTTTGCACCAGACGCTCCCCGTCAGCACGAACCTGATCGATAGCCTGATGGTGGAAGGTTAAGCCGTCGCTGCGATGCTCAATAATACGGTTCATCTGCTGCTTCAGCTGCTCATCCAGCGTGGTAAGCCGCTTGCGCACGTTGCTGCTGGCGCCAAGTTTCTCCACAACTACCTTATCCAGTGCCACGCGGCCTTTCTCCAGCCGCTTCGATGCGCCCTGATCCACCCACGGCAAATCACGACGCAGCGCCGCCTGATAATCCACTGCTTTCTGACGTGTCGCCGTATCTGGCTGAATCTGCTTGCCGTTGTATTGCAGATCGCCCACCGGAGAGATCACCAGATTACCGCTGGCGCCCACTACCTGTACCGACTGCGGCGTGATAACCACATCATCCTGCGGCTTCACCGGGCATTCATAAGCTGCATGCGCCTGCACCGCAGCCAGCAAAAGTACGCCCGTCAGCGCTTTACGCATCATAAAGACTCCTGGGTTCGTTATAGGACTCATTTCTCGTGCGCCTGTGAAACAGATGCTGTCATTGGCCAGGCGCGTTTTCAGTGCGGCCTGCCCGCTTCAGGCGCTCACTTAACGCGCCTGAATTGCCAGTATGCGCGTTGACTTAGCTTTTAGTCCCACCAGACATCAAACAGTTCAGTGACTTTTACACCTTCCATATTGCGCGCTTCCAGCCACTGACGAACCTGTTCACGATGCTCATCGGTACATTTACCGATTTTCTGCAGGCATACCAGACCTTCCCATTGCAGATAACCGCTGCCGTCAAACGCCAGTCCGTTAGGCTCAATGACTTCATGAATAAAGGCATCAACGGTCGTATCGATCTCTTCTACCGCAGTACCCTGCGGAAACGTCCAGGCAACAGAAAAGCCCAATTCCTGAAACTCGTCAATATGCAGCTTTTTACGTAAACGGCGGCTACGCTGTATTGCCATTATTTAATCCTCTCAAACATTAAATCCCATACGCCGTGGCCCAGTCGCTGCCCGCGCTGCTCAAATTTCGTCAATGGTCGCGTTTCCGGACGCGGCACATAATCACTGGTGGCGGACTGGTTCTGATATCCCTCTACGCTGCTCATCACTTCCAGCATGTGCTCAGCGTATTCCTGCCAGTCGGTGGCCATATGAAATACGCCACCCAGCTTCAGTTTACGTAATACCAACTCGGCAAACGGAACCTGCACAATGCGGCGTTTGTTATGGCGCGCTTTATGCCAGGGATCGGGGAAAAACAGCTGCACCATGCGCAATGCGTTATCCGGGATCATCTTTTCCAGCACTTCAACCGCATCGTGGCACATTACGCGCAGATTTTTAAGCTCTGCTTCCTGCGCCGATCCCAGACAGGCCCCTACGCCTGGCGCATGAACCTCAATTCCAAGGAAATTTTGTTCCGGGTTTGCGCTGGCCATCGCTACCAGCGATGCGCCCATGCCAAAGCCAATCTCCAGCACCACCGGCGCTTCCCGGCCAAATAACGCCACCAGATCCACCGGCTCCGCCTGATACTCTACGCCCATAACCGGCCATAAGGTATCAAGCGCCTGCTGTTGACCCTTTGTCAGGCGACCCTGACGACGCACAAAGCTGCGGATACGACGCAAAGGGCGCCCGTTTTCATCAAATTCCGGTGTGATGACGTCATTAATCATGTCGTTGCCTGCCTGTCTGCATATTCAGGAAAACGGGCATTATGCAAAGTTACCGGACAGAAGCAAGCACTTGCAAAGTTCCGGTTTACTCCGCGCAATGTCTATGCTGGAATGCCTGCCTGAGTGTAGAGCAATAACGGAAATTTTCCTTCTCATGATGCAAGCGCAACAGTTCGCGCAGCAGGTGCTGGACTGGTATCAGCGCTTCGGACGTAAAACCCTGCCGTGGCAACAGGCCAAAACGCCTTACAAGGTTTGGCTCTCCGAAGTCATGCTGCAACAAACCCAGGTCGCCACCGTGATCCCCTATTTTGAACGCTTTATGGCGCGTTTTCCTACGGTCAACGATCTGGCGTCAGCGCCGCTGGATGAGGTGCTTCACCTCTGGACCGGCCTTGGTTATTACGCCCGTGCGCGCAACTTACATAAGGCGGCGCAGACCATTGCCGAGCGTCATCAGGGCATTTTCCCTGAAACTTTTGATGAGGTTGCCGCCCTGCCCGGCGTAGGCCGCTCTACCGCAGGCGCCGTGGTCTCGCTGGCGCTGGGCCAGCACTATCCGATTCTGGACGGCAACGTAAAGCGCGTGCTGGCACGCTGCTATACGGTGGGCGGCTGGCCGGGCAAGAAAGAGGTGGAAAAACGCCTGTGGCAGATTGCGGAAGAGGTCACGCCTGCGGCTGGCGTCAGTGAGTTTAATCAGGCGATGATGGATCTCGGTGCGCTGGTTTGCACGCGCTCAAAGCCCAAATGTGAAATTTGTCCGCTGAATAACGGCTGTATGGCTTATGCCGAGGGAAGCTGGGCCAGCTACCCCGGCAAAAAGCCCCGGCAGACGCTGCCGGAACGCACCGGTTATATGCTGCTGATGCAGCGCGGCGAGGGAGTCTGGCTGGAGCAGCGCCCGCCTGTTGGCCTGTGGGGCGGCCTGTTTTGCTTTCCACAGTTCGCTAACGAAGAGGAATTACGCGCCTGGCTCACCGCGCGCGGCATGCGCAGCGCCGCGTTACAGCAGCTAACTGCTTTTCGCCATACTTTTAGCCATTTCCATCTGGATATTGTGCCAATGTGGCTGGAACTGCCATCCTCGGGCGCGGTGATGGATGAAGACGCGGGTCTCTGGTATAACTTAGCGCAACCACCGGCCGTGGGTTTAGCCGCACCGGTCGAACGCCTGCTGCAAGAATTGCGGCATCCCCAGCAAATATCGCTGCATATGCGCGTTTCTGAAGAGGAAGAGTAATGAGCCGCACTATTTTCTGTACGTTTCTGCAACGTGAAGCTGAAGGTCAAGATTTTCAGCTCTACCCAGGCGAACTGGGAAAACGCATCTACAATGACATCTCGAAAGAGGCCTGGTCAAAGTGGATGAGTAAGCAGACCATGTTGATTAACGAAAAGAAACTCAACATGATGAACCCAGAAGATCGCAAAGTGCTGGAGAAGGAAATGGTGAATTTCCTGTTTGAAGGCAAAGATGTGCACATCGAAGGTTATACCCCACCAGAGAAATAACATTTTGGGCCTCATTTGAGGCCCCTGTTTTGGGTTCAGCGCAGATACGATGAAAAAAAAATTTCTTGCCTTGCTAGTGATAGCACCGCTGCTGGTTTCCTGCTCAGGAAGTAAAAAACAGACCTTCCATGAGGAATGGGTAAAAGACACCAACGGCTTCGATATATTGATGGGCCAGTTTGCTCATAACATTGAGAACATCTGGGGCATCAACGAAGTTCTGATAGCCGGACCAAAAGACTACGTTAAGTACAGCGATAACTATTACACCCGTAGCCATATCAACTTCGAAAAGGGCTCGATTACCATTGAGACCATCTCAGGTACCGATCCGACAGTCAGTCTGCGTCAGGCGATTATCACCACCTTGCTGATTGGTGAAGATCCCGGCAATGTCGATCTCTATTCTGATGCCAATGATGTGCAGCTCAGCAAAGAGCCGCTGCTGTATGGTCAGGTACTGGATAATACCGGTCAGCCTATTCGCTGGCAGGGGCGCGCCGCCAGCTTCGCGGATTATCTGATCCAGAACAAGCTTCAGCGCCGCGTTTCCGGCCTGCATGTGATCTGGTCGGTCACCATTCCAATGGTGCCTAACCACCTCGACAAGCGTGCGCACAAATATCTGCCGATGGTACGTAAGGCGGCGGAAAAATATAATGTGGATGCGTCTCTGATCCTGGCGATTATGCAAATCGAATCCAGTTTTAACCCGTATGCGGTCAGCCATGCCGACGCGCTGGGTCTGATGCAGGTGGTTCAGCATTCTGCCGGAGTTGACGTGTTCAGAATGAAAGGTAAATGGGGCAAGCCAAGCCGTAGTTATCTGTTCGATCCGGAAAATAATATTGATACCGGCACTGCCTATCTGTCGATTTTGCAAAGCAACTATCTGGCGGGTATTGCTAATCCGGTATCACGCCGCTATGCGGTAATTACCGCCTATAACGGCGGCGCAGGCAGCGTTCTGCGCGTCTTCTCCAGCGATAAAGATCGGGCCTTTGCGCAAATCAACGCCCTGTCGCCAGATGACGTCTACAAAACCCTGACGACCCGCCACCCGTCCGCTGAGTCACGCCGCTATCTGTATAAAGTCAGCCATGCTCAGCGCAGCTACAACCGCTTTTAACTTTAAAGAAGCCAGCCTCAAGTGCTGGCTTTTTTATCTTTTCCGGTTAATAACTATAACAACCTACTGACTAAAAAAGCATCAATATTACAAGCAGCGACAACTTCAATAACCACGCCCCGGTTAGTGGTCGCAATATTGCTGCTATACAGGCCAAGGGAATTTTTAACGCAGGTGAAATGGAAGCCAGCGATAAATTCGAGGCGGAAGGAAGCGCCCACTTTACGAACGCCGGTAAAGTGACCGCATTTCATCCTTGATTTGCCGCAATGGCAGCATCAGTTTTGCGTTGGCGGGTCTGCCGTTATATAAACCCGACAACTACCGGACGGATACCCTGACGCTGGGTTTTAATGTGCAATGGTAATATTAAAAAAGGGCAGCCCATCACCCGGCTGCCCTTTTACTGTTGCGTAAGCGGAATACCCGCCTGACGTTTCTGAATAAAACCCTGATGTTGGCGCTAAAAATTAACGCTGAATACTTTTAAACTGCTTAGTTGTATTAGTTAAAGCCACTTCTGTTGGTAACCGCTCCATCGAACTGGCGCCATAAAAACCGTCGCACAGTGGGCAGTTATCCATAATATATTGCGCATCTTCCGGGGTAGAAATCGGTCCACCGTGACACAGCACAATAATATCTTCCCGCACCGCTTTTGCCGCCTCGGCCCAGGCCGTGATCAGCGGAACGCAATCCTCCAGCTTCAGCGCGGTTTCTGCGCCGATATTTCCGCCAGTGGTTAATCCCATATGCGGCACGATAATATCTGCGCCCGCCTCGGTCATTGCAACCGCATCCTGCTCGCTAAAAACGTAGGGCGTGGTGAGCATATCTTTCTGATGCGCCAGACGGATCATCTCAACTTCCAGTCCGTAGCCCATACCGGTCTCTTCCAGATTTGCACGGAAATTACCGTCTATCAGGCCTACCGTTGGGAAGTTTTGTACGCCGGAAAAACCCAGCGCCTTCAAATCGTCCAGAAACTTATCAAAATGGCAGAAAGGGTCGGTGCCGTTTACGCCCGCCAGTACCGGTGTTTTTTTCACTACCGGCAACACCTCTTTTGCCATATCGACCACAATTTCATTCGCGTTGCCGTAGGCCAACAGCCCTGCTAAAGAGCCTCTGCCCGCCATACGATAACGCCCTGAGTTATAAATAACGATCAGGTCGATGCCGCCCGCTTCTTCACATTTGGCGGAGAGGCCGGTGCCCGCTCCGCCGCCAATGATCGGTTCGCCTCGGGCAATCATTGCACGAAAATTTTCCAGCAATTCCTGTCGGTTTAACGCAGGCATGATTAGAACTCCCTGGTGTTGATGGTACGAAACGCTTTAACTGCAGCGTCAGCAAACATTGCATCATTAATGTTATAAGGTAATCGTATTATTTTTCTTTTTTCGGTTGGTATCAGTTCTGCTTCCAGCGTAGAGATAAACGCCCTGTTTGCTTCAGGTGACCAGAACGGCATCCCCGGCGCGTCAAGAGCGGAAAATCCCCCTTCCGGAATTAAAAACCGTACTTCCCCTTCGCAGCGATTAAGCTTGGCGGCAATCCACTTCGCCATCGCGCGGTTTTCCCCTGGTGTGGTGCGCATTAGCGTGACCTGGGCGTTATGATGATAAAACAGCCGGTCCGCATATTTTTCCGGCACGCTGGACGGATGACCGAAATTGACCATATCCAGCGCGCCGCAGGAAACAACATAAGGCACCTGTGAGCGGGCGATAGCATCAAAGCGCGTTTCAGCGCAGGCCAGTACGCCACCGGCTAACAGGTCGCAAACTTCAGTAGTGGTCAGATCCAGCACGCCGGCCAGCATGCCGCTATCCGCCAGTTTTTCCATCGCCATGCCGCCGCTGCCGGTGGCATGAAAAACCAGACAATCGAACTCATCTTCCAGCTGCTGGCTTACTGCCTGGATACAGGGCGTTGTTACGCCAAACATGGTTAAGCCAAGCGCAGGTTTATCATCTGCACAGGCTTCCGGCTGGAACAGCACAGCGCCTGCGATTTGATGTGCAGCGTTGCCAAGCACCTGACGTGAAATACGGTTAAGGCCCGCCACGTCGGTTACGGAATAGAGCATGCTGATGTCGCTGGCGCCGATATAGCCTGCGATATCGCCCGAGGCCATGGTCGAGACCATCACTTTCGGCACGCCGACCGCTAAATCCTGCATCGCTGGCGTAATCAGCGCGGTGCCGCCTGAACCGCCCAAACCGAGAAGACCGACAACGTCTTTACGGGTTTTAAGGTAATTCTGAAAAGCGAGCGCCATTGCCTCGATCGCGCGGCCACGGTCGCCGCAAAAAACGGCCTCCGTACCCTGGGGATGAAAAGCCGCCACCTCTTCTGGCTTCACATCAGCAGCGGAACTGGTGCTAAGTGCTTGAGTTGATAAGTCAACCGTCAGCGCCTGCAAGCCAGTTTTTCTAATCAAATCACGAACGTAAAACAGTTCCCTTCCTTTAGTATCCGCTGTAGCAGCAATGTAGATATAACCGGTTTCTTCTTTCATTTCTGTTAACCATTCCTGTCACAAAAGCCATTAAAAGCTTGATAAAACTGAAATAAAAACCAAAATGCTCTTTATAAGCGGAGGGAAGACCGTCCGTTCGAGACAACAGTATCATCGTCCTGAATGTTAAATCAAGCGAATGAAATGCACGTCTCAACAATAATGAGAAAAAACTGATGATTAAACAGGACGAATGTTGGCTGTTAATATTATGAGTTCTGTTATAGTGCCAACAGAGCTTGGCGAATCAGCGGACTCTGAGTCCAAACAGAGAAAACAAGGGGTTAAAGTGGTTGAAAGGGACACCCAGGCAGATATGCCGATGACGTCCACGCGCGCCCGTACGCGCAGGCTATTAATTGAAACGGCAATGAAAATGTTTGATAGCGGTAGCTTTCCTTCTATTACCGAAGTGGCTCAGGCAGCCCAGCTATCACGCGCCACAGCATACCGTTACTTCCCTACACAAAGCGCGCTGGTTTCAGCCATAGTCACTGAAACGCTGAGCCCGATGAAAAATTTCCAGCCGACAAAACCCGATGTCAGCGATCGTATTGATGAATTACTGGCTTTCGCTTTCCCACGCATGTTGCAACATGAAGGTACGCTCCGTGCAGCGCTGCACTTATCCCTGACGCAGTGGGCGCAGTCTCGCTCAACGGATTTGCCGCTGGTGAAAGAAAAGCTGGTACGCGGTAATCGTAAGCAAACACTGCAGCGTGTGGTTGAGCCGCTAAAAACTGAACTCTCCCCGGAGCTGTTGCAGAAAGTGATGTATGCGTTATCGCTGGTATATGGTTCTGAGATCTTTCTGGTAATGAAAGATATTTGGGGTTGTGATGATGACTCTCTGCAGGGCGTGGCGCGTTGGATCGCTAAGGCTATTGTACGTCAGGCGCGGGAAGATGCGCAGCTGGAATCGGCTGCAGATAAGTAGATCGTTGCGGCTTTCCCTTTCGGCCTTATCAAAGTGCGTCAGTTTAGGCCATTTGCCTGTCGGGTAAATCGCTATAGGTTATTTCTTAGCCAGTCAATATTGCATAGATCTTCGCATTGCTGGCTAAAGCGCAGTTAGCTGACGCTCTAAATTTTTGTCTGGTACAGACAAAGCCCTTGCCTTATGTTTAAGCGAGGTACGCCTTTCCTCTATCCTCTCTGCACAACACATTCTTTGTACGCTGTACAAGCGCGTCGGAAAAAGCGAAAATCAGGGCAGGATTTTACCGGAATAGTTTACGCTCCGGATTAGGTTTTGTAATTCAGATGCAAAACAACATCATCGAAATGGAGTCAGCATGATAAATTTTCTTGACATTAACTACCAAAAGTTATCAGAGCAAAGGTCGAGCGAGCTATTTATCCTGAGGAAGGAAACCTTCAAAGATCGCCTGGACTGGGCAGTTAACTGCATCAATGGTATGGAGTTTGATGAGTATGATAACGAACATACAACATATGTGTTCGGTATTCATAACGATAACGTATTATGCAGCGTAAGATTTATCGAAACCCGCTACCCTAATATGATCAGCCATACCTTTGCACCCTGGTTTAATAATGTTGAGTTGCCTGCAGGAAACTATATAGAATCCAGCCGTTTCTTTGTTGATAAAGAGCGCGCTCGCTCTTCCGATCTTTATCAATATCCCGTCAGTAACATGCTTTTTTTGGCAATGGTAAATTATGCGCGTCATTATGGTTATGAAGGCATATATACCCTGGTCAGTCATGCGATGCTGCGTATATTGAAACGTTCCGGCTGGGAAATTTCAGTAGTTGAGCAAACGCTGTCTGAGAAAAAAGAAAAAATTTATATCGTGTTTTTACCGATTGACGATAAAAACCGCGATATACTTATTGAGAAATCCAATCAGGATAAACTTTTTGATGACAAAGAGTTAGCTAAGTGGCCGCTGGCTTTTCAGCCTAACCTGCGGCAGGTTTAATTAGCTGTAGTTCAATACCCATCCTGATGGCATGTTTTGCGTTCATCACGCCCAGTTTTTTGACAACATTGCCAATGTGGAATTTTACGGTGCTTACTTTGATATCCAGGATAAGCGCTATTTCCTGGTAAGTTTTCCCAACGCTGGCCCAGTAAAGAATTTCATTTTCACGCGGTGAGAAAATATCTTTACTCACCTGTTTTTTACTGGCAGCGTTATCATCCATCTCTTTATAGAGCGAGATGACCTTGTCATGCGCTTTGATCAATAGCATCTGTAACTGTTCCTGATGCTGCGCAACAATCGCTTCGGTTTCATGAACATGATTTTCATTCATTAAAATAGAAAGCAAGGCAAGGTTATTGTAATAATCATGTAAAACAAAAGTATGACCGTTAACGATCTTATAATTTTTAGATAGATTGAAAATCTTGGAAAAGTTTAGCTCGCTATTGATCGTGATATTCTCGTCCCATGAGAAAGGCGAAATACGCGTAAAGGATGCAATAACCACAGGATCAATTTGCTGATAATTATTTTCTTTATAAATCTCTACCCATTCTTTCGGGTAGTTTGAAATAATCACCATGTCAGCGGGATTCTTTTTATTTAAAACCATATAGGCATATTTTAAATCGCCAAGCTGATTTAATTCGCTATCGAAATAGTGCTGTGCGGTGTCGATGATCGCCTGATTTTCTGAAAAAAATAGTGACATCCATAACCTCAAAATAACGTTGTATCTTCCTTAATTTTCCCGCTAATGCAGGACCCCTATACTAAAGTGTAACTTACAACCATGGTACATACATCGTAAAGTGTATGAAAGTAAAAGACAAAGAATAAATTACACGCAAAAAAAAACCTGACCATATGAGATCAGGTTGCCATTTGGCCAACACCAGGGAAAATTTATCTAAAAATTATCATACAGTTAACTGTCTAGCGTCAAGATAAACCCTCATTCTGTAATGATATATCCATATAACCTTTTCACGCCCTCGCTGTCCGTTTCGGTATACACGCCTTGCAGTTCCGGTGAAAAACCCGGCAGCAGGTTTATGCCCGCTTCCAGCGCTAAAAAGTAACGCAATGCTGCCCCGCCCCACACTTCGCCGGGCACTACGCACAGCACGCCGGGTGGATAAGGCAATGCGCCTTCTGCAGCAATCAAACCTTCCGCCTGTGCGACAGGCACCAGCTCAACATTTCCACGAATAAAGGCCTGATTAGCATCCTGCGCGTTCATTCTGACCTGCGGCAAGCTGGCCTGACGAAACATCGCTTTCTGTAAATCTTTTACACCATAGCTCACATACAAATCGTGCATTTCCTGGCATAAGCGACGCAGACGATAGCCGCGATAGCGGTCAGCATGTTTGCTGTACAGCACCGGCAGAACCTCGCTCATCAGCGAATCTTCGCGGATGTGCTGTTCAAAACGCACCAGCATTGCCACCAGCTGAGCCATTTTTTCCGCGCTTTCCGCAGGCGTCAGCAGAAAAAGGATGGAATTCAGATCCGATTTCTCCGGCACGATGCCGTTTTCACGCAGGTAGTTAGCCAGAATCGTAGCCGGAATGCCAAAGCTGCTGTATTCACCGTTGGCGGCATCGATACCGGGCGTGGTCAGCAACAGCTTACAGGGATCGATCAGATACTGGCCCGGCGCATAGCCGGCAAATCCATGCCATTTTTCGTCCGGCGCGAAGCTGAAATAACGGACATCAAGAGCAATTTGCTCACTTGGCGCTGCCTGCCACGGTTGGCCATCCACGCTTTCCGGGATAAAAGGACGGATCAGGCTGCAATGGGACAGAATCGCTTTGCGCGCTTCAATCCCCAACGTAACGCACTCATGCCACAGCCGCCGTCCTGCTGCGCCCTGATGCATTTTGGCGTTCACATCCAGCGCGGCGAATAAGGGATAAAAAGGGCTGGTTGAGGCGTGCAGCATAAACGCATTATTCAGCCGCTTATGGCTGCAAAAGCGCCGCTGTCCGCGAATATGGTTATCCTTTTTATGGATCTGCGACGTTTGTGAAAACCCCGCCTGCTGCTTATGAACCGACTGGGTAACAAATATTCCCGGATCGTTTTCATTAAGCTCAAGCAGCAGCGGCGAACAGGCTTCCATCACCGGAATAAACTGCTCATAGCCCACCCAGGCAGAATCAAACAGAATGTAATCACAGAGGTGGCCAATGCGATCGATCACCTGACGGGCGTTGTACACCGTACCGTCATAGGTGCCCAACTGAATGATCGCCAGGCGAAACGGCCTTGCCTCTTCGGCGCGCTGCGGTGCAACGCGGCGCAGTTGTTCACGCAAATATGCCTCATCAAAACAGCGCGCGTCGATACCGCCAATAAAACCAAAAGGATTACGCGCCGCTTCCAGATAAACCGGCGTCGCGCCCGCCTGAATCAACGCGCCATGATGATTAGACTTATGGTTATTACGATCGAACAGCACCAGATCGCCACGCGTCAGCAGCGCATTGGTAACCACTTTGTTGGCGCTGGAGGTGCCGTTCAGCACAAAGTAGGTCTTATCCGCGTTAAAAACTTTGGCGGCAAATTTTTGGGCATCTTTCGCCGACCCTTCGTGAATCAACAGATCGCCTAGTCTGACATCCGCATTGCACATATCCGAGCGAAACAGATTTTCGCCATAAAACTCATAAAACTGACGCCCCGCCGGATGCTTGCGGAAAAAGGCACCGCCCTGATGGCCCGGACAGGCGAAAGTACTATTATTCATGGCGACATATTTGGTCAGGGTATCGAAGAACGGCGGCAGCAGCGTCGCTTCATAGTTATCCGCCGCCTGCATCAGCTGTGTTAGTGACTCAGCGCTGCCGTCCAGCACGCCTGTTACCTGCGGCAGATCCACCGTTTCGCTGGGCTGCATCACCGCCACAAATACCGGAAACGTAAAGCCAGTATGGCGTAATAACCCCAACATGCCGCTACGCGCGTCCGCAACAGAAACCACGACCGCCGCTACATCGGTAAAGTCTGTCTTATCGAGCGCAACGATCTCTCGTCCAACAGGAAGTGATGGCACCAGCGCGGCGCTGGCAGCTATTTTCAATGGTGTCATAACACAAATCCTCAGGCGTCAAGGATGAGCGGGTGCGCAAGGCACAGCAATGGGAATCAGTTTCCCGGCGAAAGATGTCGAGAGGATGCGAAGCCAAAAGGGTTCCAGCTGCAACCGATAGACATCAGTAAAATCAGAGCACGTCTGTTTTTACTCATGTCCAACAGGGAGCGTAGATTAACCTCACCGCATGGTGAATAGAGAGTTTGCCGAAGGGAAAAAGGAAGCGTGTCCACGCCGCGATCGATAACCACGGGCGCAGCGGCGCTGGGCTTGCAACGATCCGAACATAGCGCTCACTCCCGCAATAACGATGCACGATAAAAAAGTGGCGTCATGATGTCATTTTTTATTGCGGGAAACAACCCTGAAATCTGCATAGACAATCACATCATAAAAAGTTAATAAGTTGAATTTAAAATACTAATTTATAAGATAGTGTTTTTTATCACAATAATAGTGATTTTTTATTCATAAAACGCGTATCTAACTTTAACAGAATATGCTGCCCCTTCCCCCGCTGCACCGCTATGCATTGACGCTCCACCTCCCACTCCGCATGATGATTTCACTGAAGTCTGACGCTCACTGAATGGATGAGGTAATTATGACAAGCTTGTACCAGCCGGTAAAAATCGGCGCGCTGGAATTAAAAAATCGTATCGTGATGGCACCGCTGACGCGGATGCGTGCGGTTGAAGCACGTACGCCAAATGAAATCATGCTAAAACACTACGTGCAGCGCGCCAGCGCAGGACTAATCGTGACTGAAGCCACGTCAATTTCACCGCAGGGCGTGGGCTATCCTCATACGCCGGGCATCTGGAGCGAGGAGCAGGTTGCTGGCTGGCGTCAAATCACCGATGCGGTGCATCAGGCTGGCGGCAAGATTATCATCCAGCTATGGCATGTAGGCCGGGTTTCCGATCCGATTCACCTTAACGGCGAGTTGCCGGTAGCGCCTTCGGCCATTGCGCCTGAGGGTCACGTGACGCTGGTTCGTCCACAGCGCCCTTACGTTACGCCGCGCGCGCTGGAAACCAGTGAGATCGCCGCTATTGTGGAAGATTTTCGCCGGGCTGCAGAAAACGCCAAACGGGCGGGCTTTGACGGTATCGATATTCACGCTGCCAACGGCTACCTGATCGATCAGTTTCTGCATGATGGCTCCAACCAGCGTACTGACCAGTATGGCGGCCCGATTGAAAACCGTACCCGTTTCCTGCTGGAAGTGGTCGATGCGGTTCTGCAGGTCTGGTCCGCCGATCGCGTTGGCGTGCATTTAAACCTGATGTCTAATGCCTATTCCATGTCAGACTCCAGTCCGCGCGCGCTGTTTGGCTATGTCGCAGAACAGCTTGATGCCCGCAAGCTGGCCTTTATTTTTGCCCGTGAAGCGTTAACGCAGGCGGAGCCTATTGGACCGCTGGTGCGCGAGAAGTTTAGCGGCGCATTTATTGCGAACGAGGGAATTACGCGTGAAGAAGCGGAAAAGCTGATTGCAGAAGGGGGCGCTGATGCCGTGAGCTTTGGCAAACTGTTTATCGCGAATCCGGATTTGGTGGCGCGCTTTGCGCATCAGGCGCCGTTAAACGCGCTGGATAGTGACAACCTCTATCGGATGGAGCCGCCATACGAGCGCGGCTACACCGATTATCCTTTCCTCGCGGATTAATCTTCTCCCGGAGTGCCAGCGGCGCTCCGGGAACCGCTCATTACCGTGCCGCGCTAACCCGCCAGACGGTATCCCCGGCATCATCCGCAATCAGCACGCCGCCCTGCTTATCCATTGCCAGGCCCACCGGCAGGCCGCGAACTTCCTTATGATCGTCCGTCAGGAAACCGGTGACCACCGGCTCCGGCTTACCAACCGGACGGCCATTCTGGAAAGCGACAAACGATACGCGATAGCCGTTCAGCGGTGTCCGATCCCAGCTGCCGTGCTCGCTGATAAAGGCACCGCCATGATATTTTTCCGGCAGCGTGGTGCCGGTATAAAATATCAGGCCCAGCGGCGCCACATGCGAGCTTAGGGCATAGTCCGGCTTAATCGCTTTTTTCACCAAATCGGGACGCTGCGGCATAATGCGATGATCGATATGTTGACCAAAATAGCTATAGGGCCAACCGTAAAAGCCGCCTTCCTGTACCGAAGTCAGATAGTCGGGCACCAGATCGGCACCGATCTCGTCACGCTCGTTAACGATCGCCCACAGTTTGCCGGTTTGTGGTTCCCACTGTAGCCCGGTGGGGTTACGCAGGCCGCTGGCATAGATACGGCTGCCGCCGGTAGCGGTATCCACTTCCAGCACCGCCGCCCGGCGATACTCCGCGCCGATCCCATTCTCGCCAACATTACTGTTGGAGCCGACGCCCACATACAGCTTGCTGCCATCCGGACTGGCTAACAGCGACTTGGTCCAGTGATGATTAAGCGGCCCACCAGGCAGATCGGTTACCTCAGTGCCGGGGTCGGTAATGCGTGTCGCACCCTCTTCATAGCGATAGCGCATGATATTGTCGGCATTAGCCACATAGAGCGTATCGCCCACCAGCTGTACGCCAAACGGCGAATGCAGCCCCTCAAGAAAAACATGTTTCTCCCAGGTCACGCCGTCGCCGCTGGAATTGCGCAGCAACGTGATGCGGTTGCCACCCTTCCCGCCTTTTCCGGACGATTGCTGCACCACTCCCATCACCAGCTGTTTCGGCATACTTATTGGCTTCGAGCCTGGGCTGTTGGCTTCAACCACCAGCACATCATTATTAGGCAGTACGTAAACCTGGCGTGGGTGCATCAGACCATCTGCCACTTTGGTAATTTGCAGACCGCTGGCGACCTTAGGCGCTTCGCCCTGCTTCCAGGCAACCCCTTTCGGCACCTGCATTGGCGGGATCAGAAAATCCTGCGCCTTCGGCAATACCGGATCGGGGCCCATTTGCTGGCTGGGATCGATGGTAGCCTGTTCATCACAGCCGCTTAACAGCAGCGCGGAAGAGACGGCGAGCAAGAGTAATTTTTTCATCGTGTCGCTCCTTCTGCACTACGAAGGCGCAGGGCCAGTTGGATATTGGCGAGACAGAGCAGCGCCACCACCAGCGTGGAAAGGATCACGCCTGTCGGCACCACGGCATAAGCATCGCGGCTGTGAATAAAGGCATTAAAAATCGCCAGCACGATCGCCAGAAGATTGGCCCAAAAATGAATTTTTACCGGCGAGGTTTGCGGCCATGAAGCACCTACCCATACCTGCACCAGATTAATCAGCCGGGGAATAATGGCAATAATCAGCCCAAACACAATTAGCCAGCTGGCGCTTTTAGTCCACATTGGGTTGTAACTATTGAAGTAAATAATGTCGAAAATCCAGGCAGCGACGAAAAAGCCCAGCGGAACAGGATTAAGAAATTCATACAGCGCCACTGCAAACGCAGAGTGACGTCTGGTCGCATAGGGGTTCATTGGCAGGCTCCTGAAGTAACAAGAAAAAACGGCAGCAAAACATTTACAGCCGTAACGCAGTACTGCAAAAGCGTAGTAAAAATAACCCGTTTCGGTTAACAAACAGGCAAAAAAATAGTCAATCTTTACCAAAAGGCGCACAAAAGGCGCTTGTGATAAAGATATATCTTAGATATGTTTCTGCTCTTACTTCACTATAAGGCGACGGCGATGAGCGCAGAGATCTTTACCCAGGAATGGCCCCTTCCCACACGCAGAAAAAATCAGCTAAAACTGCGGCAGCTGCGTGTACTGCACAAGACGCAGATGGGCAGTTTCTACCGTATTTGCTTCACCGGCGACGACCTGCAGGGCTTTAATTCCCACAGCTTCGATGACCACATCAAACTCTTTTTCCCTGATGCAGAAAACGGCGAGCTGCTGCTGCCGGAAATCAGCGATCAGGGCGTGGTATGGCCGGAAGGCAAGCGTCCGCAGTCGCGCGACTATACGCCGCTGACCTGGGATGCAGCAGCCAATACGCTGACCATCGATTTCTTTATCCATCCAGGCGGTCTCGCCAGCGGCTGGGCAGAAAAAGCGCAGCCCGGCGATCCGCTGGTGATTGGCGGCCCGCGTGGCTCTTTCTGTATGCCGCTGGACTATGCGTTTCAGCTCTACCTGTGTGATGAATCCAGCCTGCCCGCATTAAACCGTCGCCTGACTGAAATTCAGGCAGCACAGCCAGATGCAGAGATCCACGTCATGATTATGGCGGATGAAACGCAGAGCAGAGCTTACCTGCCCTCGCTGGCGGGCGTGACCTGTCACTTTCTGCCCGCAGGCGATGTTGATGCCGCACGGCATGCGCTACGGCAGTTGACGATCCCGCAGCAGGGATATTTCCTCTGGCTCACCGGCGAAGGCGCCCGGGTAAAAGCGCTGCTTGATGATCTGATCGGGGAACGTCAGATAAATGAAAACTATCTGCGCGGCGTGGCTTACTGGCATCAGAAGTGATCTTTTCCCGGCTGGGAAGGCCGGGATTGCTACCTGTTTAACCCCAGGTTAAAGGAAAAAACGGATGAAAGATAAAAACGGTTCTGCTTTTTTTGCCCATAAAAAACGTAAAGAGCGGCTGCTGGACGCAACGGAAGTACGCCTGCTTATTCTGCGTATTCTGGAGACGCGGCCGGCGCACGGCTATGAGATTATTAAGGCGATAGAAGAGCTGTCACGCGGCGAGTATGCGCCCAGTCCCAGCCTGGTTTATCCCAATCTGACGCTGCTGGAAGAGATGGGCTACGTTACCGCGAAGATGGAAGATAACAACAAGAAAAACCACTGGATTACTGCTGAAGGCAAAGATTTTCTGGAGCAGCACCAGGCCCAGCTGGAGAGCGTGATTGACCGCATGCAGTCGCTGGCGGTACTGGCCAATAACCGCAGCCTGCCGGAAGTACAGCGTGCCATTCATAATATGCGCACCGCCTTAAACACGCGTCTGTCCGAGGAGACTATTTCGCAGCAGTCGCTGTATGCCATTATTGATGTGCTGGATGAGGCCGCAAAAAAGATCGAACGCAGTTAGCAGGAGGGAAACTCACCTCCGGCGAGGCCGGAAGTGAGTGATTTGCGTTACTCGCTGGTGCGATAGCGTTCCAGCCAGTGAGCGTATGGCGCAGGCAGCACCCAGGCTGCTTTATCCTGCTTCAGCGCCAGCGCCGCTTTGTAAGGCCAGTGCGGATCTGCCAGATGAGCGCGGCCCACCATAACCAGATCCAGCTGCTGCTCTTCAACGGTACGGTTGGCAATCGCCGGTGCATCGATGCCCCAGGCGGAAGCGACCGGGATCTGCGCTTCACGACGTACGCGTTCAGCGATCGGTGCCAGGAAAGCCGGGCCCCACGGGATATTGCCATCCGGCGTAGAGAAGCCGATGCTGACGCTCAGCAGATCCAGACCGTTGGCACGCATCTGACGCGTTACCTCGATCGACTCCGCTAACGTCTCTTCATCGCGACCGTCATACTCAATCACGCCGAAACGCGCGGTCAGCGGCAGGTTCTCCGGCCACACGTGACGCACTGCTTCCAGGGTTTCCAGCATAAAGCGGCTGCGGCCAGCAAGGTCGCCGCCATACTGATCCTGACGCTGGTTAGCCTGTACTGAAAAGAAGCTCTGCGCCAGATAGCCGTGCGCAAAGTGCAGCTCCAGCCATTCAAAACCAGCATCGCGAGCGCGACGGGCGGCCGTGGCGAAATCTTCACGTACGCGGGCAATATCCTCCAGCGTCATCGCTTTTGGCACCTGCGGCAGGTTAGCGCCAAAGGCAACAGCGGAAGGCGCGATGGTTTCCCAGCCGCGACCATCATCGGCGGCAATATGGTCATCGCCTTCCCACGGACGGTTAGCGCTTGCCTTACGTCCGGCGTGTGCGATCTGAATGCCTGGTACGGCGCCTGCCGCTTTAATATCACGGGCGATCTGCGCCAGTTTCTCTGCCTGCTCGTCGTTCCAGATGCCCAGACAGCCGGGGGTGATACGGCCTTCCGGCGCTACCGCCGTTGCCTCAACGATCACCAGTCCCGCGCCGCCGCGCGCCAGCCCGCTGTAGTGAACGCGATGCCAGTCGTTGCTCAGGCCGTCGGTGGCGGTGTACTGACACATGGGCGGTACCGCAATGCGGTTACGCAGCGTCACGTCTTTCAAAGAAAACGGTGAAAATAAACCTGACATTTAAACCTCTTGCGTTCAGGAAAAGTAAATCCGGACGAGCCGGTCAGCCCGAAAAGAGAGCCGATCATAGCCCGTCCAGGTTTTTTAAACTTCACCGTATTTGCTACGCATCATATTCTCGATCTCCTCCAGACTCTTGCCGCGCGTCTCCGGCAGCAGGAAGTAAACGAAAATAAAGGAACCGATATTCAGCAGTACAAACAGGAAGAAGGTCTGGTTGCCGATCAGATTCAACATCAGCGGGAAAGCGAAAGCGACGGTGGCATTACAGATCCACTGAAACGAGACGGCGGTGCCAGCCAGCGCGCCACGAATTTTCATCGGGAACAGCTCTGACATCAGCAGCCAGTAAACCGGTGAGATACACATCTGCATAAAAAACAGGAATACCAGAATACAGCCCAGCGCCAGATAACTTTGCATCAGGTTTTGCGGCAGGAAAGTCAGCGTCATGCCCAGCGCCACCTGCGCCAGAATCACGATGCTCAGTCCAGCCATCAGCATGCGGCGGCGACTAAAGCGGCTTACCGCCCAGATACCCACCAGCGTCGCCAGTACCGATACAACGCCATTACCGATGGTGGCGGCGATGGAAGCGTTGGTGCCCATGCCGGTGGTCTTCAGGATAATCGGCGTGTAATACATAAAGGCGTTTACGCCGGTAAACTGCGCTACAAAGCCCAGACCGCAACCGGTCAGCAGCAGACGAATCACCCAGCGCTCCCGAAGCAGCTCTTTTATCGAGGGTCCTTTACGTGCCAGCTTCTCTTGCTTGCGCATCTCCGCCATCTCTTTGCGCACTTCGCGCGGCGTTTCACGAAGCTTTTTCAGCACTTTTAACGCTTCGGTGAAACGGCCTTCCGCTACCAGCCAGTGCGGTGAGGCGGGCACAAAGAAGGTGCCTATGAACAACAGAATGCCCGGCACCATCGCCAGCGCCAGCATATAGCGCCAGATATGCGGATCGTGCAATGTATAGCTCATCACGGTGCTGACGATATAAGCGAGCAGCTGACCACTGACGATCATTAACTCGTTGCGGCTCACCAGCGGCGCGCGTCGCTTAGGCCCGGCGATTTCAGCGATAAACACCGGCACGGTGGCAGAGCCGCCGCCCACAGCAATCCCCAGCACAAAACGCATCGCCACCATGGTCGGCACCGATGGCGCAACGGCAGTACCCAGCGCGCCGGCAATAAACAGCAGCGCCAGGCTGCGCAGCGTCATGCGTCGCCCGAAACGGTCAGACATAAAGCCGCTAAGAAACGATCCCAGCGCCGCGCCGAAAATCAGTGATGACGCTACCAGTCCCTCGGTAAAGGAGTTTAACCCCAGCCCGCCTTCTGACGGTGCGGCTGACATAAAAGGTAAAGAACCGGAAATAATGCCGGTATCGTAACCAAAGGCGAGCGCCCCCATCGTTGCTACCAGCACCACGGTAAATATGCGTTGCCTGATAGTGTCTTTGGTTTCCGTCACCTCTATGGATGAGGGCTGAGATGAATAGTCGGTCATAGTGCTCCCTGTTATTGATTTTGTAATGTTCTGTGCAGATGTTATTGATTGAAATTAAAGGGTTTTGCTCCAGAAAAAGAGGGAAAGGTAAAGATAAGTCTAGACCCGCTTCGCTGAGATCGCCTGTTTATGTGATAAAGATCACAACAAAAAGCGTTACAGCAGAGGAATAAATAACCGTTGGCGGCAACATCAAGGCAGCGAAATCCAAAGCGACCTGCTTACTGGGCGTACTTCGTTGCGTTTACCTTCTGATTGCGCATCAACGTTTCACACACCGATCCGGCCTGCTGGGCTGACCAGCGCCGCTCTTGATTTGCCCCCTTCCGCGCATGCTTAAGCCAGGGTTATTGTTCACCCGTTCTGTATGCCCGTTCTCTGGGGATATTGTGAAAATTTTGTCTTTCAAACGTAACAAAAAATAAACAAAGCTCCCCTATAGTGGCTGCTCTTTCACCCAGGAGGTGCCATGCGAAGCTGGAATGAAGCCAGGAAAAACAAAGCGCATATAGAACTGATCCCGATGATCGACGTGATGATGTTTCTGCTGGTGTTCTTTGTGCTGATTAGCCTGAATGTGATACCGGCCCAGGGACTGAAAACCCAGTTGCCCGGTGCGGCAAGCGCGCAACAGCTGAAGCCGCAGAAAAAAGCGATTGTGACGCTAGGCGATAACGATCGTTTGCAGCTGGATGGGCAACCGATCGCCTTGCAGGAACTGGTAGGTAAGCTAAAACAGCAGCAGCAGAGCGAACCGCTGACCATCATCCTCAACAGCGATAAGGGCGTCGCCGTAGAACGGTTGGTCACAGTGATGGATAACCTGCGCCAGGGCGGCTTTACCTCCGTTTCTATCGCCACACGGAAACTGTGATATGTACTCGCTCTATCGCTCTCGCCATCTGCTGAGCTGGTTCCCTGCCCTTGCGGCGGCAGGCTGGATGCTGTGGATGAACCAGCAGGTCACGCTGAAAGTACAGCCTCGTTATGATGAATCCACCATGGAACTGGTACTGGCAGAGCCGCCTGCGCCGGTGACGCCTGCCGAGCCGGAACCGGGTCCCGCGCCGCAGCCTGACCCTGCGCCGCCGCCACAACCGCTGCCGGATCCCGAACCCCAGCCGGTTGCTGAACCGCAGCCAACACCGCCGGTCGCGCCGCCGCAGCCTAAGCCGAAACCCAAACCGACCACGCAGCCAAAGCCTGCTCATAAACCTAAAGCCCCGCCCCGCTCACAGCCGACGGCGGCGGCGACCGCGCCGCTCCGGACCTCCGCCGCGTCGCGCGCCCCTGCGGCCAGCAACAACGTCGCCAGTGCGGGCGCGCTGGAGAGTGGCTATTTACAGGCGCTGCGCCGCGATCTGGAACAGCGTAAGCGTTATCCCACCGGTCGTCAGGCTTCGCTTGAACGTCCGGAAGGCAGCGTTGAAGTCTGGCTGGAGGTGGATCGCAGCGGTCGCGTGCTCGCTTCCGGCATCGCCGGCAAAGCGCGCAGCATGCTACTTAACCGCGCCGCCAGCAGCAGCCTGCAAAGTATCAGCCAGCTTAAGCCTTTCCCTGAAGGCGCTTTCGCCGGACAAAGCCGTAAACGTTTTACCGCCACTTTCAACTACCGGGCCCCCTGATGCCGGAACCTCTCATCGTACGACAGGAAAAGAAAATGACAGCATTTAAACGTTCTGGGATATCTCTTGCGATTATGGCTGCGCTGTTGCCCGGCCTGACGCAGGCGGAAGAGAATAGCGATGTCGGCACCATTGATGTGCAGGGCGTTTCTCTCGGCGGCGGCATGATGGTTCAGGAGGAGACGCCTAAAGCGCGTTCCACCGTGACAAAAGAGGCGATGGATAAAATGCCTTCCGCCGCCAATGCCATCGATAAGCTGAAATATACGCCAGGGCTGAATGTTAACAGTACCGATGCCAGCGGCCTGAGCGGCGTTGACTACACCATGCGCGGGATGAATTCCGATCAGATTGGCCTGTCGATGGACGGCATTCCCATTAACGATTCCGGCAACTATGCGGCCTACCCTAGCCTGTTGGGCGATGCGGAAAACCTGCAGGAGATCTTTGTAACGCAGGGCGCGTCTGAGGCTGATGGTCCACATATCGGCTCCAGCGGCGGCAATATCGGGCTGGTGACCCGTCGTCCGGCGAAAGTGTTCGGCGGCTTCGTGAAACAGACGCTCGGCAGCAATAATCTCAGTAAAACCTTTGCCCGCCTGGAGACCGGTGAATATAGCGGCTTCAGCAACTGGCTCTCTTATTCCCATACCGAAGCGAAAAAATGGCGCGGCGAAGGTCGTCTCTACTCTGATAAGTTTGAGATGAACTCACTGTTTGAGGCGGAAAACGGCAACACCAGCAATCTGATTGTGAAATATAACCGTCAGGAAAACAGCAACTATAACTCCATCAGCAAGGCGCAATTTGAAAGTGAGGGGCGCAGCTCCGGCGATTTTCCCTCCTCGCCGCAATACAACAGCCGCGGTCAAATAAGCCGCTATTACAAGCTGAACCGTAACCCGTTTGAAAACCTGACCGTCAGCTTTAGCCAGAAACTCCAGCTACGCGATAATCTGAGCTGGACCATTCAACCCTATTATTACTGGGGTAACGGCGGCAGCTTCAGCGGTCAGAACGCGTCAACGCTCTCTCCCACCTCGGACCGGGCCGGACAGTATGATTTAAGCAATCTCAGCAGCAATACTTACTATCGCCCTTCCTGGACACAGACCTGGCGCCCCGGCATTACCACTAAACTCAAGTGGGACATTAACGAACAGCACAGCCTCGACCTCGGCTACTGGTACGAGCGCGCGCGTCAGCGCCAGACCCAGCCGTTTATCAGCATCAACTCAGACGGCAACCCGGCGGATCTGTGGGGCGAGCCAGGCGGCTCAAATCAGGTAACCGATGCCAATGGCAAGACAGTACAGGGCCGCGATCAGTACACCGTTACGCCAGCGCAAAAGATCTGGGTACAGGATAGCTGGTATCTTTCGCCCGACTGGACGCTGGTAGGCGGCCTGGCCTGGCAGCACGTTGAGCGACGCGGCGAGAATAATGGCAGCCTGTATAGCAGCCCGGAAGATCGCCGCGCCAGCTACCATAAGCTTCTGCCCAACTTCAGCGCCAGCTATCGCCTGAACCCGGAGAACCAGCTGTTCTACAGCCTGTCACGCAATATGCGTACGCCACCTAACTATGTGCTGTACAACGTCGGCGACTCGATCAGCACCAAACCAGAGCTGAGCTGGAACCACGAACTGGGATGGCGTTTCCAGCAGGAAGATATGCTGTTGAGCGCCACGCTGTTCTGGCTGCGCTATAGCGATCGTCAGGTTTCCACCACCAACAGCAGCGGCGACTATGAAATAATGAACGTCGGCAAGGTAGAGAACCGGGGGATAGAGCTGGAGTGGAGCGGAAAGCTGCCGCATAACTTCAACTATTACGCCTCTTATACCTTCACCGATTCAGAACAGAAAGAGGATCTCACTACCGAGGGCGTGACCCTGCCGACCTCCGGCAAGACACTGCCTAACGTGCCGAAAAACCTGCTTAACCTGACGCTGGGCTACGACGATGGCCTCTGGTATAGCGGCGTAACCGCTAAATATGTTGGCGCGTTTTACGGCGATCTCACCAATGATGAAAAAGTGGGCGGCCGCACGGTATTTGATCTGGCAGCGGGCGTTCATCTGCCGGTCGATAAAAAAATTGTGAAAAGCGCCGCGCTGCGTTTCGGCGTCGATAACCTGTTTGATAAAGAGTATCTCACCTCGGCACGCACCACCGTGTTTAACGCCAGCGCGCGTAACGGACTGGATGCTAACACGCCTTATTACAACGTTGGCGAGGAGCGTACCTTCAGCGTCTCGCTGGAAGCCACCTTCTGATGAATCAGGAACCAACACAATGAACGCGACCTTACTGCACGACATTATCTTTTATATCATGTACTTTTCACTGGCTATTGCGCTGGTGATCATTATTGAGCGGGCGATTAGCTTCGCCTGGACATGGCGCCAGGCGCGGCAGCTGGAGCAGGCGCTGACGCCGCAGGTAGGGCAGATTACTGCCCTGCCCGCCGAACTGCTGCGCCGTAACAGCCTGCCGCTCTCAATGATTCAGCCAATTATGCTGCATAAAAATCAGCATAACGCGCAGTCGCTGAATGATATGGTGGAAACGCAATATCTGCTGAGTAAGCCACAGCTGAACCGTGGACTGTGGCTGCTGGAAACCATCGTTACCGCCGCACCGCTGCTTGGCCTGCTGGGAACGGTAATGGGGATTATCGATACCTTTAAAGCGCTCTCCGCTTCCGGCGTTTCTGAGCCGAGCCTGGTATCGGCAGGAATGGGCACTGCGCTGTATGCCACCGGCCTGGGCATTGCCATCGCGCTGATTGCGCTGGTAGGCAATAATTATCTGCAAAGCCGTATGGATCGCATTGGCGAACTGTTAAAAGTGCTGCTTATCCGCGCGGCCGGATCGGCACTGCCGCTGCCCGACGCTGCCGATAACTGGGTAAAAAACGGAGCGCAGCGTTATGCCTGACATTTTTTCGTGCAGGTGGCGCTGCCGCCTGCAATTTTTCATCTGGAGCAGTAGCCTGTTGATATTAAGTCCCGGCGCCAGCGCGCGTTTTGAAACCGAAGGTTATGAGCTGGTCTACACCGCGCCGGTAGAGACCCAATTACAGGCGGAAGATCTGCGCCGCAGCGACGATGTCTGGCGCGAGATGTTTGCGAGTGCGCAACGGCAGATCGATATCGCCCAGTTTTACGTTGCCAACCAGCCCGGCTCAAAGCTGGATGAAGTGCTACAGACGCTGCGCGCTGCAGGCGAGCGTGGCGTAAAAATCCGCTTTCTTATGGAAGAGAAAGGTTTGCGTAACAGCACACCGGAGACGCTGGAACAGCTGAAAAGCATTCCCAATCTTGAGCTACGTCTGATGTCGTTTGGCAAACTCAGCGGCGGCATTATTCACGCCAAATATTTTGTCGTAGACGCTCGTCAGGCGTTTGTCGGCAGTCAGAACTTCGACTGGCGGGCGCTGGAACATATTCAGGAGACTGGCCTACGCATCAGCGATGCGCCGGTGGTGGCGCAAATCGCCGCGATATTTAATCAGGACTGGCAGGCCCAGGCGCTGCTGGCAGCCGATCAGCCGGTGCCCCCTGTTGCCAGTCAGGAGAGGCGCACGGATCTGCCTGCCGGCAACTATCTGGTCGCCAGCCCGCATAGCTGGAATCCGCCAGGGGTCATTGATTCGCAGGCGGCGTTACCGCAGCTGCTGGCGTCGGCCACACACTCGGTGCGCGTTCAGGTAATGGACTATGCGCCGCTCTCTTATGGTTCGCAGCACAGCCGCCCTTTTTATCCGGTTATCGATAACGCCTTACGCAGCGCGGCAGCACGCGGCGTGCATATTGAACTGATGGTTGCCGACTGGAATACCGACCGCCCCGATATTCACTGGCTGAAAAGCCTGGCGCTGGTACCCAACGTAGAGATTAAAGTGGTCACCATTCCCCCTGCGCGCAGCGGCTTTATTCCTTATGCCCGGGTGATCCACAGTAAAATAATGATCCTTGACGATCGGCTTGCCTGGATAGGCACCAGCAACTGGCGCGGCGGCTATCTGGATAACTCGCGCAACCTGGAGCTGGTTTTAAATAATGAGAGCATGGCGCAGCGGTTAAACCAGCTTTATCAACAGCTGTGGCATAGCCCTTACGCGGCGGCATTACGTATTGATTATGACTATCCGCCACCGCAGCCGGGCGGCGAGAAAAAAACGCCCTGATGGCTAAGCGCTGCCTGCCTGGCGCGGCACCATCAGCGCAATGGTAATAAATGAAACTACGCAAAACCCGACGTTAACCAGCAGCCCGGCGGTCGCGGCGGTTGCTGCGCCCAGCGGCAACACTGCGGCATAGACCGAGGCGGAGATGGCAATGCCGAAGGCGCCGCCCAGCGAACTGGCCATTTTATAGATACCGGACGCCACGCCGATTTTATCCTCCGGCGCGCTGGAAATAGCGGTATCGGTGGAGGGAGTGGCATAAAAACCTAACCCAAGACCAAACAGCACATAACCTGTAAATACCGCCGCCGCGTAGGTGCTGTCAGGAAGCTGCGTTAGCGCCATCAAGGCCACGCCGATGCCGGTCATCGCGGTGCCCCACAGCATCGGCTTACGCGCCCCCACCTTTTGCAGCAGCTTTTCACCGACACGGATCATTGCCAGTACCGCAACCAGATAGCCCAGGGTTAACATACCGGACTGAAAGGCGCTGAATCCTCGCCCCTGCTGCACATAGATGCTGGCGACAATCAGCGTACCGGCCACCGCGTTAAGTAAAAAGTTAGAGAGCGTCGCCCCGCTCCAGGCTCGTTGCCTGAACAGGGCGAAATCGATAAAGCTGGCGCTTTTTTTACGCCGTGCGCCGGTAAAAAACAGCGCCGCCGCCAGCAAAAATATGATGGCAGGGATCAGGATCAGGCTGCTGGTCCAGCCAAAGGCGTTGCCTTTGGTAATCGCCCAGTTCAGGCAAACAAGCATTACCACAAAGGTAGACAGGCCAAAATAGTCAAAGCGATGGGAAACGGTGGTATTCACCTTGCTTTCCGGCGTGCCGCGGATCAGCAGCATGCCCGCCAGCGCAAAGAGGATCGACAGAATAAACACCCATTTCCAGCCCCAGTAGGTGGCTATCGCGCCGCCTGCCAGCGAGCAAAGACCGGAACCGCCCCAGGAGCCGATCGACCAGTAGCTCAGCGCCCGTTGCCGCGCCGCATCCTGATAGCAGGTTTTTATTAATGCCAGCGTGGCGGGCATAATACAGGCGGCGGACAGCCCCTGAATAATTCGCCCTATGGCAAACAGCAGGCTATTTTGCGCCATAATCAGACACAGGCAGCCAACAATACTTAATATAAAACCCAGCTGGGTCATTTTAACCCGTCCAAAACGATCGGCAAAGCCGCCCGCCACCACAATAAAACAGCCGGAAAAAAGTCCCGTCAGGCTAATGGCTAAATTTAACGTTCCCAGAGGAATGGCGACATCCTGCTGAATCGCCGGAACGATATTCACCACCGACTGGGCAAACAGCCAAAACGTCAGTACCCCAGCCATAATTCCGACAATTAACCGACCGCTTCCCTGATACGCTACGGATTTAATCTGTTTTATTTCTGTTGCAGACATTCGGAGTCCCTCTGTTTTATATTTCCCTGTGAGCGTTTACGCGACGCCCAATGCAAAAATAATAATGCTCAGCCAATATTTAATTTAAAAATTGTTCTGCAAGATGGCTAAAAAACATCGCGCCCGGAACAATCAGCTCATCGTTAAAGTCGTAGCCTGGATGATGCACCATACATCTTTCCGGCTCGTCGCCTGCGCCCAGGAACAGATAGCTGCCGTGTGGATTTTCCGTC
Source organism: Pantoea sp. FN0307 (assembly GCF_050113815.1). Lineage (NCBI taxonomy): Bacteria > Pseudomonadati > Pseudomonadota > Gammaproteobacteria > Enterobacterales > Erwiniaceae > Pantoea > Pantoea sp. FN0307. The sequence continues at coordinate 403,026 of NZ_JBNJSO010000002.1, read as the reverse complement.
AGCATAAAGGCGAAATCTTCGCTGCCCATGACCGGCGCGGTATTGGTGCAGACCCGGCTTTCGCCGACCAGCTCGCGCGCCACGTTGATGGCAAACTCTGTTGCCGCAGGGTCATTAATCAGCACCGGGCTGCCGTTAATATGATCGATATTTACCTTCGCGCCAAAGCTTTGCGCCTGTCCGTGAGCGATATCGCCGATGCGTTTAAGCAACTGCTGCCGCACCTTATTATCCAGTGCGCGTACGCTCAGCTTCAGCATGGCGCTGGCGTTGATAATATTAGGCGCTTCGCCTGAGCAGAGGCTGCCAACGGTAACCACGGCGGGAGAAAATGGCGAGACGTTGCGCGAAACCACCGTTTGCAGCGCCAGCACAATCTGGCAGGCCACCAGCGTGGCATCGACGCTTTTTTCCGGGAAAGCGCCGTGGCCCCCCTTACCGCTTACCTCAATATGCAACGTATCTGACGAAGCCATCATGGCACCGGTTTTAAAGTAAAAATGCCCCTTTTTTAAGCCCGGCATATTGTGCAGCGCATAGATCGCATCGCAGGGAAACTGCTGAAACAGCCCATCTTCCAGCATCAGTTTGCCGCCATAGAGCAGCTCTTCGCCCGGCTGAAATATCAGATGCAGCGTGCCGCAAAAGTTCTGTGTTTTCGCCAGATACTCCGCCGCGCACAGCAGCGTTGCCGTATGGCCGTCATGACCGCAGCCGTGGAATTTCCCTTCTGTCCGGCTGCTCCAGGACTTGCCGGTCTGCTCCTGCATTGGCAACGCATCCATATCCGCCCGCAGGCCCAGCGTTTTACCGCCGTGGCCCACTTTCAGCGTGCCCACCACGCCGGTTTTCGCCATGCCTCGATGCACCTGATAACCCCAGGAGCGTAATTTATCAGCAACAATACTGCTGGTGCGCAACTCTTCCAGCCCAATTTCAGGATGCTGATGCAGATCGCGACGCAACGCGGTAAATAACGCCTGACTGTTTATAATATGCTGAAACTTTCCACTCATAGCCCACCTCATTTAATAGCATGAAAAGAAAAAACAATGACGGATTCATTACGGTGATTATTTTCACCCCTCATGCCAGATTAAAACGGGCGCATTTTCACATAAACTAAAAATGGAAATGGCTAATATTATGGATAGTTGCAATGATTATATAACCAGCCAGACTGGATTATTCTCCTCCCGACAGCCTCCGGTTACCGATTATCCACTACAAAAAGAAAACGATAATATCTCTGTCACGACCTGCTTTACCGGATGTTATTTTAATTACTACTTTTATTTAAACCGTTAATAATAACAGCGGCTTCAAACCAAAAAGCAGTTAACCATTGGCTAAAATGTTATGTCATGAATCACAAGTAATTTTAAAGTCAGCCGGTTAATTAGAATTAATGCTAATGCGTTCTAATTATTTAATCAGCTAATTCGTACGCGGGAAATAAGTAACACGCTGTTGATAATGCGTGTTATTAATTAATAGCGGTATTTTATTCACTGCAAAACCACGGCGGCTTTCCGCCGTGGCTGCAGATTAGCGTACCTGATTCAGCCCAAAGGGGTCGAAATCAGTGGCATCGTGGCGCTCTGGCAGCGACTGCTCGCCCCAGGTACGGTTAACGATGCGTCCGCGCTGTACGGCTGGCCGCTCACCAATCTCCTGCGCCCAACGCTGAAGATTTTTATAGGAAGCAGCATCAAGGAATTCTGCCGCCTCGTACAGACCACCCTGAACCAGCACGCCATACCAGGGCCAAATCGCCATATCGGCAATGCTGTACTCTTCCCCGGCAATATAGCGATGCTGAGCCAGCTGACGATCCAGCACATCCAGCTGACGCTTGGCCTCCATCGCAAAACGGTTGATGGCGTACTCGATTTTTTCTGGCGCGTAGTGATAGAAATGACCGAAACCGCCGCCGATATAGGGCGCAGAGCCCTGCAGCCAGAACAGCCAGTTCAGGGTTTCAGCGCGCGCGCCGCGCGCCTGCGGCAGGAAATGGCCAAATTTTTCCGCCAGATAAACCAGAATATTGCCTGATTCAAACACGCGCACCGCAGGCGTTTCTGAGCGATCAAGCAGCGCCGGAATTTTGGAATTGGGATTAACCGCAACAAAGCCGCTGGAGAACTGATCGCCTTCACTGATACGAATCAGATGCGCGTCATACTCCGCGCCGCTTTCACCTAATGCCAGCAGCTCCTCCAGCAGAATCGTTACTTTCTGCCCGTTCGGCGTTCCCATCGAGTAAAGCTGCAACGGATGTTTACCCACTGGCAGAGCCGCCTCATGCGTGGCGCCAGAAATCGGACGGTTTATTTTCGACCAGCTCCCTGCACCCTGCTGATCCCATTGCCAGACCTTCGGCGGCTGATAATTGTTCTCTGACATGATGTGGTGTCCTTGATAGTAGTGATTAAGTGACGTGCTACGCTGCACCGAGTGTAGCAGGCGGTATTAAACAAACTTAACCGTGCTGGCTTTCATCATCCGGCAGCGCGTCAAAATGACAGGCCTGCGTCATTTTGACAGGTTTCGGCGGCATCAAAATGACAGCGCACTTTATATTACCCATTTAAATTCATCCACTTAACTATGGCATACGGCTTGCAATAAGGGAGATAACAGCAGCGCCACGGCTGCTGCGTTAACCACTAAAGGAGCTAACCATGCCCTGGTATGATGATTTACAGCGTCAGGTAGAAAAATGCGTCAGCAGCGAGAATATGATGCGCGAGCTGCTGGGCGAAATCAGCGTAGAAGAGATGATCGCGCATAATGAAAGCTATGCTTTACCGCGTCGCAGGCAAATTTTTAACGTGCTGCGCCGCTTATTTGGCATTGATGCCGCACGGTAGCGGCAACGATTTTCTGTATGGCAGGTTAAGTGAATGAAGATAATGACGATTGAGGCCAATATTGCCGCCGGTAAAAGCTCGCTTATCGGGCCGCTGGCTGAACGCCTTACCGCGTTGAGTGGCGAAAGCTGGCAGGTCATGGTAGAGCCGGTAGATGGCGATCCGCAGTTTTTGGCGCTGCTGCAGGCCTTTACCAGCAGCCCCGGCGACGCCGATGCCCGAATACGCTTTCAGCTCTATATCACCCGGATGCGCCAGCAGCTATTGAAGGATCTGCCCGACGGCAACTATTTGATCGAGCGTTCGCTTTACAGCGACGTGGTTTTTTGTCACGCCAATTTCCTGCATACCGAACGCCCCGACGCCGCCTATATGGATTATTACTATCAGATCAAAACCTGCCTGAGCGACTATCCGCCGATCGATGTAGTGCTCTATATCGATCGTTGTCCGCAGGCCTGTTTTGAAAGCTGTATGGCGCGTGGTCGGCCAGGCGAGGCCGCCTATACGCTGGACTATTTTCTCGATCTAAAGCGTTTTCACGACGCCTGCCTGCCGCAGCTGGTGCGAGCTTATCCAGCCCGGCTGATCACCTGCCCGGTGGGAAGCGGCTTCGCTGACGTCGATGCGCTGGCCGCGCTGCTGGTGCAACAAACCCACTGAAAGAGGTAACGGAAGACCTGTATATGGACAGGCCTTTGTAAAACCGGTCGGGCGTTCCGCAGGGCAACCGGTAACAGGCCTGCGCGCTAAAAAGGCTACCCTTTTTTCCTGGGCTGATATTTTTCCGGGATCGGCGGCACGGGGCGCCTGTCGTCAATCAGGTGACGAATGGCAAGAATGGGGTGATGCCACAGCATACGCGGCCCCGCCCAGCGCATGATTTGCTTCATCTCTGCGCGCTTTGCGGGCTGATAGCAGTGAATCGGACACTGTTTACAGGCGGGCTTCTCTTCGCCAAAAGCGCAGCGGTCCAGGCGTTTCACCGCATAGTGATACAGCGACCGGTAACGTTCAGCATCGTTATCGGCCTGCGGACAATCAGCCTGATACAGGGCGATCATTTTCTCAATGGTGCGCTTTTCTCGCTGGATGCGTTTTCCTGACATAACGAATAACCAATGATATCGGTAAGGGGTAAACGGCCACGGTGGGTTACAAACAGTGACTTTTTACCCTGAATTCCTTTTACGGGTATTAAGCGCGATCAACAGAAACAGCTAAGCCGATAGATGATTATCTCATCACTGTTATATCAGGCTGGCGCAAAAATGTTGTCTGCGGATGGGGTTTAAGCTTTGGTGGATGGACTCGGAAAGCGTGACTATCTGGCGGCTGGCGGCCCTTAAACAGCGTTTCACGATGGTTTCGCGTCCTGAAAAGCAAAAACCCCCGCTTTTCAGCGAGGGTTTGGAAGAAGTGGTGCCCGGACTCGGAATCGAACCAAGGACACGGGGATTTTCAATCCCCTGCTCTACCGACTGAGCTATCCGGGCAACGGGGCGCATTAAACCGTAAAGCCTCGAAGTCGTCAAATGCTTTTCACTAAATTTTGACTGATTGCGCTCTTTTGCAGCAATAGATAATAACAGGCATAAAAAGGCCTCTGGCCCGCCTCCCTTTGCTTAACCTTTACCCTTGCAGGCCGATAATCCGCGGTGAAACCCCATAACACAATAAAGGTTCACCATGTTCAGTACTATTGCATCAGGAATTGCTTCTCGTTTTGCCTTACAGCCGCGAGGAGCGGCCACGCTTGCCTCATTAAATCAGGCAATCGCGATCATTGAGTTCAAGCCCGACGGCACCATTCTCTCCGCCAACGATCTTTTTCTGCAGCGGATGGGCTATCGTCTCAATGAGATCGCTGGAAAACATCACCGGATATTTTGCCCGGAAGATCTGATTAACTCGCCGCAATATCTCTCTTTCTGGCAGCGATTACAGCGCGGTGAGAGTTTCAGCAATAAATTTTTGCGCCTGGACAAACAGGGGCATCCGGTCTGGCTGGAGGCTAACTATGTCCCGGTGCGCGATCGTCGCGGCAAAGTAGTGAAAATTATCAAGCTGGCTTCAGATATCACCGCTGATGTTCTGGAGGCCCAGGAGCAACGTGCAATGACCGCAGCCATCGATCGTTCAATGGCGGTGATTACGTTTAACCTTGAAGGAGAAGTGCTGAAGGTTAACGCAAACTTCCTGCAAACAACCGGTTACCGTGAACAGGAGGTGGTTGGGCAACACCACCGAATGTTCTGTACCTCTGAGCTACGTAACAGCGCGGAATACAAAAAATTCTGGCAGAAGCTCAACCAGGGCGATTTTATTTCCGGCCTGTTTCATCGTATTGATAAACAGGGCCGTCCGCTGTGGCTGCGCGCCACCTATAACCCGGTTTTTGATGAAGAGGGCCGGCTGTATAAGATCGTTAAGTTCGCTTCTAACGTCACCGCGCAGGTGGAAAAAAGTCAGCTGGAGCGCGACGCGGCGCATCAAGCCTATGAAACCGCGCGACGTACTGATGAAAGCACGCGCCTCGGCGCAACCGTGGTGGAAAGCAGCGTGCAGAATATCAACGGGCTGGCGAGCGAGCTTCACGGCATTTCCGGCGATATTTCCAGCCTGAGCGCCCAGTCAGATCGTATCGGCCTGATTGTGGAAACCATCCGCAATATTGCCAGCCAAACCAACCTTCTGGCACTGAATGCCGCGATTGAAGCCGCCCGCGCCGGTGCGCACGGACGCAGCTTCGCCGTGGTAGCCAATGAAGTGCGCGCGCTGGCGGCAAATATTAACCAGGCCACCAACGAGATTGAAACAATGGTACGGGATAATAATCAGCTGGCGAATAAAGCGCTAACCGGCATCGAAGCCAATCTTCAGCGCGCCGATCGCGGCGTGGAGCTGGCGCAGGAAGCGGGAGAGGTGATTGCTGAAATCCGTCACAGCGCAGCCGAAGTCGTCAGTGCCATCAGCCATGTCGCCGAGGCGCTAAAAGAAGCCTAATTACCCGAACTGCCGTTGATCTGATTCAGGCGGCGGGACAGGTGCCCGCCGCCGTTTTCCAGCATCCGCGTCCTTACCACTACAGCATCGTTATACGGCGTGAAAGCAGCATCAGCGCAACGGCAGGCATGGCAAATGCGGCTGAAAATGCGAATAAGCCGCATTCAGATAGTGAATTAATTATCTTTAAAATCAGTAAATTAAAAACAAAAAAGCATACTCCTTTCAGCAGCTTTGCTGCATAATTCAGCACAACACTTTTCATCTGCCCCCTATTCTGAGGAATCACTATGCTGACCAATGACATGACCGCGCGTTTAAACGAGCAGCTCAACCTGGAGTTCTATTCCGCAAACCTGTATCTGCAAATGAGCGCCTGGTGCAGCGACAAAGGTTTTGAAGGCGCGGCGGCCTTTCTGAAATCTCATTCGCGTGAAGAGATGGAGCATATGCAGCGCCTGTTTGATTACCTCAGCGATACCGGCGCGATGCCGGTGTTAGGCAGCATTGCTGCACCGCCGGTGGCTTTTAACTCTTTAGCAGACGTGTTTGAGCAAACTTATGAGCATGAACAGCTGATTACCCGTAAAATCAATGAACTGGCGCATGCGGCGATGACTACTCAGGATTACTCAACTTTCCATTTCCTGCAGTGGTATGTTGCGGAACAGCATGAAGAAGAGAAACTGTTTAAATCGGTGCTGGATAAGCTGGCGCTGGTGGGCAACAGCGGTAAAGGCCTGTTCTTTGTGGATAAAGATCTGGCGAAAATGGATGGTGAAAGCCACGGTCCAACCGCTTGATGTATGACTGCCCCGACGCGAATCGCCGCGTCGGGGCGGCGATTACAGCACCGTTAACCGCAGTTCAGACGGCTGCGGTCGGCCAAAGAAGTAGCCCTGAAACAGCGTGCATCCCTCCTCCTTCAGCTTATCGAACTGCTCACGACTCTCCACACCTTCAGCGGTGATCTGAATATCCAGGCTGCGGCTCATGCCGGTAATCGCACGGATAATCGCCAACGCTTCACGGCTGTCGCTCATATCATTGATAAACGAACGGTCGATTTTGATTTTATCGAACGGGAACGAGCGCAGGTAGCTTAACGAAGAGTAGCCGGTCCCGAAATCGTCCAGCGCAATCAGCACCCCCAGCGCCTTCAGATTTTGCAACGTACGAATATTGCCCAGCGTATCATTCAGCAGTACCGACTCGGTGATCTCCACCTCCAGCCGCCATGGCTCCAGTCCTGACTCACGCAGCGCGCCTTCAACCAGTGAAATCAGCGTGCTGTTTTTAAACTGCACCGGAGAGAGGTTAACCGATACCGTTTGCCCGCCCGCCCATTTTTTTGCCTCATGGCACGCTTCATACAGGGCCCATGCGCCCAGGCTATGGATCAGCCCGGTCTCTTCCGCCAGCGGAATAAATTCAGCCGGCATAATCAGCCCTTTTGAGGGATGATGCCAGCGCATCAGCGCCTCGTAGCCGATAATCGCATGCTGTTCGCTGTTGGTGATCGGCTGATAATAGAGCCGCATCTGATTTTCGGTGATCGCCTCGCGCAGATCGTTTTCCATGCAGCGTCGCGCCCGCGCCTGAACATCCATCTCCTGAGTAAAATATTCATAGCGGTTACGTCCGTTGCGCTTGGCTTCATACAGCGCCATATCGGCACAGCGCAATAGCTGCTCAGGTGAAGCCAGCTCGGCATCGGCAAAGGCAATGCCGATGCTCAGCCCCACCGACAGATTATGTCCATCCACATTGATTGGCGGACGCACTATCTCGATTAATCGCTGCGCTACCATGCTCGCCTCCTGCTGGTTGCTCAGGCCAGGCAGCACAATGGCAAACTCATCACCTCCGATGCGCGCCAGCGTATCCTGCTCACGCAGCACGGCACGCAGGCGCTTGGCGATCACGCGCAGCAGCTCGTCACCCATTTGATGCCCCAGCGCATCGTTAACGTTTTTGAAGTTATCCAGATCAAGACAGAGCGCCGCCGTTTGCCGCTCGCCCTGACGTAACGCGTCGTTTAGCCGCTGACGAAACAGAATGCGGTTGGGCAGGCTGGTCAGATAATCGTGATGCGCCATATGATGAATTCGTGCATCGGCGGCGCGCTGATCGGTGACATCATCGACAATCAGCATCACATATTGGGTACGCGCATCGCCGCCGCGAACCGTGGCCGCCCGGGTATGCAGAATGCGCTCGCCGCTTGCGGTGATCAGCTGACGTTCGCTTTGATGGATCCTTTCGCTACGCAAGGCCGCATCCGCCAGCACGTTAAAGTAGTCGCTCAGCTCCGGCGGCAGACACTCATGCGGCTTTTTCCCTTGCATACTGTTTTTCTCAACGCCAAATAACTGCTCGGTCTTGCGGTTTACCAGCAGGATCTCACGTGAAACGGCATCTTCTACCAGCACGCAGGAAGGAATGCTGCTGATGATGGTATCAAGAAAGCGCGACATGGCGGTCATACGTTCACTCTGCGCTTCCGCCAGATCTTTGGCGCGCAGGATTTGCTGCTCATATTCACGCCGCTCGGTAATATCGCGGGTAATTTTGGCGTAGCCTATAAGCTTACCGTTTTCGTCGTGAATGGCGTCGATCACCACATGCGCCCAGAACGCGCTGCCATCTTTACGATAGCGCCAGCCCTGATCCTCAAAGCGGCCTGTGGTGCACGCAATATTCAGGTTGGTCATCGGCGTCTTGTTCTGACGCTCCTGCGAACTGTAAAACAGCGAAAAATGCTGACCAAGGATCTCCTGTGCCGTATAGCCTTTGGCACGTTGGGCGCCCGTGTTCCAGTTCACAACGTGGCCGCCCGGATCCAGCATATAAATGGCGTAATCGGTGACGCTTTCCACCAGCAGCCGGAATTTTTCTTCTTCTGCGCGCCGCTCGCGTTGTAGCTCACGCTGCTCGGTGCAGTCGCGGGTGATTTTCGTATAGCCGATCAGCTTGCCGTTATCATCATGGATGGCGTCGATAATCACATGCGCCCAGAACGCGCTGCCATCTTTACGATAGCGCCAGCCTTCATCTTCAAAACGGCCGGTGCGAAAAGCGGTCTGAAGATTCTTTTCCGGAATATAGGCCATGCGTTCCTGCAGGCTGTAGAAAGCGGAGAAATGTTTCCCGACAATCTCATCCGCCGTATAGCCCTTGGCACGCTGAGCGCCAGCGTTCCAGTTCACCACCATCCCATCAATATCAAGCATATAGATAGCGTAATCCGTAACGCCCTCAACCAGCAGACGGAATCTTTCCTGCTGCTCGCGCTGCTGGCTAAGCTGCGCCTGCTGTTGGGTACAATCGCGGGTGATCACCGCAAATCCCATCAGCGTGCGATCGTCAGCATAAATGGCATCGATCACTACGTGTGCCCAGAACGCGCTGCCATCGTGGCGATAGCGCCAGCCCTCTGTCTCCAGCCGCCCCTGGCTGGCGGCAATAACCAGATTGTTGGCCGGAACCCCTTTTAACTGTTCAGCTTTATCATAAAAAATGGCGATGTTTTTACCGATGATATCTTCCGGCAAATAGCCTTTAATATGCTTAGCGCCCGTGTTCCAGTTGGCAATGGTGCCGTCGGGTTTGATCATGTAGATCGCGTAATCGATTACGCTTTGCACCAGTAGCCGATAAAGTGTATCTGGATTCTCGTTCATCCTGTTGCCCGATGGCTGCCCAAATAAGAGATCTGGGTGGGTTGGCGATGGCAACGTAGTATCGCTGTCTGACCAGCGCTACGCTAAAGAAAAATTTATCAATTTTCCCGAAGCAAAGCTATCGGGCAAACTGTTGCCATACATATCGGCAAGGCTGACAAATTTTTCAGCTATTTATTGTTGAAATAATCTTAACAAAAGAATTAAGCCAGATTTCCTGTGTGGGTAATTCCATACTCGGTAAGGATTTGGCGCAGCGTGTTAAAGGCTGGCAGCATATTCTTCTCTTCTACACAGGCAAATCCCAGCAGCAGCCCGCGACGCGTCTGGCCTTGCATATAATATTGCGACAGCGCCCGCACCGTCACTCCGCGCCGGAGCGCGCTGGCGGCAATGCTTACATCGTCACATCTCTCGGGCAGGTTAAGCACTAAATGCAGCCCGGCGTCATGATTGAATTCCCGGATAAAGCTCTCACCGAGGTAGCGCTGGATCAGGCCGATCAGAAAAGCACGGCGCTTGCCATACAGCAGGCGCATCCGCCGAATATGCGCAACGTAATGGCCTTCGCGGATAAATTCTGCCAGCGCCCGCTGGATTAGCAGATGACCGCCGCGATAAAGCTCTGCTGCCGCAATACGCAGCGGATGAACCAGCGCCTTTGGCACCACCAGATAGCCAATGCGCAGCGCCGGATAAAGCGTTTTACTGAAGGTGCCCATGTAAATCACCGGCGCGTCTGGCTCCAGCCCCTGCAACGCCGGAAAAGGCTGACCGGAGAAGCGAAACTCGCTATCGTAATCATCTTCCACGATCCAGCTGCCGTGCTGGCGCGCCAGCGCCAGCAGTTGTCGACGGCGCGCCAGGCTCAGATGCGCGCCCAGCGGATATTGATGCGAAGGCGTAACAAATACCAGCCGTGGCGCCAGCCGATCGTTAACCGGCACGATGCCCTCTTCATCCACCCGCATCGGCACCGGCTTGAGTCCGTTAATGCGCAGCAGATTGCGCGTTCCCCAATAGCCGGGTTCCTCGATCCACACCCGATCGCCATTGTCGCACAGCAACCGCGACACCAGATCCACCGCCTGATGGATCCCTTCGGTGATCAGGATCTGATCGGCCTCGCAACGCACCGATCTCGCCACACGCAGGTAGTGCGCCAGCGCGGCGCGTAACGCCTCGCAGCCCCCGGCGCTGCTGTAGGTCAGGCGATTGACTTCTGGCTGACGGTTCAGGCGCGCCTGAATGCGGCTGAACTGCGCATGTGGAAATGCGGTCACGTCCGGGACGCCAGGCACAAAAGCGCCCCACTGATGCGGCGATGCGCTGGCATAGCCCAACAACGCCGCACCACGTGCGGAAAGTTTAACCGGTGAAAACGGCGCTTCCGGGGCCGGGACCGGCTCACCGCCTGCATTCAGGCAGCTGTCCGGCAGCGTACCGGCTACCCAGGTGCCGCTGCCGGTACGCGCCTGCACATACCCTTCAGCCAGCAAACGTTCATAAGCGTTAAGCACCGTATTACGCGATACCGCCAGCTCGCGCGCCAGATCGCGAGAAGCAGGCAGGCGGCTGTGCGGCGGCAATACGCCTTCAACGATCGCGCTACGCAAACAGCGAAACAGACGCTGATGCAGCGCGCCTTCGGTCTCCTGCTGCAGACGCTGCAAAAGGTGATCTCCATACAGGCTGTGCAATTGGCTCCCTCCTGTTGTTCTCAAATGGCTCTCGTCACCGACAGTGGCTCCCCGCTAAATAAACGTGATCAGGCTCCTTTTGTAAACAAACGATAACAATGAGGTAACGCTATGGACATAAAGAATGCGGCACTGAACGATCGCAAACAGCAGGCTACCCCACGCGGCGTCGGCGTTATGTGCTCATGGTTTGCCGCGCGGGCGGAAAACGCCACGCTGTGGGATGTGGAAGGAAACGAATATATCGATTTCGCCGCCGGGATTGCGGTACTGAATACCGGTCATCGCCATCCGAAAGTGATCGCTGCGGTCACAGAGCAACTGGCGCATTTTACTCATACCGCTTACCAGATTGTTCCTTATGAGAGCTATGTGGCGCTGGCGGAACGCCTGAACCAGCGGGTGCCGGTTAACGGCCCGGCAAAAACCGCTTTCTTTACCACTGGCGCGGAAGCGGTAGAAAACGCGGTGAAAATCGCCCGCGCCAGCACCGGCCGCCACGGCATTATTACTTTTGGCGGCGCGTTTCATGGCCGGACCTTTATGACCATGGCGATGACCGGCAAAGTGGCGCCGTATAAGCGGGATTTTGGGCCGATGCCGGCCTCGGTCTTCCATGCACGCTATCCTGTTGAACTGCGTGGCATCAGCGTTGACGATGCGATGGCCAGCCTGGAAGCGATTTTCAGCCAGGATATCGCGCCACAGGATGTTGCCGCTATTGTGCTGGAGCCGGTTCAGGGCGAAGGCGGTTTCCATATCGCCCCTGCCGAATTTTTCCAGCGCCTGCGCGAGTGCTGCGATCGCCACGGCATTTTGCTGATTGCCGATGAAGTGCAAAGCGGCTTTGCCCGCACCGGCAAGCTGTTCGCCATGGAACACTACGAGGTCAAAGCGGATCTGATTACCATGGCGAAAAGCCTGGCGGGCGGTTTGCCGCTATCGGCGGTTTCCGGCCGAGCCGAAATCATGGATGCGCCAGCGCCGGGCGGCCTTGGCGGCACTTACGCCGGTAACCCGCTGGCCATCGCGGCGGCACATGCGGTTCTCGACGTGATTGATGAAGAGCAGCTGTGCCAGCGTGCCACACAGCTGGGCGCTGAACTGGTAGAGGTGTTGCAACAGGCTCAGCGCACCCTGCCCGCGATGGCGCAAATCCGCGCGCGTGGTTCCATGGTCGCCGTTGATTTCGCCGATGCCAACGGCCAGCCGAATGCCGAACTGGCGCGTTCGGTGCAGCAGCACGCGATGGCGCAGGGGCTGCTGCTGCTGACCTGCGGTCAGCATGGCAACGTCATCCGTTTCCTTTATCCGCTAACCATCGAGGAAACCACTTTCCGTCGTGCGCTGACGCTGCTGCGTCAGGCGCTGGAGGCGCAGGCATGATTAACGCCCCGCTAAAAGCACTGCTCGATCATCCTGACGTTAGCCTGACGCCGCAAAGCGGCAACTGGCTGGCGGTAACCGATGCGGCAACGCGTGAGCCGCTGGCCTGGGTTAAAACCCACGATGCGACAGCGGTTAACGCGGCGATCGCCCGCTCTGTTGGGGTGCAACGCCGGTGGCAGCAACAAACGGCAACCGCCCGCGCCGACCTGTTGATGGGCTGGTATCAACGAATACTGCAGCAGCAGGAACCGCTGGCGCAGTTGTTGACCGCCGAACAGGGCAAACCGCTGGCCGAGGCGCGAGGTGAGATTGGCTACGCCGCTTCCTTTATTCGCTGGTTTGCTGAACAGGCGCGGCGCACCGATGGCGCCATTCTGCCCTCTCCACTGCCGCAACAGCGTCTGCTGGTGCTGAAGCAGCCGGTGGGTGTTTGCGCCGCTATTACGCCGTGGAATTTTCCCGCTGCGATGATCACCCGCAAAGTTGCGCCCGCGTTGGCCGCTGGCTGTTCCATGCTGGTTAAGCCGGCCGAACAGACGCCGCTGACCGCATTTGCGCTGGCGACGCTGGCGTCTGAAGCGGGGCTGCCTGCAGATCTGCTGCTGATCCTCTGTGGTGACGCGGTGAACGTTGGCCAGGCGCTCTGCGCCAGCGACAGCGTACGCAAGCTGAGCTTTACCGGCTCGACGGAGGTGGGACGCCTGTTGATGGCGCAGTGCGCGCCGACGGTGAAAAAGCTCTCGTTGGAGCTGGGCGGCAACGCGCCGGTGCTGGTGTTTGACGATGCGGATCTGGAGCAGGCGGTACAGGGCATTATGCTCAGTAAATTCCGCAATAGCGGCCAGACCTGCGTCTGCGCCAATCGTATTTACGTGCAGAGCGGGATCTATCAGGCATTAAGCGAACGGCTGGCGCAGGCAATCGGTGAACTGCAGGTGGGCGATGGCCGCCAGCCCGGCGTAACGCAGGGGCCGCTGATTGACGATACCGCCGTTGCCAAAGTGCAGAGCCACATTGACGATGCCTGTTCCAAAGGTGCCACGCTGCGGCTCGGCGGCGGTCGCGACGCGCGTGGCGGCACCTTCTTTCAGCCCACGCTGTTAACCCATGTTACCCAGCAGATGCGCGTGGCGCATGAAGAGACCTTCGGCCCGCTGGCAGCGCTGTTCCGCTTCGATAGTGAAGCAGAAGCGATCGCCATGGCGAACGACACTGAATTCGGTCTGGCCGCCTATCTCTTTACGCAAAATGCCTCCCGCCAGTGGCGCGTCAGCGAGGCGCTGGAGTATGGCATGGTCGGCGTGAATACCGGGCAGATCTCCAATGAAATCGCTCCTTTCGGCGGCATCAAACACTCCGGCCTGGGCCGCGAAGGCTCGCAGGCCGGGATCGATGAATATCTGGAAAGCAAATATCTCTGTATGGACATCTCTTCACCTGGCGCCTGAGCGCACTAAGGAGTTCCCATGTCATACGAAACATCCTGGCCCGCATCCGCCAAAACGGCCACCGCGCGCGCTACAGGCGTAAAGGCCAAACCGCTAAGCTTTGTGGAAGGCGTGGCGATGATTGTCGGCACCAATATCGGCGCGGGCGTGCTTTCTATCGCCTACGCCGCCCGTAAGGCGGGCTTTATGCCGCTGCTGTTCTGGCTGGTGGTGGTGGGTCTGTTTACCACCGTAACGATGCTTTACGTGGCAGAAGCCACGCTGCGCACCCGCGCACACCTGCAACTGAGCGGCCTGGCACGCCGCTATGTGGGTCGCCTCGGCAGCTGGCTGATGTTCGCTTCCGTATGTGTTAACTCGCTGGGGGCGCTAACCGCCTATATGAGCGGCAGCGGACGGCTGCTGCAGTCGCTGCTGGGATTGCCGCCTTCGCTGGGCAGTCTGCTCTTTTTCCTGCCCGCAGCGGGCGTGCTCTGGCTCGGCCTGAAGGCAATCGGCCGCAGCGAAAAAGTGATCTGTATCTGTATGGTGCTGATGCTGCTGTTGCTGGTTGGCACCACCTTTCTGCAGCCGGTCACCCAACTGGCGCATCTGCTGGAAGGCAACTGGCTCTATATGATCCCGGTATTTAACGTGGTGGTTTTCTGCTTCTCTGCGCAATACATCGTGCCGGAAATGGCGCGGGGCTTCAGTAATAAGCCGGAACAGCTACCGAAAGCGATCGTTACCGGCATGGCCATAACCTTTGTTCTGCTGGCGCTGGTGCCGCTGTCGGTTATTGCCCTTAACGGCTTGGCGAATGTCTCTGAGGTCGCGACGCTCAGCTGGGGCGAAGCACTGGGTAACTGGGCCTTTTTCTCCGCTAATATTTTTGCCCTGTTCGCCATGCTTACCTCTTACTGGGGGCTGGGCGGCAGTTTACTGACCAATATCGGCGATCGTTTTAACTGGCAGGTGGATAGCGCGGCGCGTCAGCGGCTAATGGCGATGCTGCTGGTGGTGCTTCCGCCGTTTCTGCTGGCCTATAGCGGGCTGGTATCCTTTGTCAACGCGCTCTATATCGCCGGCGTTTTCAGCGGCGTGGTGCTGTCGATTATGCCGATGCTGATTTTACAAAGCGCCCGAAAACAGGGCGATGTGCAGCCGAGCTGGCAATGTCGCGCATGGCTGACCCATCCGATCATCAAAAGCGTTATCGTGCTGCTCTATCTCGCCAGCGCGATCTACGCCATCGCCTCGCTGTTTAATCTGCTGCCCTCCGGCTGGTAACTGCTTTCTACTTCTCTGCCCGATCCGCTCGCCGGTTCGGGCTTTTTCGCCGTCTGTGGTCTATAACCATTCACTGAGGAAATCAAAATTCCGCCTTGTTAAACACGTTATGCTGTTCCGGTTTTCACTGATTTATTGACCAGACAAGGCACCGCATGAAAATTGATGCTGATATTAGCTTTCGCAAACTGGAAATTTTTATCGCCTTTATGGCCAGCGGCAATATTGCCCGTACCGCCGAACAGCTGGATTTAAGCAACGTCAGCGTGCACCGTGCGCTGCATACGCTGGAAGAGAATGTACGTTGTCCGCTGTTTATCCATCAGGGCCGCAGCCTGAAGCCGCTGGCCGCCGCCCATACCCTGCTTGAATATGCGCAGGAGGCGGTGGATGTCATGGAAAAAGGGATTATCGACGCGCGGCAGAAGGCCGGACTGGGTCAGAAGCGGATGCGCATCGGCACCCTCTATTCGCTGACGCTGGAAACCGTGCCGCGCCTGATTATGGGCATGAAACTGCGCCGCCCTGAACTGGAGCTGGATCTGACGATGGGATCTAACCAGCTGCTGCTGGAAAAACTTCAGCTGGGCGAACTGGATGCGATTTTACTGTCGGTGAATGACAGCCAGATCGATACCCGACGACATGAGGTGCTGCCGCTGTTTGAGGATAATATCTATCTCGCCGCCCCTGCCGAGGCCAGGCTGGATGAAGGGGGCAGTGCTGACTTACGGAATTATCGTCAGGAAAAGTTTGTTTCACTGGCCGAGGGATTTGCCACTTTTCACGGCTTCCAGGAGGCGTTCGGCGTGGCAGGTTTTGATGCCAATATTGTGATGCGGGTGAACGATATTTTTTCCATGCTGAGCCTGGTGCAGGCAGGCGTTGGCTTTGCGCTGGTGCCGGGCAGAATGCGGCGGGTGTATGAAAACAGCGTACAGCTACTGCCGCTGGCGGAGCCGTACCAGATGCGCCAGTCGATCGCTATCGTGTTCGATCGTAATCGCGAACACGATCCCAATCTGCTGGCGCTGGTGGCCGAGGGGCGAATGTACGCCCGCGAGGTGCTGGCTAACGCTGAGCGCGTGCCTGAGTCGCCAGCCTGAGCACCAGCGCGACGCCCGCCTGCTCCAGCGACAGCGCATCGCCGCGCGTCAGCGGTTCACGCGCCAGTCCGGTCAACACGGCACCGGGCGGCATTTCGATCGCCAGCCCCACGTCACGTTCGTTGGCCGCTTCCATCGCCTCATGCCAGCGCACGGTGCGCGCCATATTCATTGCCAAATCGTCAGCGATCTGTGGCGGCTGCCACAGCAAACGCGCGCTGCTACCGCTGAGATAAGCACAGCGCGGACGCGTCAGGGTAACCTGCGTAAAGGCCTGCGCCAGCTGCCGCGCCGGTTCGTCCAGCAATGCGCAGTGCGAGGGCACGCTCACCGCCAGCCGGTGCACTTTCTGCGCGCCGTGCGCCACCGCCTGTTGCGCTACCTGCTGCATCGCCGCTTCGCTGCCCGCAATCACCATTTGCTGAGCTGCATTAATGTTCGCCAGGTAACAGTCGCCCAGCAAGGGTTCAATCTCGCTCTGGCGCAGGCCGGTGATCGCCGTCAGGCCATAGCCGGACGGATAAGCCTGTTCCATCAGTTCACCGCGCAGCGCCACCAGCCGCAGCGCATCGGCAAAGTCGAGCGCCCCGGCTACCACCGCCGCCGGGAAAGCGCCGATGGATAGACCGCTAACCATATCTGGCTCCAGCCCCTGGCGCGCCAGTTCACGCGCCCAGGCGACCCCGGCAATCAGCAGGCAAAGCTGAACGGCGCGGGTATGACGTAGCGCCTGCTCACTGTCCAGCTGAACGGCATCTTCGTTTAGCGCCGCGCTGGCTTCCTGCAACAGGTGCTCGCCATCCGGCAACCCCTGAAGCATGCCCACACGCTGCGGCCCCTGCCCGGGAAACATAAACAAAATTTTCATCAGTCCGGATCCTCCATTTTTGCCTGCCAGGGATCGCTAACCAGCCGCGGCCCCCGGTTGGTTTTTAGCAGCGTCCTTCCGTCGCGCAGCCACTCATTAAGGGCAAAAGCGCCGTTGGGCGTTTCCACCTGGGTATCTGCCCGGCACAGCAGGCGCGTCACCTGCTGCTGCCAGCGCTGAAACGCGGTTGGCGGCAGCGGCTGCGGTGCACGGATCAGCAGATCGAGATCGCTGCCGCTGTGCAATACCGGCACATCGGTCGCCAACGCATAACCGCAACTGCCGGTCACGCCCCACTGCCACGGCCATGACTGCTGCGCCAGCAGGATCGTTGCCTGCACCGGCGGCTGTGAAACAAAAGGGGAACGCAGCAGCTGCGGGAGATCCACCAGCGATTCCGGCGTCACGCGGCGCGCAATGGCTCCGGCAGGAAGCCAGGCGGCGGCACGCCGTTCACGCCCCATGCCACGGATCCCCACGGCGATAAGCCCATCCGGGTGCCAGTCCCGGCGCACCACCAGCGGCAGCGCAGGCTGCCACTGCTGTGCGACCCAGTCAGGCAGTTCGCCTGTGAGCGCCTGCGGATCGTTAAGCCAGATAAGGTCGTGGGGACGCGGTAACATAAATTACATTCCTGCGGTTAAAGAGATAAATAGCGGCAGCGTGACGATACAGAGCACTGAGCTAATCAGCAAGGCGGCTTCCGCATCGGGAGACTGCACGCCAAACCGGTTGCCGAATACCACGCCGAAGAAACCTGCAGAGAGCGCGATCATCAGAATTGCCGTAATCGCCAGCGAACCCTGTAACCCCATCATCAGCACCAGCGCCCAGGCGATCAGCGGTTGAATCAGTAGTTTAGTGATGCTGGAGAGCGCCACTGCGCCGTTCAGTTTCAGCTGACGCGCCGACAGGATCAAGCCGGTCAGGAACAGCGCGGCGGCGGTAGCGGCCAGGCCCAGCGGTTTAATTGCCGTCAGCACCAAATCAGGCATATGAATACCCAGCGCTGATAGCACCACGCCCAGCAGCGGACCCCAGACGATCGGCTTTTTCACCGAGCGCCACATCAAAACCGGTAGCATGGTCAGCGACGAGCCCTGCACCGTACCTGCCGTACGCGCTTTTTCACGTTCCAGAATCAGCAGACAGAACGGCGTCATCAGCACCGAACCGCAGGCAATTGAGACCGCAACCGAAAGCGACGTGCTGCCTGACTCGCCCAGGACGCTGCCCAGAATCGGCAGACCCAGCGCGGCATAGTTTGGCAGTGCAACCGTCAGCGTCAGCACGGCGGCATCCTGCGGCGACTTATGGAACCACTTAATGCAAATAAAGTAGATGGCGGCGTAGGTGATCCACATTGCCAGCGTCAGCACCACCACCAACGGCATCTGTTCAACAATGCCGCTCCAGGGCGTCTGCACGGTAGCGCTAAACAGCGCAGCCGGCAGTGCAAAATCCATCACAAAGATATTCAGTAAAGCAACGTTCTTGTTATCCACCATTTTTGCCTTACCGGCCATAAAGCCTAACAGCATAATGATGAAAATTGGGGCAAGCGCGTGGAGAATGATGTATGTCATATTTCACCTGTATAACAAAGCGTTGTAATTAGCACAGGTGCGATGGTTTATTATTTTTACAGGCTATTTTTCTGGATGGGCAGCGTGTGCCCATCACTATCGACCTGGCAGGTTTGTCTTAACATGATTACCAATTTGCGCGCATACGCTCGCGTACCAGCACAGAGCTGCAGCGGTTGTCGCCACGTAGACGATGCTTCAGCGTGCGATCGCCCTCACGCGCATCTTTGATGGCGCGAATCAGCGACTCGGTCACCTGCTGTTTTTCCTGCTCGCCCGGCGCATCAGGTTTGGCAATGTTCAGCATTTCATCGAGGATGCCCAGCGTCTGGAAATTTTTGACGTCATAGGCCATCGGCGGCACGGTAGAGGCCAGCTCGATCAGCGCTTCTACGCTGCGCAGCGTGATACGCGCCGCTGATGCCTGTCCCATTGCATGGATCATGACGCCAGGATCGTTGAAGGCGATCAGCCGGTTTGCCTGGTAGCCATGCGCCAGAAACGCGCCGGACATCGCTTTGCCAACGATCAGACCGATAACCGGATGGCCCGCCAGACGCGCCTGCGCCCAGGCCGCCGCCGAGGCTGCCAGCGCCTGATGGATACCAAAGGCTTCTTCACGACGACCATAGGCCTGGCTCGGCACATCAATCACCGCCACGATGGGGCGTTTATGCTCCGCCTGTTCATCGGCAGCGATGGTTTCCTGCACCACCTTCGCCAGCGTCCAGCCTTCAAGCAGGCCGACTTCCCCGCCTGCAGCACGCGGGAAATGGTTGTTTTCATCGGGTACCACGGCGATATAACGCACGCTTTCACCGCCCAGCTCGGCATCCGCCGCCTGGACCGACGGACAGAGACCGCCTAAACGCGGCGCGTCCTGACTCAGCAGCGTTAGCCAAATCTCGCCACGACTGTTGGTTTTCATAACGCATCCCCCGCAAAAAATTGTTGAATTTGTTCGCTTTCCGGCTGCTGAGTGGTATCCACCTTGTTCAGACGTGCCAGCATGGCCTGATAGTTATCGGTGCGGTGCCGCGCCGGAACGCCACGCGCCAGTGCTTTAGTCACCGCATCTTTCACCGCATGTACGCCATCATTGACCAGTACGTCGGCCAGCCCGCTGCGATAGCGTGCTTCGCCGCCGGTCATGCGCCAGATAAATGGACGATCGCGCGAGTCATATTCATCAATACCCGCTTCCTGTTCGATAACCTGCGGGCCGTTCAGCCCCAGGCGCGCTTCACGGGTAACAATCAGCGAGCTGCACAGTCCAGCGGCAATCGACATCCCGCCAAAGCAGCCAACGGTACCGGCAATAACGCCGATCACCGGGGTATAGCGGCGTAAATCAACGATTGCCGCATGAATATCCGCGATCGCCGCCAGCCCCAGGTTAGCTTCTTGCAAACGTACCCCACCCGTTTCCAGGCAAAGCACCGCCTGCGTGGGCACGCCACGGCGATGATCGTCTGCCGCCAGCTCTAACGCTGCTGCCATTTTCGCGCCGGAGACTTCCCCCATACTGCCGCCCTGGAAGGTGCCTTCGATGGCGATCACCACCGTGGGCTTGCCCTCAATGGTGCCTTTTGCCACCACCATGCCGTCATCGGCCTGTGGCACAATGCCCTGCATCGGCAGCCACGGCGACATCACGCCGTCGAACGGATCGAGCAATTCGCGGTAAGACCCTTCATCCAGCAGCAGACGTGCGCGTTCACGCGCCCGCAGCTCAATAAAACTGCTGTCGTTACGCATTGGCCGCCTCCTCAAATACCTGTTCGATACGAATACGCGCGACGCCTGGCGTAGCGCCAAAATCATGAATCGTCAGTTGACCTGCCGGTAGTTCAGTTAGCGTGCTGAGACGGTCAAACAGCGCCCGCCAGCGCGCTTCAAAATTGACGATGGAAGTGGTGATGCTGACTTCCAGTCTTTCGCCTTGATCGGCGACAAACAGGGCTTCCATATCACCGGAGCCCACAACGCCAGCCAGCGCACGTCCATACAGCGTGCGAGTGGCGGGGTAAGAAAGTGTGATTTGTTCCATAACATCCTCAATCTGTAGGTAAGCAAATACCATCGAGAAACAGCGTGGCCGCCAGCAGATCAGCTGCTCCGCCTGGCGAAGCGTTGAGCTGCAGCATGGCGGCATCGAGACGGGCCAGCGCCTGGCGTCCGGCGGGCATTGCACAGCCGCCTGCGTCCAGCACCTGCTGTGCGCCCTGCTGCATCGCCTGCAGGCCGGTCAGACCCGCGCGTGACAGCACGCAGGTATCGCTTAGCGAGGTCATGATCGCCATCAGAGCGTCAATGCGCGCCTCCGCTTCCGCTGCGCCAGCCGCACGGCTGCGACGAAGCTGGGGCAGCGCGAGCCGGGAAATATGCGGAAAAGCCTGCTGCGCCTCTTCACGCGCACCGGGAACCCGATAACGCTGCGTTGCCCGCAACCCTTTGCTGAAGCTGCGCGGCGCGCGATCGTCCGGCAGACGTGCCAGCGTGGCGGCAGCCTGACAAATAGCGGTGGCCTCAGCTTTGCCATCCAGCATCGCCGCACCGCTGACCAACAGTCCCAGCGCCCAGATCGCGCCACGATGGGTATTGACGCCCTGCGTAGCGGCCATCATTTGCGCTTCGCCAGCGCGCCCCAGTTCGCCGACCTGCTGACGCAGCGCAATATCCGCTGGACGCAGCCAGCTGTGCAGCGCCAGCGCATAAAAAGTCCGCTCCAGCGCGCAGGCGGATCGCTCCATCAGCGCCAGATTTAAATCCTGATGCGCCCCGCTGCCGCGCCCGTCAACCAGGCCCGGCTTCGGCGTTAAACGCGCTTCGGCGATCAGAGCGGCCCTGGCCTGTTCCGCCAGCCGTAAAGCCAGCGTTTCGGCACGCTGCGGTGAGAGTTGCGGTTGGGTTGCCATTACCAGCTCCGGAATTTAGCCGGTGGGTTATAGAGACCGCCTGACCATTCCACCAGATCCGCCACGCTACCTGCGGCCAGCAGAGAACGGTTGGCTTCGCTACGTCGAATCCCTAAATCTTCCGGCCAGGCAATTTTGCCTTCCTGACGCAGCTTCGCGACGCGCTGAGCATCAACGCCCAGACCGATATCGGTAATCCCGGCTACCGCAGCCACCATCGCCCGACGTTCTTCCATTGACTCGGCGCGGTAGAGGTAAGCGATACCTTCTTCGGTAAGAACATGAGTAACGTCTTCGCCGTAAATCATGACCGGTGCCAGCGGCATTGAGGAGGCTTTCGCCACATCAACGGCATCCAGCTTCTCGACGAAAGTAGGCTTGCCGCCCGCCTGGAAGGTTTCCACCATCTGCACCACCAGTTTGCGGCCGCGCACCATGGGATCGGGCTTGTCGATCATTGCCAGCCAGGCCGGTGTGGCGTGGCGACGGCCATGGGGATCGTGACCCATGTTCGGCGCGCCGCCGAAGCCGGAAAGACGGCCACGGGTTACGGTTGAGGAGTTGGCGTAGCCGTCTACCTGTAGCGTTGAGCCGATAAACATATCCACCGCATACTGACCGGCCAGCTGACACATGGCGCGGTTGGATCGCATTGAACCGTCCGAGCCGGTAAAGAAGATGTCGGGACGCGCGGCAATGTAATTTTCCATGCCCAGTTCGCTACCGAAGCTGTGAATGCTTTCTACCCAGCCGCTTTCAATAGCTGGAATCAATGTTGGATGCGGGTTCAGCGTCCAGTGTTTACAAATTTTGCCTCTCAGCCCCAACTGTTCGCCCCAGGTCGGCAACAGCAGTTCAATGGCGGCGGTATTGAAACCGATACCGTGATTCAGCGACTGCACCTGATGTTCGGCGTAGATGCCCTTGATCGCCATCATTGCCATCAGGATATGTTCCTGTTTGATCAGGCGCGGATCGCGTGTAAACAGCGGCTCTATAAAGAAAGGCTGATCGGCTACCACCACGTAATCGATCCAGGATCCGGGAATATCGACGCGCGGCAGATCGCTAACGTCATCCACCAGCTCATTGACCTGAGCGATAACGATACCGTTACGGAAAGCGGCGGCCTCGACCAGCGCGGGCGTATCTTCCGTGCTGGGACCGGTATAAAGGTTGCCCTGGCGGTCAGCCTTGAAGCCCGCCACCAGCGCTACGTTCGGCACCAGATCAACATACAGACGGGCATAAAGTTCGATGTAAGTGTGGATAGCACCGATTTCCAGTTGACCATCTTCCAGCAGCTGCGAAATGCGCAGGCTTTGCGTGCCGGAGAAAGAGAAATCGAGCTTACGGGCGATGCCCTTTTCAAAAATATCAAGATGCTCGCTGCGGCTGACGCTCGGCATAATCATATGCAGATCGTGTACCTTTTGCGGATTAACCTCTGCCAGCATACGTGACAAAAAATCGGCCTGTTTCTGGTTATTCCCTTCCAGCACCACGCGGTCGCCGGGGGCAATCAGTTTTTCCAGAACGGTGGGTAAATCATGAGTGGGCAGAACTTTACCTGGGATAGAGAGAGACGCGATGCGTCGCTGTTTCTCTGTACGACGCGTATCCCAGACGCGGCCTGCCGATGCTTCAGGCAACATGGCTAACCTCCTGGCTTGATAGTGATTTAACTAAAATCGACAGCAGGAAGTTTCCGCCTGACAGGCTGAAGCATCAATTAAGGTTGACGTCAAAACATTAGCCTGAGAGTAATGGAATTCTCTCGTATCTGGTATAGCTTAAACGGGTTGGCTTGCGTTTAAGTTTGCTATGCGTTGGGAAAAGCGCGCCATACCGCTAAGAGTAAAGGATTTAATTTATCGCTACGCTGCCAGAAAGCTTGATTCTATGGCTTATCCCTCCCTGACACGCACAAAATAATTATTACGCTAAACGGCTCTGGGTCACAAAAACACAGCGTAAACGTTTACACAGCAGACTCACCGGACTTAAGTACAGTTCTCTCATCATTCCTGTGATGCGGTTCCGCTTTAAGCGTAAAAAGGCGCTGGTTTTCTGCTGTATGCCCAGGCCCGTCTGTTTTATTTAAAAAAACGGGACTAATATTTACTTCATCCAACTTTTGTTAAACCTGCTGTCGTTAATAATAGTTTTTACAGAGAAGCTTTATTCAATAACTTATTTCCCTGAATTTTGTCTTCAATCAATCTCTGGCAGTAAATAATCCTTTCCCATATTTTTACTTTTTGATGAGAGGCCGGATTTAAAAAGTTGTGAGAAAGCAGACCCTGTGAGTAATTAAACCTACCGGTTTTGCATTCAAATCAGAGAATAGCGGCGCGTTGCGTATCAGTAACGCAGCTTAATTAGAGACAATTCTCACATTGATAGATTAGGTGGAAAGTTATACTGCTTCACTGACTACGCCAGGAATACAAATGGATAAATATTATTATTTATGGATTTTATAATATCACTCAGGATTAATTATGATTAACACAGTATTTATTGTTGATGACCACCCTTTTATCTGTTCGGGCATTAAGACGTATTTACGCGCTAACGGCTATACCATTGCCGGCATCGCGCAGGATGGCGTTTCGGTGATTGCGGATGTTGGCCTGCATCGTCCCGATCTGGTGATTATGGATCTCAATATTCCGGGCAGGGACGGTATGCAAGTCATTGAAAGCCTGAAGCGTATTAACGTACAGCAAAAAATCATCGTATTAACCGCCTCCGAAAGCAAGTTCCATATGCAGCGCTGCCTGCTGCTGGGCGTTGATGGCTATTTGTGTAAAAGTCATGATATTACCCAGCTGTTACAGGCGATTCGCAGCATCGATAAAGGTATTAAATTCTATCCCTGCTCGCAAGATACAGAGGTAAAAGCGGTGCATTCAGAAAGTGAAAAATTAATGTCGCTTTCCCGCCGAGAGCTAACGGTACTCAGGAAACTGGCTGCCGGATATTCTAATAAAGAAATAGCCTTACAGCTTTCACTTAGCAATAAAACCATCAGCACCTATAAAATTAAAATATTGCGCAAGCTGGGTATAAAAAGCGTGGTTGATATTAATGAAGTCGCTAAAAGAAATTATCTGGTTTAACCGGTTAATTGCGTACAGAGATCTCTTTAATTCTTTCAATAAAACAGGCGTGTCAAAAGCGATGAATTTAACCCGAGCGGGCAGCCTGTCGCCGCCCCGTCTCTGGTTTAATTATGATGGGCCTGTTGCTGCGCAACGGGATGCCAAAAATCGGTTACCGCACCTTCGCCGCCGGTTAGCGGATCGAACTGCGGTAACGGCACCCGTTTAATGGTGCTCAGGGATTTCTCCAGGATACTTCTATCGTCACGCAACGTATCGGGCTCCATGCCTGCCGGATAAGCGCCAACGGTAAAGAAATCTTCGCTGGCTGCAACCTGCTGATGCCCTACGCCTGCTGGAATAAGTACCGCATCGCCCATGCGCAGCGTTACCATGCGGCCGCTTTCGCCGCCAAACAGTACTTCAGCCCAGCCCGCGCTGACGCCCAACAGCTCATGACAGTTAGAGTGATAATGCGTCCAGGGAAAAATATTTGCGCGCCAGCGTGGCGGCCAGTGGTGTTCCGTAAACCGCTGTTCGAACCAGGCCGCAATGTCCTCAACATCATTTGGCACCACGCGCGGGTAGATAATCAACGGCAACGGGTTATTCGGAATACCGTTTGAAGGCATAGCCAGCATCAGATGCTGCGGGTTGTTGGACGTCCCCGCAAAAGGTGTGCCTGCCGCAAATGACATCATTGTCATAAGACTGCACGATGAGGGAAACATACTACGCCTCCATGTTGGTCATAATGTTAATTGATTGTGGCAAAAGTTAATAACTTTGCAATAGGAATAACGACCAATTCCCAATAAATTTCTTTGAATTTCAATACTTAAGTCAAATTACCCTACCAGCGTGGCGTGCATTCATTTTTTTACGCATTTTCATGGCCGCGTTAAAGTATGCCAGGCCACTGTTACAGCTTTTTGCTAACGCTTGTTACATCATGGCGGCAATCAACCCTCCCAGGATGGCCACAGCCGCTTCCTGTGCGCTATCCCACGGCCAGGAAGTATTAAAGCGAAAGTAGTTCGCGTACTGCTGTCCTGAGGAAAACATGCTGCCTGGCGCGATGCTGATGTTATGTCCCAGCGCGCGATAGTAGAGTTGTGTCGCGTTTACCTGTCCGGGTAGTTCAATCCATAAAAAGTAGCCGCCGCGTGAATCATTGATTTTGGCACCATAGGGCAGATGGCGCTTGAGCGACTGCCGGGCCAGATTTTTGCGCTGCTCCAGTACCTGACGCAGCTTGCGCAAGTGACTGTCATAGCTACGGGTACTCAGGTAGTTCGCCAGCGCCAGCTGCATCGGCGCGCTGGTGGCAAGCGTACTCATTAGCTGCAGCCGCTGAATACGCTGCGCCTGTTTGCCCGCCGCTACCCAGCCTACGCGAAAGCCCGCTACCAGATTTTTGGAAAAGGATGAGCAGTGCAGTACGTTACCCTGACGATCAAACGTTTTAGCCGGTAACGGTTTATCGGCACCAAAGTAAAGCTCGCTGTAAACATCATCCTCAATCAGCGCCACCTGATGCGCTGCCAACAGCGCAACCAGCGCCTTTTTTTTCTCCCGGCTCAGGGTAAACCCTACCGGATTCTGCTGATTGGTCATCAGCCAGCAGGCTTTGATCGGCCAGCGTTTTAACGCCTGCTCAAGCTCGTTTAAATCCATGCCGTGCTGAGGATCGGTGGCGATGGCCACGGCTTTTAGCTTTAGACGTTCAATAGCCTGTAGCGCGCCGTAAAACGTTGGATTTTCTACCACCACCCAGTCGCCTGGCTCGGTGACCGCCTGCAAACTCAGGCTTAGCGACTCCATTGCTCCGTTAGTAATCACAATTTCATCCGGCGAAACGGCAATCCCCTGTTGAGCGTAGCGACGAGCCAGCGTTTTACGCAGCGCTTCGTTGCCGGGTGGCAGATTATTAATGGCGTCGCCCGGCGTCAGACGATGAGAAACATGATTCAGGGCGCGCATTAGCTGGCGCTGCGGAAAAAGCTCCGGATCGGGAAAGGCGGAGCCGAACGGGATAATCAGTGGATCGCGGCAGGCTTGTAACACATCGAAAATAAAGGAATTTATATCAACCGCCTCTGCCAGTTGCACCTTTTGATGGTTAACCGGCTGGCTGAGAAATTCAGCGCGCGGCGCAACATAATAGCCGGACTGCGGTCGTGAAACGATGCTGCCCTGGCTCTCCAGCACCTGATAAGCATGCATCACCGTCATCAGGCTCATGCCGCTCTGGCTAACCTGATCGCGCAGCGAAGGGAGCTTTTCGCCCGGCAGCCAGATTTCGGCATCTATTTGCGCCTGGATTTGCTCCACTAGCTGAAGATACTTTGCCATAAACTGTTACAGGTCCCGGAAGGCTAAAGGGCAACTATTATAGTTTTTCCCGGGTACAGCGGATATCCCAGCCGCCCTTTTTCTCTATCAGGCAATTTCAGCTGACTCGTTCTCCTGAGTTTTGATAAATTCTTTCAGCTCATGGATACGCTCAGGAGGGATCGGTTTTCCCAACAGATAGCCTTGTAAGCTGTTACAGCCAAGATGGGTTAAAAAGGCCTGCTGCTCCGGCGTCTCTACCCCTTCCGCCACCACTTTGAGGTTAAGCGACTGCGCCAGCGCCACAATTGCAGAGACAATGGTGGCATCTCCGCTGTCTTCGCTGAGTTCGTTTACAAAGGCCCGATCGATTTTCAGTTCGCTGGCAGGCAGACGTTTCAGATAGAGCAGGCTGGAATAGCCGGTACCGAAGTCATCGATCGAAGCATTCACCCCGAGATCGGTTAGCGCCGTGAGAATGCGCACGCTCTCATCAGGATTGCGCATCGCGGTGGTTTCAGTGACCTCCAGCGTTAGAAGATGCGGCGGGATATGATGTTTTTCCAGCGCCGTCATGACGGTATCAACCAGGCTATTCTGTTCAAATTGCAACGCCGACAGGTTAACCGCTACGGACCAGTTTTTATGCCCCTGTTTATGCCATTCATGTAGCTGTCGGCAGGCTTCATTAATTACCCAGTTACCTACGCCAATAATCAGGCCGCTCTTTTCCGCCAGCGGCAGGAAAGTATCCGGCGGCAGCAGGCCATGCTGCGGATGTTGCCAGCGCAGCAGCGCCTCAAAGCCCACAATCGGGCCGCTTGGTGCGGTATATTTCGGCTGATAGAACAGCCGCAGCTCACTTTTATCCAGCGCCAGCCACAGATCGTTGATCAGCTGAAGCTGATTTTGCGCAATGGTGTTCATTGAAGGCTGGAAGAAATAATAGCCGTTGCGCCCGTTGTTTTTGGTGTGATACATGGCAGCATCGGCGTTAAACATCAGTTCACGTTCATCAACGCCATCTCCCGGATAAACCGCAATGCCGATACTGACCGAAACATTAAGTTCATAGCGTGAGATGTTAAAGGGTTTCCCTATCAACTTGACCAGCGCATCTGCGGTAACCGCAGCTTCGTTTGGCTCTTCGATTTCCATCAGCAGCACAAATTCATCGCCGCCCAGCCGCGCCAGCGTGTAATGCCCGTTGATACTGGTGGTCATACGTTCCGTCACCGCTACCAGCAGACTGTCACCGATATGATGTCCAAATGCGTCATTGACCGCCTTAAAGCCATCAAGATCCATAAACATCAGCGCAAAACGGCTATGTTCCCGCGTCGCTTTATTGATCGCCTGATCGAGACGATCCTCCAGCAGAATACGGTTCGGCAGGCGCGTCAGATTATCCTGCAATGCCAGTTGCGCCAGCTCGCGGTTGGCTTCCGCCAGGGATGAGGCGAGCATTGACGTACGCGCCTGCATGCGCGCATCAAGCATCGAAACCAATAGCGTAATACCGAGAATAGAGAGCGAGACCACCGCCACCAGAATCGCCAGCCAGTCGCTGTCTACGCCCTGGTGCATCATATGGCTTTGGGTGGGGAAACTGGCGGCGACCATGCCGGTATAGTGCATACCGGCAATAGCAAACCCCATGACTATCGCCGCGCCCGCGCGCAGCAGCGCCAGACGGCCTGCCCCTTTACGCAGCCGGAACGCCAGCCACAGCGCAGTGCCTGATGCCAGCAAGGCGATAACCACCGAAACAAGCACCCAGCCCCATTTCCAGATAATCTCCGGCTCAAGCATCAGCGCGGCCATACCGGTGTAATGCATCGCTGCCACGCCGCTGCCCAGAATCAATGCGCCATAGCTTAAACGCGGCCAGCGCAGTTCACCGTAGCAGACGATCCACAGTGCAAACAGCGAGGCGGCGACAGCAATAATCATCGACAGTAGCGTCAGCGGGCCGTTGTAGCTCATCATCATCGGCATCTTCATTGCCAGCATACCGATAAAATGCATCGCCCAGATGCCAATACCCATGGCAAATCCACCGCCAAGCAGCCAGGCCTGAGCTGCTCTGCCGGTGCTGTTTACTACCCGGCCTGCCATATCCAGCGCAGTATAGGAAGCCAGAAAAGCCACGATTATCGATACGATAACCATTACCGTATCGTAAGACGTTATCAACATAGACTTATCCGCCAGTTAATGCCTGCAGCAGGCGCAAAGTTAAAAAAGCAACAGCAAGCGTTACACGGTTTGCATTGGATAAGTTATCGGCATACCAGACCCAATACTTATCACTCTCTTGATGAATAAAAGAGATTGCCGGAAACTACATCCTGCCAGCGGCGGACATTGTTCAACGATAAACGAAAAATATATAAAAATTGTTTTAGTTTATTTAGCAAACAACCCCTGGTACCGACGGACTTCAGGACTGATTGCTTATTTCCCTGCCAGCAATAAGGCTTTATAACAACTTGTTTTAGTGCCAGATTAATCAGGTTAGCCTGTAAGAAGGCGATTTTCTCATGCCAAAAAAGAAAATAATACTGTTAAACATTTTCGGATAGATATCACTGAGGGGGATCGGCGGGTTGACCTTAAATAAGTCCAGGTCCCTAACGTGTTGCGGCTTAATAAATATATAGTATTAAAATTTCCATTTTCTGGTACCCGCTTTGCCAGAGCGGGTTATACAGTAAAAGTCATTTATTGATTAAGTCTATCATTAGCTTGCCGTAGAGGCCGTGACAACGCCACCCTGACGCCTTTGATACTGCTTCAGCAAACGCCTGATAAGCAAAGTGCCCAGCAAACCACAGACCGCAGCGATGGTTAACCAGACGCCGGGCATCGCTTTGTCGCCAGTCGCATGAATAAGATAGCTGGAAATCGCTGGCGTAAAGCCGCCAAACAGCGCAGTCGCCAGGCTGTAGGCCAGCGAGAAGCCACTGGCACGCACTTCGGCAGGCATGACTTCGGCCAGGTAGACCACCATCGCGCCGTTATAGCTGGCATAAAGGAAAGAGAGCCACAGCTCCGCCTCCAGCAGATGGCTAAAAGAGGGTGATCCCACCAGCCAGTGCAGCACAGGCCAGGCGGTCGCTATTATTAACAGGGTAAAGGTAATTAATAACGGACGACGACCAACGCGATCGGATAAGGCCCCCATTAGCGGCAGCCAGATCAAGTTGGAGAGCCCGATACACAGCGTAACGAGAAAGCTCTGTTTATCGCTCATCATCAACACGGTTTTGCCGAAGGTCGGGGTGAAAGCGGTGATCATGTAAAACATCACGGTAGTGGTTACCACCCTGCCAACACCAACGCCCAGTTACTGGCAACCGTACGCATAATCGCGCGCATTGAAGGATGCTGCTTACGCTGACTAAAGGCTTCAGTTTCTTCCAGCATACGACGGATCCATAACAGAAACGGAACAATCAGGCAGCCCACCACAAACGGGATACGCCAGCCCCATTCGGTGACCTCCTGCGGCGCCAGCAGATGGTTCAGCAGCAGGCCAAGCAGCGCGGCAAAGATCACCGCGATCTGCTGGCTGCCGGACTGCCAGCTAACATAAAAACCTTTACGTCCTTTGGGAGCGACTTCACTCAGATAAACAGAAACTCCGCCCAGCTCGACGCCGGCGGAGAACCCCTGCAATAAACGTCCCAGCAGGATCAGAATCGGCGCGGCGACGCCGAGCGTGGCGTAGCCCGGTACGCAGGCGATAGTGAGCGTGCCCAGCGCCATCAGCCCCAGCGTAAGCAGCAAACCTTTACGCCTTCCGTGATGATCGATATACGCACCCAATACAATTGCGCCCAGCGGACGCATCAGAAAACCTGCGCCAAAGGTCATTAGCGTCAACATTAGCGAGGCGAATGGATTATTGCCTGGAAAGAAGGTTTTGGCGATTGCGCTGGCATAATAGCCGAATACCATAAAATCATACATTTCGAGAAAATTGCCGCTGGTGACGCTGAAGATGGTTTTAGCGGCGCTGCGGCGCGAGTTTTGTAAATTTTTAGCTGACTTCATACTGGCTTCCTTGTGTTTTTTCCCGTTGTAGCCCGATTCCTGTCCGCATAATGTGATGATAATCACCATTTCAGTTTACAAAACGATCGCTTTAGTAACCATTATTTAACAAAGCGACGTAGGGATTATTTTTCGCTGGAAAATGCACTTTTTGATGGGGATTATTCATATTTATTAATATTTTCTCGCATTTTTTCTTCACGCTTTTTTCTATTGCTGACAGTGACTTGACTGGTATGAGCAGTTACAGGACTCGACAACCCGTGGGTTTCTCCTAGCCTTAACAGTGAATTTTCTTTGAATACATCAGGAGGAAACATGGCAGACCAGAATAAAATGCAGAATCCTCTCACCCAGTATTACAGCGGTGAATACCCGAAACAGCGCCAGCCCGCACCTGGCATCCAGCAGGATATGCAGCCGGTGCCGGACTGCGGAGAGCAAAGCTACCGTGGCAGCCAGCGCCTCGAAGGACGCAAGGCGCTGGTAACCGGCGCTGATTCCGGTATTGGCCGTGCCGCCGCTATTGCCTATGCCCGTGAAGGTGCGGATGTGGCGATTAACTACCTGCCCGCTGAACAGCGTGACGCAGAAGAAGTGGCCAACTATATCCGCGAGGCGGGCCGCAAAGTTGTGCTGATTCCGGGCGATATCAGTGAAGAGGCGTTTTGTAAACAGCTGGTCACGCAGGCGCATGAAGAACTGGGCGGGCTGGATATCCTGGCGCTGGTAGCGGGTAAACAGGTGGCGGTTGAACAGATTGCTGAGCTGACCACTGAGCAGTTCCGTAAAACCTATGAGACCAACGTGTTCTCTCTGTTCTGGATCACCCAGGCCGCTATTCCGCTACTGCCGGAAGGCGCCTCAATTATTACCACGTCATCCATTCAGGCTTACCAGCCAAGCCCGCATCTGCTGGACTACGCTTCCACCAAGGCGGCAATCCTTGCCTATACCCGCGCGCTGGCGAAGCAGGTTGCAGAGAAAGGCATTCGCGTTAACAGCGTAGCGCCAGGCCCCATCTGGACCGCATTGCAGATCGCCGGCGGTCAGCCGCAGGAGAAACTGCCGGAGTTTGGTAAGCAGACGCCGATGAAGCGAGCTGGTCAGCCAGCCGAGCTGGCAGGCGTTTATGTCTACCTGGCCTCGCAGGAATCCAGCTATGTGACGGCGGAAGTGCATGGCGTGACCGGTGGTGAACATCTGGGCTAAGATTTGATTGGCCTGTGCTCTGGAGGTTTATCTCCAGCGTAGCGAGAGTGCCGCAGCGGATAACGCTGCGGCATTTTTTATGCGCCAACAACCCTTTGGTCTCATATTTGCGCGTAGAGTCACCATAGCCATAGCCATAGCCATAGCCATAACCATAGCCATAATAGTTTCCTTTCTTTGAAGGTTTTGGCTTATTTTACAGCGACGTTGGTGCAGGCGGGTTTAAAGTGCAGTGGGTTGAAAGCTTGGCGCTATTCATGCGCGTAACAAACAAGCGGGACAAAAAACAGAAGGTGTTTACCGGGGCATACTGCCCCGGTCGGTTACTTTTGCGCGGTTTCCATGCCCATCAGACCAATCTTGAGATAGCCTGCGCCGCGTAATGCATCCATGGCGCTCATCAGCGTTTCATAATCCACAGACTTATCGGCCTGGAAAAAGATAGTGGTATCTTTTTTGCCTTCGGTCTGTGCATTTAGCATCTCAATTAATTTATCTTTGGTCACTGCTTCATTGCCGATATACATCTGTTTATCTGCCTTAATTGAAAGATAAACCGGCTTTTCGGGACGCGGCTGCGGCGCGCTGGTCGAGGCGGGCAGGTTAACCCGCACATCTACCGTGGCCAGCGGCGCGGCTACCATGAAAATAATCAGCAGCACCAACATCACGTCGATAAACGGCGTCACGTTGATTTCGTGCATTTCGCCGTTACTGTCTAAGTCGTCATTTAACCGCATCGCCATAACGCTTAACCTACCCGCAGTTTATGCGCACTCTGTACCGGCTGCGCGTCGTTTTTGCTGCGCGCCAGGTCAAGATCGCGGCTTTGCAGCAGCAGAACCTGCGCCGCGACATCGCCCAGGCCCGCTTTGTAGCTGGCGATCATGCGCGCAAAGATATTGTAGATGACTACCGCCGGGATAGCGGCAATCAGGCCGATAGCCGTTGCCAGCAGCGCTTCAGCGATGCCCGGCGCGACAACCGCCAGGTTGGTAGTTTGCGTTTGAGCGATGCCGATAAAGCTGTTCATGATGCCCCAGACGGTGCCGAACAGGCCGATAAAGGGTGCTACAGAGCCGATAGTCGCCAGGAAGCCGTTGCCGCGACCGGCGTGACGGCTGATAGCCGCAACGCGTCGTTCCAGGCGGAAACCGGTGCGCTCTTTGATGCCTTCGTTATCATCTGAACCAGCTGAAAGCTCCAGTTCATTCTGCGCTTCCTGTAGCAGCAGCGCGCTCTGGCTGCGTGCATGAAAACTGTCGCTGAGCTCGGCTGCCTGACGCAGCGAACGCGCTTCCGCCAGCGTCTGCTGTTCCTGTTTCAGACGCCGACGCGCTGAGGTCAGTTCAGTGAATTTGCCGAAGAAGATGGTCCAGGTGACAACGGACGCCATAAGCAACCCAATCATTACCGTTTTTACTACGATGTCCGCATGTTCATACATGCCCCAGACAGAGAGATCCGTCTGCATCAGTTCATTGGTCACCACGCTATTTCTCCAACCTTAAGATGAGTCATTCAAACAGTTCCGGATCATACCAAAACAAAAGCGAATTGATACTAGTTCTCATTACTATTTACAAACATTTCTCGCGCTTTTGTGGTTTCCCGGGCGGTGTGGCGGAATGATGTAAGCGGTTAGTTTTTAAATTGTGACGCTGCGTATAAATTTATTAAAACATCGTTTTAATTATGTGATGGGATTCATCCAATTCATCTGCGCCAATTTTTCACCTGCGCAATTTATTTATAGTGAATCAGCCCTGCTGGCCTCTGACCTTTACTCTCCCCTCTTTCAGACCAGAAACCGGGCTCCCTTTAAGCGCAGGAGAACATCATATGAAAATGAAAAAACTGTTGCTGGCATTGTCGCTGGCATCCACCGCGCTGTTTGCTTCTACAGTCGCCTCGGCAAAGGTACTGAAGGTAGCGGAAGTCCAGCCTGCCGGTTATCCCACCGTTGTTGCACTTGAACATATGGGGGAAAAGCTGAAGCAGGCAACCAATGGTCGGCTGGAAATGCGAATTTATGCTGGCGGTACGCTGGGCGATGAAGAGCAAACGCTGCAGCAGGTGCAGCTCGGCGCGATAGATATGATCCGCGTCTCGCTGGCACCGGTCTCGACTATCGCACCGGAAACCGGCGTGTTGACGCTGCCCTATATTTTCCGTGATGAAAATCATATGCACCAGGTGTTGGACGGCGAACCCGGCAAAGCGATTGTGGAAAAGTTTGAGCAGAATCCCCGCTCGCGCATGGTGTTCCTTGGCTGGACCGACGCGGGCGTACGCAACATGATCACCAAAGATCCGGTAACGAAGCCGGAGGATCTGAAAGGGATGAAGATCCGCGTACAGAATAGCGCCATTTCGCTGGCAACGCTGAAGGCGATGGGCGCTAACCCGGTAGCGATGGGCGTCAGCGAAGTATTCAGCGCGATGCAAACTGGCGTGGTGGACGGCACGGAAAATAACCCGCCCACCTTTGTCGCTCATAACTATCTGCCGGTGGCGAAGTATTACACCCTGACCGGGCACTTTATCCAGCCGGAAATGATCCTGTTCTCTAAACGCAGCTGGGACAAACTTTCAGCTGAGGATCAGGCCCTGTTGCGCAAGCTGGGCAAAGAAGCACAGGAAGATGAGCGTAAGCTGTGGGCTGAATATAACCAGCAATCGCTGGATAAAATGAAAGCGGCCGGCGTGACCTTCCAGCAGATCGATCGCGACGGATTTATGAAGGCGACGCAGCCGGTCCGCGATCAATACGGTAAAGACTACCAGGATCTAATGCAGCAAATCGCTGCGGTGAAATAACCTTTTCCTTGCGCCACGTCTCCTCGTGGCGCTGCTAATCAGGTAACACACTATGTCTGCATATTCACGTTTGATGGATGCGGTCTACCTGCTGTGCATGATGATTGCCGCCGTTTCTTTATTATTAATGGTGACCGTGATCCCCATCGGCATTTTTGCCCGCTATGTAATGAACGATTCCCTCTCATGGCCAGAGCCGGTCGCCATTGTTTGCATGATTATTTTCACCTTTATTGGCGCGCCGGTAGGATTTCGGGCAGGCACCCATATTAGCGTAACAATGGTGACCGATCGTCTTTCAGCGCACGGGCAAAAAAT
This sequence comes from Pantoea sp. FN0307, assembly GCF_050113815.1. NCBI lineage: Bacteria > Pseudomonadati > Pseudomonadota > Gammaproteobacteria > Enterobacterales > Erwiniaceae > Pantoea > Pantoea sp. FN0307. The sequence goes on along the minus strand of NZ_JBNJSO010000002.1, from coordinate 367,330 downwards.
AGCGACGCTGCTCAGTAATCTGCTCATGCTGGTCGCCTGCCTGGTTATTTTTCAGGCCAGCTATGCCCTGTGCGAAGCGATGTGGTATCAGCCTCAGGCTTCGCTGCCCGCTATCACCTTTGGTCAGATGTATCTGCCCATTCCGGTCGGCGCACTGCTGACTATTCTGTTTGTGATTGAACGCCTGCTGTGCGGCGATCAGTCCGAGCGCCCGCTGGTCAGCCTTGGCGGCACCCACTGATTCGGAGCTTATAATGGACGCACTGATCTTAATTGGCAGTCTGATGATCCTGTTGCTGATGGGCTTTCCGGTCGCTTTTGCCGTCGGACTCAGCGCTTTTATTGGCGCGTGGTGGATCGATCTGCCGCTGGAGGCGGTCGTTATCCAGATTACTAATGGCGTTAATAAATTCTCTTTGCTGACCATCCCGTTTTTTATCCTGGCGGGGGCGATTATGGCTGAAGGCGGCATCGCCCGACGGCTGGTTAACTTTGCCTATATTTTTGTCGGCTTTATCCGCGGCGGGCTGTCGTTAGTGAATATCGTTGCCTCAACCTTTTTTGGCGCGATTTCCGGCTCTTCGGTGGCGGATACCGCTTCCATCGGCTCGGTAATGATCCCGCAAATGGAAGAGAAAGGCTATCCGCGTGACTTTGCCGCTGCGGTCACTGCCAGCGGTTCCGTGCAGGCAATACTGACCCCGCCCAGCCACAATTCAGTGATCTACTCGCTGGCCACCGGCGGCGTAGTGACTATCTCTTCACTGTTTGTCGCCGGTATCGTGCCCGGTTTGCTGCTGGGATTATGTCTGATGGTGATGTGCCTTGGCTTTGCGCGTAAACGCGGCTATCCGCGCGGTGAACGAATCCCCTTCCCTCAGGCTATAAAAATCTTTCTTGACGCTTTTTGGGGCCTGTTTACCGTGGTGATTATCCTCGGCGGCATTCTATCCGGTATTTTTACCGCGTCGGAATCAGCGGCCATCGCCTGCGTGTGGGCCTTTTTCGTCACCATGTTTATCTACCGTGACTTTAAATGGAGCCAGTTACATATCCTGCTGTTTCGCACCATTAAAACCGTCACCATTGTCATGGTGCTGATTGCCTTTGCTTCCGGCTTCGGCGCGGTAATGACTTTTATGCAACTGCCACAGCTAATTACCGATTTTTTCACCAGCATTTCCGATAATAAATATGTCATTTTGATGTGCATTAATCTGTTGCTGCTGGTGATTGGTACGCTGATGGATATGGCACCGATTATTCTTATCCTGACGCCGGTGCTGCTGCCCGTGACCTCCGCGTTGGGCATTGATCCGGTGCATTTTGGTATGATTATGATGATTAATCTCGGGATCGGTCTGATTACGCCGCCGGTGGGTTCGGTGCTGTTTGTCGCCAGCGCGGTCGGCAAGCAGAAAATGGAGCAGGTGGTAAAGGCAATGCTACCGTTTTACTGCGTGCTGTTTGTCGTGCTGCTGCTGATAACCTATGTCCCGGCCATTTCTCTGTGGCTGCCGCATATGATGGGTGTGATGTAACGCGCGCTTGTTTTGCCGCAACGTTTTTTTGCCGTAGCGGTGACAAGAATAATGCCCGGCTGACGATGAAGGATTGTCGTCAGCCTTTCTCTCTCTGGCTACTGTCTGATAGTGGCAATTCGCTCTCAACCCCGACCCGCTAAACGTGGTAAGTTAACGCCTCACTACAGGTAAGGCAGGACCGCTGGCAGCATGTCGAAAAAAAATATTGAAACCGCACTGATTAGCGCAGGACGACAACCACGTTACACGCAGGGCTCCGTTAACAGCGTTATTCAACGCGCCTCTTCGCTGGTATTTGCTACCGTTGCCGATAAAAAACGCGCCACCGCCGGGCGTGCGCAGGGCGAACTGTTTTATGGCCGCCGTGGCACCTTAACGCATTTCTCGCTCCAGGAGGCAATGTGTGAGCTGGAGGGCGGCGCGGGCTGTGCGCTTTATCCTTGCGGAGCGGCAGCGGTATCCAATGCGATACTGGCATTTGTCGAAGCGGGCGACGAGGTCCTGATGGCCGGTTCGGTTTATGAGCCTACCCAGGATTTCTGCAATAAGCTTCTCGCTAAACTGGGTGTGACGACACGCTATTTCGATCATCTTGCCGGTGCTGATATCGCCGATATGGTGCAGCCTCATACCAAAGTGGTTTTCCTCGAATCGCCCGCTTCGATCACTATGGAAGTGCAGGATGTGCCCGCTATTGTGCAGGCGGTACGCAGCAAAGCGCCCGATGCGATTATTATGCTGGATAATACCTGGGCTGCCGGTTTGCTGTTCCGTCCGCTGGATCACGGCGTGGATATCTCTATTCAGGCAGGCACCAAATATCTGGTGGGTCATTCTGATGCGATGATCGGCACCGCCGTCAGCAATGCGCGCTGCTGGGATCGCCTGCGTGAAAATTCCTATCTGATGGGGCAAATGGTGGATGCGGATACCGCGTATGTTACCAGTCGCGGCCTGCGTACGCTGGCGGTGCGCCTACGCCAGCATCAAGAAAGCGCGCTGGCGGTAGCTGAATGGCTGTCGACACGCCCGGAAGTGGCGCGCGTTAATCATCCGGCGTTGCCGCAGTGTCCTGGCCATCAAGCCTGGAAACGCGATTTTAGCGGCAGCAGTGGTCTGTTTTCTTTTGTGCTGGCGCAAAAACTGAGCGATGAAAAGCTGGCAGAATTCCTCGATGGTTTCCATCACTTCAGCATGGCGTACTCCTGGGGCGGATTCGAGTCACTGATCCTGGCCAATCAGCCAGAAGAACTGGCGGCGATTCGTCCGGTGAACGGCGTGGATTTTAGCGGGACCCTGGTGCGGTTGCATATCGGCCTGGAGCATCTCGACGATCTGATTGACGATTTAGCCGCCGGTTTCGCGCGCATCGCCCAACCATAAGCGGTAAACATCACGTTAACCTTAAACGGATACTTAACGGGTTGCCCTTTGTCATGCTTCGGCAGAAGACGGGTGTCCCTTTGCAGTTACAATTAAACGATTACCACAGTCAACGAGGAAGCACATGGGTGTGATACATGAGATTGTTCAGGCGCTCTGGCATCAGGATTTTGCCGCGCTGGCCAATCCAGATGTGGTTTGGATCGTTTACGGCATTATGTTTCTTACGCTGTTTCTGGAAAATGGCCTGTTGCCCGCCTCTTTCCTGCCGGGCGACAGCCTGCTGCTGCTGGCGGGCGCGATGATTGCCAAAGGGGTGATGGATTTTATCCCTACGCTGGTCATTCTGACCACTGCCGCCAGTCTCGGCTGTTGGCTAAGCTATTTGCAGGGTCGCTGGCTGGGTAATACCCGACTGGTGAAAAGCTGGCTGATGCATCTGCCCGCGCAATATCATCAACGCGCCTGGCATCTGTTTAACCGCCACGGCCTGATGGCGTTGCTGGTTGGCCGTTTTCTGGCCTTTGTACGTACGCTGTTGCCCACCATGGCGGGCATCTCTGGCCTGCAAAATGGGCGCTTTCAGCTGTTTAATTGGTTGAGCGGCCTGCTGTGGGTGACGATGGTTACCGCTTTCGGCTACGGTATCAGTCAGGTGCCCTTTATTAAGCGTCATGAAGATCAGGTGATGGCGATTCTGATTATTTTGCCCGTCGCCCTGCTGTTTTTGGGTCTGGCAGGCAGCGTTGCGCTTATCTGGAAAAAGCGCCGTCAGCGCGCCTGAGCATTAGCGGCTGGCGGGCCGGTTAGCCTGCCAGCCGCATTCTTGTGATCTCTTCGCCCGGCGTGACGCCGAAGTAGCGCTTAAATTCGCGCGAGAACTGCGAAGCGCTTTCATAACCCACTTTCATTGCCGCCGCGCTGGCTTTTAAGCCCTCCTGCAACATCATGTTGCGCGCCTGATGCAGCCGATAAGTTTTCAGATATTGTAGCGGCGAGGTGCTGGTTACCGCCTTAAAGTTATGATGAAACGCCGAAACGCTCATGTTCACTTCTGCCGCCAGCAGCTCAACGCTAAGGCTGTCGGTATAGCAGCTTTCAATACGCCTCAGCGCTCGCGCTATCTGGCTGAACTGGGTATGGCGGCTAACCAGCGACAGTAGCGCACCGCCGCAGGGACCGGTCAGAACGTAATAGAGGATTTCCCGCACGATTTGCGGCCCGAGCACGCGCGCATCGCGATCTTTTTGCATTACATCCAGTAGCCGTTCGGTCGCACACAGCAGCTCTTCTGAGAGCAGGGCTGAGTGGATCCCCTGGTTTAACGGCTTAGGCTGGAAGCTTTCGTCATTATTAAGTTCGATGAGCAAATCCTGCAGCTTTGGCATATCCACATGCAGCATAATGCCTGCCAGCGGATGTTCCGGCGTGGCGAAAGTTTCGCATTCAAACGGCAACGGAACGGTCAGCATCAGATATTTGCTGGCATCGTAGTTAAAGGTGGTAGTACCGATATAGCCGACTTTTTTGCCCTGAAACAGAATAACAATGCCAGGCCGGTACATGACCGGCGTGCGGCCCAGGGTATTATCAGCATAAAGCAGCTGCACCTCTGGCAGTTCAGGCAAGGCAGCGCGTTCGGCTTTACGCAGCTGAATCACTTTTTGCGCCAGGCCGGCGCAGATCGCTTCCCGATCCATCTTCTCTACTCACGTCAGTTGACCTTTCAGCAAGTTTGCCCCTGGCCAGCAGAATTCTCCAGCGGCCTGGAGAAACAGGCAAGTTTCCGGCAGAAATGAGCATTGGACTTTTTACCACGTCCCGGACGGCTCTGCCGTTACAGCATATCTCGACTAAACTTAAGCGTTATCGGGTCCAACTCACCATTAAGGAGAAGTTATGGCAGACCAACCAATTATTAAACTGCGTGACGGCAATATGATGCCGCAGCTGGGACTCGGCGTCTGGCAGGCCAGCGTAGAGGAAGCGCGCGATGCGGCGCTGAAGGCGCTTGAAGTGGGTTATCGTTCTATCGATACCGCCGCCATTTATAAAAATGAGGAAGGGATAGGTCAGGCGCTGCAACAAACGGATGTGGCGCGTGAAGATATTTTCGTGACGACAAAACTGTGGAATGAGGATCAGTTGAACTGGCAGCAGGCGATGGAAAGCAGCCTGCAAAAATTACAGCTGGAGTATGTCGATCTCTATCTGATGCACTGGCCTTGCCCCGGGAAGGATGATTATGTCGAGGCCTGGCAAGGAATGATCGCGCTGCAGCAGCAAGGGCTGGCGAAAAGCATTGGCGTCTGTAATTTTCAGGAGAAGCACCTGAAGCGGTTAATTGATGAGACGGGCGTTACGCCGGTAGTGAATCAGATAGAGCTGCATCCGCTGCTTCAGCAGCGCGAGCTGCATGCATGGAATGCCATGCACCAGATCCAAACCGAATCCTGGAGCCCGCTGGCACAGGGCGGCAAAGGCGTGTTCGATCAGGAGGTGATTAAGCAGCTGGCGAAGAAATATGGCAAGACGCCAGCGCAGGTTGTGATCCGCTGGCATCTGGATTGCGGTCTGGTAGTTATTCCGAAATCCGTAACGCCATCGCGCATTGAGGAAAACTTCCACGTGTTTGATTTCCGCCTGGAGAAAACAGAGATCAGCGAGATTGCGAAAATGGATCGCGGTACGCGTCTGGGGCCACACCCGGATGAGCTGAATTGAGGATGATTGATTTAGCGACTCGCTGCCGCTGACAGTCGCAGTTGATTCTGATAAAAATCGCGGTTGGGTCTAATGAAAATCGCGGTTAGGTCTGGCGCTCCCGCAGGGAGACCGGACCGATCGTAAAGACGCAAACAACGTCATCCCTGACAGCTCGGCCCGCGCCCTCCCTGGCGCGGGACGCTTTACTCTTCTGCCTGGTCTCCCTGCACTTTGGCTTCAGGCATCGCTTTAGAGGGCGTTCACCTGTAGTGCTGAGTGCTTCTTAACGCGCTTTTAAAATCCAACAGGCTATGCAGATATGCGCTTAGCCAACCTGACTCGGCTGCACCAGCAGCTGCCCCGCCGTACCGCGATCCGCCATCTCCAGCGTCTGGCTGTAATACACAAACGGGAAATGTTCAGACGAAGGCTGATTATAAGCCACCAGCAGTTCTACTTCGCCATCCACCCAAACGGTATCTTTCCAGCCGCGATCTTCGCCGAACGGCTGCGCGCCATTGACGCTTTTCACTAAGAAGGTTACGCCCTGAATATGGAACGCCTGCGGCGTATCGGCATGGACGATCCAGCGTTCGTAGCTGCCCTGCTGCGCCTGAATATCAATACGCGACATATCCCACAGCGCGCCGTTAATACCCGGCTGCGCATCGCCCAGACGCAGTTCTCGGGTGCGAATCGGCGTACCGTCGAGCAGTTGATCGGCCAGCAGACGCATAGGCAGATTATCCGTTACCAGCGGCAACAGGCCGGTAGGCCGCAGGGTTAAAATCAGCGTGGAGGTTAAAATACTGGAGGGTTCAAACAGGCCGCGCAACCGATCCATAACGCCCGCCGCCACGCCTGCGGTGATGGAAACTTCCTCACCCTGCGACATATCCAGCAGCACTTCACGTCGCTCACCGGGTGCCAGTGAAAGCTGTTGCACCGCCACCGGCGCTGGCAAAAAGCCCTGATCGCTGGCAATCACATGGAAAGGACGATTATCACTGAGGACCATCTCATAACGGCGGGCGTTAGAGGCGTTCAGCAACCGCAGACGCACCCAGCCGCGCGATACTTCAACAAATGGGTTCTGGACGCCGTTAACCAGCAGCGTATCGCCCATCAGCCCGCCGTTTTCCGGTGGGTTATAGACCGGCGCGCCAAAGTTATCGAGGCGTTTGTCCTGAATAATCAGCGGAAAATCATCCACGCCGTAGTGTTTGGGAATAGGGAGCGATTTGCTCACCTCGTCCTCAATCAGCCACATGCCCGCCAGACCGTTATAGACATGCTGTGCCATCCGGTTCGGCGTGCTGGCATGATACCAGCAGGTGGCGGCGCGCTGGCGCACCGGCAGCACCGGTGCCCAGTCCACGCCCGGCGATATCATCCGCGGCGCTCCGCCGCTCAGCGCGCCCGGCACCAGCAGGCCGCTGACGCTCATCGCGACCGGCTCATTTAGCCGATTATTGTAAATCAGCTTAACGTCATCACCGCTCCAGACGCGCACCGTTGGCCCCAGATAGAGACCATTGATACCCCATACCGGCACCTTGTTATTATCGCCGGAAAAAGACCAGTGGCTGCGCTGCGCCGTAAGAAACAGCGGCTGCCCCCGGCGTGATTCCAGCAGCGGCGGGATCGGTAATGGCGTTTCATTGCCTGCTGCTCGCGCGCTAACTGGCAACGCGCCCGCGCACAGGGCTATGCCCGAAGCCTGTAGAAATTGACGTCGACTGAAAGACATAACGACTCCATAGCGGTGCGCGCGGTGCCTGGCTGACGCGGTCCGTTTTTTATTGTTGTTCAGGAATTGCTGTGGGGCCACGGCTGTGGCCCGTATGAATTATATCTTGCCGCTGGCTTCCCGCTCGGCAACTTCAGCATCCAGCTCGTTAAGCTTGGCCTGCATCAGTTCACGACAGTGTGTAGCCAGCTTACGCACCGACTCTTTCTCAAAGGCGGCAACATCTACCGGTGGCAGCATTTCGATAATCACCAGGCCGTTTTTCCAGCGGTTGAGTTTAATCTTGTTATGCGTTGTCGAGACCACAATCGGGATAATCGGTACGCCTGCGGCAACGGCGGCATGGAAAGCACCGGTTTTAAACGGCAACAGCCCGCGTCCACGACTGCGGGTCCCTTCCGGGAACATCCAAAAAGAGATGCGCTTTCTTTTAAACTCATTCACCACCTTGCCAATGGTGGTATGCGCCCTGGCGCGATTATCGCGGTCAATCAGCAGGTTCCCCGTCAGCCAGTAAAGCAGGCCAAAGAAAGGGATCCAGAGCAGACTTTTTTTGCCTACGGTAACTGTAGATGGCTGCACGATATTCGCCGCGGTAATCATGTCGTAGTTGTTCTGATGGTTGGCAATGTAGATTGCATTGCCGTAATTTTCAGCCCCTTCAGGCTTACGCATCTCAACCTTGACGCCAAACAGCGGCGCCAGCGCGCCAAACAGATGGCCAAACGTGGCGACATGGCGCGGATTACGCGGAGAAAACAGGCACCAGATGCAGCCAAATACACAAACCAGAATTGAATAAATAACAACCAAAAAGACACGTAAAATTAGCAGCATAACGACCTCATTGTGGCTCCCGCCTAAGTATACCGGCTTTATATGAAAACACACCGGTATTACACCGGAGCGCCGCATGATTAACGGGCGTCGCCTCCGGTTTCCCTGCGCTATCAGGCTTCGCTATCGTCCGAAACGACGCGAGCCGGCGCATCCACCTCAACGCGGTCGATACGCTGCAGGCCACGCGGCAGCAGCGTGCCGCGACGCCCGCGCTCGGCGCGGAATTTCTGTAGCTCTTCCGGACGCAGCGTCAGCTTACGTTTGCCGACATAGAGCGTGATGGCGCTGCCTGGTGGTAACAGGTAGAGCCAGGCAAGACGGTCTTCGCCGCTGCTGGCCTGCGCCGACGGAATAGAGATGATCTTATTCCCCTTGCCTTTGGACAGCTGCGGCAGATCGCCTACCGGGAACATCAGCATACGGCCAGCCGCAGTGATCGCCAGCAGCATATCGTCATCGCTGTAAATCGCCATCGGCGTCATTACTTTGGCGTTTTCCGGCAGCGTCAGCAGCGCTTTACCGGCGCGGTTGCGTGATACCAGATCGGCAAAGGTGCAGACAAAACCATAACCCGCATCAGAGGCCATCAGCAGTCGCTGATCGTCCGCCTCCATCAGCACCTGTTCCATTACCGCGCCCGGCGGCGGCGTGAGCTTGCCGGTGAGCGGCTCGCCCTGGCTGCGCGCTGAAGGCAGCGTAGAGGGATCCAACGTATAGCTGCGGCCAGTGGAATCGATAAAGGCCACCGGCTGATTGCTTTTACCACGGGCGGCGGCCAGATAGCTGTCGCCAGCCTTATAGCTTAGTCCAGCAGGATCGATGTCATGCCCTTTGGCACTGCGTACCCAGCCCATTTGCGACAGCACAACGGTAACCGGTTCAGAAGGCACCAGCTCGTTCTCACTGATCGCTTTCGCCTCTTCACGCTCATGCAGCGGCGAACGGCGTTCATCGCCATAGGCTTCGCTATCGGCCTGCAGTTCTTTCTTCAACAGCGTATTCATACGGCGTTCTGAAGCCAGCGTGGCCTGGAGCTGATCGCGCTCTTTTTCCAGCTCGCTCTGCTCGCCGCGAATTTTCATCTCTTCCAGCTTCGCCAGATGGCGCAGCTTTAATTCAAGGATCGCTTCCGCCTGGGTTTCACTGATATCGAAACGCGACATCAGCACCGGCTTCGGCTGATCTTCGCTGCGGATGATCTCGATCACTTCGTCAATATTAAGGAAAGCGACCAGCAGACCTTCAAGGATATGCAGCCGTTTCATCACTTTATCAAGGCGATACTGCAGACGGCGGCGTACCGTATCGCGTCGGAACACCAGCCATTCGCTGAGGATCTCCAGCAGGTTTTTCACCGCCGGACGGTTATCCAGCCCGATCATGTTCAGGTTGATGCGGTAGCTTTTTTCCAGATCGGTGGTAGCAAACAGATGGTTCATAACCTGCTCAAGATCGACACGGTTTGAGCGCGGCACCAGCACCAGACGCGTTGGGTTCTCGTGATCGGACTCATCACGCAGATCCTCGACCATCGGCAGCTTTTTATTGCGCATCTGCGCGGCGATCTGCTCCAGCACGCGCGCGCCGGAAACCTGATGCGGCAGCGCGGTGATCACCACTTCGCCATCTTCTTTTTTCCATACCGCACGCTGGCGTACCGATCCGCGCCCGTTCTGGTAGATCTTACGGATCTCGGCGCGTGGCGTGATAATCTCCGCTTCGGTCGGAAAATCGGGGCCCTGTACGATATCCAGCAGATCGTCGAGACTGGTTTTGGGATTATCAATCAGCGCAATGGTGGCCTGCGCCACTTCACGCAGGTTATGCGGCGGAATATCGGTCGCCATTCCCACGGCAATGCCGGTGGTGCCGTTCAGCAGAATATTTGGCAGACGCGCCGGCAGCATTTTCGGCTCGTTTAACGTGCCGTCGAAGTTAGGCACAAAATCAACCGTGCCCTGCCCCAGCTCGCCCAGGAGTACTTCAGCGTAGCGCGACAGGCGTGATTCGGTGTAACGCATGGCGGCGAAGGATTTCGGGTCATCCGGCGCACCCCAGTTACCCTGTCCATCCACCAGCGGATAGCGATAGGAGAACGGTTGTGCCATCAATACCATCGCTTCGTAACAGGCGCTGTCGCCGTGCGGATGGTATTTACCCAGCACGTCACCCACGGTACGCGCCGATTTTTTGAATTTTGCGCTGGCGTTCAGGCCCAGCTCCGACATCGCATAGACGATACGGCGCTGCACCGGCTTCAGGCCATCGCCAATATAGGGAAGCGCCCTGTCCATGATGACGTACATGGAATAGTTCAGGTACGCATTCTCAGTAAATTTATGCAGGGCAAGACGCTCTGCACCATCCTGCGTCAAGTCACTCATTATGATTCCTCACGTTGCGGCGGGCATCAGCGCGCCGCGTGGCGATCTGTTTGGCGAGGATAGTACCTTATCTGATGCGGCGATGTCACAGTTTAGTCGCGGCTGCAACAGCGCATTCTGGACCGCGAACCGCCAGCGGGATTCAGCCAATTTTGTTTCACATTCTTTGCGGATTATTGCGCTATACGCAAAAGTGTTATGATCAATCGTACATTTTTCTTTGCCTGTGCCGCACGTAAACTGGCTCCAGAAATTTCAACGGAGCGACAACGATAATGAGCAAGATTTTGATTCTTGATGCGGGTAAAGAATTTGCCCATTCCAGGGGGGAACTGAACCATACCATGACTGAAGTGGCAGAGACCTTCTTACGCGATCAGGGCCACGAAGTGCAGGTAACGCGCATTGATGATGGCTACGATATTCAGCAGGAAGTGCAGAAGTACCTTGCTAATGATGTGGTGATTTATCAGATGCCGGGCTGGTGGATGGGCGAGCCGTGGATCCTGAAAAAATATATCGATGAAGTCTTTACCGAAGGTCATGGTTCGCTTTATGCCAGCGATGGCCGCACCCGCTCTGACGCCAGCAAAAAATATGGTTCCGGCGGCTTGCTGCAGGGCAAGAAATATATGCTGTCGTTAACCTGGAACGCGCCGCTGGAAGCCTTTATCGATCCGCAGCAGTTCTTTGAAGGCGTTGGCGTGGACGGGCTTTACCTCCATTTCCATAAGGCTAACCAGTTCCTGGGGATGGAAGGCCTGCCGACCTTTATCTGTAATGACGTGATCAAACAACCTGACGTGCCGCGTGATATTGAACGCTATCGTGAGCACCTCGCTAAGATCTTTGCTTAACTTAAAGCTCTGAAACACTTACCAGGGATCTATTATGCTGACAGTTGTAGCTGAAATTTGCGTTAAGCCGGGCCGTCGGGAAGCGGTACTGGCGGCCATTGATGATCTGACGCCGATCGTTTTAGGGGAAGAAGGCTGTCGTAAATATCAGGCGCTGGTCGATCATCAGGCGCAGGTGCCGTGGAAGCAGAATCTGCCCAACTCCATTTTTATGCTGGAATATTGGGAGTCGCTGCGCCATCTGGAGCAGCATCAGCAGCAGGCGCATATGGAAGCCCATCGCGAACGTATTAAAGACGATGTACTGGATGTGAAGATCTTTGTGATGGAAAAACCGGCGGGCGCTGTGACAGAGCCTGACGTTCTGTAAGCAGGATATAAAATAGCCCAGCCCAAATGAAAACCGCCCGGCCATCGCAAGATGCCCGGGCGGGTTTTTATCGCCGGCTGGCAGCAGTGAACAGCGCGAAGTTACACTTCGATCTCTGCCTTATCGCCTTTCTCCTGCAGCCAGTTACGACGATCTTCAGAACGCTTTTTCGCCAGCAGCATATCCATCATCGCCAGCGTCTGTTCAATGTCCTCTTCATCTATCGTAAGCTGAACCAGGCGACGCGTATTGGGATCGAGCGTGGTTTCGCGCAGCTGCATCGGGTTCATTTCGCCCAACCCTTTAAAGCGCTGGACGTTTGGCTTGCCCTTTTTACGCTTCAGCTGTTCGAGAATGCCATCCTTCTCTTCCTCATCCAGCGCGTACCACACCTCTTTACCCAAATCGATGCGGTATAGCGGCGGCATAGCCACATAAACGTGGCCGCCTTTCACCAGCGAGCGGAAGTGTTTAACAAACAGCGCGCACAGCAGCGTGGCGATATGCAGGCCGTCGGAGTCCGCATCCGCAAGGATACAGATTTTGCCGTAGCGCAATTGGGTGAGATCTTCGCTGTCCGGATCGATACCGATGGCAACAGAGATATCATGCACTTCCTGTGAGGCTAACACTTCATCCGAGGAGACTTCCCAGGTATTCAGGATCTTCCCTTTCAGCGGCATAATCGCCTGATATTCGCGATCGCGCGCCTGCTTGGCGGATCCGCCTGCGGAATCCCCTTCCACCAGAAACAGCTCGGTTTTACTCAAATCCTGCGCGGTACAGTCGGCCAGCTTACCAGGCAACGCCGGGCCGCTGGTCAGTTTTTTACGCACCACTTTTTTGGCGGCGCGCATACGGCGCTGGGCGCTGGAGATCGCCAGCTCTGCCAGCTGCTCTGCCGCCTGCACGTTCTGGTTCAGCCACAGGCTGAAAGCATCCTTAACCACGCCGGAGACAAACGCAGCGCACTGACGTGAAGAGAGGCGCTCTTTGGTCTGACCAGCAAATTGCGGATCCTGCATTTTCACTGATAGCACGTAAGCGCAGCGATCCCAGATATCTTCCGCCGACAGCTTCACGCCGCGCGGCAGAATATTGCGGTATTCGCAAAAATCGCGCATCGCATCAAGCAGTCCCTGACGCAAACCGTTAACGTGCGTGCCGCCCTGCATGGTGGGGATCAGGTTGACATAGCTTTCCGTTAATAGCTCGCCGCCTTCCGGCAGCCACAGCAACGCCCAGTCCACCGCTTCGACATCGCCCGAAAAACTGCCGACAAACGGCGCTTCCGGTAGCGTAATCAGGCCGTTTACCGCCTCGCTCAGATAATCGGTGAGGCCATCCTGATAGCACCAGCTCTGCTCGGTATTATTGACCTTATCTTTGAAAACGATCTCAACGCCAGGGCAAAGCACCGCTTTCGCTTTCAGCAGATGCGACAGACGCGAAACAGAGAAGCGCGGACTGTCAAAGAAACTGCCGTCGGGCCAGAAATGCACGCGCGTCCCGGTATTGCGCTTAGCGACCGTACCGGTAACGGTCAGTTCCTGTACTTTATCGCCGTTTTCAAAGGCCATTTCGTACACTTCGCCGTTGCGTCGTACCGTGACTTCGACACGTGTCGACAGGGCATTAACCACGGAAATCCCGACGCCGTGCAGACCACCGGAAAACTGGTAGTTTTTGTTGGAGAATTTGCCGCCGGCATGCAGGCGGCAGAAGATCAGCTCAACCGCCGGAACGCCCTCTTCCGGGTGAATATCAACCGGCATACCGCGTCCGTCATCGATCACTTCCAGTGACTGATCGGCGTGTAGGATTACTTCCACGCGTTTTGCATGGCCGGCCAACGCTTCATCAACACTGTTATCGATAACTTCCTGACCCAGATGGTTAGGGCGCGAGGTATCGGTGTACATTCCCGGACGACGACGAACGGGTTCGAGGCCGCTGAGTACCTCAATGTCTTTAGCGTTATAGCTGGATTGAGTCATCGTATCGTTCTGAATTGGTGGGTGAAAAAAGAGTTATACGATCCTGCGGCATCAGGCGCGATTCAGACCGATAAAGTCAAGAATCGAAGGGAAAAAGCGTTCGAATCCAGTGAAGGCGTGATTACCGCCCTCTTCGACCGTCTGGCGACAGGCCTGGTAGTAATCCAGTGCCTGACGATAATCGAGCACCTCATCACCCGTCTGCTGCAGTAGCCAAAGCAAATCTGGCGACTCAAGCGGGTCAATCTGCATGACCTTCAGATCGTAAATGTGGCGAGACTCTAACACATATTTTTGACCGGTGTATGGATTCTCGTTGGCACCAAGATAATTGAGCAATAGCTCGTAAGGACGCACCGCCGGGTTGATCACCACTGCCGGTAAGGTAAAACACTGCGACAGCCAGGTGGCGTAATAACCACCAAGCGATGAGCCAACAATACCCAGCGGTTCGCCGGCGCGCGCCATCACCATCTCTTCCAGCATCTGCGCCGCCTCGCCCGGAAAGGCAGGCAGCTGCGGCACCAGCATGGTTATCTGCGGATGATGCATTGTCAGCCAGCGTTGCAGCTGCGTCGCTTTCGCTGAAGCGGGAGAGCTATTAAACCCATGCAGATAGAGCAGCGTCGCCATGCTTAGTAACCTTCGGAATCGAGATCGGGCGTAAAAGCGCGCGTTGAGAGACGCTGAACCTGCGTTTGCACCACGCCGCTGTCGCCCAGCTCCAGCCAGCGCCAGCCCGGCGCGACGGCATCAATGGTAAAGTTGGTGCAGTGCGGCTTGAACTGCACGCAGGTTGAAGGCGTGGCTAACAGGCGCCTGCCATGCCACTCCACATCCATCTCCTGATGAATATGGCCGCAAATCAGTGTCTTTGCCAGCGGCCAGTGCTGAAGAACGGCATCAAGAGCGTGCGAATTCCGCAGGCTATGCTGATCCAGCCAGGTGCAGCCCGACGGCAGCGGATGGTGATGCAGCAGCACCAGCGTATGGCGTTCAGGCGTCTGCGCCAGGGTTTTATCCAGCCATTCAAGCTGATAGTCGCTGAGCATACCGTGCGGCACGCCTGCGACCTGGCTGTCGAGCAGCACCAGTTGCCAGTGCTCGCCCAGCAACACCTGCTTCGCTTCAGCAATGCCTGATTGTGCCAGCGTATCGTACATAGTGGGCTGAAAATCGTGATTGCCCGGCAGCCAGACGCAAGGAGCAGGCAGGCGCGCGATACCCTCAGCAAAGTGCTGATAGGCTTCAGGCGAGTGATCCTGCGCCAGATCGCCGGTGGCGATGATCAGGTCGATCGGCTGCTGCTCGGCCTCAATGGCTTCCAGCACCGCATTAAAACTGGCCCAGGTATTAACGCCCAGCAGCGTTTCATTTTTGCCTGAAAAAAGGTGGGTATCCGTGATTTGTAATATCCTGATATTGGCCCCACTCACCACAGGAAGTTTTAGCAGGCTATCCAAAAAATGTCCTTAATCTCCACGCCATATCAAGGTTATTGCGGCTTACCAGGCCGGGACGGCCATGGCTCCGTGCGACAGACAATAACGCAGCCAGTCTGCAAGAAACTGGTTGATTTGATGCTTTTCATCACGCTGGTGCAATTTTTTATTTGGGTAATCATAACGCGCTTTGAAACGATAGATCTGCTGCGTTGAACACACTTCAGCAACCATCGCATCGTGATATAGCCTGACAGACATTGAAGGCAGACTCCAGTAGCTAACGGCAGGCGCGGTCTGACGAATCTCAACCAGTGTGGTGTAGCGCGTAGATTCACTAATGGTAATGCTGTAGCTGGCGCCGTTTACCTGATAGGTCACCGAGGCCCCCGCTTCGTCATCACGCGGCAGCAGACGACGCAACTGGGCGAAGTTGGTTTCGCTCAACCGCATCATTTCGGGAAAATCAGGGACGTAGCGCTTGATCATGTTGGATTCCACTCTTTTCGCAATTTCTCATAGTGCAGCATCAGCCATTGCAGGGCGATGACGGAGGCCGCGTTATCAATTTTCCCCTCTTCCACCCAGCGGTAAGCCTGTTCGCGGCTTACCACATGAACAAGAATATCCTCATTCTCTTCCTCCAGACCGTGGCATCCTTGCGCCACGCTGGCATCCACTTCTCCCACCAGCACCGACAGGCGCTCGCTGGTACCGCCCGGACTGGCCAGGTAGTTAATCACTGGCTCTACGCGTTTAACCGTCAGACCCGCTTCTTCCATCGCCTCGCGACGCACGACCTGCTCAACGTTTTCGCCAGGCTCAATAATGCCGGCCACTAATTCCAGTAGCCAGGGCGTTGAGCTGGTATCATAAGCGGGAATGCGGATCTGTTCGATCAGCACTACTTCATCACGCTGGGGATCATAGGGTAGCAGGACTGCGGCATGTCCGCGCTCAAAAACTTCGCGCACGACTTCTTTGCTCATTTCACCGTTAAACAGGCGGTGACGGAAGCGATAGCGAACTAAAGAAAAAAAACCTTCATACAGTGGCTCGCGTGCAATAATTTCTACATCTTTTTTGCTGAAAGTCACAGGGGATTTTGTGTTTTTAACCATAAAACCAGTGTCCTTTACAGTGGGGGATGCGGTAAACGGTTTCAACCAGACGCCGTCCGCAAGGGTGGTTCTTTCTGAATTATTTACGTAAATTAACGGAAGATGGCACGTTCAGCCAACTTACCACTCTGGCACACTCTGCTAGAATCAGCGCATATTTTTTAGCTTATGTCAGCGCTACCATAGCAACTTTGCTGCACTACAAGGAATGCAAATGAAGAAACTGCTCTCTTTACTTATTGGCCTGAGCCTGGGCGGCTTCAGCGTGGCGAGTCAGGCGGAGAACCTGCTGCAGATTTACCAACAGGCTCGTCTGACTAACCCTGATTTGCGCAGCTCTGCGGCGGACCGTGATGCGGCATTTGAAAAGATTAACGAAGCCCGTAGTCCGTTGCTGCCTCAGTTAGGGCTTGGCGTTGATTATACCTATAACAGCGGCTACCGCGACGCGCGTGATACTCATTCCAATACCACCAGCGGATCTTTGCAGTTAACGCAAATCCTCTTTGATATGGGTAAATGGCGTTTGCTGACAATCCAGGAAAAAACAGCGGGCGTGCAGGACGTTACCTATCAGACGGCACAGCAGAATCTGATGCTGAACACGGCAACGGCCTATTTCAATGTACTGCGCGCAATCGATGCGCTTTCCTATATTGAAGCGCAGAAACAGTCTATTTATCGTCAGCTTGATCAGACCACGCAGCGCTTTAATGTGGGGCTGGTCGCTATCACTGACGTACAAAACGCCCGTGCGCAGTATGACAACGTGCTGGCGAATGAAGTTTCGGCACGCAACGAGCTGGATAACGCGGTAGAAACCCTGCGTCAGGTGACGGGCAACTACTATCCAACTCTGGCCTCGCTGAATATCGATCGTTTCCGTACGAATAAGCCGCAGCCGGTCAGCGTGCTGCTGAAAGAGGCGGAAAGCCGTAACCTGAGCCTGTTATCCGCACGCCTGTCGCAGGATCTGGCGCGTGAGCAGATCCGCTATAGTGAATCGGGACATATGCCGACGCTGGGTTTAAATGCTTCTACCGGCCTGTCCAACAATAAATATGGCGGCAGCCGCGCCACACAAAACGACAATATCACCGGCAGTAATCAGGTTGGCCTGAGCTTTAATCTACCGTTGTATAGCGGCGGCGCGGTGACTTCGCAGGTGAAACAGGCGCAGTACGCCTTCGTCAGCGCCAGCGAGCAGCTGGAAAGTGCGCATCGCTCTACGGTACAAACCGTGCGCTCCTCCTTTAATAACGTGAACGCCTCTATCAGCAGCATTGAAGCTTACAAGCAGGCAGTGGTTTCCGCTCAAAGCTCTCTGGATGCGATGGAAGCGGGCTATCAGGTTGGTACACGTACTATTGTTGACGTGCTGAATGCCACCACGACGCTGTACAACGCCAAACAGCAGCTTTCTGATGCCCGTTACGATTACCTGATCAATCAGCTGAACATCAAATCTGCGCTGGGTACGCTGAACGAACAGGATCTGTCTGAGCTTAATGCCAGCCTGGGCAAAGAAATTCCAACGTCGCCTGAAACGGTAGCGCCAGAAAATGCACAGCAGGATGCAGCCGCCGATCGGGGAACCGGGATGCAGGCAGCAGCCAGCCAGAGCGGCACCAACGCCGCTGCTGCAGCGCGTCCTGCCGCAGCGCGTCAGAACGGTAATCCGTTTAGCCATTAAGTTAAAAACCAGGCCACGAAGTTCATGAATTTCGTGGCCGTAACACCGCGTTTGCAGCTGTTTCCTTCCGCTTTTAATCCTTTCTCGCATTTGAACGTATAGCTAAGTAAATATACAGACACAGCGCTGTGTGTTGCTTCATTTTTAGACCGGTTTCACCTATCCTTTGCGCTACCTTTGGGCAGAGGACTATCCCCATGAAACGGACAAAAAATATCAATCGCGACGCTTTCCGTAAGAGTTGGCGCGCTCGTCACCTGACGCCGGTGGCGTTGGCTGTCACCGCCGTTTTTATGCTGGCCGGCTGTGAACAAGCAGACGAAACGGTTTCGCTTTATCAAAACGCCGACGACTGTACTAAAGCCAATCCGGGCCAGAGCGAACAGTGCACCACCGCTTACAATAACGCGCTGAAAGAGGCGGAAAAAACCGCGCCTAAATATGCCTCGCGTGAAGATTGCGTAGCCGAATTTGGTGAAGCTCAGTGCCAGCAGGCTCCGGCTCAGGCTGGCACCAATGCAGAAGCGCATCAAAGCGGCAGTTTCTGGATGCCGTTGATGGCAGGTTATATGATGGGCCGCATGATGGGCGGCGGCGCAGGGTTTGCCGCGCAGCCGCTGTTTAGCTCGAAAAATCCCGCCAGCCCGATGAACGGTAAGTTCGTTGACGCCAGCGGCCGAAACTATGGCACCGCGACGCCAGGCCGCACCATGACCGTGCCGAAAACGGCGCTGGCGCCGAAACCGGCCACCACCAGCACCGTTACGCGCGGCGGCTTTGGTGAGACCGTAGCGAAGCAGACCAGCATGCAGCGCAGCAGCGCGACCGGCACCAGCAACCGCTCGCTGGGGGGCTAACGCGCCCTATGAAACGTATTGCTATTGCCGAACGTCCTGACTGGCGCGCCCGCGCCACCGAATACGGCTTTGGTTTTCATACCATGTATGACGAGCCGTACTGGTGCGAGGATGCTTATTACCAGTTTACGTTGGCGCAGGTTGATTATCTGGAAGAAACCACCGCTGAACTGCATCAGATGTGTTTGCAGGTGGTGGATAAAGTGGTTAACAGCGAAGAGCTGCTGGCTAAATTCCGTATTCCTAAACATACGTGGGATTTTGTTCGCACTTCGTGGAAAACGTCGCAGCCTTCGCTCTATTCACGTCTCGATTTGGCCTGGGACGGCAGCGGCGACGCCATGCTATTAGAAAACAATGCCGATACGCCAACATCGCTGTATGAAGCCGCTTTCTTTCAGTGGCTCTGGCTGGAAGATCAGCTGAAAGCGGGCAATTTGCCGGCAGGCAGCGATCAGTTCAACAGCCTGCAGGAAAAATTGATTGCGCGTTTCGCCGCACTGCATCAGCAGCATGGTTTTAGTCTGCTGCACTTTACCTGCTATCGGGACAGCATTGAAGATCGCGGCACGGTACAGTATCTGCAGGATTGCGCCAGCGAGGCGGGATTGCCGAGCGAATTCTTGTTTATTGATGATATTGGGCTGGGCGAGCGGGGTCAGTTTACCGATCTCAACGATCAGGTCATCAGTAACCTGTTTAAGCTCTATCCGTGGGAATTTATGCTGCGCGAGATCTTCTCAACCAAGCTGAATGATGCTGGCGTGCGCTGGCTGGAACCAGCCTGGAAGAGCATTCTTTCGAATAAAGCGCTGCTGCCTATGCTCTGGCAGATGTTCCCCAATCACCCTAACCTGCTGCCAGCCTACTTTGCTGAAGACAATGTGCCCGCCATGGAAAAATATGTGGTGAAGCCGCTGTTTTCTCGTGAAGGCGCGAATATCCGTATTGTGGAAAAAGGACAGGAAATCGCACGCGTTGATGGTCCTTATGGCGAAGAAGGCATGATCGTGCAGCAGTTCCATCCGCTGGCGCAGTTTGGCGACAGCTACGCGTTGATCGGCAGCTGGCTGGTGGACGATCAGGCAGCGGGTATTGGTGTACGTGAGGATCGAGCGTTAATCACGCAGGATCTGTCGCGTTTCTATCCGCACGCTTTTATCTATTAACGGAAACGGGCAGCCCACGGCTGCTCTTATTACTCTTCGGGTTTACTCTACCTGTACGGATAACATGCTCAGCACACCCATAACGATTTCCTTTAATCAACATTCAAATTTTTTGAGCGTCAGTCAGACAAAACTTTACCTAATCCCCTCTCGCTTTTTGTCTAAATTTAAATAGTCTTAATAAGAATTATTATCATTCGAGGGTCTGTAATGTCGGTTCCGTTACTTCTGACTATTTTGGCTGGCGCTGCGACTTTTGTCGGCGCGTTTTTAGGCGTAATAGGCCAGAAACCATCCAACCGTATGCTGGCATTTGCGCTGGGATTTGCCGCAGGCATTATGTTGTTAATTTCTCTGATGGAAATGCTGCCTGCCGCCCTGCATACGCCAGGTATGTCGCCGCTATTAGGCTACGGAATGTTTCTGCTGGGCCTGCTCGGTTACTTTGCTCTCGATCGCCTGCTGCCCCATCAGCATCCGCAGGATTTAATGGTGCCTAACCAGCCGCCACGCAGCCTGCGACGTACGGCGATTTTACTGACGCTGGGGATCAGTTTACATAACTTCCCTGAGGGGATTGCTACTTTTGTTACTGCCAGCAGTGATTTAGAACTGGGGCTGGGCATTGCCTTAGCGGTAGCCATTCACAATATTCCGGAAGGTCTGGCGGTTGCCGGTCCCATGTATGCCGCCACCGGTTCGAAAGCGCGCGCCCTCTTCTGGGCCTGTATTTCCGGTATGGCGGAAATTCTTGGCGGCGTACTGGCATTCTTGCTGCTCGGCCCGGCGATTTCACCGGTGTTGATTGCGGCAATTATGGCTGCCGTGGCCGGTATTATGGTTGCGCTTTCTGTTGATGAACTCATGCCGCTGGCGCGTGATATTGATCCACACAGTAACCCAAGCTATGGCGTTTTATGCGGCATGACGGTGATGGGTTTTAGCCTGACATTGCTACAAAGCAGCGGGATTGGCTAATGCTATTTATCTGAAAATATTCATACAGGCATCTATATATCAATAACTTATCGCAAACAGGGGATTTTCAAGACCTGTCTGCTGTTTTTACTTTTTACCGCTTCGTAAACTCCCGTCATCTCTGGTTAATGACGGAATTACTATGCTGGTTCAGGGTGCCATTCTTTGTCTGGCTATGAATATATATCACGAAGCACGCGGGGAACCGCTAAAAGGACAAATAGCCGTCGCATCGGTAACGATGAATCGGGCTAACTGGGACGTTACGCAAATCTGTCCGGTTGTTTACGCACCAAAACAGTTTTCATGGACTCACTTAAAAAATAACGCGTTCAGCTATCCAGCCAAAGAAGATAAAAGCTGGCAGCGGGCACAACAGATAGCTCACCAGATTGTTAACGGCGAGCTTTCTGATGTGACTAATGGCGCAACCTACTATCATAATCAAACGGTAACGCCCGCCTGGAGCAGCGCATTCGCGCAAACGGCAGCCATTGGCAATCATATCTTCTATGCAAAGCGATAAAAAAAGCCGGGATTATCCCGGCTTTTTTATTGTTATCAGCAGCAGCGCATTTTAGCTTGCCTGACGCGTTTCCTGATTGCGTCGATAAGCGATCAGATCTTCAATCGTTACCAGTGGCATATTATGCTGTTTGGCGAAGACAATAGCCTCTGGCGCATGAGCCATGGTGCCATCGTCGTTGGTCAGCTCACACAGCACGCCGGCCGGTTTAAACCCTGCCAGTGAAACCAAATCGATCGTCGCCTCAGTATGACCGCCACGGGTCAATACGCCGCCGTCGCGCGCGCGCAGAGGGAAGACATGGCCCGGACGATTTAAATCGCTGGGTCGGGCATTATCGGCGATAGCGGTACGGATGGTGGTCAGGCGATCCTGGGCAGAAACGCCGGTGGTTACGCCCTGAGCAGCCTCGATGGTAACGGTAAAGCCGGTGCCAAAAGAGCTGGTATTGTTCTCTACCATCATCGGCAGATCCAGCTGCTGGCGTTGCTGCTCAGTGATGCACAGGCAGACAATGCCGCTGCCGTGACGAATGGTTAAAGCCATTTGCTCAACGGTCATGGTTTCAGCGGCGAAAATCATGTCAGCTTCATTTTCACGATTTTCGTCATCCAGCACCATTACACCGCGCCCTTCGCGCAAAGCGGCGATGGCGCGTTCTACACGCTGTTCCGGCGTGCCAAATTCAGAAAGTAGCGTCTGATTCATGGTAAATAAACCTTATCAATATTGTGGTTACCAGAATCAGGGCGTGCTTGAGGAGTGCATAAAAATAACGCGCGGCGAGCCTGGGCTCGGCAGAACCGTTATCCTCTCCCATCCGGACTTTAACCGTCGGCCCCGGAATTACACCGGATCTGCTGACCTTTCCGTCGCAAAACGGGAAGCGCTCGCGGGCTTTCAGCGAATGCTGATTTACCGCCGGTGGGGAATTTCGCCCCGCCCTGAGAATAAGCGAATTTACTATAGCGCCAAACATCTTCTCCGGCAACGCACAATAGCAGCATATGCTTATGCTGTGCAGGCAAATGCCATTTTAGGTTTATCCTTTTCCAGACAGGGATTACACTTAAGTTAACTTTGTTGCGACCAGGAAACGGCCATGATTGACCCGAAAAAAATTGAACAACTTGCTCGTCAGGTACATGAAGCAATGCCGAAAGGTATTCGCGAATTTGGCGATGACGTTGAGAAGAAAATCCGCCAGGTCCTGCAGGCGCAGCTGACGCGTATGGATCTGGTAAACCGCGAAGAGTTTGATGTGCAGACGCAGGTACTGCTACGTACCCGTGAAAAGCTGGCGGTGCTGGAGCAGCGCCTGGCTGCGCTGGAAAGCCAGAGCGGGAATGCTTCAACGCCAGCCACGTCCAGCGCTTCGGTCACGCCTGCACAGGCCACACCGTCAACGGCAGCTAATACGTTCTCCACACCGGCAACGCAGACAAATACCGTTACTGCGCCGCCAACTTCCCCTGCTGCAACGCCGGCATCAGCTGCAACGCCTGCAGCAACACCGACATCAACCGCCGCAACGCCTGTGTCAGAGGATGTGGTTAAAACGGAAGATCCGAAAAGCTAATAAGCCCGGCAGGTTAAACTTTCTTAGCCTGCCGTTCTGTTTGTTGCCCGTGTTCAGGAACGAATCCGCTTAATGATATTGGTAGTTGAAATACCGTCCTCAAAGTTCAGCACGCGTACTTCGCCTCCGTTAGCCCAAACCTCTTCGCTACCGGCGATCTCTTCTGGCTTATAGTCGCCGCCTTTCACCAGCAGATCGGGCAGAATGCCCGCAATCAGCCGTTGCGGCGTATCCTCTTCAAAAGAGACTACCCAGTCGACCGACTCCAGTGCTCCCAGCACAATCATGCGATTTTCCAGCGGATTGACCGGGCGGCTGTCGCCTTTCAGGCGTCGGGTCGACGCATCGCTGTTAACCGCCACAATCAGCCGATCGCCCAGCTTACGCGCATTTGATAAATAGGAGACGTGACCGGCATGCAGAATGTCAAATACGCCGTTGGTCATAACCACTTTTTCACCGCGCTGACGAGCCAACGCAACCGCTTCTCTGAGCTGGGCTTCATTCATAATACCGAAGCCGCTTTCCGGACGTGCATGAATGGCGTTTTCCAGCTCAACGGGCGATACGGTTGAGGTACCCAATTTGCCTACCACCACACCAGCCGCAGCGTTAGCCAGGAAACAGGCGGCCTCAAGATCGTCACCTGACGCCAGCGAGGCGGCCAGCACGCCAATCACGGTATCGCCTGCGCCGGTCACATCATAAACTTCCTGCGCCTGCGTTGGTAAATGCAGCGGGGCTTTGCCCGGCTGTAACAGCGTCATGCCGTTTTCAGAGCGGGTTACCAGTAGCGCCGACAGCTCATAGTCCGCCACCAGCTGCATGCCGCGCTCAACAATCTGCGCCTCATTCTGACATTTACCCACCACGGCTTCGAACTCAGAGAGGTTCGGCGTCAGCAGCGTCGCGCCACGGTAGCGTTCAAAATCGGTGCCTTTGGGATCCACCAGCACCGGCACGTTTGCCGCACGCGCCAGCTGGATCATCTGCTGCACGCTGGCCAGCGCCCCTTTAGCGTAATCGGAGAGCACCAGCGCCCCGGAACGTGGCAGCGCCGCAGCAATACGCTGATGAAGCGGCTCAGGATCGATATCGGCAAATCCCTCTTCAAAATCAAGGCGAATTAGCTGCTGGTTCCGGGAAAGAACACGCAGTTTGGTAATAGTAGGATGCGTTGGCAGCGCCACAAAATCGCATTTTACATTGACGTTTTGCAGGCTGACGCCCAGAGCACGGGCGGCATCATCAATGCCCGTCAGGCCGATAAGACGCGACGACGCGCCCAGCGCGGCGATGTTCATCGCTACGTTAGCCGCCCCGCCAGGACGCTCTTCGACGTTGTCCACTTTCACTACCGGCACCGGCGCTTCCGGTGAAATACGGCTGGTAGGACCATACCAGTAGCGATCCAGCATCACATCGCCGACGACCAGCACTTCTGCACGGTTAAATTCGGGCAGTGTCACTTTCATTACAGAGACTCCAGACTGCAGTAAAAATATTGCGCGCGATAATAACACAGCTCGGTTAAAACGCTGCGCCGCCAGTGGCGCCTCTTTCAGCTCTCAGCTGGCAAGGTTTGCAGCCAGCGCTGCCAGCTCTCCTGAACCGTCTGCCGCTCGCGCATAAAAGATTCCATCGCGACGTGCCCCGCCTGCTCCTGCAGCGCCAGATGATGCAGCTCATCACGCAACGTAACGTAAGCCAGGGTAAGCGCTTGCGCTTCCTGTGGCGTTACTTTGTTATGCCGCGCCAGCAGTTCCAGGATGCGTACATTATCAGACCATCCGGTCAGCTTAGGCTCCTGCGCCGCATAGCGCAGCACCAGATATTGTGTAATAAATTCAATATCAGTAATGCCGCCCTCATCCGCTTTAATGTCCCATCGGCCTTTGTG
This sequence comes from Pantoea sp. FN0307, assembly GCF_050113815.1. Taxonomy (NCBI): domain Bacteria; kingdom Pseudomonadati; phylum Pseudomonadota; class Gammaproteobacteria; order Enterobacterales; family Erwiniaceae; genus Pantoea; species Pantoea sp. FN0307. The sequence continues at coordinate 342,234 of NZ_JBNJSO010000002.1, read as the reverse complement.
CTTATGACTCAGGTGAGCATACATTTTTTCACGCATTTCGCGTACTTCGGTTTGTAACGTTGCGGCATCGCGCGGTAAACAGAGCGTTTCCCGGCGGATTGTCTCAAAGCGCTGGCTTAGTCCCGGTTCGCCATAGACGATTCGGGCCCTGACCAGCGCCTGATGCTCCCACGTCCAGGCATCGTTACGCTGATACTCTTCAAACGCGTCCAGCGTGCTTACCAGCATGCCAGCCGAGCCGGAAGGCCGCAGACGCGCATCCACTTCATACAATATTCCGGATGCGGTGCGGGTACTGAAAAGATGCATGATCCGCTGCGCCAGACGTAAGTAAAACTGGCGACCATCAATAGCGCGTTCGCCATCGGTAACCGCATCAGCCGGACAGTCATGCAAAAACACCAGATCAAGATCGGAGCTGTAGCCCAGTTCCCAGCCGCCCAGCTTGCCGTAACCAACCACGGCGAAGCCGCGATCGCCCTGTTGTAAATGTGAGGGGCGTCCGTAGCGCTGCTCCATCATATTCCACGCCTGCTGTACGACCGCCTGAATAATCGCCTCGGCCAGCCAGGTCAGGTGATCGCTTACTTTCATTACCGGCAGCGTTCCAGCTATATCCGCTGCGGCAATACGCAGATGCTGTACCTGTTTAAACTGACGCAGCGCTTCCAGTTGCTGCTCTTCATCATCTTCCGGGATACGCAGCAGATACTGCCGCAGCTCATCACGATAGGCATCCGTTGCGGTGGGCTGATAAAGCGTGGCGGGATCGAGCAGTTCATCCAGCAGAAGCGGATAGCGAGCCAGTTTGCTGGCAATCATTGGCGAGGCGGCGCACAACCGGATAAGCTGCTTGAGCGCGCCAGGCGACTCTGTCAGCAATTCAAGATAGGTGGTTCGCGTCACCACGCCCAGCAGCAATGGAATCAACCGCTGCAGAGTCATATCCGCATCGGCACGGGCGCAAACTTCATGCAGCAAACGCGGCATCAACTGATCGAGCGCCAGGCGGCCACGCGGGCCAATAGTGCGTTTATCCACATCCTGACGAAACGCATTCAGCGTGCGTGAAAGATGCTGGCGGCCAGGCTCATCAAGATGGGCCAGCAAAGCTTCCAGATCGCTTTGCTCGAGCTTATCAAGCCAAAGCTCGGTCATGCCCTGGTTTTCACTTTCTTCCGCACTGTCCGGCGTATCCTCACCGATCAGCTCATTAAAAATAAGCCGCACCTGCGCCATCTGCTCTTCCAGCGCCTGATGCAACGCCGTCCAGGATTCAAAGCCCATTGCCCAGGCAAGCCGCGCCTGATTTAACGCATCTGTCGGCAGCGTTTGCGTTTGCTCATCGGCGATGCTCTGTAACAGGTTCTCTAAGCGGCGTAAAAACAGATAGGCTTCACGTAGCGCGCTAACCTGCGGCTGCGTCAATAGATGCAGTTCTTCAATGGCGCAAAGCGTTGGCAGTAGCGAACGTTGTTGAAGCGTGCGCTCACGTCCGCCGCGAATCAGCTGGAATACCTGTACGATAAACTCGCTTTCCCGAATTCCACCGGCTCCCAGTTTGATATTGTCTTTCAGGCCGCGTCGACGCACTTCACGGGCAATCATGCCTTTCATATTACGCAACGACTGAATAACGCTGAAATCGATGTAGCGGCGATAGATAAAAGGCCGCAGCATCTGCTGCAGCTCCTGGCTCCAGCGATCCTCACTGTTGCCCATCAGCCGCGCCTTCACCATCGCATAACGTTCCCAGTCGCGTCCCTGTTCCTGGTAATAATCCTCCAGCGCCGCGAAGCTAAGCACCAGCGGTCCACTGTCGCCGAAAGGCCGCAGCCGCATATCGACCCGATAAACAAAGCCATCCGCCGTGGGCTGATCGAGCACTTTAATTAAGCGCTGGCCCAGACGGGTAAAAAATTGTGCGTTGTCCAGCTCACGCCGTCCGCCACGGGTCGATCCATTTTCCGGCCAGACAAAAATCAGATCGATATCGGAAGAGAAATTCAGCTCGCCGCCGCCCAATTTCCCCATGCCCAAAATCAGCAGCGGCTGCGGTTCACCCGCCGCGTTGCATGGGGTGCCGAAATCTTTGCAGCAGGCCTGCCACAGCCAGTCTCGCGCGGCAACAATCAGCGTTTCAGCCAGTACGCTTAACTGTTGAAGCGTGGCTTCCGTAGCGCTTTCCCCCGTGGTCTGCATCCAGGCGATACGGACCATCATCCAGCGTCGGAACAGACGTAGCTGGCGCATTAGCGCTGCTTCATCCGTTACCGTTTGCAACTGCTCATTGAGCCAGTCGGCATAGTGTTGCCATTCATCCGGCTGCGGGGGCTGCTGCGTTAGCTGCTGCCACCACTCCGGATGCTGTTGCAGGCTATCCACGATAAAATCGCTGAAGGCCAGCACCGCCTGCTGTTGCAAAGTGAGTGAGGTCAGCGGGCGTTCCAGCCGCTCCGCCGTTTTCTCTGCCTGTTGCTGCAGCAGCTCGGGCAGCGGTCCGGTTAAGGTTGGCAGCATAGCTTCTCCCTGAAAATAATCAGACGTTGCCGTTAAGCCAAAATGCGGGCTGTCTCAGCGCCTGGCGGCACAGCATATCCAGTTCGTGATAGCGATCTGCATGAATCGCCTGCGCCAGCTGTTGCCAGGGCTGTAGCCAGTTTTCTACCTCATGCTGCGGGTAAGCCCCTGCCAGCAGGCGAACGGCCAGCATCTGGCGCGACAGACGCGCCAGTTTATCCAGATACTCGTTATGCTGGCGGATCGTGATGAAGGTTTCTTTCAGATCGGCTGTCACGCGTCCCAGCATAATATCAGCGAAGCGCTTAAAAGAACCCTGAAGGCGCGCGGCGTTTTTCGGCTCAATAAAGGGACGCCAGCCGGCGTTAATCAACCAGCCGGAAAAAGTCAATTGGGCATCCAGCCATTGCGGGCGGTAACAAAAGGCTTGCGCTGTTGGCTGCTCATTTTCCAGCGTTTCAATCAGACTGGTCAGTTTTTGACGCAGCGCATTGCTGGCCTTACGCGGCACCAGCGCGCCGAATAGCGACAAGGCCTGGCGGACAGTTTCCAGCGCTTCCAGAATCGCATCACGCGCCGCTGGCTCATCGCGCAGCCATAGCTCCTCATGATACTGCCATTGCTTTAGCGCCAACGTTAATGCTGCCTGCATGCCCTCTTCAACCGTGGCTTTGGGTTTCACCTGCAGGATCGGCAGCGAGCGCACTGGCTGCTGCGGTTTCCCCTGCGCCAGCCAGTAGCCGCGCGCCGCTTTGCTCAGGCTGCCGAGCCGTAACCCTTCAGCCTTACCCAGCTCAGCGGCCAGCGCCAGCACATCAGCCAGATCGCCCTGTTTCAGCTCCAGTTCGATCTCTTGTAACGGTTCGCTGAGGTCACCTGCGCTCACCTCGCCGCGATCGAGAGCGACCTCAATTTGGCTGTTTCCATAGGTAACCAGCCAACGTTCGCGGTTGAAATGGGTGGTAAACAACGGTTTAAGTTGCTGCTGCAAGGCACTGAGATCGCACTCTTCGGGCCAGATCTCTGCCGGAAGACGTGCGATATCCAGTTCGGGTTGGGTTAGCTCAACGTTGTATTCCGGGCGCTGATGCAGACCGCCGATTGTCTTTCCAGCCGCTTTCAGCGTCATTTCATATTTTTCGCCGATGCCGCGGATGCGCAGGCCCATATCCCAGCGCCTTAACTGGTTATCCGGCGTTTCATAATAGATGTTGGTCAAGGCCAACGGGGCACTGTATTGGTGAGGCCAGGCAGCCAGCTGGCTACCCAGGCGATCCGCCGCCTGCGGCGTGGCAATGAACTTTAACTCGATTTCAATGGTCATAATTTTTCATTCAATCTTTCACTGGCACAGATATCAGGTATAAACCGAAGAGTAATGCAGATAACCTGCTGCTGTCTCTGCTTTATTATGCTTTCGCGAGCCTGGCCGCATCAGTCTGAGACCAGGATAGTTCTCATTCAGATTTTTGCGCAGCCTATCCAGACTGTGCCCTAAAATTTTTCCGGAACAGATGAAAAAACGACATCGAATGAAAAAATCACACTTTATTGGCCTGACTTTGCTGGCTTTCAGCGTTACAGCTCCCGCCCACGCCGAAGAAAAACGGTATATTTCTGATGAATTATCGACCTGGGTTCGTAGCGGTCCGGGCGATCAATATCGCCTGGTTGGCAAACTCAACGCGGGTGAGCAGGTCACTCTACTGCAAACCAATAACGCGACTCAGTATGGCCAGATTCGCGACGCAGAGGGTAAAACCAACTGGATCCCGCTGGCGCAGCTAAGCATCGAACCCAGCCTGCGTACGCGCGTGCCGCAGCTGGAACAACAGGTAAAAGATCTTACCGATAAGCTGGCTAACATCGACGGAAGCTGGAACCAGCGCACGGCGGATATGCAAAAAAAAGTAGCGGCCAGCGATACCGTAATTAACGGTCTGAAGGAAGAAAATCAGCAGCTGCGCAACCAGCTGATCGTGGCGCAGAAAAAGGTTAACGCCGCCAACGTGCAGCTTGATGACAAACAGCGCACCATCATTATGCAGTGGTTTATGTATGGCGGTGGCGTAGCGGGCGTAGGCCTGCTGCTGGGTCTGCTGTTGCCGCATATGATCCCACGTCGCAAACAAAATAATCGCTGGATGAACTAGCAAGCCGCCGCGCTTTCTTTTGCCAGCCATAACCGCAGCAGGGTGAATAACGCGCCCTGCTGCTGTCGTGTCCGTAATTCTGCTATTGTTGTGCCAGAATATTCCTGCTGGACATCTCTTTTTGCCGGTCTGAATGGTTGATACCGGCACGCCTGATAATTAATTTTCTGAACTCTGGAGAAACCCCGTAGTGAAAACATACCTTGTCGGTGGCGCGGTTCGTGATGGTTTGCTGAAGCTGCCGGTCAAAGACAAAGATTGGGTAGTAGTAGGCGCCACGCCTGACATGATGCTGGAGCAGGGTTACCAACAGGTCGGGCGCGATTTTCCGGTCTTTTTGCATCCGGCAAGCCGCGAAGAATATGCTTTAGCTCGCACCGAACGTAAATCGGGCAGCGGCTATACCGGTTTTGTCACCTGGTTTGCGCCGGACGTGACGCTGGAGCAGGATCTGCAACGGCGCGATCTGACCATTAATGCGATCGCACAGGATGAGGCTGGCAATTATATCGACCCTTACCAGGGCCGGTTAGATCTGGAGAAACGCCTGCTGCGCCACGTCTCCGCTGCCTTTATTGAAGATCCGCTACGCGTGCTGCGCGTAGCGCGCTTCGCCGCCCGCTACGCACACTTAAGCTTTCGCATTGCCGATGAAACCATGGCGTTGATGCGGGCGATGGCCGCCAGCGGCGAGCTGGCCCACCTGACCGCCGAGCGTGTCTGGAAAGAGACAGAAAATGCGTTATCCACGCCCAATCCGCACGTCTACTTTCAGGTGCTTCGTGACTGCGGCGCGCTGGCGGTTTTGTTCCCGGAAATCGACAATCTTTTCGGCGTACCCGCGCCGGCCAAATGGCATCCGGAAATCGATACCGGCATTCATACGCTGATGACTGTCGCTATCGCGGCTCAGCTGACGCCAGAAGTGGATGTGCGTTTTTCCACGCTTTGTCATGATGTCGGGAAGGGCCTGACGCCGCCGGAAAAATGGCCCAGCCATCCGGGCCACGGTCCTGCTGGCGTGCCGCTGGTAGAGAATATTTGCCGTCGTTTGCGCGTGCCAAATCATATCCGCGATCTGGCCGTGCTGGTGGCGGAGTTTCATGATGTAGTACATACCATTGAAAACCAGACGGCGGAGCGGCTGGTGGCCCTGTTCGATCGCATGGACGCCTGGCGTAAACCGCAGCGCATTAACCAGCTGGCGCAAACCAGCGAGGCGGATGCGCGTGGCCGTGCCGGATGGGAAAGCAATCCCTATCCGCAGGGAGAGTATCTGAATCAGGCGTTTCGCATCGTACAGGCTGTTCCCACTAAAGCTGTGGTAGAGTCCGGTTTCAAAGGCGTGCAGGTTCGTGAAGAGCTGACTCGCCGTCGCATTGCAGCGCTGCAGCAGTGGCAAATGGATCAGGCCCACCCGGCTTAAGCAATAAAAAAGGAGGCGCAGGCGCCTCCTTTTTTTCGTGCTAGTGATGGCGTTATACAAACACCATATAAACAGCTGCCGCTACGATAAAACGGTAGATGGCGAAAGGCACGAAAGAGATACGTTTGATGAGATGCAGGAACAGTTTGATGGCGATCAACGCCACGATAAAGGCGGTGACAAACCCCACCGCAAACATCGGCAGATCATCCATCGTCAGGAACCCTCTGCTTTTATAGAGATCCAGCACGGTGGCGCCCATCATCATCGGTACGGCCAGGATAAAAGAGAATTCAGAAGCCGCATAGCGACTTACGCCCATTAGCATCCCACCGGAAATGGTCGCGCCCGAACGGGAAAAGCCAGGCCAGAGAGCAAGACATTGAAAGCAGCCAATCATAAATGCCTGCAGATAGGTAATATCATCGATACCCGGCGCTTTTGGCTGTTTTGGCTTAAAGAACTCCGCCACCAGCAGCAGCACGCCGCCGACGATTAACGCATACATTACGTTGATAGGGTTAAACAGCGTTTTGATTTGATCGTGAAAGATCAGGCCGACAGCAACCGCCGGAATCATACCCAGCAGGATGTGGATCAAAGTGAGATGCCCGGTTCCCACGCCTTCATGCTTAACTTCGCCGAAATGGATTCCGATTAAGCCGAACAGCCGACGCCAGAACATAAAGACCACGGCGAGAATAGAGCCAAGCTGAATCACCACTTCAAACGTTTCTGCTTTATCTCCCTCAAAGCCCAGCAGATGCCCAACAATGATCATATGTCCCGTGGATGAAACTGGGAGAAACTCCGTCAATCCTTCAACAACGCCAAGGATTGCAGCCACCCAAAGCTGATGAATATCTGCCATCAAATGTCCTCTACCCTAATGTTTAAACCATTAAAAAAGCGGACGTCGGGAACGTAGCCGCCAGAAAATGCGCCAACTCAGCGTAACGCCGCGTTTTTGACAGCCATAATGTGGTTCGGTTTCATTGTGATAGCAATCACATTGGATCTATTTCAGAATTGTCCCCGCTGGTGCTGACGCGTTCCGCGCTCGATGATCACGCCAACCTGAGCCGCCTGCGCTACGGCACCAGGCTTGCTGAGCTTAATGCGCACCCACGGCGAAGCAAAGCGGGCCATCAGCAGCGTGGCGACTTCTTCTGCCACCCTTTCCACCAGCGCAAAACGTCCCTGCCCGACATGCTCGATAATTGCCGTAGCCACATCCGCATAGCTCAGACAATCATTAACATCATCACTGGCTGCCGCTTTGCGGTTATCCCAGGCCAGCTCGACATCGAAAACCAGCTTCTGCTGGATGGTCTGTTCCCAGTCATAAACGCCAATCGTGGTAATCACCGACAGCTGTTCAATAAATACGATATCCATGAGGGCACTCTCTGTTTTTGCGTTAACCGGATACCACTTCCGGCGAATTATGCGTATTATCCACAGATGATGAGAATAAAACGACCCTTACGAAACGGAACGGTGTTATGAGTGCAATCGCGCTTGGTATGATTATTTTCGCGTATCTGTGCGGCTCCATTTCCAGCGCTATTTTAGTTTGTCGCCTCGCGGGCCTGCCCGATCCACGCCATAACGGCTCCGGTAATCCTGGTGCCACAAATGTGCTGAGGATAGGCGGTAAAGGCGCTGCGGCAACCGTACTGGTTTTCGACGTTCTTAAAGGCATGTTGCCCGTCTGGCTTGCCTGGGCGCTGGGCATTTCGCCTATCTATCTTGGCCTGACCGCCATTGCCGCCTGCCTTGGGCATATCTATCCGGTGTTTTTCCGTTTTCGCGGCGGTAAAGGCGTCGCCACTGCCTTTGGCGCTATTGCGCCCATCGGCTGGGATTTGACCGGTTTGATGACCGGCACCTGGCTGCTCACCGTGTTGCTGAGCGGCTACTCTTCATTAGGCGCGATAGTCAGCGCGCTTATCGCACCTTTCTATGTCTGGTGGTTTAAACCCCAGTTTACCTTCCCGGTCGCCATGCTTTCCTGCCTGATCCTGTTACGTCATCACGATAATATCCAACGGTTATGGCGTGGACAGGAGAAGAAAATATGGAAAAATAAAAAACGTTCTTAATAAATTAATTATTAGGAGGTTAATTATTCCTGTTTCAAGTGAGATCCCAGTTTAATAAATTAAATGCTGCCACGTTACGTCATTCTCCTGATGATTTTATTACTTTCATATTCATCATTTTATCTTTAACCAAAAAGACAACAACGCTTTTTCTATGATTGTTAACATCTAACCGGTGAAAGGAAAAATCTCGCATGCAGCAAGCAATATTCATCCCGGAAGCCAGGCATGTTATTTCCCTTCGTGCTCGGGGTTAACCACCATTGTGCTATTCATCAATTTTTTATAACATCACGTGGCAATTTATTGCTTCCACTCGTGGGAAAATACTCTACAAAATATTAAAGGATTAACTAATGAGAGAGTTAACGCAAGTTGAATATAGTGCGATAAGCGGTGCAGGCTATATTTCTCAAATCGGCGGTTCGATTGGCAACTTTATTGGCGAGGCGATCTACTCCTTTTTACCGGAACTACCGGTGCAGTTACCGATTATCGGTAAGCTTAATTTTAAAGAATACTTTCCTGAACTCGGTGGTAATGTGGGTAAAAACCTGGGAAAACAAATTGGCAACGGCATTGAAAATGTACTCAGTAGAATTCCGGTGATCGGTGGCATCTTGGGTAAAGTGCTCGGCAATTAATCCGTATGCTGGACGGAGCGTCTCTTATATTGGTTTGCCGACTCGCTGGCCTTCCCGCTCCGCGACATAACGGCTCAGGAAATCCCAACGCCACTAATATTCAGCAGCTGTGGCGTGGGCAAAAGACGAACATCTGGAAGAGAAAGCATAAATCACGAAGTTAATTTTACCTTCTGGCATATGTCATTTCAGTTGGCAGATAAGTTGGCCGGAAATCTGCACCAGGCCACGATCAATTAACGTATAAAATATCTTCTGAATTTTATTAATCAGCTTCAACCGGTAACTGGAAAAGGATAAAAAACACAAAGGAAACTAGTTATTTCTCATAAGATCAGGCTATTAGATTGACGTTTAATTTATTTTCGTTTTAAAGTAGGATTATACAATGGCAAAATCGAGCAACGTGAGCGCGCTACGTCGCATCCCTGTTCTACCGTTCATTGTATAAAGTAACCTTGCTTTATAAGCAATTCACTACCATTTTATAAGGGACTTAAAATGAGAAATCTTACTATACGTGAAATCAACCATGTCAGCGGCGGTCTTTACTTGGGCGAAGATGGAGAATTACATAATGCAGTACCTGAATGGCAACAAGTTTTAGATAACGTTAAAAACGCAGTTTATCAATTTCTAAACCCAATAGCTAAATTGTTTGGCGTCGAACTGACACATCCTGGCTACATGGTAGGCATCGGCAAACCTTAAAGCCAACGTATTGGTATTTTTTACACGGCCTCGTTTATTACCACTATATACGAGGCCGATACGGTTATATATTCCATCCTTTAAAAAGATGGTTAGAACAGAAATTAATCGGACTGACGCCGACAACTGATTAAATCAAGCGATACGAATGGTCACTCGTCTGATATTACTAAGCAACGTTATGAGAAAATGGCCTTGTTAACCGGAGCGACTTATACGCTCCGGTAATCGAACCAGCACTAATAAACGCTTACTTTCCTGAATCAGCCAGCCCTCTAGATCAAAATGACTCCGTCGTGACAGAAACACTCTTCTCAGGCAATGGCCGGCAGCTCAGCCAGCGGCCAGCGAGGGCGCACGCTAACGCCAAGCTCTCCGCGCGTTCCCCCTTTTAAACGCACCATACCGGCATAGGCGATCATCGCCCCGTTATCGGTACAAAACTCAGGTCGCGCATAAAACACTTCGCCGCCACGCGCCTGCATCACTTCAGCCAGCTTCGCACGCAGCGTACGGTTAGCACTAACGCCGCCAGCCATGACCAGACGCTTAAATCCGGTTTGATCCAGGGCCCGCTTGCATTTAATCGCCAGCGTATCAACCACCGCATCCTCAAAAGCGCGCGCAATATCAGCCTGCGTCTGCGCATCACTGCTGTTTTCACGGATGGTGTTCGCTGCAAAGGTTTTTAAACCTGAAAAGCTAAAATCCAGCCCGGGGCGATCGGTCATGGGACGCGGGAAGGTGAAGCGGCCAGCAATGCCCTGCTGCGCCATACGCGACAGCATCGGGCCGCCGGGATAATCCAGACCAAGCAGCTTCGCGGTTTTATCAAACGCCTCACCGGCGGCATCATCAATCGATTCGCCCAATAGCGTGTATTCACCAATACCGGTTACGCCGATCAGCTGCGTATGGCCGCCTGAAACCAGCAGCGCAACAAAAGGAAACTCTGGCGGATTATCTTCCAGCATCGGCGCAAGCAGATGCCCTTCCATATGGTGTACCGGCACGGCAGGCACCTGCCAGGCGAACGCCAGCGAGCGGCCAATCGTTGCGCCCACTAACAGAGCCCCCACCAGACCTGGCCCGGCGGTATAGGCTACCGCATCTATATCTTTGCCCTGCAGACCGGCCTCTTTCAGCGCTGCCTGAATTAACGGCACCGTTTTACGCACATGATCGCGCGAAGCCAGTTCCGGCACCACCCCGCCATAATCGGCATGGACTTTCACCTGACTATAGAGTTGATTAGCGAGCAAACCGGCTTCATCGTCATAAATGGCAATACCGGTTTCATCACAGGATGTTTCAATACCCAGAACGCGCATGGTTGCTTTACCTCTCAGTTGCGGCGCGCAGTGTACCATAGCCAGCCAGCACTCCGGGGCGATTTTCTGGAACGAGCGCCGGTTTTATGAACAGGAAATCAAAAAAGAGTAAACGCAGCTCTGTGCTATACGGTATACTCCTTCGCCTGCAAAAAACCGGCAGCCGCCTGGGGCTCTGTTGGTTTGAAAAGCGCAATGTTGCTTTACAACGCAGCCGCGATTGTTGTAAAATTCCGCACCATTTTGAAATGAGCTGACGCTGACGTCAGCAAAAGACCGAATTTATCGAGGTGAGAGTTACATGCCGGTAATTAAAGTACGTGAAAACGAGCCGTTCGACGTAGCACTGCGTCGCTTCAAGCGTTCCTGCGAGAAAGCAGGCGTTCTGGCTGAAGTTCGTCGTCGTGAGTTTTATGAAAAACCGACTACCGAACGTAAGCGCGCTAAAGCGTCTGCTGTTAAGCGTCATGCCAAGAAACTGGCTCGCGAAAACGCACGCCGCACTCGTCTGTACTAATTTCCTTCGGAGGCTTCGCGCTTCCACCGCGTGTTAAACGCAGACAGAGTCAAGTTAGAGGCCGTGCTTTCCGGAAGGAAGCGCGGCTTATTTTCGTTTATGAGCGAAGAAAACGGGGCTTATGGCCGGACGAATTCCACGCGTTTTTATTAATGACTTACTTGCCCGCACGGACATTGTGGATCTTATTGATGCCCGCGTTAAGTTGAAAAAACAGGGTAAGAATTTCCATGCGTGCTGTCCTTTCCATAACGAAAAAACCCCTTCTTTCACCGTAAACGGTGAGAAACAATTTTATCACTGCTTTGGCTGTGGCGCCCACGGCAACGCTATCGATTTCCTGATGAATTACGATCGTCTGGAATTTGTCGAAAGCATTGAAGAGTTGGCGACGCAACATGGACTGGAAGTGCCCTATGAAGCGGGCAGCGGTCCCAGTCAGCTGGAACGTCATCAGCGCCAAAGTTTATATCAGCTCATGACGGGTCTGGCCGAATTCTACCAACAGGCGCTAACTCAGCCACAGGCAGTCGCAGCACGCACGTATCTCAATCAGCGCGGATTAAGCGATGAGGTTATTGCGCATTTTGCTATCGGTTTCGCACCGCCCGGCTGGGATAATGCCCTGAAGTGCTTTGGCCGCAATCCTGACGATCGTCAGTCGTTGACGGATGCAGGCATGCTGGTCACTAACGATCAGGGTCGCAGCTACGATCGCTTCCGCGATCGCGTGATGTTTCCCATCCGCGATAAACGTGGCCGCGTTATCGGTTTCGGCGGACGTGTGTTAGGTGACGGCACGCCAAAGTATCTGAACTCGCCGGAAACCGATATTTTTCATAAGGGCCGCCAGCTGTATGGCCTGTATGAAGCGCAAAAACAGCATCCTGAACCGGCAAAGCTGTTGGTTGTCGAAGGCTATATGGATGTGGTGGCGCTGGCGCAGTTTGGCATTGACTATGCCGTTGCCTCATTAGGCACCTCAACAACCGCGGACCATATCCAGCTGCTGTTTCGCAGTACCGATACCGTGGTTTGTTGCTATGACGGCGATCGAGCTGGTCGTGAAGCGGCCTGGCGCGCATTAGAAACCGCGCTGCCTTACATGAATGACGGGCGTCAGCTACGCTTTATGTTTCTGCCTGACGGTGAAGATCCCGATACGCTGATACGTAAAGAGGGCAAAGCGGCGTTTGAAGCGCGGATGGAGCAGGCCATGCCGCTCTCCAGCTTCCTGTTCGATACGTTGCTGCCGCAGGTCGATTTGAGCACCCGTGACGGTCGGACGCGTTTAAGCACCCTGGCGCTGCCATTGATTGGTCAGATCCCGGGCGAAACGCTGCGGATTTATCTGCGTCAGGAGTTGGGTAACATGCTCGGCATTTTAGATGACAGCCAGCTGGAAAAGCTGCTGCCTAAACAGGCCGAAAGCAGCGCCCAGCCTGCGGCTCCACAGCTAAAACGCACAACTATGCGTATACTTGTGGGGTTGCTGGTACAGAATCCCAGGCTGGCGGCGATGGTTCCCTCGCTGCAGGGGCTGGAACAGCTCAATATGCCGGGATTATCGCTTTTTATGGAGCTGGTAAAGAGTTGCATGGCAAATCCTGGCCTGACCACTGGCCAGCTACTAGAGTTATATCGCGGAACAAATTTTAGCCAGCACCTTGAAACTCTGGCGACATGGAACCACATGATCGTTGATGAAGAAGTAGAGGCAATGTTCCAGGATTCCCTGGCAAAAATGTATGACTCTGCGCTGGAGCAGCGTCTGGAAACCCTGATCGCGCGCTCCAGAACGCATGGCCTTAGCCCTGAGGAGCGAGAAGAAGTTCGCTCATTAAGCCAGGCGCTGGCAAAAAAATAGTTAAGCGATCGCGCCAGTATTAAGAGACGTGCTGGTGCAGCCGACGCATTTCATTCTGCCCGATGCGGCGAGAATGTATTACTCAGGTCGGAGTGCAAAAGGACAAGCATGACAGTCTCAACAGTAAATTCAGCGGCTTAAGTGCCGATTTATACTCAGGCAGACCCTGACAGCCGCTACGAGGGCAGCGGCAATAATCCAAACGCCCTCACTGTTATTGTTGGCTCTTATAGCCGACCCGACACCAATCAAATTAACAGAAGTGTGGATACCGTCTTATGGAGCAAAACCCGCAGTCACAGCTTAAGCTACTTGTCACCCGTGGTAAGGAGCAAGGCTATCTGACCTATGCCGAGGTCAATGACCATCTGCCGGAAGATATCGTCGACTCCGATCAGATCGAAGACATCATCCAGATGATCAACGACATGGGCATCCAGGTGGTAGAAGAAGCGCCTGATGCCGATGATCTGATGCTGAACGAAAACAGCGCCGACACGGACGAAGATGCGGCTGAAGCGGCAGCTCAAGTGTTATCCAGCGTAGAATCTGAAATCGGACGCACCACCGATCCTGTCCGCATGTATATGCGTGAAATGGGTACCGTAGAACTTCTGACGCGTGAAGGCGAAATTGACATCGCCAAACGTATTGAAGACGGTATCAACCAGGTGCAGTGTTCCGTAGCTGAATATCCGGAAGCGATCACCTATTTGCTGGAACAGTACGATCGCGTCGAAGCGGGAGAATCACGCCTCTCCGACCTGATCACTGGCTTTGTCGATCCTAACGCAGAAGAAGATCTGGCGCCTACCGCGACGCATGTTGGCTCTGAGCTGTCTGAAGAAGAGCGCGCCGATGAAGATGACGAAGATGAAGATGATGACAGCGACAGCAGCGATGATGACAACAGCATCGATCCTGAACTGGCGCGTGAAAAATTCATCGAGCTACGCGATCAATATGAAGCGACGCGTCTGACCATCAAAGCGAAAGGTCGCAGCCACGCGGATGCGGTTGAAGAGATCCAGAAGCTGTCAGAAGTCTTTAAACAGTTCCGTCTGGTGCCGAAGCAGTTTGACTATCTGGTCAACAACATGCGTGAAATGATGGAGCGCGTGCGTACGCAAGAGCGCATCATCATGAAGCTGTGTGTTGAACTGTGCAAAATGCCGAAGAAAAACTTCATTACGCTGTTTACCGGTAATGAAACCAGCCCAACCTGGTTCCAGGCGGCGCTGGCGATGAACAAACCCTGGTCTGAAAAACTGCGCGACGTTGAAGACGATGTGCAGCGCAGCATGCAAAAGCTGATGCAGATTGAGGAAGAGACCGGCCTGACGATTGAGCAGGTGAAAGATATCAACCGTCGTATGTCGATCGGCGAAGCGAAAGCGCGTCGTGCGAAGAAAGAGATGGTCGAGGCTAACCTGCGTCTGGTTATCTCCATCGCTAAAAAATATACCAACCGTGGCCTGCAGTTCCTGGATCTGATTCAGGAAGGCAACATCGGCCTGATGAAAGCAGTAGATAAGTTTGAATATCGCCGTGGCTATAAGTTCTCAACTTACGCCACCTGGTGGATCCGTCAGGCAATTACCCGCTCTATCGCGGATCAGGCGCGCACCATCCGTATTCCGGTGCATATGATTGAGACCATTAACAAGCTCAACCGTATTTCTCGCCAGATGCTGCAGGAGATGGGCCGCGAACCGACGCCGGAAGAGCTGGCCGAGCGTATGCTGATGCCGGAAGATAAAATCCGTAAGGTGCTGAAAATCGCTAAAGAGCCGATCTCTATGGAGACGCCGATTGGTGATGAT
Organism: Pantoea sp. FN0307; assembly: GCF_050113815.1. Classification (NCBI taxonomy): domain Bacteria; kingdom Pseudomonadati; phylum Pseudomonadota; class Gammaproteobacteria; order Enterobacterales; family Erwiniaceae; genus Pantoea; species Pantoea sp. FN0307. The sequence goes on along the minus strand of NZ_JBNJSO010000002.1, from coordinate 327,137 downwards.
GAAGATTCGCATCTGGGTGATTTTATCGAAGATACCACGCTGGAGCTGCCGCTGGACTCCGCCACCTCAGAAAGCCTGCGTTCAGCAACGCATGACGTTCTGGCTGGCCTGACCGCGCGTGAAGCGAAGGTGCTGCGTATGCGTTTCGGTATCGATATGAACACTGACCACACGCTGGAAGAAGTGGGTAAACAGTTTGACGTTACCCGTGAGCGTATTCGTCAGATTGAGGCGAAAGCGCTGCGTAAGCTGCGTCATCCAAGCCGTTCTGAAGTGCTGCGTAGCTTCCTGGACGACTAAGCACGCTGATGGCAAAAAAGGCTTCCCAACGGGAGGCCTTTTTTATTGGGCGGCATTGCAGCCAGCGGGTAAACCAACGCGTTTAAACAGAGCTGACAGTGTGCCTGACGCCCTGTACCTGTCAGCATATAATTACTGCCCACGTACTGCCAGCGCTTGCTCCAGATCCTTATAGGCTTCCGTGAGTTTCTCCTGGGTTGCACGATTAAGCCCGCTGGGATTCGGTAGTACCCATATTTCTGTTTCACCCACGGTGATCTCCTGCCTGCCCCACTCTACCTTGCTTTGGCGGAACGCCTTTTTAAACGCCTCCTTGCCCAGTACCGCCAGCGCGGCAGGCTGATAGTGCTGAATTTTCTCAATCAATGATTTGCCGCCTTCCCGCAGCTCTTCCGACGAAAGCTCGCTGGCCTCTTTAGTTGGCCTTTCTACCAGCATGGTAATACCGCAGCGGGTATCCAGCAGCTTAAGCTCTTCTTCCGGTTTTAACTGACGCTCGGTAAAACCGGCCAGCCAGAGCGTTTTCCAGAAACGGTTACCGGGATAAGCAAAGTGATAACCGGTATGAGCCGAAGATTTACCTGGATTGATGCCGCAGAAGACCACCCGCAGGCCGGGCGCAATAATATCGGTAATGGTGTGTTCACTCATCCCTGCTCTCCTGTAGTTCATGAGTACCCGCTTATTGTGGCTCATTATTATCAACAAGGCCTGTAACAGGTACTCTTTTGCGACGCATCTTGTAGCATCATTGACAAGAGAAGAAATGAAGATATTTCAATCGATTGAATTGCTGCAAAAAGCGCCAACCGGTTAGCGATTGCTGGATTGCCCCGCCAAGTTCCTTTATAATCCCGCTCCACAGGCCCCTTAGCTCAGTGGTTAGAGCAGGCGACTCATAATCGCTTGGTCGCTGGTTCAAGTCCAGCAGGGGCCACCAGATTTTAGCTGTTAAATCAGCTGCTTAGAGCCACTCTTCGGAGTGGCTTTTTTGTTGGTGTGGCAGCCATTGGCAGCAAAATGGCAGCAGAATTTTGCATGAATCTTAAACTGAGGCCCTTTTCATGAAAAAAACTCTCTTTGCGCTTTCACTCCTGATGACATCTAACGCCTTTGCTGAAGCAATTCCACAGCCCATTTTAGAAGTGATAAACGTCTATCAGCATGGTTCTTTCGGTCTTGATGAGGGCGTTCTGTCGATGGCAGTTAAGAAGCCCAGCGTAAACGAAGATATGGCCGTACTATTTTTCCGGGGCATATGCGACACGCAATACGTTGGCAAGACGTGGAATCCCGACCTGATAAAAAAGGTAGTGATGTTAAATGCGTCAAGTGATCAGCAGATAACGCTTAACGGCGGCGGCCAGGAATGCAAAAAGTTAGGTCCTATGAATATGGATGAGTCAGATAAATACATAAAATCGCTTATTCAAAAATAAAACCCGCCTGAGCGGGTTCTGATGAAAGGCTATAACCAAAGCGTGCCCTGTGGCGATCGGTCCGAATGCGGGGGAACAGGCTTCACTGTACCGGGTTTCGAGATAATTTCAGCGACAGTTTCGTGAGATTTGAAAGTACAGCTGCAATTAATATTCTGGCACTGGTTATAGCGTTCCTTCGTTGTCTTTGAAACCTGAAAACTACTGCGAGTATGTGCTGCGCTTCCACACAGCGGGCAATTCATCATAGCTGCGCACTCCATTCCCATTTGAGATGTATAATACACAAAACAATTATATTGAGATAGCAATCATCTCATTTCGAGACTATCAATCTTCACTTCCAGATCCAGACTGGTTGTAAACCCACCGTCACTGCTCAGGCTGTGCGTCAGCGTGGTGATAATCCAGCTACTGCCGTCTACCTGCTTTTTGAAGCCGCTGACTTTCACCGGCATTTCCGTGTAAAGGTCCGCACGCCCGCGCGCCAGCTGAATGGAGAACGTTGCCACGCCGCGCTGCAGCCGCTCCCACTGCATTTTAGCCGCCCGCTCTGCATTGCTGCGGCTGGCATAGGTCCGGCTCAGTACCAGCACGTTCTCATCCGTGCCGATAAGATAATCTCCCTGCTTTGCCTCCGGCTCCTTTTTCTTAGTGGTGCTATTCCGCTTCCGCTTAACTTCCGTGGTTTCCTTTTTGGCCGGTTCACGGGTATGCAGCCAGCTGGCAATCACGCCGGTGTAGGCGTCACGGTCCGCCAGGGTAAAGCGGTGACTGTCGCCCGCCGAACGGGTCAGCGTGATAACCGGCAGGGGTTTACCCCTGGCCGTCCTGCCCTGCCCCTGCCGGATAAACAGCAGTTTTCCGTTCTTCACGCAGGCCAGCGCCCCGCACTGGCGCGCCAGGCGCATCAGAAAACTGGCATCTGACTCGTTGGTCTGGTCCAGGTGATCGATCGCCATCTTTGCCATATCCTCACCCAGCGCCGGATCCAGCTTGTGCCTGGCGGCAATCTCTTTCACCATGTCGCCTACGGTGGTTTTGTGCCATGACTTTTCGCGCCGGGTATTGAGCGTTTCACGGAAATCCGCGCTGCGGGCGCGCAGTATCAGCCGGTCCGGCGTGCCGGTGTGTTCGATTTCGTCCACGGTGTAAGAACCTTTGGAAATAAGCGGCTCGCCCTGCCAGCCCAGCGCCAGATTAAGCTGAACGCCCCGGCGTGGCAGCTGCAGCTGGCCGTCCGCGTCATCCAGCTCGATGTCCAGCTGGTCCGCCTCAAAGCCCCGATTATCCGTCAGCGTCAGGCTAATCAGCCGCTTTTCAATGCGCTGCGTGATGTCGGCGCCGTCCATCTTCAGGCGAAAGGCTGGCGCGCTAGCCGTGCCGGTTATCCATTGTATTGCGCTCACTGGAACAGCCCTCCCACGGCGGCAGACGCTTTTCCTGCCGCACCGGTCGCGGCTTTTTGCATGGTTGCCAGCTGTTCACTCAGGCTGCCGAACATTTCACCCAGCGACTCGTCCACCCGTTTCAGCGTCAGCGTGAACTCGATGCGTCGGCACGCGCCGTTACTGAAAAATTCAGCCCGCGTCTGGTTCAGGCTCTCGATCACGAACATACCGAAGATGGTGCCGCTGCCCTCAATCAGCGGCCACGCCTTGCCCAGCTCCGCCATCTGCTCCAGCGCAAACAGCGACAGGCGGCCGCCGGTAATTTCCGGCAGCAGCGTGCCGGTCAGCGTCAGCGTGTCGGTGTCCGGTCCCAGAAACTGCGCGGACGGGCGCAGACCCACGCGGCTGTTGGTGGGAAAGCGCCAGCTGCGTTGATACTGCAGCTCCTGATACGGCACCGTTTTCAGCATGAAAACAAACAAACCCAGCGTCATCATCATTCGTCAAAACCTCCCCGGTCACGGTAACTGCTGCGGGCGCGGGCTCGCGCCTGCCGCTCTTTTGCCTCCAGCCTGCGCATCACTTCTTCCACCAGATCCTGCTGGCTCTGTCCCGGCTGCTGGACGATGGTTATCGGGGCGTGAATGGTCACAGGGGATGCCCCGCTGCTGCCTGCACCGGCTGCCTTCAACGTTGCCCCGGACTTAACCGGCAGGCTCATCGGATGCAGCGGACGCGCAGCGACAGGCGTAGCGGCACTTCCCATAACCAGCGCTGCCGTGGCGACCAGCGCGGCGGTGCGCCTGCGGCTGGTAATACGGGCAGGACCGTTCACGATTTCCGGCCCGTTCTCGCCGACGATGCCGAACTGCCCGGACGGAATAAACCCGCCGCTGTCATACAGCCCGGCAAAGCCGCTTTTCTGCAGGGCCTCAGGTTTACCCGCTGTGCCATTGCCGCTTGCGGTATCCGGCTTCATCCAGTCCGGCAGGTAGCTGTTCAGCGACGTCAGCTTACTTTTCAGTGCCTCCCATTTCTGGCTGATGCCCGCCATCAGGGCATCAATCATCTGCGCACCGGCTTCCTGAAAGCGGGCGGGCAGCGCCTTGAGGTCTGCCGTGATTTCATTCCATTTGGTGCTTATCCAGGTGGTGATGGTATTCCATGCACCAACCGCACCATCGCGGATGGTGACCCACAGCGCCGCAAATTTTGGCCCCAGTGTTTCCCAGTTCTGCCAGATATACAGCGCCGCCATCGCAATTAGCCCCACCACGGCCAGAATCGGGTTTGCCAGCATCAGCCGCCCCAGCCACACGATCCCGTTGCCGACCACGCCGAGCGCGGTACGCACACCGGCAAGGGCTGACCCCAGCGCGGCAAACGGTGCCGTTGCCAGCCCCCGGACGTGTGACCCCAGCGCTTTAACCGCCTGCACCGGGTGGCGAAAATTGCTGACCAGCGCACTGCCCGCTTCCTGCGCCTTCTCTTTTACCTTTTCCATTGCCCCTTCGCGGAAGGCATCCAGCACGCCGCCGTCCTCGTCGTCACCGCCGCCCAGCGACCCCAGCGCCTCGCGAATTTTACCGATAACGTCCAGCGACTCGCCTGCCTCGCCGCCGGTGAAAACACCGAACAGCTTTTTCAGGCCACCGGCGGACAGGCCGATCCCCGGTGCCAGCTTTTCAAACGCCTTACCCAGCCCGCCCAGCACCGCGCCCATTTTTGACCCGGCGCTGCCGCCCAGCATTCTGACGCCGAACCGGAACATCACGAACGGCCCCAGCACGGCGGCCATTGCCACGCCGAGGACGCCCAGCGCCGTGGTCACGATCGCGGCCACGGCGGCGATTTTCATGATGGTGCCTGCAAGCTGCGGGTTTTCCTCCACCCAGCGCCGCACGCTGCCGGTCACCTTCTTGAACATATCCATCATTTCCATCAGCTGCGGGCGCAGCGTTTCGCCCAGGCCACTCAGGGTGTTAGCCATTCCGGCCTTTACCAGCATCCACTGCGCAGAAACTGAATCCTTGTTAATGTCCGATTCTTTCTGCATGGAGCCGTAGGCAGCACTGCCTGCCGTCAGTTGTAACTGGCGGCGCAGTTCCGGCAGGTTGTTGGCAAGCTTCGCGCCATCGTCGCCAAACTCCTTACCAAACAGCATGGTCATGGCAGACAGGCGCTTGTCCTGTGGCAGGGCATTCACTTTTTCCAGCACGCGCTGAATAGTGCCCATCGCGTCCGTGGTCATCTGCTTTTCAATCTTTTTCGGGTCAAGCTTCAGCAGGTCCATGCCTGCCATGAACGACTTGCCCTGCATGGTGGCGATCGACAGCTCGCGCACCATAGCGTTGGCGGCGCTGGCGGCTACTTCCGGCGCGGCACCCAGCGACAGGAACGTGGAGCCGAGCGCGGCGGCCTTGCGATAGTCCAGCCGGTCCGCCACACCGCCCATGCGCTGCAGGACGTCGATAATGTCCGCGCCTTTGGACATGGCGTTATCGTCCAGGTAGTTCAGCGCGTCGCCCAGTTGCTCGATGTTGCGCGTGGGGATTTTATACAGCCCGGCAATTTTCCCGAGCCCCTCCGCCAGCTCATCCGCAGGCAGCTCGAAGGCGGTTGAGGCTTTGGCCGCCGTGGAGGCGAACGCCAGCAGATCGCGCTTCTGGTTCTCGTAGGAATCCGCCGGGTTTGTCACGCCCATACGTGCGCCGCCCTCAACCAGCGCGGCATAATCTACGGCCCCGTTTTCCATCGGCAGCTGCTCACTGGCCGCCTTGATGGCCTTCTGCATGTCATAAAACTGCGCGGTGCGGTTGCCGTTGTTGTCGCGCAGGCCGCTGACCTGTTTTGCCACGCCTTTCATCGCATCTTCCATGTCCGCATAGCCTTTTACGGCGGCCAGCACCGGCGCGCCCATCGCCACACCCGTGGCGGCTATCGTGGCACCGCCTCCGGCCAGCCGGTCCCGGGCGGCCATTCCCCTGTCCCGCTGCGCCCGGATGGCGTTCAGCTTCTGCTGGCGCTCGCCCAGTTTTCGCAGGGTCGCCTGCTGGCGTTCAAGGGCACCGCTGGCCGCTTCCGCGTCGGTTTTCAGGCGGCGCTGCGCGGCGCTCAGCTGTTTTGTATCGATACCGGCGGCGTTCAGCGCCTCACGCTGGCGCTGCACGGACAGGCGCAGCACGTTATATTTCTGCTGCAGTTCGCTGGCGCGGTTTTTGGCCTGCTCCAGAAGCCGGGCCTGCTGTGCAGTGGGGCGGTTGGTGGCGGCAAACTGCGTTGCCAGCGCCGCCGCCTCCTGCCGGGCACCGGCCAGATTCTTTTCGGTGATGGCAAGCTGCGATCGGGTTTTGCGGAACCCGTCGATTTTTCCGGCCTGCTCGTTCAGGGATTTCAGGGTGTCTTTACTGGCTTTCAGCGCGGCGGCCAGCTCTTTAGAACCGGCCTGCGCTTTACGGAAAGGACGGGTGATTTTATCCACCGCGTTTAAAACCACCTGCAGCCGCAGGTTTGTGTTACTCATCGTCACCGGCTCCGCTTCGCAGTATCGCTTTATGCCGCCACTCCAGCACTTCGGTAAGCGGCATCACGTCAGTGACGGACGGCGGCCAGTGAAAAATGGTGGCGATGTCCGCCACCAGGTCATCTACCGTCAGTTCGTCGGGAAATCCGACAGCACCGACTTCGGCAACAAAAAAGTGACCACCTCCACCGACAGCGCCAGCAGGTCGGCAGGGTCCATTTCGGCAATCTCATGTGGCTGCAGCGCGGGCTGGCTGATGCGCGGGAGTACGGTCATCATCGCGTTCACGTCCATATCCATCAGCGCCTGCAGGCGGGTGCCGCGCAGCGCGCCGGACTGCGGCTTGCGCAGAGTCACACTGGTGATCTGCTCTTTGCCACGCTTTACCGGCGTGTCCAGCGTGACGGTTTTCTGCTGCGGCTGCGGTACGGCGTCATGTTTAATCTCGGTCATCGTTCTATGTCCTGAAAAATAAGTTATGCAGCGGCAGGGCTTCCCCTGCCGGAGTTATCAGAGGCCAAGGGCGCTTTTGTGTTTTTCCATCAGATCGGTGCCGCCCACGATTTCAACCATGTTCACCAGGTCAACCTCATAAACCACCTCGCCGTTAATGGTCAGCTTCGCGTAGCTGTTAGTGCCGGACACTTTGGTGCTGTTGCTCTCACCGGTTTTCCACTCGCCGGAGTCCACTTCCTTATGGCGGCCGCGCACGACCAGCTCCACCGCCTGCACCTCGCCGGTGCTGTCCGTCTGGATGGAGCCGGTAAAGCGCAGCTGAATGGCGTCCGCTTTGACTGCGCCCATCTGCTTAAACAGCAACAGCTCCGTGCCGCCGATGGTAAATTCCGTATCCAGCGCGCCGTCATCCAGCCCCATGTCAATGTCCACCGCGCCCGGCATCCCGCCGCCACGGTATTTTTCAAACTTGCGGGTAAACTTCGGCAGGGTCAGCGACTCCACGATACCCATCCAGTTGTTCCCGTCGTTAAACAGGTTCAGGTGCTTCAGCTTGCGGGGTAATGCCATGTTGTTCTCCTTACGCGCTGACCTGGCTGGCAAAATTCACCAGATACTGGTCCGTGATGCGCTGGCGCAGCATCAGGTTTTCCAGCGGCGGTACCGGCGTGTAGTCATAGTCAATGGTGAGTTTGCCCGCCTTGAGCGTGTCCTTGTCGTTCACGCTCTCATCCAGCCAGCAGTCAGCTCCGATGAGATAGCCCTGGCTGACCAGGCTGCGTAGCTTGGCGCGAATGCTTTCGATAATGTCGCGGGCCAGCGACGGGTTCAGGGCGCCGTCCACCGCCCACATCTGCGCCTCCGCCATCGTGTCCATCAGCACCTGCGCGGTGCGGGTGTAGTTCTCAAACGCAAACAACGGATCGTCGCTCAGGCAGCGGGAACCCCAGAAGCGGAAGCCGTCCTGGCGGATCAGCGTGGTGACGTCGTTCTGGTTCAGCAGGCCCGCATCCGTTGCCGGGTCCTGCAGGTCCCAGAAGACGTCTGCGGAAATGCCGGTGACGCCGTTCACGCCCACGTTGGACAGGGTTTTGTGCCAGCCGGTCTGCTGGTCGATCTTGGCGCGCAGGCCGAGCGCACGGGCGGTGGCATAGGCCGTGGCGTCCGCGTTCAGCACGGTGTCAAAGTTGATGAAATCCGGCCAGATAAGCATGCCTTCACGCTGGCTGAAGTTGGCGCGATACGCGATAGCCTCTTCCACGGTCTTACAGCCGTAGGAAGAGAGATAGGCAAAGCCGCGCAGGCTCTGCGCCACGGATAACAGCTCCGTTGCCACCGCCTGCGTGTCGTGTCCGGGCACGCCGAGGATGCGTGGTTTGACGCCGCATTTGGCCTGTGCGGTCAGCAGCGCTTTCATGCCGGTGCGTTTGCCGTCAGCGGTCACACCGCCGATGATGTTGGACGTGGTTTCCGCTTCGGTTTCGCCCTGCGCCACGCGCACGACCACGGTCACGGGTTTGGCCTGGTCGCCGATCGCATCGAGCGAACGCGCCAGCGTGCCGGACTCTCCGGCTTTGCCGCTGGCAGTCAGCACGTCTGTGAGTAAAACGGGGGTATTCAGCGGGAAGGTTACCGCGTCGGCATCGTCTGCGGTACAGACCATGCCCACAATCGCGGTACTTACCGTTGAAATGGTGCGGGTGCCTTCGTTAACTTCCGTAACGCGCACGCCGTGATGATAATCGTCTGCCATGTAGCAAATCTCCGGTTAAGGGGTTTTGCTATGGTGTTACGTGGCTCCGGTTGATTCACGCCCTTGCTGTTGTATGAGGTCTGACACAACGGACGACTGGCTTTTTTTCAGTTCCTTTTGCTCTGCTGCCGGGATGTAGCGATACAGTGTCTTAACCGAAACATCCAGAACCAGCGCCACCTGATGCAGGGTCGCACCGTTACGTAACATCCGCCTGGCTCTTTCGGTCACATCTTCTGTCATTATCCTGCGGCGCCCGCCTATGCGGCCTTTCTCACGCGCCGCCGCCAGCCCGGCGCGGGTACGCTCCACAATCAGCTCGCGTTCCATTTCTGCAAGCGCTCCCATGACATGAAAGAAAAAACGGCCCATCGGTGTGCTGGTATCAATACTGTCGGTCAGGCTGCGGAAGTTTATTCCCTTTTCGCGCAGTTCCTCAGTCAGCATAACCAGATGGCGCATGCTGCGGCCAAGACGATCCAGCTTCCACACCACCAGTGTGTCGCCCTCCTGCAAACAGCGCAGCGCCTTTTTCAGTCCCGGCCTTTCTGCCTTTTTTCCGCTTATTCTGTCTTCAAAAATCAGTTCACAATTTGCACTTTGCAGTGCGTTACGCTGCAAATCGGTGTTCTGGTCATTTGTTGATACCCTGATGTAGCCAATGAGCATGGTAAACCCCGCGTAAAAGACGTGGAGTTTGCCAGCCATGCACTTTTCGGGGCCAGGAGTTTCTTTTTGTTTTGGGTTGGTACGTCGAAAGGAGCCAAATCCAGCAGGCTACAGCCGTGAGAATGATAGAGATCTTGCCACTAAAATGTGTCTGCTTTGAGCGAGCAGCGGACGTTTGCAATTGCTCCCGCATTTGATGGCGCATGTTAATCAACAGGGAACGAGAGTGATGTATCAATGAATAGCGTAAAATAAATTTAGAGTGTTGTTACTTAAGACTATTGTTAAGTTTCGAAACGAAGTTTCTATATAGAACGCTAGTTTTTGAACTCAGCGAGCTTACGGTCCACAATCTCATGGGAGGAATATTGAGTTTCACAAATCGAGGAAAAGAATGCCGTTAAAAAAATGGATAGCAAAAGGCTTTATCGCAATCATTCTAGCAGTGGGAGGCGCCTGTCTGGAGGCAAGCTCAGATCTTATTAAGAACAATTTTGAACTAGTACTGGTGTCAGCAAGAAATTTCTTAGAGGATCGGTTATCCCCTATCCCGAGCAGCGCGCTTATTGGCATCAATCTCACCTTTTATTTATCTTCTGCTGATGCTGGAGAAGCATATGCGGAAGGAGTATCAGCAACGATACCTGGTTCCCTATGCTTGGCATCAAATGGACATAACATTGTACGCCCTTTTGAAGAGTCGGCTAACGGGTATAAAACGAACGTAATAATGCATATCGCTTGCAGACCCTCTGGTCGGATTTCCATAACTCTTTCACCTCAAAATGGCCAAGGCGTCAAGGTATACGAGGGTAGACTTAGTGACGGAGACAAAGTGGCTTTTTCCGGCGTGCCGGGCAGCTACAATGCAGGCATAGTAACAATCTACCGGCTCGATGCGATTGAACCTCAGGGACCTTGGGTACCAGCAAATAAATGTCTGCAATCTAATACATGTAAAAATTCCGACTTTTCCGTCGCAGAATAAAGTCTCAAGGACAGGATCAATTCTTATGCATTCAGGCTAGTCAAGTTAACAGCTTGCTCACATTGGCCGACTTTTACCTATGGCCAAAATGAGGGAGCAGTTATGACCTGCCCCCTATTGATTAAAACACAACATTGATAGCATTTTCCGCTTATGTCACTCAGCTGAAAAGCCCGTAGCGCAAAAGGTCTACTTTGAGCGAAAAGCGGACGTCAAAATGATAGCGGCAGGAAAGTTCTGCCATATTAAACATAACAACCCGCCGCCGAACTGTAGCCAAGCGGGAATCGGATAGTAGGTTTAGCTAAGCGCTCTCAGTTTCTAAATTTCCGCCAAACATGCGCATGTTGTTCAGCTCCTCGATGCTATAAGCCTTAGAAACCCATTGTTTATCAAACTCTTCTACACCAAACCTTTCATGGTTTATCCCGTTAATTGCTATGACAAAACCATTTGGGAGTTCAACCTGATAGTTAGGCCTGACGCCAGTGCCCGACATCCCGATGCGGATGAAAGTGTTTTTATCATTCGCTTTTGCATCGGAAGGGCTTCTTTTCACCTCAGCTAGCGCACGTGCTTTTGACTTCATTTTTTCGAAGTGATCTAACGGAATTTCGCGAAAATTACCGCCCCATGCCTTATCCATACAGCCTCCAACCAATTTAAACGATGTCCTAAGCCAAAAAGAAAGATGTGGTTACGCCCGGATAATTATCTCTATACTTTCTTCGGAAACCTCATACTTTCTAGATAAAAGTATCTTAGCTTGCTGAATGGAGATTCCATCTGGGTAAGATTCTTCTTCCTGTACGACTTTTGGAGACTTAACGTCAACATCTGGCATTGCTTTGAAATTTAATGAATTTTCATCAATACCTAAATCAGTTAATGATGAGTAAGCAACGGGGTTCCTTGCTCCATCCCACATGTTAGGGTATGCAACCTTTGCATACTCACTAACTTTAATCAGCCACCTTGTTGGACGTGACCCATCCCACTCTGGGGAAACAACAACATCGGAGATTTTGCCGATGAAAAATGCGTTTTTATGAGGGTCAGAGACACTTCCCCAATCATTATTATGATTATCAGCAGGATCTCTATTCTGTACACAGACGACGTACTTGCAGCGAGAGGCGCGCTTCTCGTTAAGAACCCATGAGCTAGAGCCTCCATCACTTAACAAACGGTCAAAACCACGTGCGGTAAAAACCACTACAGCCGAATCATTCATGTGCATCTCCTTTGAAAGTATGAAGCACACTATATACTTATGAAATACAAAGTCAACAATAGTATATATAAAGTATTCGTAAGTATTTTTTAGACCTGTAGGAATGCGATGCTCTTAGCGAAACTGAATACCACTCGGATTTACCATAACATCTCTTGCGCGCCCCGCAGGGGCCCTCAGCGCGATCCTGGCGCGGGCAGGCCGTTTCCGGCACTTTACCTTGTCCAAAACCCTGGAAAACGGCCCGGATGATTTCTGCGCGTCTGCATGGCTATGCAGTGATCTCTGTTCTCCACCGATTAGTGCATGCAGTTGTTGGAAACGTCCGCTTCTGGCACATAGCGGACTGAGGACGCCAAGACATTGCTATTTATCTCTTTAACGTTGGTTTGAAGGAAGCAGGAAAAAGAGATGTAGGAACAGGGGCAAATCAGATCCCTGATATGACGTCTTTCAGTCATACCGTTATAGACGGCAATACACATATTTTCACTTTTCCAAACGGAATGGTTCTACAAACCGGAAAATATACTGCGCCGGAATATACAGGGACAATGATATTCCCTGTGCCTTTTCCGAATCGCCTTCTTGCCATTTCAGGCGTGAATTTCAATAGTTCTATGGGTAATCCATCCGGTATTTCTAATTATAGTGCCTTCTGGACAGATGCAGGAAGGACTGCTGTTTCAATCAGCTCAACACTTCCTAATAAAGCTTTTTTATATATTGCCATTGGAGTATAAAAAATGAGTGACTTCTTTTTTTCTGCATCTGAAAAAACATTCTTCATAAAAGCTACATTGCCACTATATGAAAATGCAGGTACGTTGCCGGGTGATATTATTGAAGTTGACAATAAGGTTGCCCGGAGATTTATGGCTGATGCTCAGCCCGGCAAAGTTATCGGGATAGACGATAGTGGATTCCCGATATGGATCGATGCACCGCCACCATCGCAAGAAGAGGCTATCAGATCCAATGCTATTAAGAGGCAGGTTTATATCAGTCAGGCGAACGAATACATTAACAATAAGCAATGGCCTGGTAAAGCTGTAATGGGGCGTCTTACCAGTCAGGAGAAAGAATCATATAATTTGTGGCTTGATTATCTGGATGCACTGGAAGTAATTGATACCTCCAGCACATTAGTTATCAACTGGCCTGTACCGCCGGAAGTGTAGTATCAGGCGGGATGTCCCCCCATGCAGGCATCCCGTTAGCGCCTGTTACTCGCAGCTGTCCGGCAGGCGCTTCCCCCATATATTCAGCAACCAAATGATCGCCTGCTGGTATACAGTCCGATAAGTCCCACCCTGCCGCTTCATACTGGCTGCGCATTGCGTCCGGTATAAACGCATTATTTTTTGCTGACCATAAAAAAATCATATCAGTATCCTTCCGCTCGAAAATAAATTGTATTCACCGTAGGCGTGACCACAGACGCAACAAACGATGACAGACTGGAATGGCGATCGAGTATTCCGCAAAATCGCTGGCTGGGGTCTTCAGTCTGGAATGTAAACCATATTCCGGTACAAAAGTTGGGAAACGGTATGGGGTAATTAACCGTGATTTTTTGTAATTGTGCCGAACCGCTGGTACCGAATGTTCCGCCCATGCTGATTAAGCCAGATGGATGCTGCTGATACCATGCCGCGCCTTTCCTGCTGCCAAAACTGCTCATGTCCGGGATTTGATTCAGCCCTGTACCAATATCCCGTTTCGCCGCTTCGCCCAAACCAAGGTTTTTAAGAAACGCCGCCACGTCGGCAATATCGCTGCCGTTCTTCGCAATATCCATTTTCCCGGCCAGCTTGTTCAGCACAGTAGCGGAGAAGTTCGGGTCATTGCCCAGCGCGTCGGCCAGCTCTTTCAGCGTGTCCAGCGTGGCCGGTGCGCTGCCTGCCAGTGCGGCCAGCGCCGCCTGCACAAATGCCGTGTTCGCCAGCTGCGTGGAGTTATTGCCTGCCGCTGCAGTCGGCGCTTTCGGCGTGCCGGTGAATGTTGGGCTGGCCTTTGGTGCATACTGCGAATGGGGATCGGCGGCAGCAAGATGTTTCGCCATCAGGCTGTCAGCATAGGCCCGCACCTCGATCGCTTTGTCATCCACATACTTCCGTGTTGCCAGCACCACGGACGGGTCAATCTTCAGCGTGATGGCATCGGTGCTGTTTACAATCAGGATCATGCGCACGGTCTGTGTGCGGCCGCTGCCCTCCTGCAGCGCGGGCTTGTAGGTTTCCGGCGTGTTACAGACCGCAATCAGCGTCCCCTCTGCATCGAAGAGCCCCATTTCACGAATCCAGAAACCGCCTTCTGTTTCCGGGATAACCTGCTCAGCAATAATCTGGCTGGCGTTGGCCGCGTCCACGCTCAGGGAGTTAATCGCAGCGCGGCGCACTTCGTTAACCAGCCGGGTCTGGCTGGCGTTCGGCGTGGGCAATAAGCCGTCGCCGTCACCCACGGCCATCTGGGTAATGTTCAGCTTTGTGCCCAGCGCGGCGGCGTTGGCAATCTTTGCGGCGCCGAGATTGGTTACGATTGCATAATATTTTTGTGTCATGGTCCCACTTCCATCAGGTCAATAACATGGATCGCCGCGCCGCCATAAAGCGGTCCGCTGACGGTAATCAGTTCAGGTGTGTACGGGTAAACGGTGAGATCGTCACCGTCATAACTGCCTGCAGCCATAACGGTTTCGCCGCTCACCTGCAGGTTGATAGACATGCCCAGCAGGTGACGGCTGCACGGGCGGGCATCGCTTATCAGGCGCTCCAGCTCCTGATAGGTTTCCTCCGTAATGCCCTGGTCCTGCACGCCAATATCCAGCCGGAAGGTGCCGGGTGCCTCGCCGTTCTGCCACCATTCAATAACGCGGATAAGAAAACCGAACGGCTCCACCACACGGCGCACCGCGCTGATGGTTCCCTTATGCTGATGAATGTAAAACGCATCCTGTACCACCTTGCGCTTGACGCTCTCCGCCCAGCTCTCATCCCAGCGGTCTACCGAAAATGCCCATGCAAGGTACGGCAAAAACTTTACCGGGCAGGTTGCCGGGTTCCACAGTTCACGCAGCGGCACCTTCAGCCCGGACAGATCGCTGCAGGCAGCGGCCAGCCTGCGCTCAGTGGCAGACGAACCCGGCGGCAACAGACTGTTATTCAGGCTCATACCGTTCCCCCTGCAACGTCACCCGCCACCGTTATCAGCGTGCCGGTACAATAACCTGCCTGCGTGCGGTCCATGATGATGTCGCGGGCCGGTTCGACCATTTCCACCCAGTCCACGCCCGCCACGCGCAGCACTGCCCCGTAAGAGTCCTGGCGCACGCTGCGCCCCAGCTTCGCCTGCTCTTTCAGGTAGGCGGCCAGCGCCGCGTTAGCGGCATCCAGACAGGGACCTGCCACCACACCGTCATAAAGATGCAGCCTGGCTTCCACGCGGTAGGGGAATATCTCAGCCCCCTGCACCGTCACGCGGTCCGCCACCGGGCGCACGCTTTCGTCATTCAGCGCGCTGCCCACGACAGTCAGCAGGTCAGCCGGTGCCGTGCCGTCCCCTTCCCGGCTCAGTACGGTAATTAAAACCTCCGCTGGGGCCGGGCTGGTTGCCGATACGTCCGCCACGCGTCCGTCTGTGCTTTTGGCGTAAAACTCATAGGCTGCTTTCGGTCCGGCCACGCTCAGCCCTTCAAAGGCATCCGGCACGCGCAGGCGCAGGTCATCGTCCGTTTCCATCTCCGCTTCAACCGGCGGGATAGCCTCCGGGTCCGCCGGAGTAATGGTCAGGCGCTTCAGGTTGTAATTCGCCGCCAGCTGATCCAGATCGCTGCCGAGCGCATAGGCCACCATTACCGCCTGCGCGGCTTCGTTAATGCGCTGGCGTAGCAGGATTTCCCGGTAGGCATTTTCCTGCAGCAGCTTAACCACCGGTTCAGACTCCAGCGCCAGCGTGCGGCGCACCGCCTCCTGCTCATCGGCCGGATGCAGCGCGATAAACGCCGCCTTGCGCTCCGCCAGCAGCGTTTCAAAGTCCGGCACCTCCACCACTTCCGGCGCGGGCAGTTGTGAAAGGTCAATTACCGCCACTGTTTCCTCCCGTTGAGACGTTCATGCCCAGCGGCGAACCGTCCGCACGCTGCCCGGTTAACTCCACCTGCAGGGAGCCGTCATAGTTGCGGCTGACCTGCAGGGCACTGAGCCTGATACGCGGTTCCCAGCGGCTCAGCGCGGCGTAGATGGCGGCCATCAGCTGCAGGTTCAGCGCATCGTTCTGCGGCTGGTCCATCAGGGCAAACAGCATTGAGCCGTATTCACGCCGGGCAATGCGGCTGCCCTGCGGGGTTACCAGAATGTCGCGGACCGACTGCCGGATATGGTCGGTGTCCGTCAGCGCCCTGCCGGTCTGCTGATTCATGCCGAGATACATCACTGCGGGCCTCCTGACGTATCGCTGCCGGACCTCACGCCACCGTGTTTGTGCTTATCCACCACCACGTCGTTAGAACTCATGGCGCCGCCGTTCTGCGTCACGCCGCCGTTAATGGTCATTTCCGCGTTGATTTCTGCCTGCTCAGCGTTAAGCGCAAAGCGCTTCGTGTTCAGCTCCATATTTTCGGCCCCCTCTATCACCACGTTCTGCACGCCCTTAATCAGCCAGCGGTGCCTGGCCGGGTCATATTCAAACCAGCCGCCGTCCGGGTATGCGGTCACGCTGCCCTCTTCTGAATCGGACGGTGGCGGGAAGGTATTGGAATAAATAGCAGGCAGCGCAAAGGCGGTTTCCAGATGGCCGCCGAGGCTCAGCAGGACAACCTGCTCTCCCACGGTAGGCGCCCACCATGTGCGGGTGCTGCCGGCGCGTAGGGTCAGCCAGCTAATCCAGTTGGTTTCAAGGTCGCCCGTTTTCACCCGGCACAGCCAGTTGTCCCGGTCCACTTCCGACACAATGCCGGTGCGGATCAGGTTGGTGATAAGGCGCATGATTTCGGTGAGTTGTGCGTTCATAAAGGAAGGTTGCCATGAACTAAGGTTGACAGGCAGTAGTAGGCATTGTGTGAGATGTGATACAAATATTTATCTGTACGGACCCATTGAGCTGATATTTTACCTGCTTTAAATTAAATCAGAATGAACATGAGGCGGCATAAATGAGTTTTTTGAGTGAAGTTAATGTTTTCTTAGATAGCATTCCTGAATGGGTGTCATCCTTTATCACTGCATTAATGGGCGCATTTGTTGGGGGGGTATTTACTCTTAAAGGTGTCGATCGCGAGGCTAAGATTACTCGGGCAGGAGCAGAAAGGGAGTCACTTGAGTTACAATTGTCAGTATTGAAAGGAGTTAAAGGCGAAGTTTCTACTCTAATTAACCTATATAATAAAAGGATGCAACATCACATTGATAATATCGGCCCTGGAAAAATGCTGGATTTTATTTTCCCTATTGGAGACGATAATTTTACCTTCTATGAAAAAAATGCAAATATCATTGCAAAATTAAATGATAACCCAAGAGATTCAATAATTAATATCTACACTTATACTCGCTCATTAATACAGACTTTTAAAGGTAATAATGATCTTGCTGTAGAATATGAAAGAATCCTCTTCGATATGGCCGATAACAATAAAGATAAGGAGATGTATAAAAGATTGCGTGATAAAAAAATCGAAGTAATGATTGATTATGCGCAGGAAATCAAAGCGATTGATGCAGAGCTCAGAGAGACTGTTGATAAAGGATTTAATGTCATTGATCAAGAAATAAAGATTTTGAAAGAATTAATAAAATCATGTAAGTAAAATATTAATAATAAAGCGCATAATTTCGGTGATTTGTATGATCATAACTACATCATGCCTACTAAGCTCGTCTGCGGGAGTTAATCTTCATTGTTTGGTAGTTGGTACATATACTGATACTTCGTCTGAAAAGGAGAAAAAATCGTGGACATTGATAAATTAAATGCTTTTTTAGCTACTGCTATCGGCGGTATTATCTTTAAATGGCTGGCCGGTGCAATTAAGTCTTGCTGGAGTTGGTTAAACAAAACTCACCCAGAAGAACAATTTTTAATTGATGATTTAAATTTCAGCGCACCTACAATTAGAATCACTTATTGTAAGTATAAGAAAAACACAAGAGCTAAAACAACATCCTCAAAGTATACCCAAATTATACTTGGTGGCTTTATTATTTTAGTTTGCCTAATCTTCTTTTATAGCTTTGCTAAAATACTTATCAATGGCCCTATTCAATGGGTTGATTTTAAGCACAAAACCACCCAAGATAAAATCTGGATAAAACCAGGCGAAGCTAAAAACCCTGAAGATAAAAACATTTAGAAAATAACTGCTGAAACTTGCTTAAAAAAAGATGAGCTTAAAGAAATAAAAGCAATCAAAGAAGAAACAAAATCTTTTATATGTGATTACATGTTAGCCCCAAAAAAGAAAGAAGAAATAAAAAAATACGCAGACAAAAACTTCTTAACAATAATGGTAATGGCACCTATAGTTTTGTTTTCACTAATTTATTTTATGTCGTTGGGTGTTGCAATGATCGTCGATGTATACATAACAAATAAAATTACTGAATATAATAAAAAAGAAGCAGAAAAAAGCTATCAGTATTTAACCTAAATCAATTGTCAATTAGCCAGCGCAGCAAAGCCTCCTGCACCGTGGTTTCCACATCATCATCCACGCCCAGCAGGGGACGCGCTGCGTATTTCACTTCAGGTCCGCCCCGGCTCACCCGGTCGCGCAACCCGTAGTGATGCACACGGGCAAGACGCTGCACCTGCCCGGTAAACCGGACCTCTGCCTGGCTGGCATTCGCCTGCGCTTTGAGGTATTTCGCCGTTTTCAGCTTCGTAAACATTTTGCGCTTAACCCGCCCCTGTTTTGTCCGGGCGGTCATCCGGCGCGGCTCCCATGCCGTTCCGTCCGGCGCACGCTGCGCGGTGATGTTCTGCTGCTGTATGCGCCGGACGTCCCGCGCCACCTCTCGCAGCATCCGGGTGCGCGCTGCCGGTTCCAGGTTTGCCAGCAGCGCGGCCAGCCAGTCGTCAATCTTTTGCAGTTCATCCATCAGCGGCCCGTCCAGTATTCTTCCGGCTCGTCCGGCTCCGGTACGGCTTCAACCTGCATCTGTCCGTCAACTTCCCGCGCCAGCACCCGCTCCGTCAGCTTCAGGTTCAGGCTGAGGTCACAGGCACCGTTGCCCAGAATATCCACCTCAAAGGTAAACAGCTTTCCCCGCTCGTCAGGGCTCTGCAGCGCATCAGGCTGATTGTCCCGCAGCCAGTAGAGAATAGGTGCCATCAGCAGGTTCTGGTCACCGGTGAAATCCGTCACCACCACGTTCAGGGTGTAGCGGTACTCCCATGAGATGGACGCGGCAGCGGTGGCAACCAGCGAACCGTTATCCACAAACAGGTGCAGCCGGTCCGGGTTCTCCCGCACGTAGGGCACCGCCTTATTCAGGGCGTGGCGTAAGGACTGCGGTTTGTTCATCGTCTTTTTCCTGACAGTTCACTATGGTGTCCACCTTGTCCGCGCAGTTCGCCCAGGCGGCTTCCGTCTCATCCAGCAGGCGCATCAGATCGCCGTTACTGCGCGGGGCGGCTTCCGGCAGGTGGCAGCGCGTTATTCTGGGACAGCCAGTCACGGTAAGACTGACCTCCGCTGATGGCCGGTCGCTGGCGCAGCCGGACAGCAACAGCAGGCAAAGGGGCAGCATCCCAGCGGCGATAGGCTTCATTTTCACGGGTCAGGTCCTCGATATGGCGCTGGCGCGTCTGCAGCAGCGCACGGGTTTCTTCGGCTGCCGCATAAAGCCGGGTCTGCTCCCGGCTGTTGGTCTGCGTCAGGATATTCAGGGCAATCAGCTGGCTGTTTTTCTGGTTCAGCTTCGCTTCCAGCGCAGTCAGCTCCTTTTCCTGGCTGCGGCTTTGCTGCTCAGCCCTGTCCAGCCGCCACGTCTGAACGCACATCGCCGCGATCGCCATCAGCAGCACTGCCACCAGTGCGCGCATCACGCCGCCCCCTTCAGGCACCAGGCCATTTCCCGCCCACGGCGGTTATCCAGCCCCTGATGAAATACACCGTTCACGTAAACCCAGCGCGGCAGCTGACGGCAGGCATCCGCCCAGCGGCGCTGGTTCAGCAGCTTCACCAGCGTAGAGCCGCAGGCGTTGCCGGTGCCCACGTTGAATGCAAACGACACCACCGCGTCATAGACATGCTGCGGCAGCCGCGTGACGATGCACCGGCCCAGCGCTGCCTCCGTACGCAACACGTTGGTAATCAGGCTTTCCGCCGCCTGCCGCTCCGTGATGGCTTTGTCCGGCACCACGCCGTGGGTGTTGCCGATCCCGTCCGTCCATTTCCCGGCGCTGCACTGGTACGGCCGCAGCCTGCAGCCCTCAAAATCGGCAATCAGCTTCAGTCCCTCCACCGAAGTGTGCAGTTGCTGAAAGCCCGGCAGCGTGGCGGCGATTGCCAGCACCACGCCTACCGTACAGCGCTTAACGGTTTGCAGATTCATAGTCGCTCCGGCTGATGCGTCCGCTTTCCAGCAGCTGGTAGGTTTTGCGCTTGTAGTACCAGCTGATAAGCGTCATCAGCACGCCCAGCGCCAGCCCCACAAGGGTGGAAATATCTTTCAGCGACATCTCACCCAGCCAGGCCATCGCCAACGCGATGCACCAGGTGATAAACGCGCTGATGCGTTCTGTTGTCATGGTTTCAGTCCCAAAGCTGTACGGTCTGCGCAGTGGCTGCAGGCGTAACGTCCGGCAGCTCCACCTCCAGACCGTGGGGTAAAAAGGGGCCGTGTGAAGCCAGCCCCGGATTCGCCTGCAGCACCTGCTCCGTCAGCCCCTGCGTGCGCCCGT
The DNA here is from genome assembly GCF_050113815.1 of Pantoea sp. FN0307. Lineage (NCBI taxonomy): Bacteria > Pseudomonadati > Pseudomonadota > Gammaproteobacteria > Enterobacterales > Erwiniaceae > Pantoea > Pantoea sp. FN0307. The sequence goes on along the minus strand of NZ_JBNJSO010000002.1, from coordinate 306,480 downwards.
AGTGACGCCAGCAAAGCGCATCCACCGTGTCATACTGCTGCGCACGCACTTTCATCAGATAAGCTCCACGATGCTGTGCGGCCGGTCCTGCACGCGGCTGATGGCCCAGCGCGCATCCCGCCACAAATCGCCCGAGGCATCTTCCAGCGCCTCCCCGCGCTTCACGCCTGCCGCCGTGGCGTCATAGTCCTGATAACGCTCGTTCAGCACCGCCCGCGTCCAGCACCACACCGCGTTGCGGTAGTGATGAACGCGCTGGCTCTGCCCGGCCAGCTTTTCTGCCGGAACCGCTGCCAGCGACACATAGCCCAGCTGCTGCTGGCGGGTGCGGTAGTCGTACAGCTCCGCGTTCACTTCAGAAATGGCGGTCAGCACCACCTGACGCAGACGGGGCGCGGTCACGGTGCCGTCCGTTCGCATGGCGCTGCGAAAATCTGCCAGGTTAAGGTCCGGCCAGAACGGCGTGTTTTCGATAATTTCCGGCGTGTCCGGTGCCTGCTCCGGCGCTACAAAGTTCATTGCCGTGGTTCTCCTGAATTAGTTGGGCGGTGGACGGGGTTTTGATAAGGCCATGCCTGTCGCCACCCCGTGCCGCCCCGCGCGTGGGCACGTCCGGTTATCAGCTGGCGTTGCGCAGTCGGCGCTCCAGCTGTTCAATGTCTTTTTTCACTCCGCAGCGCTCGTCCAGCTGCAGGGCGGTTTTTAAGTGGTTAAGGGCAGTGGCGGGATCGCGTTCACGCAGCAGCCAGCCCAGCGACTTGTGCAGGCGGGCGCGGGACTGGTCCGGCATATCCAGCGTTCCCACGGCATCCAGCGTCTGCAGCAGCAGCCCCGCATCAAACGGAGTGTCAGCCAGCAGCGCCGCCTTTGCCGCGTCGGCCATTTCCTCTGCCAGCAGCGTCTGCACGTTGCGGTTAAAGCCCTGCGGCATCACCCAGCCGTGCCTCAGCGCGTGGCGGCCAATCAGCAGCGCCCCGGCATAGTCCCCGGCATCGATGCGCCAGAGCATCACGTACATCAGCACGTCATCCTGCTGTGCGCCGTTGGCGGCCAGCACACCGTCCACCCAGTGGGCGTATCCGGGCAGCACTTCCTGCTTGATTTCGGCTTTCTTGACTGTGGACTGGACGCCCTTGAGGCGGCGGCGATCTTCACCCAGCTGCATCAGCATCAGGTCATACCCCTTTGCATGGCGAACGCTGCCGCCCTGACGGGCGGCCTGTTCGGCCTGAATGCGCAGGCGGTGCTGCCGTGCGGGACTCAGGCTCATGCATTACGCTCCGGTATCAGCGGGCGTGCTGAAGTCGCCGATGGTGATGTTTTCAACCAGCGCGGCGCAGCGGTAGTCTTCCACTACGTACGCTTCGTTCACCGACTCAAAGTTTTCGATGCGATCGCGCTTCGGATTATCGATAACCGAGCGGCGGCGGGTCTCCTCCTGCCAGTAAATCGACAGGTTATCCAGACGGGTAATCAGCACGGCATTCGCCGGGAAGAACGGCGCGCGCACGGCCTGCAGTCCTCCCATGCGTTTCTGGCTGATAATCAGGTCGGCGGCCAGCTTCTCTGTGTTGGCCTGGTCGCTGTTAACCAGCGGGAAATACTTATCGGACAGCAGCTCACGCCCGCAGACCACCACCAGTCCGTCATCGTCCTGGAAAATCGGGTCAATCAGTTCGTTCACCGCATCCATCACCAGCGCGTCCAGATTGGCGTAGGTGCCGCCTTTGCCCACTTTCACCGGGTCCGCCGTGGTTACGCCGTCCTGGGTGCTGCTGCCCATCACGTTATCCGGCGCATCCTCACGGATTTTCTGCAGCCAGCCCTTGTTTACGTCCTGCAGCAGCGGGTTTGCGGCACGGTCAGAGGTTTTGGCGCGCTTCACGCCGTTAAAGCCGATCATGATGCGGTCCAGCGCCTGGCGCTTCACGATGGCGTCCCGGATACGCACCTGGAAGTCCTGAAACTTGGCCCACAGATCCAGCTTCGCGTAGGTCAGCACGGTGTCGAAGTTGGTCTGCTCGCATTTGTATTCCACGCCCGCCATCAGCGTGGGGTCGGTCGGCTCACGCTCTTTGGTGGTGGTATCGGTGGTGCCTGCAATGGTGCTGCCGATGCCGAGCCCCAGCAGCTGGCCGGACTGCTCCGCCACGCCCATCACGTTAATCAGGGTCAGAAACGCGGTGGACTGCTGGATCTGGTCTTCCAGCGTCTGCGCTACGGACGGTACCACACTGAACTTGCTGCAGAGTTCTTCAATCTCCACGCCGTTCAGGCGGGCCAGCTGCTGCAGGTAGGCGTTAAAGGCAAAGCGGGTATTCTTTTTCATTGGGTCTGTTGCTCCATCAGCAATTGGTCAGGGTGCCTGCCGGTGCGTCACCGCCCGGTGCGCGCTGGCGATAATCGTTGCGGCTGTCCTGACGGCTCAGCTGTTCCTGCAACGCATCAAAAGCGGCTTTGTATTCATTCAGTTCGGCTTCCAGCTCGCCGGTGCGCGCTGCCTGCTCCTGCAGGGCGGCATCGGTGCGGGCGCTGTAGTCCTGGTGTTCGGTGGCGATCAGCTCCACCGCCTGATGCACGTCCGAAAAGCGGGCATCGTCGGACTGCTGCTTTTTACGGAACAGCGCGGTGACGCTGGCAAACAGGCCCGGCTTGTCGTCCGGCACCTCTTCCAGCTCGATGGCGGTTTCAACGGCGGCAGTAAACAGGTTGTCCGGGTGCTTTTTGCGGTTCGCCAGCGGGTTCTGCGCGGCGCTGGCGCTGAAGGCCAGCATTTCGGTGCCGAGGCTCGCCGGGTCATCGGTCACCGCCAGGCCAATCAGGTAGGCTTTGCCGGTGTCGGCAAACTTCGGCGCGACTTCCATTGAGGTAAACAGCTTCTGCATTTTCCCGGTCATGGTGACCAGCTCGTCGGTAGGGGAAATGGTGGCAAACAGCCCCAGCTTGCCGTCCAGCAGACCGCCCTGGATTTCTTCCGTGTCCAGCGCATCCACCACGCCAAAGCGGCGGAACGGGCTGTCAGGCGTATAGCCCTTGATGTGTTCCATGTTAATCACGGCGGTGTAGACCTTCGGGTCATAGTTCGCCGCCATCTCTTCCAGCCAGTCGCGCTGGATTTCGCGTCCGTCCGTGGTGGCACCTTCCACCCCGATCCGGAAACGCTTTGCTTTCACTGCCATAGGTCAGGCTCCGTTGAGGAAAATCTCGTGAGGCCCTATGTTTGCGGCGGAAGGGGGTCTGAAACAACGCGGGAACATTGTGTGAAAAACCATACAAAGCACGGCGGCAGAAAAGCAGGCGGCGGGGCCGTATTTTGTGCCCATGACTACGATGATGACGCCCGACGACCTCGATCCCCGCAGGCAGGCCATGCTCCTGTACTTTCAGGGATACCGTATCGCCCGCATTGCTGAAATGCTGGGAGAGAAGCCTGCGACCGTTCACAGCTGGAAGAAGCGCGACAAGTGGGGTGACTACGGCCCGCTTGACCAGATGCAGCTCACCACGGCTGCGCGTTATTGCCAGCTCATCATGAAGGAGCAGAAAGAAGGGAAAGACTTCAAGGAAATTGACCTGCTGGCGCGCCAGTCCGAGCGCCACGCCCGCATCGGCAAATTCAGCAACGGCGGGAACGAAGCGGACCTGAACCCGAAGGTGGCGAACCGCAACAGCGGACCGCGTAAGCCGCCGGAAAAAAATGTGTTTTCAGACGAACAGATCGAGAAGCTGCAGGAGATTTTTCACGGCTCGATGTTCGGCTATCAGCGCCAGTGGTGGGAAGCCGGTAATAAACACCGCATCCGCAACGTGCTGAAGTCGCGCCAGATTGGCGCCACCTTCTACTTTGCCCGCGAAGCGCTGATTGATGCGCTGACCACCGGGCGCAACCAGATTTTCCTGTCGGCCAGTAAGGCGCAGGCGCACGTCTTTAAGCAGTACATCATTGAGTTTGCCAAAGAAGTGGACGTGGAACTGAAAGGCGACCCCATGACGCTCAGCAACGGCGCCTGCCTGTATTTTCTGGGCACCAACGCCCGCACCGCGCAGAGCTATCACGGCAACCTGTATCTGGATGAATATTTCTGGATACCCAAGTTTCAGGAACTGCGCAAGGTGGCGTCCGGTATGGCGCTGCACAAGAAATGGCGGCAGACCTACTTTTCCACGCCGTCCAGCCTGACCCACAGCGCCTATCCGTTCTGGTCCGGCGCCCTGTTCAACCGGGGCCGCGCCAAAGCCGATCGCGTGGACATTGACCTGACGCACCCGAACCTGTCGCCGGGCCGTTTCTGCGATGACGGCCAGTTCCGCCAGATTGTCACCGTGGAGGACGCGGTGCGCGGCGGCTGTAACCTGTTCGACCTTGACCAGCTGCGCCTGGAGTACAGCCCGCCGGAATACCAGAACCTGCTGATGTGTGAGTTTGTGGACGACCTGGCGTCCGTGTTCCCGCTCACGCTGCTGCAGGCGTGCATGGTGGACAGCTGGGAAGTCTGGACCGATTTTGAGGCGCTGGCCCTGCGCCCGTTCGGCTTCCGGGAAGTCTGGATAGGCTACGACCCGGCCAAAGGCACGCAGAACGGCGACAGCGCCGGGTGCGTGGTGATCGCCCCGCCTGCCGTGCCGGGCGGCAAGTTCCGCATCCTGGAGCGCCACCAGTGGCGCGGCATGGACTTTCGCGCCCAGGCGGAGGCTATCAGAAAGCTGACGCAGCAGTACAACGTGACCTATATCGGCATCGACTCCACCGGCGTCGGCCTGGGCGTTTATGAAAATGTGAAGATGTTCTTTCCGGCGGTGAAAGAGTTTGTCTACAACCCGAACGTAAAAAACGCCCTGGTACTGAAGGCGTACGACATTATCAGTCATCAGCGCCTGGAGTTTGACGCCGGGCACCTCGACATCGCGCAGTCATTCATGGCGATCCGCAAAGCCGTCACGGCCAGCGGCAACCGCCCCACCTATGAAGCCAGCCGCAGCGAGGAAGCCAGCCACGCGGATCTCGCCTGGGCGACCATGCACGCGCTGGCAAACGAACCCCTGCAGGGCGAAGCGGCCCACACCCGCAACATTATGGAGATCTGTTAAATGAGCAAACGAAAAAGCCGCGCCCGCACGCAGCCGGTAAGCCAGCCGGAAAAAATGACCGGCGCACCGGCGGCAGAAGCGTTCACGTTTGGCGATCCAGTGCCGGTTCTCGATCGCCGCGAACTGCTGGACTACGTGGAATGCGTGGTGATGGACCGCTGGTATGAACCGCCGGTGAGTTTTGACGGGCTGGCGCGCACGTTCCGCGCCGCCGTACATCACAGCTCACCGATTAACGTGAAGCGCAATATTCTGACCGGCACCTTTATCCCGCATCCTTTGCTCAGTCAGCAGGCTTTCAGCCGCTTCGTGCAGGATTATCTGGTGTTTGGTAATGCCTATCTGGAGAAGCGCACTAACCGCCTTGGCGGCCTGTTGTCGCTGGAGCCAGCGCTGGCAAAATATACCCGGCGCGGCACCGATTTGGATACCTACTGGTTTGTGCAATATGGCCTGACCACGCAGCCCTACCAGTTCACGCCGGGCAGCGTTTTCCACCTGATGGAACCGGACTTAAACCAGGAGATTTACGGCCTGCCGGAATACCTGTCCGCCATTCCCTCTACCCTGCTGAACGAGTCGGCCACCCTGTTCCGCCGGAAGTATTACCTTAACGGCAGCCATGCGGGCTTCATCATGTATGTCACCGATCCGGCGCAGAGTCAGGAGGACGTGGACAGCATGCGCAAGGCGATGCGCAGCGCGAAAGGCCCAGGCAATTTCCGTAACCTGTTTATGTACTCGCCGAGCGGGAAGAAGGACGGGATTCAGATTATCCCGTTGTCAGAAGTAGCGGCAAAGGATGAGTTTTTGAATATCAAGAACGTATCACGGGATGACATGATGGCCGCGCACCGCGTACCGCCGCAGATGATGGGCATCATCCCGAACAACACCGGCGGGTTTGGAGATGTGGAAAAGGCCAGCCGCGTGTTCGTTCGCAATGAACTTATTCCCCTGCAGAAACGCCTGGAGGAATTAAACAGCTGGCTGGGTGAAGAAGTGATCCGCTTCGCACCATACAGCCTGGATAACGATAGTGAATAAGCGCCTGCGGGCGCTTTATCATTTCCCCAGCCAACGTCCGGCTTTTGCGGAATCAATCAGCAGCTGGATAGTAAGCGGATCCTGTGCATCGCCGTACTCAGGAAAATAGTGTTCAAAGTCGATTTCTTTGGGCTCAATGCCGAACTGCTCCGTGTATTGTTCCATTAAATCGTAGGCGTCCAGCGGGTCCATACGAAAATCATTATTCAGGTCTGTGTCATGTTTCAGCTTAAAACGGCGAAACGTAAAAATGCTGGGCGCATTGAATTTTTCGACCAGAGCAAATACCGCCTTCTCTGTATCATCTACCACAACTTATCTCCCTCCTGATTAGCGATCCGGTTATACCGTACCGTCGCCTCATAAGCTATCTGCGCAACATCTGTCGCCAGCACAAGCCAGCCAATCACCGGTATAGTCCGGCCCGTAAATGTTGCCAGCCTCATGGTCATAATTTTTTTGATACGAAAAGGGTTTTGTGGGGTAGGTGAATGAATCCATGTAGGGAGTTTAAAAGGCAGCATTATATTTTTCAGCATCTTGCGCGAGTACTGAGATGCGTAGCTGGTTCCTTTGGTCGCGCCTTTAAATTTACCCGTAACCGAAACCTGGTTAGCCCCACTGTAAACCGCTGCGGCAGCGATCACATCCTTTGCACCGGTAAAATGCTCAGCGGTGACATCAATCATGATCCAGAAAAAAAGCTCACCGGCTGACAAATTAGCCAGTCCGCCGTAGAAGTACGTTCCACCAAGCTGCTCTGTAGTATCCACTTTCAATCCCTCGAATTAAGCCCAGCGGTAACCATAGCAACGCGTTTGACGCTGAAGCAAGGGTAATGCGTGCTGATCTGGTACGTGGCCTCAAAGTGTCGCCTGCGCTTCAGAAAGGAATCACTAAACCTGCTGGCGCGCGCTCGTACCCCCGCCACGCCTGCCCGCTTTATGTAGTGGTTTTCATGCAGGTGCATGACATAAGCAAAAGCCCGCCGGGACTGGCGGGCTTCGACGCTGGCGATCCTTTGGGGATCATGCGAATTCATGCGGCATAGTCATGCACGCCAGATTCCCACCGCCGCACTACCAGCAATTACTCAGAAACCTGCATTGAACGGTTGTATTCATGATTACGCAGGCGTGCCATCAGTTCGTCTGTTAGTTCTGATACCCATTCTATTGCCAGACGTTTCTCCTGATCGCTACAGTCACTGACAGAAACAAGTTTTAAAAAGAAATCAATACGCTGGAGTTTTACTGACTCCAAAAGATAGTCCTGCATGTCGCCTCCTTCACTCTACTTACTGGATATATATACAGTATAAAAAATTTCAGATGATGTGAAACTTTTTTTAACTTTCAATGGGATTGATCTGATGCTCTCAGCTGCCGATACGCTTCTCCTGTAACCTGCCGTTCTGATAGAAAAGCTTCATTTTTGCCCCACTATCGAGGTTGGCGCCCCTCAAAAGCAGCGCTATTTCCTCATCACTGCCATCGAACCCCCGGCTTTTTAACTCCAGCTCTAATCGTCGGCGCTGCGGCCCCGTACAGTTATTGACAGAACTCCAAGGGGCGGCAGAGCCGCCAGAAAAACCTGCCTCCGCTGGCGCTTCGGCTTTGGCGACCTTTTCCCAATTAACCAGACGCGTGGGGATTTCAGAGCCATAGACTTGCGGTGAGTAGATGCCCTGGATGCGCTGCACGTCTTCCGCATACTCGTTGCCCTGCTCAGTGATTTCGTAGCAAAGGCGGATAACCAGATCTTCACGGGAAACCAGCGGCCCACCCTGCGCCTGTGTATAGGACGCCCAGCAACCCACGTCAGCGGCAGCCAGCACGGCGTCCATCTTCGGATCAGGCAGCTGCTTATCACGCAACCGGCGCAGCTCACGCCATACCGTAACCGGTGCGCCACCAATCTGCTGGAACTGACGAATGGACCAGCGGGACGCCCAAGCGGAAACGGCCTTCGACATATCGCGCAGGCTTTCTCCCGTTTCGTCGTCCTTTTCGCCGTCCAGCGCGTAGCCGTCGATGTTTTTGGAGATATATTTGGCGATATAACCCGTAGCGCTGCCCTTGGCCGGATCGATGCTTTCGGCATGGAATCGCGCCCGGCGCGCCTCTGGCGTTTTCAACTCCGCGCTTTCTTCCTGATAAGCGTAATAACGCATAATCTCCTGCACCCGCTCCCGGTGTTCCGGCAGCATAAACAGCAGCATGTGCCAGTGCGGCGTTCCATCGTGATGCGGCTCCACTACGCGGAAGCCAAAAACGTGAATGTCTTCACGTGAGAGCGCGGCCCGGATTTTTGACCAGACCTTGCAGAGATAGCGCTGCGTGTCTTTGGGGCTGGCACCGTTCCACTGCGACACGAAGCCGCCTTTACTGTATACGGCGTGATACTTTGACGGCGCGGTAAGTGTGTAGAACTCACCAACGCATCCGGTTTCATGGGCAATGTCCTCAAAGCCGCGCATACGCACCATCAGCTCGCACCGGCGAACGGCCGGATTTGCGTTGCTGCGGTTAACCATATCTTCCAGGGCAATGCGATCACCTTCGTCGTTGATAAGGTCGAAGCGTTTGAAAAACTCCCGGTTGCGTTTCTTCTGCTCCACCCATTCACCCAGGGTGCCACGGGACACATACGGCGAAGCGGTTTTTTGTACCTGACCAACGGCGATAGCCATATGCTCACGCTGCAGATCGCGCATTTTCTTCAGGCGTCCGCGCCACCACTCCGGGGCCATCATTCGCAGCAGGCCGGACTGCGCCTTACGCAGCGGCAGCGTGCCCCGACCAGTCTGATATTCAGCCCGGTAAGGCGGCGCGGTACCGGTAAGCGCGGCCAGTTCGGAAAGGTAGCGGTAGGCAACCAGCGTGATCGCCTCTTCGTCGGCGTCATCCGGCAGGGTCACGGCGGTCGTGAAATCAGCCAGACTCTGCGCCATGAAGGTGCCGACCTTATAGGCAAGATCGCGGATGTCCTGACGGTCCAGCGTGGGCAGGCGTTCCAGCTGTTTGATAAACGGCAATTCGCTTGCGGCCGCTTTGGGCAGGCTGTAGCGGCTACGGACAAGCTGCAGGCGTGGCAATACGTTCTGGCCGATAGTCTGGCGTAAAAACGTATTGGCACGGCGACGGCCCTGTTTTCCGTCTGTCAGCAATCTGGCATAGCACTCACCAAAATAGCCAGCAAGGAAATCTGGCATATCGTGCAGATACTGGCTGCGCCAGTCGTGATCCGTGGCGTCCTGGTGCCACAGCCTCAGCTCCGTCAGGGTGATGTCCTTCGGCGCACCCGGCGCAAAGAACTCACGCCGCATCTGATTAACGGCGTGATATCCTCCCAGCACGGCTTCCATTACGGCTTCAGTCATGTGCGGCCCACAGCTCAGCCAGCGCCATTTCGGCCAGCTCCGCCAGCCTGCGGGTTTCAGCCACATAGCTGCTGACCGTTTCCATTCCTTTACGCAGCACCTGATGCCCAATCGCATCGGATACCAGGTCACGCACCAGCAGCACTGGGTTGTTGTAAAGAGCCATAACTTCCGAAACCTGCGTGCGTACGCCTTCCTCTTCCCGCCAGCTGAATTTCTCCAGGGCAATAAGCCGGGGCTTGCCCGGCTGCTTCTGCTGCTTTACGGAAATGGCGTAACGGCCATCAATAACCGGTTTTGTGGTCATACCGCACCGCCGTTGTAATGAGTACGCTTCAGCTCGCTGATGCCCTGGCAGGTCACGCAGCGGGTCACGCCCTGAACGGCGCGGCGGCGCGCTTCCGGGATGGCCTCACCACATGAGAGACAGAAAAACTCGCTGACCTGTACCGGCCGGCGGATAGCATTGTGAATGTGGATCGACAGTTCTTCTTGCACACGCTCCTGCACACGGTCCATTGCGTCTGCCATCAGTGCAGCTCCTCTGCCTGATTTTGAAACTTTTCAGCTTCCTGGGTAAGTAACTCAGCGGCTTCCACATGGCTTAACTGACTGCTTCGGATCTTCCATGCCAAAACAATAAGGCGAGACACCATCACTTCAGCTCGGGCACGACGCTCTTCCATACGTGCGTCCTGCAGCATTACATTTAATGGCAGTTCGTAGTCTTCAGTTTTCTTTTCTTCAAAAAGGTTATTCATTATTTGTCTCCAGATTTCAGGCAAAGGAATGCCCGGCGGGTTTACGCCATTTAATTTCGTCAGGTTAATTAATTAGGTAACGTCAGTTTTTTGGGAAATAAACTTACGACTGCACGAAAATGGTTCATCGCACTTATCAGCGCATATTTTTCATCACTCGTCAGTTCATCAAATTCAACGTCATGACGTTCTGACCGGATATTTGCCAAAAAGAAAATTGCGCCTAATGCCCTTTTGTTCTGCTCGTACTGCGTATCGCGCTTGTCTCGCATATCAGCCATAAAACGCTTTAACTCATTGCCACAATTGTCACCCCATAATTGCGCACGGATAGTCGCAATATGATTCAGGCCATTAACACGCTGACCGGCGCTTAACTGCGCAGCAATGTTTTCACTTGCAATTGCCATTTTTTATTACTCCTGTTTCCGGTTAAACCTGCCAGCAGTTCCGCCTGATTATTTGACGGGTGCCAGCGTTTGCCGTCCTGCCCTATTATCCAGCCATGACCGTAAGAGGGTGACGGGCTTTGCTGCTTCAGCAGGGGGGCCACTGAAAATGCCATGCTTACCTCAGCTGATACCGATCGAGGCGCCAAGGCCGCTGATAGCGTCAACAGTACTGGCAAGCGTCGGGTTTGAATGGATGCGCGTTTGTACGGCCATTGCGGCCAGCGTCAGACAGCGAATGCCGCTGTTTACGTTCTGAATTAAGCCGCGTCGGCAAGATGTTGTAATAGTGTCCTGAACGACCGCAGTTGCGGCCAGCTGCCCTACTTCTGCCGTGGCTCTGAGGACATATGAAGATAACTTTTCCTGCGCCACCTCATTCACTGGCACACAAGGCAGGCACTGCAGTTGCGCCAGCATTCCGTCAACCAGCGTGGCATCTTCAGTCAGGTCGGTAAGGATCAGCATTTCCCGAACCGTAAGCTGATGCACCTGGTCCGGATTCAGCTTGTTTCTGATGGTTTGAGGGTTAAGGCCCGCTTTCTTTGCCAGCTGAATGATGTTGTGCTTTGCCGCGAACGCCCGGCAGGCTTCATCGAAATGGCTATGTGTGGAAACGCTAAAATCAAACATGAATTTTCCCTATCATTATCCCAATATGGAATCCATTAGCCTTGCATTGTGATTTCACAGCCAGCGGCCGCCTCTATCGTTAAGGCCACCATATTAATTTCGATAAGCCCGTTAACCCCTTCTTTCTTTCTGATCGGCAGGCGGTTTTCACGGTACATCTGGCGGACAGTTCCTTCTTTGTAACCGGTACGGCGGCAGAACTCCTCTACGGTAATGTAGGGCTCTGAAATTACGAGATTAATTGAAGGGCGCATTGAAAGTTTACGGGTCATGATGCACTATCCTCTGTTGAGTTCTAGTCAACTCTATTTATCACTATTAAACACGTCATCATACGACGAGTGAATATTAGGATCACAAATTGGAAAGGTCAACTAGAGATTTTACGAGTCGTAAAGCACCAACATTACCAGAGGGTGGTAAAGATCCTATTGAGCGTATCGTTCAGGCATATGGTTTTTCATCCCGCCAAGCGCTATGTCGTCACCTGAACGTATCCCAAAGCACTATGGCTAACCGCATAATGCGTGGTAATTTTCCCGCTGACTGGGTACTGATTTGCGCTATGGAAACTGGCACATCTTTGGAATGGCTAACCTATGGAAAAGGCGAACCTACCTTCACAAAACAAGATGAGCCCGCAACCAAAATTGAACTCAAAAAAATCACAAATGGGAATTTTTCATCATCAGATTGGGTTGAATACGACTCTCAGCTCTTACCCAGTGAAGTTAACTCACCATTGCTAATCATTTTTGAGAAACAAAACTACCTCGTGGATGTAACTGAGGTTGAGATCACGGATGGGCTTTGGTTGATAGAAATTGATGGCCTGGTTAGCGTAAAAGAGCTTTATCGTTTTCCCGGCGGACGCATTCGTGTTGAGAACGGCAAAGCCTCGTTTGAGTGCAAAGCCGATGAAATCAAAGTACTTGGCAAAGTCGTTGCCCGCACTGAGTATCTGTAAGGCAAAGCATGGCGGTTAGCAAACTATCCAACGGCAAATGGCAGGCGCAGGTCTTTCCGAATGGCCGAGACGGCAAAAGGATTCGCCGCCAGTTTGCAACAAAGGGCGAAGCACTTTCTTTTGAAAAATTCATCAAAGAACAGGCTCAGGATAAGCCGTGGCTGGGAGAAAAGCAGGATAAGCGCCGCGTAATCGATCTGGTTGAACTCTGGTTCAATACGCATGGCATTACGTTAGCCGATGGTGAAAAGCGACTAACGACGATGGCATTTGCCTGTGAAGCGATGGGTAATCCACTTGCTACCGAATTTAACGCGAAAATCTTTGCTGCTTATCGGGAACAGCGGTTGAGTGGAAAGATTACGCGTTCAAGCAGAGTGAAGACGGTAACACCCCGCACAGTGAACCTCGAATTGGCTTACTTCAGAGCTATGTTTAATGAATTACGCCGCCTGGATGAATGGACTGCACCCAATCCCTTAGAAAACGTTCGCGAATTTAAAATTGGTGAGTCTGAAATGGCTTACCTCACGCTTGACGAGATTCGCACTCTTCTCTCGGAATGTGAGAAAAGCCGTTCGAAGGACCTGACAACCATTGTTAAAATTTGTCTGGCTACTGGTGCGCGCTGGAGTGAGGCTGAAAGTTTGAAAGGAAACCAAATCCGCGCTGGTCAAATCATCTACGTAAAAACTAAGGGCAAGAAAAACAGGGCTGTGCCGATAACAGAAAAATTGCAGACAGAACTACCCTCAAGCAGGAAGGCGCAGCCGCTCTTTACACCATGCTATTCGGCCTTTAGAAAAGCAATGCAGCGCGCCGGTATTGAAACACCTGCAGGACAGCTAACGCATGTACTACGTCACACCTTCGCTTCTCACTTCATGATGAATGGCGGCAATATTCTTGTGCTTCAGCGGATATTGGGACACACGGATATCAAGGTAACGATGCGGTATGCACACTTTGCGCCAGATCATTTTGCTGAAGCTATGTTGCTCAATCCCCTTAGTAGAATGGAATGAAAAGGGTTTTTATGGAAAATAAAAAATACGAATATAATTTACACGAAATTCTTTGTTTAAAGACATATGCGGAAGCGTTTGAAGCCTATCGGGTTGATGACTATGACAAAGAGATCACTGTGTGGGCGGAAAGAGAAATTATATCTGGCAATGACTCAGATACGTTATTGATTCTCGCCTCACTGAATTTAGATAAAGAACCTGATCCCTATGAGGTGGAACGTTATCTATCGGCTTACATGCGTGAAAAAAATCTTCATATGCCTGGGCTTGGCGAAAGTTCAGTTGTTTGGCTGAGAATTAAAACATGGTTTTTACTTCATGTTGAGTCTTCGCAAGAGATTGAACTCAGGCTACATCAAATCCCAGCCTTTCCGTTAGGCTCAGACTCCCGCTTAGCCAGTAGAATTACCTGGCAGTATTATCACTTACACGAAGAACTTTTTGATGATTGGGGCCCTGAATACCCTTCCAAAGCTTCAACTATGAGTGAGTCAGAAATCCGTGATTTTGTGGGGTGCCGTGTGAAGCCCTACTATCGGATCCTCTGCAACCCCGATTGGGTTTGGCTTCTGGCACGCTAGGGCTTCGTTATAAACTCATTATCACTGTCGGCTATGTGCCAAGAGCGGACTTTAGTTGTTCAGAAATCACCCTCATATCATGGTCGGTTTGTGTCGCTCACTTCAACTTAGGCTGGAGGATTGATTAAATTTAAGTTGCTTGGTGCAAAAGATTATTAGTACTACAGAATATGCAACCCTCAGTTAAACTGTGTGCAGGTACATCAGTGCTCCAGCGTAAGCAACGTTCACACTGTTCCACATATTCATGAACACTAAAACAGCCCGTACAGATAAAGTTGTAATATAGGGATGTAAAGGGACATACAGAGTCAATGCGTAAACAGATCGAACAACCCGCCGCATCGGATTCATCTCGGTCATCGACAGGAGTTGGATTGAACGCTTCATAACGGCTAGATTTATAACCGCAACTGCCGCACTTAAAATCATCATTGCCGGTTTCCATCATTACGGCTTCACCGCATTGCGGGCAATCCAGGTCCAGAAATACATCTTGCTTATCACATACAAGGCAAGTTTTGTCATAAATAGAGATCTCAGGTATCAGCATCTGTTTCAGTGCGGCAGCGTAGCCGCAGAAACAACAATCACTGATAGATTCACCCTCCCTGATTGCGGCTGCGAGTTTTTCCTGCACGGGTGGATGCAAAAACTTTGCTCTCGCATAGAACTCACTGTTGTGCAGAATTCTCCTTTCGTATTCTGCAAGCGTCATGCTTAGCTCATAGCCGAACAGCGAAGACCACTTTTCACAAATAAGCCGATTAAGCGCAAACCAGGCATCTGCCTGTTCAGTAAGCACTTGCTGCTGCTCCCCCTTACTAAGCTCATTATGGTAGAAATGGACAACCCTGTTACGGTGATTTTTGACCTTGTTAAAGACAATTGCTGTCTTCTTATCAAGCGGTTTTTCCAGTACATCAGCTAAGCGGGCACAGGCCTCATCATAGGTTACAGACTGAAAGTCACCTGCAAGATACCTCCGGCGCTCTATCTTTTTGCCAGAGCAGGCCAGAGTCCAGTGTTCGTTCACCAGAGGCACCTTAATCATGATTTCAACAGCTGTCCAGAAGCTTACAACTGAGAATTTAGTCTGTCCCGCCTGAAGTTCCTCACACGCCTTATTCAGAAAATCCAGTCCGTTGTTAATAAGCGCTTCAATATCCTGCATCAGTCTAGGCCTCTTATCATTTTCTTCGTATATCATTCACACTCTTAAAACAATAACGTTGTAATATCGGCTACCCGTTTTGATAAATGCAAGAACCACTCGATCTTCTTCAGTCCATTATCCTAGAGCCAGTAAATCCAACTCTCGGCCGTTAAGTGTAACATTAACTGATTGGTAAGAAAATTTGGTTAACGTCTGCTCCTCGCTCAAACCTGCTCTTCAACCTTATCTTTTGTTCTTTTATTGTTTGCAGAAAAAGAAAAATAGAGGATTGAGAATTCACCATTGATTGGCAGCAAAGTGGCAGCAGAGCGAAACGCTATTCAATACTTTCTATCACTATTCGGCTTCAGGAAAACTTAAAAATCAGTAAGTTACTGATTTTATTCGCCTCAGATTGGGACTCATAATCGCTTGGTCGCTGGTTCAAGTCCAGCAGGGGCCACCAAATTTTAGCTGTTAAATCAGCAACCTAGAGCCACTCTTCGGAGTGGCTTTTTTGTTCCAAAGCCAATCGCCTCTTTCTGCCCTCCCAAAATGTCAAATGTTACTATTCAAGTTTAGCTATGTACTAAAACAATCTTATGCTGTTCGGTGTTTAACTAGCTGTTTTATATTGAGATTAATAGCTGACGAGCCAACTTAAGAAAGAAAAACAAATCACGAGGAGTACGTATACCTTGCGCTATGGTCAGTAGCGATATGCGTTTTCGAAACTGTTCTTTCAGACCTTTTCTGTCTAGTACTTTACGTTTATACAAGCCAAAAAAATGGCGGCACTCGTTGAGGCTATGCCGAATCAATGCTGATTTGACTGTTTGATTCTCAGGCCGGTTGGCTAGTTCAAGGAAAGATGAGACTACGTCGATATAACTTATTGCCCTGAAGTCATGATAATCATTACGATTTGTTATAGAGGCAGGATTAAAATGATATATGTAATCTTTCTCCGGACGGATTAGGAAACTGCCGCCGTGAGTTGCTAATTCTGCTGTCCAAAGGATATCTTTATGGCTTCTGCCGGTCTGAAACTTCAGGCCATGTTTGCGGATAAACTCAGAGCTGATTGTCTGCAGCCAGAGATAGTGTGGCCATTCCCGGCAATCAACTGAGTGATTAATCCAGTAAGTCCCACTGATGATAGTATTATAAGGTTGTCTGGTATGAACAGCCCTGGCTTTAGTAATATCTCCTCCTGAGCGAAGAGCATTAAATATTACAACGTCTGCTCCCGACTGTTCAGCGATCCTCAGTCGGTTAGCAATAAAATCAGGAGAAACTGAATCATCGGCATCAAGAAACATTACCCAGCGGCCACGATGTACCGACAATGCCGCGTTACGGGCTGCATATACCCCCATGTTTTCTTGAGTTATTACCCTTAGACGAGAATCGTTAAACGTTGCAAGAACAGCAGCCGTATCATCAGTAGAACCATCATTCACGACGATGATTTCAAAACTGTTTGAAGTTTCTTTAAGAAGGGAATCAAGGACAGTTTTGATGTGTTCCTGCGCATTATAGGCAGGGATAATAATAGAAGCGTCAACCATTTCCGTCATTGTTTAAACCTATGATTGCCCTTATCAGATTTTTCTTTAATATCATTAACAAACACTCGATAACAGGTTTCGCACATATCTCGATCTGTATCTGTCACCCTTTCCAACAGACTCCTTTTTTTATTGCATTTTGAACAATATTTTTCGGCTATCATTTTGTGATTTGTCATTTCTAAATAAGACTTCGTTAAAGTTAATAATAACGTATTACAAATATATTCAACAACTCTAAGAGTTCGATAATCTTCTGCTGCAAAATTCACTCTGCGCTTATAAAGAAGAATCTTGACAACACCATATAAAAACATTAAAGCCATACAACGAACTTCAGTTTATCCTACGCGCTTAGGCCGCGCTCTGCCAATAATGTTACAAATTTCCAGCGCTGTTAGAAACATGCTTTAGATTCACCCAAAATATTTTCATTGATTTATCATTAATTTAATCATCACTGTACTCCTCGCTCGATCGGGTTTACTGAAAAAACCTTTTCAGTTGCGGTTTTTACGCGGAAGCCTGGTTACGACGCGAACTGGCAGTATGGTTTGTAAAAAAAGAAAACTGAAATAACTTTTCAACACGAAAACCGCAGGCGGGTGCGGTGTAGTGCCATTTTCGTCACCTCCTTCGTGATTTCGTGGCGCTGCCGCTGCGCTGGTGATTCCACAGCGATACGACCCATTTAATGCCACGCCGTGCCGCCTGTAAGCAAAAGCGCCCCGCACAGAAGCGCTGGCTACGTTTTACGGGCATAAAAAAGCCCGCGCAATGCGGGCATGATGAAAAGCGATTTGATTATTGGCAAGCTTACCCAATAACGGGTTTATATTTCGTCTGGAGTCCTGCGGCACTGGTGCCGGTAGCGCTGATGGCGCTGGCGTTCTGCGGCGCTCCCGTGCCGCTGTGCGTATGGCTGGCCGTCTGCTGCGCCAGCTGCTGGATTATGTCCAGCGTGTCCAGCATCAGCTGCATAACGTTGATGGACTGACTGCCAACCCACACCACCGGCGCAATAACCTCCTGTCGTGTGCCTGCAATGCTCTGCCGCAGCTGCGCAATTTTTTCCGTCAGGCTTCCGCCTGCCTGCAAGCTGGCATCCTTCGCAATAGTGGTCACCAGATTACCACCGCTGGCCAGCGCATAATCCCCGCTGGCTATATGCTGGACAGCCCCGGCCATCAGGCTGGCCGTTCCCAGTACCGTGGTTTTATCCGTAGCCTGAACCGTGGTTTCACGTGCGACCAGCATGCGGGTTTCATCATCGGCGGTGATAACCCGGCTCATGGATAATTCACGAATAGTCTGGTCTGTCTGCCGCTCCCAGTCCCCCGCGACGGTGACGCGTTGTGAGACACCCTCACGCTGCTGTTGCAGCTGCTCGCCGGGCTTTATGTCCGGCAGACTGTTCCCCTGCGCCAGCGTCTGACGGATAAAGGGCTTATCCGGGCGACCGTCCGTAAACGCCACTTCAACCAGCGTTCCAGGTGGCGGAAACTGAAACATGCCGGATTCATTACCGGCCATCGGCACTGGCAGCGGCACAGCGGGATAAACTGGCGTATTAGCTGCGGGCTTGCCGTCTGCATCTAGCAGTTGCAAATCCACGGCATAGCGCGGACGAAAGGGATCGGCAATATTACCGCTGGCCACGTTCTCCGCTGGCGCTTCAACGCGGGCAAATTTCGGCAAATGCTGACCGCTGGCCAACTCCGGGTACGCGCTTTCAATCTGCCTGACCAGCGGGCTTTTTATCTCAAACGGTCTGGCAACAGTTTCCCACGTCAGCGTCATTTCATCATTATGCAGACGGATCTGGCGCACGCGTTTTTCGTTCACCTCCACGCCCGGACGCAGGGACGGCACCAGCGGCAGCGTCACAGAATCACCTGCCGCCACACCCTGGCTGAACTCGGCAGGGATGGTCACCGGCTTACCGGCAAACATGCCGTGCGCTGCGCTGCCCACAAATACGTCGCCACCGGGCAACTGATACCAGATACAGTCATCAATGCCGAACGACGGACCTAATGCGGCCAGCAGCTGGTAGCCGGTTCCGCTGTGCGTAAAATGCGGGATCGGTTTATCGGCATACGCAGCATCATCCGCCAGGGTAAAGGTCAGCCCGCTTTGCTCCGTCAGCCAGTCGGTAATGGTACGCAGCGTGGGATGCTGGAAGCTGCACGGCCACGGCTTGTCAAAGATACCGACCAGTTCACGCACAAACAGGCGCTGACAGCCGTTTTCTGCCGGCTGCGTTCGTTCCACATAACCGGTAAACCAGCGGTACAGCTGGTCGGAATACCCGACGTCGATGCGCACTACCTTGCCGGTATAGTCCGTTTCAGTCTGCGCGGTAATAAAGCCACGCCCACAGGCGCTCAGCTCCAGCACCAGCTGCAGGTCTGCAAGATGCACTTCGTCCATCGATAAAAAGAGACGTTTAACTGACCGCATCGCTGTCCCCCGTGTTGCCTAATGCGATATCAATAGGCTGCAGTACCTTGCGCTCAAACCATGAGGTCCGCTCTTTTTCCCCTTCGCCGTCGATTACCTGTGCCTTGCCGTTTTGACCCTGGGCCTTTGCCGTCTGTTTGCTGTTGGCGCGGGCCTGTTTTTTCTCCGGCACGCTGACGTATTCGCGCAGCGTGAAAGAAACCGTCCAGGCCATTTTCCCGTCCTGCTGGGGTGCTTCGATCTGGCCGCTGAAAGTCGCCTCACGAAGATTAACGGCGGTGGCGGTCATATTAGCCACACGGTAGACCTTCAGTTTTCCGCTGTCAGTGGTCGCGGACCCCAGCTCAAAAATCCGGCTCAGCACTTCAGGCTTGCTGAACGGCACCAGCCCGCTGATACGCAGCTCTTTCGCTTTGATGCCCTGCTCGGAACGGGCGGTGCTGGATGACTGCCCGGACTGGTCTTTTTCCTGATACTGCATGGTAACCGTAACTTTCATATCTTTGAGCGGCACCGCTTCGCCATCAAGCGCCAGCGTAATTATCTGCGTCATAAATCATCGTCCTTAATGCGTCCAGTTCACCCACGAACATCATCGCCACGCAGTAAACAGAGGATGTCGCTGGAATATCCCGCAGCATCTCCGAGGCTGTTGTGTTGAGACTGCCGGTGCCGGTAAAAACCCATGCATCCGCGCTTTTACCTTTCAGTTCGTTCAGGGCTTCATTAATGCTGGCCAGCGCCGTATCCCGAGCCTTGCTGAAGCTGGTCAGCGCATCAGCCATGCCTGCCAGACTGGCCCCCGCGCCCGCTTCTGCTTTCGCCGCTGTAATCCGAGCTGCGTTCAACGCCTGACGGCTGGTTGATACAGACAGCGGCTGCGCGGCGGGCAGTTCGTTTGCCGCCTTTGCCGGGATCTGCATCCGCGTAACGGCCAGCTCCGCCGCCGCCTGGGCCTGTCGCCTGACCTGCGTAAATGCCGGGACCGGAAACACGGAAGTCAGCGCATCCAGATTGCTCATAAACTCCGACTGCGTATCAGCGCTCACCATGAAAACAACCACATCAGCAGAGTCTGCCTGGCCGGACAGCTTACCGGCCAGATAATTTACGGCGTTCTGCGGACTGAGGTAAACGCCGGTTTCAGCAGACTGGCCCAGCCCATAAATCCACGGATGCGCCGGAACGATTGAGCAGCTCAGCGCGGCCATTTCATCCGTAAAAGCTATCTTTGCCTTACGCCACATCGTCCGGTGCCTCTGGCCACTCGATATCTGGCGCTGTGCTGGTATCGACCCGGTTTAACATCACGCGGTATTTTTTCCAAGCTGTCAGTAGAGCGGCCTCGTCATCGGTAGCCATGCCGAGTTCTACTGCATCCTGCAGCGTATTTATGATGTCTGTCGCGACCTTCATAGAGTTCACCTTTTCCAACTGAGCAACCTTTTCTTCTTCTTCGCGGGTTGGCGCAGGACGTTCACGCAAAACAGGATAGCCATTATCATCTGCTACAATAACTTTTCCTTCACTCTGACCGTCCATTAATTTTTGCTGGTCTTCACTTGTGATTTCAATCACATCATCAGGTAAGCCATCGCCTGAATCTTTATAAACATCGATCATCTCTTTTAGATAAAAACCACCTGTAGTAGCGCTGTATAAATAATTATTCATCAGTACCCCTTAGCTATTAGCGTAAAAATACCGTTTGCATTATTTGCATA
Organism: Pantoea sp. FN0307; assembly: GCF_050113815.1. Classification (NCBI taxonomy): domain Bacteria; kingdom Pseudomonadati; phylum Pseudomonadota; class Gammaproteobacteria; order Enterobacterales; family Erwiniaceae; genus Pantoea; species Pantoea sp. FN0307. The sequence continues at coordinate 285,630 of NZ_JBNJSO010000002.1, read as the reverse complement.
TAAAATACATCCAGTTTTGCTATATGAAGGAACATAGATAGCTGAATCTGAATCATTTCCATGCCCTGCGCCGTTATAAGAAATTACTACACCTGCACAAGCATTTGGGAAAGCCACTGGGAAAGTTACATTGGCATTTACCCTATTCCCAACGCTTATGCCACTCATAACAACCTCCATCACACCAGTAGTGCTGTCCTTTGTTACAAGCCGACTCGCGGTTTTGATACTGATACTGTTTTTTAAGTTATAACGCGCGTCGCTTTCGGCTTTTGTATATGCCTGGCCTGCGGGTGTATAATTGCCTTTCGCCTGATAGCGGGCATCAAAATTCACATATGAAGTAGGTGTTACAGCACCCGAAATATTTACCGATTTGTTACAGGTAATAACGCTACTTAAAACGATATTTGTATCGTATTTATAATTCTGAAATGCACATCCATCATTATTGTCAGATCCTGCCCCAATATACCATCGCGGGTTATTATCCGTATCTCTCGCCTGTATATATACTCCACGACCTTTTGGCGCTATTAACCTCAGTGCCAGCCCTGGGTTATTTATCATTAATTCTCCAGTAACCTGCCCTCCTGCACTGCTTATATCAAACAGCCACGCTGACCAGCTTTTATTAGCAGCATTGTAAAAGCGGCGATAGCACACATTAGAATTATACGGCCGGAATTCTTGCGTACAGCCTTCAAAACCATTTGCAGCATTCTGAATAACATCCAGCGCACCGGCGACGCCTGCCTGCGGCGGATAGCCGTTAGCCTCCGTTGCGTTAGCACTGACTGGCTGTACGTACCGGCCGAATTTAGTACCGGTTAGAGTATTGATATTAATTGTGCCAAGATTGCCGCCGTCAGGAATTGCAGCCGCATCAGTGGCCGAAATGGTAATATCACCACTTAATGCCTTGCCGTTAATTTTGCGCGTTGCCGGTACAGCTTCAGCTTTGCTGTATACGTCCAGCACCTTACGTGCTGCGGGAATATTAGCCACGTCCTGCAGGTTTTTATCCTTGCGCATGTAATCACTGCTGGCTTGCTGCTCAGACAGTGCCCCTTTAGGCCGCAGGTCAGTGATAACGCCATTTTCGTCAATGCTGGCCAGCGCAAAAACATAATGCTTAACACCGTTCTGCTCATAGTCTGACAGGCTGGCGGCTACCGTGACTTTTTGCTCAACCGTCCATGCACTGGTCAGCGTGCCGCGCCAGCAGACATCCAGCCAGACTTTAACCGGCTTGGTGGTAACGGTAATATTCTGGTTCGTCGCCAGCTCCGCCCGCAGGCCCGCCACATACCCCGCGCCTTTGGTCACGAAATACTGCGTGCCTGTTTTGCCCACCAGCCAGCCGTTGCCGAAAAAGGCTCCGGGGCCGTAAATATCGATATTCTCCAGCCGCTGGCGTTCGTCCATGCCCATCATGCGTGCAGTGAAATCGATCTGCCACGTCTCGGCGGGCGTACTGATTGCCGTCTCCGTCTGCGCGCCGTTGAACTCCATCAGAAACGAACGCGTCAGTACGTTGCCCTGCTGTCCCGCCGTGGTTTTGATCTTCTGCTGCAGCGGAGCATGAACAATCATCGCCAGCGTGCCGCTGGCCTTGTTCATCAGACCGATCCAGTTAAAAGAGAAATCACCGGTTTCCGCGCCCAATACCACTGAATAGACCACGGCATTTTCATTCACTACGCCCGTGCGGCTAACCGCCTGACGATGCACAATCTGCGCCTTATCCGGCAGATCTTCAGCGCGGTCAATCGGCGCATCGGTATCAAGGTCCGGCACGTTGGCGAAAACAAACTCATCCAGCCCCACCGCCCCGCCATTAACGGCCTGCTGCGCTTTCCACTGCTCAAATGCTGTTGTGATTACTGTCTGACTCATTCTTTGTCCTTAAATTTTTGCCCCAAATACCGTGCTAACGTCCGCTTCAGCCAGCCTTGCTGGATAGCAGACGTACTCTCCCTGATTCCAGCCCGCCCGCAGCGCCAGCCCGTCTACCGTCATCACCTCAAACTGGTAACGGCGACAGGTTCGCCCGTACTGCCTGATGATTTCCAGCAGCAGCTGGGCGTTTGATGAAACCTGGTTATCTGTGACGCGAACCAGGATAACGTCCCAGTCGATGCCCTCCTGCCGCTCCAGCAGCTCCACATAGCCGATACCCAGCCGTTCGAAAATGCTGATAAATCCGGCCACCGAGCCCGCGTCGCGCGCATTGACGAAGGCGTAAGCCACGCGTTTGCGATACAGGCTCAACGGCTCGCCGTTGAAACGCGTAATATCGCGCTCATAGGCCAGCAGATTAAGCAGCGGCTCCGCGCAGGTCAGTGGGTTGAGCTGCTTCAGCGGCCAGTTCGCCCAGTTCAACACGCGCTGCCAGAACGTCGTGCAGGCGCGCAGCAGTTTGGCCGGCTCGCCCTTGTCCATCCAGGAGGGCAGCGTCAGTTTCTGAAAGTCAGGCATCTTTAATCTCCACCGTCAGCGATTTCAGACGCGGCACGTTCAGTTCACTGATGATGTCCGGTAGCGAGAACGCTAGCGAATCGATACCCGGGAACGCAGCGTGCAACTCTTGCCCCAGACGGGAGAAGGAGAAGCGACTGTGCGGCCAGGTGCGCGTAACGTCATAGTCACCATTCTCGCGGAAGGCGCTGCGCACCAGATTTTCAATGCCACCGGCAAGCGCACGCCGTTCGTCATCGCTCAGGTTATCCGGGTTAACTACGTAAGCCGTGATGGTCAGGTCATGCAGCGTTTCTGGCATAGCGAAGCACTGCATATCATCGCCGTGACCGTGGTGGCCCTCATCGTTGATGTAGCGGTTCACCGCCTCGACAAACGGCTGCGACGCCTCGCCGCTGTCGAGCAAAATGTAAGCATTAGCGGTGCCGGGACCGCGCGGCGCGTCATGCCTGAAGTAAATGCGGTCGATACTCAGTCCGGCGACGGCGGCGATCATCGAGCGGTATACCGCATCGGTATGGTAGTTGCCGGTCAGATTGAACTGATTGCGGATGCGCTCGCGCAGTTCATTATCCGATTCCTCGTCAGCGCCCGGGGACAGCAGCCAGTCGTCCTCATTAACGGCATGAGAGATGCCCGCCACGGCAACCGGCAAAATACGGTAATAGCCCGGAGCCAGGTTCCAGGCGCCGCCCGCGTGCTCCGCCTCGACGGGAACCAGCGCGTCAGCCGCACCCGCCGGGATAGTGGTGTCCGCCGTCACGCTCAGCACGTAAACCACGCCATTGATGCGCTCCGTCTGAATCAGCGTGCCGGCGTTCACCGTTACCGCCTGCTTCGCATCTGTTTTGTAAAAACGGATCGCACCGCTGGCTTTTACCGCGGGCTTGGCCGTCAGGTTGACGCCCCATGCCAGTAGCCGCAGCATTTGTCCGCTGGCGGTGGCAACAAAGGTGTTGGCCAGCACACCATTCACCAGCGCCTCTTTGATCCACAGCACCGGCGTGGTGACGGTGGTCGAGATCAATCGCCAGAACGGCGACATGCGCGAGGTGTTGGTAATCAGCCCTTCGGCCTTCACTACCGCCTGAAACTCTGCGGCGATCGCCGCTTCGGTCACCGGCATGCCGTTGTCGGCCAGCACTTTTTCAAAATCGACGACAGGACGCTCAGTCATATATCCACTCCCAGCGAAATGCGGCCAAAATCCCAGGTCTCAGCCGTGATCCATAATCTTGTGGGCGATTCTTCGGTAATCGAAACCGTGCCCGGAATAATGCGTTCATCGTCCTCCACCAGCAGCACCATTTGCGTGATAACATCGGCGCGCAACACCGGGCTGCGCTCGGCGACCAGCCGCGTAGCCAGCCCGCTTTCAATCAGTGCGTGAACAATGTCCTGCCCAATGCTCACGCGGTTATTGCACAGCACCGGCTCCGCGCCGGCGTTGAGCGTGAAATCACCTTCGGTGATCAATAAATCGATATACAGTGGCTCCGTCATGCCTGTAGCTCCTGCCATTCCCTTAGCTGCCCCGGCGTCATGCCGTTATTTACATAAATGGTCACGCTGCCGATATGTCTGCTGTTGTCCGTTACGCCTGGATAGCTGTTGTTAGGGTTTATTCCCCCACCGCTACCGACGCTGGCTACCTGTCCGCCCGTCAGCGCTGTTGGCGGCGGCGGCGGAGGTGACGGCGGCGGGCTATTCGGGATCGCCGTCGCCTTAATATTGATGCCGGGCAGCACGTTGAGCTTGTCTACGATCCAGTTGTAAGTGCTGCTAAACGTATTCTTTATCGTGTCCCACAGTTTGCTGAACAAGGTGCCGATGCTGGAGGCGATATCCGTCAGGCCCTGCAGCGGTGAAACGCCCTGAAACTGCTGACACAACCACTGCCAGCCAGCGGCAATACCGCTCCAGATGGTCGTGAATACATTACCGAGGTAGCTGATGTAGCTCATCAGATACTGGAACGCGGAAGTGTTCATTACCGCAGCTTTGATGTCGTTCCAGTGGGTGATCAGCAGGTAAAAACCCGCAGCCAGCAGAGCGACAGCGCCGATGATCAGCAGGATAGGCCACGACATAAAGTTGATCGACACGCCGGCCAGCACGGCGGCGATGCGCACCGCCAGCAGCACGCCGCGTATAGCACGTAACGTCACGTTCCATATCATCATCGCTTTCTGCGCCAGCCATATCGCGCCGGTGTAGATTTTGGTGACGGCGGTCAACGCCCACCAGGCGGCCTGAACACCCAGTATGACCAGCCGACCGGCACCCATCACGATATTCACCGCCGAGCCGACCGCCATAAACGCCGTCACAGCCAGCGCTGCATAGCCCACCAACTGAGCGATAATCGGGAACATTTTCATCCAGTCAGCCATCTGCTGCCCGCTGTCCACCAGCGTATTCAGAAGTTGATAAAGCACCGGCAGCATCGTCAGTCCCACCGCGATGCTAATCACATTCCAGATCGCAGATAAACGCTCCCAGGGGCTGGTCAGTTTCTCCGCCATACTCTGCAGCTGCGCCATTCCCTTGCTGCTGCCCAGCGCATTAATATGTCCCTGTAGCGCGTCGACATGCCCATAAAGCTGCTTTATGACGCCTGCGCCGCTGCCGAACGCCGCATCCAGCTCTAACTGCGCTTTCAGATTGCCGTCGATGGACGCGCCATATTTATCCTGCAGCGCTTGCAGCATCTGTGGCATCGACAGCAGGCTGCCGTTGGCATCGGTAAACGAGAGTCCCAGCTTTTCCGCCCCCTTCGCCGCGTTGGATAAAAAGTCCTGATAGGCGCTGCCCGATCCTGCGCCCAGCGAAGAGTAGAGATCACCTATCACCGCCAGTTGCTCGTTAAGGCTGATGCCAAAGTTGCTTCCTGCGCTTTGCGCGCCCTTCATCATCGCGGTGATGTCATTCAGCCCGACGTCGAAAGCTCCGCGCATATAGGCCATTTTTCCGGCCAGCTGCTCGGCAAACTGTGCATGACCGACGATGTCAGCCTCAGCGCGAAAATTGCTGAACATCTGCCGATAGAAATTAGTGGTCTCTTCCGTTGTAGCACCCAGCGCCTTATTCATTAAACTGGCGACGTTAGTCACTTTCGCCAGCCCGCCGTCGTCCAGCCCGTCGATTGCGGTGCGGATCTGCGCCGACGACTTCACATACTCATCGGCGGCGGTACCGTATTTCATGGAGAAATCCAGCGCCTGCTGCGATATCAGCGCCAGCGCGTTGTTGCTGACGCCGTGCGTCGAGGCGTCCTCCATCGCGTTAAACATCTGGATCGCCGGTGCCAGCGCGCTCTGGAGACCGCTGCCGAGTCCCTTCAGGTCGTCAACGCCGTTTTTAATTTGGGAAAAGGCCTCTCGGCCTTTGTCCTTAAACACCACTAACGCTTCCTGAGACTTTTTAAAAGATCTCGTTATTTTTTCAATCAGGCTTAATGTCAAATCCATCTGTTTCGTTACTCGCCTTTAAATGCCAACGCAATTCCGTTTGCCACGGCGACGCGTTGATTTTCCCAGTGACGATTATCAAGCCATATGGCACGGGCCAGATTTTCCGGATCGTCATTTTCATGGGGCAAATAATGACGCCGTAATATCAGATATTGCTCCAGCCCGTTATTCTCGATAGCGCGTACCCGCGCCGTCAGTTTTTTAAATCAATTTCCAGCTTGGGTACATATTGCGTGTTCACTACATCCACAATTTGCAGCGCCGCACCAGGCATCTCCAGCAGTTCGTCCAGCACCTCTTTGCATTCGACGGTAACAATGCGGCGCAGGTAGTTGTTTGCAGGAGAAATTTTATTGTCCATCGACATTTCATTGATAAATTTATTATAGGCGATGGTATTAGGCTCAAATACCAGTTCTTTGCCCGCCACGTTCATTTTGATTTGTACAGCTTTAGCCATGTTATATTCCTTTACGTTGATTAATTTCATCTACCAGCGCGTTATGGCGCGCGGCGCATTCTGAATAGAGCTGCATCCAGTTAATTAACTGCTCTGCTAATACTTTTCCGGTTGCGCCGTTAAGGCGCGGGATATTTACCGGACATTTTGTTTTCAGGTTTTCCTGATAAGGCACGTTCGGTATTTTCTGCAGTGGCGTTGTACATCCGGATAAAATCATCAGACACGCACACGTGAGTAAATACCGGCTTAACGATATCGGTATGGATCGTTTTTGGCGTGGCATTTTTCAACGCCTCCAGCTTTTCTTCCAATGCTCTGGCATTCCGGCCGGAGGCGTTTTGCATTTGCTGCAGCGCGTTATTTCCGGCACGCTGCGCCGCCTGTTCAATCACCAGCGCCGTACTGTCGCGCTGCCAGCCAGATATTTTCCAGCCAGCAGCGAATGCGGCGATGACGGCGAGCGGCCACAGATAACGCATCAGCGCACCCCGTTATGCTCCAGGCTGAAGTGATTGCCGTCCGGGTTTGAGACAAAGCGCCCGCCCCAGCTGCCTCCCAGCGACTCCCAGTATTCGCCCAGCGGCAGATAATCTTCCGTGCGGGTCTTGTACTCCCCGTTTACCAGCAGATTAAAGTCGACCGCCAGCCGCTGCGTATGCAGGCTGTTGCTGATGCCTGCGCCACTTTTCGCATTCAGTGCCGCCTGCTGCGGTGTGCGGTACGCCTCACCGTAGGTCAGGCAGTAGCCGTGCGCCTGTGCCCAGAGGATCAACTGCGCGCTCATCACTGCAAAGCGCGCCTGTTTTTCGCTTAAGGTCATTGGTCATTCCCTTTCGTGATGCCGATGCGGCGGCGCAGCCAGACTTCAACGCCCTGCTGGCCGGCGATGCCCATCGCCGAACCAATGCCCAGCACCGCCAGCATCGGCAGCTCCGGCACGAAATAGAGCACCGCTCCCGCCGCGACGGTCAGCGCGCTGCCCAGGATCACGCGACCGAAGACCACCCGCGAGGTAATCGGGCCGCCCTCTGCCAAAAGTTTCCCCAAGGCGATTACGCCTCCCATCAGCACCAGCATATAAAAGCTCTTTTCATGCTCCTGCATCATGCGTTTATCCGATCAGGTCGCGCACGTCATCGTCGGACAGATAAGGAATGCCGTTGATGCGCACAAAATCAGGGCTGGTCACTACAAACTTGATCTTATGGGTCAGCACCGCGCCGCCTTTAGGATCGTTGTCAAGCAGGTTGCTGACTGAGAACTTGCAGCCGAACGCTTCGATTTTCAGCTCTTCATTACCCGCGCTGCCGTAGAACATGATGTCGACCGGTTCGATACCGCGCCAGCTGCCGGCACGGCGCGCCACCGCCGTCAGCTGCTGAAACGCTTTGCTGCTCAGCTCCACTTCACCCTCGGCGGAGACATCGCCCGACACCCAACCGTCCGGCACGCCGCGAGACTGCGCGGCGGCGGTGTTGTCGGTAATATCCAGGGAGATTTTCTCCATATGGATAAGGTCGCCATCGAAACGGACGTCAACGGACTGACCGGAAATTCTTTTCGCCATGGTTAATTGCTCTCCGTAAGGCTGGCATCAAGCAGCAGGCTGACAGTGATGTCTTTTGGACATTCATAAGGACGCACCACGATATAAATCGCGACTTTTTCTTTCGACTGCCAGCTGATGGTCACATCGTCATCCTGCGGCGGTTTGACTTCGCCAGAGAAGGTGACGCCGTTAATCTGCCCGGCGCGCGCCATTTCGCGCAGCGTTTTGGCGAACAGCGACTGATGCGCGGCGATGCTGCCTGGCGTGCTGTTCAGTGAACGATCGCCGATCTTCGCGATAGCCTGCAGCCTGACGCGACGCGCGACTTTATCGACGATGCGCACATACTCGATCACCTGATAGTCGCCGCCTTCCACATCCAGCGTGCGACCGTCGGCCCAGTAAAAGCCGTCATAGTCGGGATACCACATCGGCACGCTGTAACGTTTCGCCTCCAGCGCTTGCAGCGTCGCCAGATCCAATACCGTGCCGTTGCCGTCGACTGGCAGATCGTCGCGGCCCAGCGCCTGTAGCGCACCCGTCGCCACGCGACAAGGACTATCGGCGATGGTGACCGCACGATTACAGAGTCGACCGGCCAGCACGCCCGGCTCATTGCCGAACAGGCGCGGCACCAGCTGCACCGATGACGCGGCGATGCTTTCCTGTAGCGCCGATAGACGCTCTACGTAATCCGCCCAGGCTTCGCCCTGCTGCGGCTCCTGCACCGCCAGGATGAACCAGACGCGGCGGCCAAACTTAGCAAGCAGCTCGTCACGCAGCACGGCGGCTTCGTTGATCGCGGCTTTATTCGCAATAGCGTCGGTCAGCACTACCCCTTCCACGGAGGCAACGGTCTGCGCGTCACGAACGGCCTGCGCCCAGGATTCCGTTTCCACAGTTTTATTGTCGCCATCGCCGGTTTCGGTGGTGCCTAACACGCGCACATAGGCGCTCCAGTTTTGCCCGGCGTTAAGCATCGCCGCGTTCAGCATGCTTTTCAGCGTGCTGTCGCCCTCGCCGAGCAGGGCGTTAAAATCGGTTTGCGTGTTGACAGGCAATACTTTCCCGGCGTTTTTACCGCCAGTTCCGACAAACAGCAGAACGCGCTCAATTTCATCAGTTTCGCCCTGAAGCTGATTAATCTGGTTAATCTGTACAGAAGGCCACGTCATAATTTTTCCTTTACATCTCCTACATCAACATCCCAGTCTGCGCCGTCAGCTGCTGCCGACGGACAGACGCCTTGTTAAAACTTCCCTGCTTTTCAGGAAAACCGCCGTATGGCTACGCCCGTTTTCCCTGAAATTCCTGCTGTTTCTTCCCCTGCCACGCTGGGTATTACGGCCTGACCGACGACGTCACTTCTGCCTCTTCCGCGATCCATATCTGCGCGTCCTCCAGCCTCCAGCGCTGACCATCGAAAGGAATCGGCCCCTTTCCGTCCGGCGCCAAATCCAACGCTTCCACTAGCGGAAGCTTTGCCACGATGGCCGCGGTACCGTCGTCGTTCATGGAAACGGTGAAAACGGGCAGCTCCGTATCGATGCCGATCTCCTCATACAGGCTGCGATCTTCCTGATTTAGCCAGGCCAGAAGCAGAGCCATCAGAAGTTTCGGATCCTGTTCCCGGTACGGAAAACGTGCCCAGCTCAGCGTGACGTCATAGCGGATAATGGCGAGCCGATACTGTCCCAATCCCATGTCGCGCTGTGCGGCGATCGGTTTCATGCTTTCCATCCGGCTACTGAAGCCTTCCATCAGGCTTGCCGACAGCGCATCGGTGATAAAGGCCGTCAGGCTTTCCAACGGGCTCATTCAATCCTCCTGGCGTTAACTGAGTACAAATGCTCTGTAAAATGGCATCCCTGCGCCTGCCTCAATTAATTTGGTTAATGAACCAGGTCATCCTTATTACCGCTTTTTTCAGCTCAGCTTTTATTCATTGGCTATAGCAAGTTCAGATATTTCATGTCTTCGTTGCCAGCGCCATTTGGCTAAGCTTATTTCCGCAGCGATAGATATTCCTTATCGCCTGTTCAGGTAGTCGCCCACTTCTTTCCCTTAATGTAAGGAAATGAGAGTTATCGGGCGGCGCGAACAGCTATTACGGCCTCCTTTCCTGCTGCATGTGTAGTATCGCTAATTTCCTACCGCACCGCATCCAGCGCGATTCGGATATGACGCATTACCGAAGAATGCCGAAAATAAAATATCCCGATGACCATTAGTGATGAAGAAATCTTATTTCGATGATAAAAATCGCACCCTGGAGCTGTGCGAGGAAAGATATCATTGGTATGGCTTTATAGCGAAAGGGGAATGAAACGGATAAATTGCTCCGCATTACAAAAAGCGATGACGCAACATCGATAAAAGTTCTTATAAAAACGGTCACATTAAGCGCCAGCGTGATAAAACATCGCACGCTATAGCGGAAAGGGATTGTGCTGATATAGATTGATGCATGGGAAGAGGTCATGCTGATATAAATTTCTACCCGGGGAGAGTGAAGAATATAAAACAGGTTTATTACGGGTGGCTACTGAGCTTCCTCAGCGCCGAACGCGCCACGTGAGGTTTGTCGCAGCGCTGGCGGCAAACCTGAGACGCCGCTAACGCCGTGGATGGATGGCCGCATACGCCTGACTGATGCTCTAATATAAACAACCACTTGATTAACTTGGCGAATAAATCTCTGGATGGTCATTTATCCAGACCCGGAGAACCGACTACCGATGATCTTTTCCGGCAGAATAAGACCACTGCCATTTCTATAAGTAAGACACTGAACGATGCGCAGACTGCCAAAACAGGCTGCCAACGCAGAAAGTGAAAAACCTTTTTCAGCGCTCTCAAGCAAGAAAATTTATGTCATTTTATTTTTATCATAAGCAGAGAATTAGTGAATAATAGCCAGCAACAGGGTAAAATAACGCTATCTTAATTAGGGAGAAAAATCATGCGCGTTATGCGAATCGAATGTCCTGCCTGCGGCGAAAAATCAATAATTAAAAAAACAGTTCGTCACCATCGGGAATTATCCGATCTTTACTGCGCCTGTACTGATTATGAATGCGGCCATACATTCGTCATGAATGTCACCTTTTCCCATACGATCAGCCCAAGCGCCAAAAACAAAGATGATATGCTGAAAAGCCTGGTGTCAAATATTGATAATGACGACCGGCAAAAATTAATGGAGCTTTTGAAAAAACAAGCCTAAGTTCCAGCGACAGAGGAATGAACTTCTTTATAAGCTAAAGATTCCGTATGGTCCACCATCAATTCAAAAAGCCATTCAAAGGCCAGCGCCATTTCTTTTTCATTATCGCAACCCGCTTTGTTAATAAGCTTCAGCAGCAACTCCATCCGCTGAGCCACTATCACTTCCTGGAACATATCCGGCATGTGCAACCTCCATCATGTACTGTATATTAATACAGTATACATATTTACTCAAGCGGGGGAATATTTTTCCTGCTTATATTAGCGAGCCTTGCTCTTCATCACAGCTGTATCGCGCGTTAATGGTGCAACTTATCCTTTCCGTTAATCGCCCGTTGCGGTAAATAAGATAGTTACGACCGCTTATTAACAGTCTACCTCCGCGCATCAGCACGGCAATATCTCTGTCCGAACCGGCGACTCCTCGTCTTTGCAATGCCCCCGTCAAACGGTGACGCTGCGCGTGCGTACAGTTATTGACAGAACTCCAAGGGGCGGCAGAGCCGCCAGAAAAACCTGCCTCCGCTGACGCTTCGGCTTTGGCGACCTTTTCCCACTTAACCAGCCGCGTGGGAATTTCAGAGCCACGGATTTGCGGTGAATAGATACCCTGAATGCGCTGCACGTCCTCCGCGTACTCGTTGCCCTGCTCAGTGATTTCATAGCAAAGGCGGATCACCAGATCTTCACGGGATACCAGCGGGCCACCCTGCGCCTGCGTATAGGATGCCCAGCAGCCGGTATCCGCAGCGGCCAGCACGGCGTCCATCTTCGGGTCAGGCAGCTGCTTATCACGCAGTCGGCGCAGCTCACGCCAGACAGTAACAGGTGCGCCGCCGATCTGCTGAAACTGGCGGATGCGCCAGCGGGACGCCCACGCGCAAACGGCTTTGGCCATATCACGCAGGCTCTCCCCGGTTTCGTCATCTATTTCGCCATCCAGCGCATAGCCGTCGATGTTCTTTGAAATGTACTTGGCGATGTAGGCCGTAGCGCTGCCCTTGGCCGGATCGATGGCTTCGGCATGAAAGCGGGCTTTGCGGGCCTTGTCGGTGGTGAGCTCGTCGCTGTCTTCCTGATACGCATAATCACGAATAATTTCGCGCACGCGCTCGAGATGCTCCGGGCGCATAAACAGCAGCATATGCCAGTGTGGCGTCCCGTCATGGTGTGGCTCAACGACACGAAAGCCGAAAACGTGCATATCTTCACGAGAAAGCCTGGCACGGATTTTAGACCAGACCTTGCACAGATAGCGCTGTGTATCGCCCGGGCTGGCCCCGTTCCACTGTGAAACAAAGCCGCCTCTACTGTGAACGGCATGATATTTTGATGGGGCGGTGATGGTGTAAAAATCCCCCACGCAGCCGGTTTCGCTGGCAATATCCTCGAAGCCACGCATACGTACCATCAGTTCACAACGGCGTATTGCCGGATTAGCGTTGCTGTGGTTCACCACCTCTTCCAACGCAATGCGGTAACCTTCATCGTTTATCAGGTCAAAGCGTTTGAAAAACTCCCGGTTACGTTTTTTCTGCTCTACCCATTCGCCCAGCGTACTGCGTGAAACATACGCCGATGCTGATTTCTGTACCTGCCCTACAGCGATGGCCATATGCTCCCGCTGCAGGTCACGCATCCTTTTCAGGCGTCCACGCCACCACTCTGGGGCCATCATACGCAGTAGGCCGGATTGTGCCTGGCGCAGTGGCAATACACCGTCTTCAGCATGGAATCTGGCCCAGTATGGGGGTGTAGTGCCGGTCAGCGCGGCCAGCTCAGCAAGATAACGATATGCCGTTATGGTTACCGTCGTTTCATCAGAATCAGCAGGCATGGAAACGGCGGCAGTAAATTCAACCAGGCTATAAGAAAGGAACGACGCAACGCGGTACGCCAAATCGCGAATTTTGAGGTGGCCCAGCGTTGGCAGACATTCCAGTTGTTTAATGAATGGCAACTCATGCGCTGCCGATGAAGGTAACGTATATTTTTTCTTCACCATCTTCAGGCGCGGTAATACGTTCTGCCCAAGCGTCTGGCGCAAAAACGTATTGGCGAGGCGGCGGCCATTATGGGGATTATTGAAAAGCTGCTCATAGCGGTTAGCAAAATATCCGGCTAACCAGTTGGGCATTTCGTGCAAATATTTTTCGCGCCAGCTGTGATCTGCCGGATTTACGTGCCACAGGCGGCGCTCGATGAGCGTAACATCACGCGGAACGTCAGACGCAAAATGTTCACGCCGCCAGGCATCGACTGTGTGATAGTGGCCAGCAGGGTACTGAATTTCACTCACTGCGAATTGCCTGTAGCCAAAAGATCAGCGCCAACAGGTCAACGTCTGCAGAGTTTTTGGGTATATCCTGACGAGTCATATGCATGATTTGCTATCTCCAGGGTGCAGAAAGCCCGGCCACGGTAAAGGTGACCAGCAAAATTTCAGGGGTTAATGGATTAAAGTGCGAGGTTTAAAACGGCCCGGACAGATGCCAGCGTTTCTGCTTGCTCACAGCCAGTTTCCGCTTCACGGCAGGCACGGCACCAGAACGCAGCGTTAGCTGCCAGCCAGTGGCGCTGATTCGTCAGATGTTCCGTATCGTTAAAAGCGAATGGACGCAGGGTTACACACCCATCCCTGCCGTCGCATTTCCCTAAAAAGGCATCAACATAATCGGCCGGCACGCGCCAGTTATTAAAGTCTTCACGCAATCCGGTTGTTGGTACTGAGATTTGTTTCACTGCCCTGCCTCCCTTTTGCTTTGTTTGTTCGCCAGCTGTTGTTCCAGCTGCACCAGTAATGCCGGTGCAATTACCATCTCCTGTCCCGGTGTGATATTTGGGCGAGAAGGTTCCTGGCGGCTCGCGGTACGGCGGGTAAATTCACTACGCCCTAGCGGACCAAACTCATTCAGCATGTTTCGTGCCCGGATAATGCCGGTACGCAACAGAGTCATTCCCCGGCATCCGATATGCGCATACAGCTCATTCCAGCTGTAGTTAGCCAGGTAAGGTTTAAAGGTGCCGGTGTTATGGATAGATGCAGCGTGCAGTACGACGCCACGCCATTCTGGCAAAAGTGAATTCCAGTAATCAGCAGCTGCAGAATGGCTGGCATCCAGCTGTTTGCGGATCCGCTCCAGCCAGGTTTTGTTATCTGCCATAGCGTCCCCCGATAACTTTTAGCAGACGCTGCCACCACGGGTGCATACCAACAGCATTAGCCACTTCTGCGCGGTTGTGAGCCTGAGCAAATGCACGGCAGTCTGTTTCAAAATGAGGATGTTTAGACCGTTGATAATCAAACATAGTTAGTCTCACCGAAGTCAGTCAGCTGAATTACGCATTAAGCGAAATATTACAGGCTCTTAAAGTCATGACTGTTAGCGCAGCCATGGTGACTTCAATAATCCCTTTCTTTGGCCTCCCTTTAGGCCCAACACCTACTTTTATCATTTTAATCAAAAGGTTATCTATGTCCTTGTTGGTTCCGGTACGGCAGCAATACTTATCTAAGGGAAAGGAAGTTTCGGGGATGACAATTGTAATATCAGGACGCATAAGGCAAACTCCAGCGGTTATCCTGTACGGTAAATACAGGGTTAAAATCATCAAAATTCGTATAATGAAACATTATAAGCAATGCTATCTCGTAAAACGAAACATTGCAATAGCATTTCTCAAAAAGCGAGAGAAAAACCATGCCTAAGTTTCCTTTTGAAAAGGCAGATTCCAGTGAAAAAGTTTTGGATCGCATAGTTGAGGCGTATGGCTTCACATCCAAACTTGCACTGGCTGAGCATTTTGATATGGCTTCAAGTAGCCTTTCCGGCAGATATCGCCGTGGGACGTTTCCTGCCGATATGGTTGTCAGGTGTGCAGCGGAAACGGGAGCATCTCTGGAATGGCTGGCTACCGGGCAAGGCACAAAATTTGAAGATGAAGAATTAGACATTTTAAAAATGCCGCGCCAAAAAATCGTTGATGGCCAACTGTATGAAGCAGGGACATTTATGCTGGATAAGGTTTCATTCCTTCAGGGCAAGCCCCTGCCAGCCAATCCCACCTGTATTATCGAAGGGATAGTCCAGTACATTATCGAGCAGGATTTCAGTGAAATTTATGACGATGCCTGGCTGGTGGAAATTGAAGGCAAAGCAAGCATCCGCACGCTAACCCGGATCCCAGTAAAGAAAGTTCGCGTTAGCGGCGTTGGCATGGCATTTGATTGTGGAATTGATGACATCAAGGTCATTGGGCGAGTGATTCTGACCATCCAATGATATGGCGGTTAGAAAACTGAATAACGGCCAGTGGATAGCCGATTTTTATGCTGTTAACCGTGGTAACAGCAACAGCGAAAAGCGAAGACGCAAAAATTCGCCACCAAAGGTGAAGCGCTGGCCTCTGAAAATGACTCACGACAAAAGATTGAGGATGCTCCCTGGCCGGGTGACGGAAAAGCTAAGCGCCGCCTGTCTGATTTAATGCATTTTTGGTATGACCGGCACGGTATAATTTTGCGGGATGGAGAGAAGCGCAAAAAAGCGATGCTTTGGGCTGCCGAGTGCATGGGACACCCGCTGGCTAGTGAGTTTACTGCGCAACTTTTTACAGCTTACCGTGCAAAAAGGTTAGATGGCCATTTCGCCAGGACAACGCGTATTAGCAAAGTTTCGCCGCGTACAATGAACCTGGAACACGCTTATTTTTTAGCAGTGTTTAATGAACTCAAAAGACTGGGCGAATGGTCACCGCCCAACCCGCTGGAGAACGTGCGCCAGTTCCGCACGGATGAAAGTGAAATGGCTTTTTTGACGCGAGAACAGATAGATAGCCTGCTGACTGAATGCCGCCAAAGCTCTGCGCCAGATTTAGAAATGGTGGTCAAAGTTTGCCTGGCTACTGGCGCACGCTGGAGCGAAGCGGAATCCCTCAAACGCTCTCAGGTAGCAGCAGGAAAAATTACCTTTGTTAAAACAAAGGGTAAAAGAAATAGATCAATTCCTGTCGATGCAAAGCTATTGGCAGAACTACCTAAAAAGAATGGGGCATTATTTTCGCCCTGCTATTATGCTTTTCGCTCAGCGTTAGAACGGGCAGGAATTGAGCTACCACCGGGCCAGCTAACTCACGTGCTGCGTCACACTTTTGCCAGTCACTTTATGATGAACGGAGGAAACATCCTGGTGCTTAAAGATATACTGGGGCATACGGACATTAAGATGACCATGCGTTATGCGCATTTCACCCCAAGCCACTTGCAGCAAGCAATTACGCTCAACCCATTGAGGAAAAATGTCCCTTTTCTCTCCCCTTAAGACTCACACATTCAGTAACATCCAGCAGCATCCGAGCGGTAATTTTCTTTTTTTAAGATAAATTATTGTTTTTTAATGGTGGTACATCGTTTTCATAATCGCTTGGTTGCTGGTTCAAGTCCAGCAGGGGCCACCAGATTTTAGCTGCCAGGTAAGCTCATTAAAGCCACTCTTCGTGAACTGCACCCTTAATCGTTGAGTGTCCAACTTTTGGGGTGCAATTCATTCGGGGTGGCTTTTTTGTTGGGCTTTAACAAGTGGCACCAGATTGGTGATAGCATCAAAACCGTGCCAGTACAGGCCAGTAACATCAAACCAGGGATGGAGAACGCAAGCAAAAGTATGCGTTCTATGTATGCATAGCTTTGAAAAAGTTGACCATCACTATTAAAAAGCTTCAATTTCCCCTAGGCCTTGATAGCACTCGATACATTTTGCCTGTAACAGAAACGGTAATAACAGCCAGAACGAATTAGTCTGAGACTCAATGGCATGAGCCCGGTAGAATACCGGATTCACGTTTTAACCAACCCTGTGATCTAACTATCCAACTTTAGGGGATCAGTTAAAAAGAGGGGCTTTGGTTACCAAAGTGAAACCAGAAACCCAATCGCTACCAGGGCATAGAAACCCGCACAGATCAGATCAAAACTACGACGGGCGCGGTTCAGATATTTTTCTGCGGTACGCGAGGCGAAAATCAGCGCATACAGACCAAATATCATTACACCTAAAAGCGCACAAGTCGCCACCAGGAAATAGCTCTCCCATTGCGGGGCGCTACCTGTTATTCCCACACTGGTGACGGTAAACCAGGTTAATGCGGCTTTAGGATTGCTTAAGTGTAACCCTAAGCCCTGAAGGTAATAGCCTCGTAAATTCTGATGCTGTTGCGTTGTTCGTGCAGAAAGATCGCCGGGGCGAAACGCACTGCGTAACGCTTTATACGTCAGCCAGAGTAAATAGGCAGCCCCTAACAGCTTCAGCCAGATCATAAAACTCTGTGAAGAGATCAAAATGGCTGATACACCAAGCGCCGTTAACATACCCCAGCAGATAGAGCCTGAAATCACACCGGTTGCCAGAACCAGACCCGCTTTACGACCATAATTCATCGCGGCATTGGCGATGGAAAGATTACCCGGCCCCGGCGACGCCGTACCAATGCTGTAAACCAGCAATGCCGCTAAAAACGAAGACATATCCCACATACATTCACCTGACCAAAAACATGTCTGAGCGTATCACTTGAAGCAACGGTGATCCGGTTCGTTTTCCCGCATGGTTAACATCCAGTCTTTCAGTTCTGATTGTTTGTACAGTCTATCTCCCCAGCGATACTCAGAAACCGGCAGCGGTTTACCCTGAACAATATAATCGCTCATGAGTCGTGCGAATTGTTGCAGGCAGGAGATACCAACATGCATGCGCAGTGAAGAGGCCGTGGCGCCCGGTGCAATAGCAAAATTGGCAACATCGATAATCTGCCCACTGTCTACTGATGGAGCCATATGGTGGCAGGTTGAACCATAGGTCTCATCGCCATAATAAATCGCATAGTGTTGGCTACCCAGGCCACGGTAACGAGGTGGAGCTGGATGAAGGTTAATCGCCCCTTTACGCGCTTTTTTGTAAATACGCTCTGGGAAGATAAAATCACCGCGATACGAAATAATCCAGTCGCCTTCCCAATTCTCTAAATGCTCTGGCCAGGCATCACCTGGATCCCAGCAAAATACCTCGACATCAGAAAAAATCGTTTTGGCAAATTCAACGCCAAGGTCACACCAGTCCATCGTACAAACTGAAAGTAATACCTTATCTTTACAGCGTAAATCTTCAGACATTATTCATCCTCTTTTTGTTAAATTTCGACTTTTCATTTCATCTTTAAGGTTGAAAGTATTGCGGTGAACCGTTCGACCATCTGCGCCAGTTCGTCGTCACCGGCAATAAAAGGTGGAGCAAACAAGATATGTTGTCCGTTAATACCATCGACCGTACCGGTACCAGGGTAGAGCAGCAGCCCCTGCTCAAGTCCTGCCGTTTTTAAACGTGCCGCGAACTGTTGATGAGGTGCTAATGGGTTCATGCTGTATCGGTCGGTGACAAATTCAACGCCACAAAACAACCCCCTCCCCCGAATATCGCCCACATAATCAAGGCCAGACAGCGACTCTTTCAGCATGGTTCGGAAAAACTCTCCGGCCCGAACAACGCGGGGAAGTAACTGTTCCTCTTCAAGCGTTCGCTGCACTTCCAGCGCAATCGCGCAAGCAAAAGGATGATTTACATGCGTCTGACCATTGGCTAAAACACCGGTACCATCAGCAATAGCCTGATGAATATTGGCATTGATTAATAAGGCTGAAATCGGCTGATAACCCGCAGCCAGTCCTTTACCCACCGCCACCATGTCTGGCACAATCCCGTCATCCTGATAGGCGAAATAGCTACCAGCTCGCCCCATCCCGGCCATCACTTCATCCAGAATCAGTAACACATCATGCCGTTGGCAAACCTGTTGTATCTTCCTGAAATATCCGACGACAGGAGGTACCGCACCGGCAGTGGAACCGATGACTGTCTCCGCGACAAACGCACACACATTGTCACTGCCGAGAGCCGTGATGTGCTCGTCTAACTCCTGAGCCAGGCGGTCGGTGTATGCCTTATCCGTTTCTTCGCCTCGCTGGTCGCGAAAGGCATAACAAGGCGAGACAAACGTCACCGCAGGAAGCAAAGGATCGTAAATTCCTCTGCGTTGACTGTTTCCGGAAATGGCGAGCATGTTGAACGTGCTGCCGTGATAATTTTGCCGACGTGCGATGATATGAGTCTTTTGAAACTTGCCTCGTTCATGTTGATATTGCCAGGCCACTTTAAGCGCAAGCTCCATCGCTTCTGAACCACCAGACAGGAACTGCGCTTTCGCCATGCCGCCAGAACGCATAACCAGCCAGTCTGCCAGTGCTTCGGCGCCCGCCAAAGTGAGCCATCGCCCGCCATCCGGATCGCGCTCGCTCATACAGGAGGATAATGTCCAGCGATCGTGGCTGGCACCAATACCAAATACGGTCGAACTTCCCGCTAACAGTTTGTATCCCTTTTCGCCATTATGTTCAGCAACTGAGAAAGCTCTTTTATTTTTTTCGGTATACCTGAAGCCAAATCTATCGGTATTAACAACAGGGGAAATATGTGAGGTTGGATGAAAATACATCAAGTAAGGCAGCTATCTTACCAGCCCACTATCGGTAAATTTTTCTTCATATTCTTTCATATAAGGAATAAGGCTTTGACGATTCATGGTTACCGCTACACTCGCTCACTTAGTTAATAACCGTGAATTAGTTAACCACGTCAGTCTACAAGACAAAAGATACAAATATTAATTATTTTCATGATTTTGCTGCGGGGATTAACATTTAAAGCTGGATAAACGATGTCAAACTGTGCTTTTTTTCAGTACAGTAATATTACAGCCATCCACTTTCAGGTTCACCTCATTCATCATGAAACTTTATATGAGCGTAGCAGCGCATCTGCGCGAAAGGATTGAAAAGGGCATTTTTTCCAGCGGTATGCGTTT
Organism: Pantoea sp. FN0307; assembly: GCF_050113815.1. Lineage (NCBI taxonomy): Bacteria > Pseudomonadati > Pseudomonadota > Gammaproteobacteria > Enterobacterales > Erwiniaceae > Pantoea > Pantoea sp. FN0307. Next base: position 265,523 of record NZ_JBNJSO010000002.1, on the reverse strand, counting down.
GCCTTCAGTACGAACCTTGAGCAGCGATCATGGGGTAAGCGTAACTACGGTCCAGCTGGCTTACCGCCAACTCGAAAGTGATGGTTTAATCGAATCTAAACCCCAGTCTGGCTATTATGTTAAAACGATACCGGTATTGCCTCGCCCTATGGCAGCAAATGATATCAAGGCTTTCTCAACAGAGCCTGTGGAGTCACAAAACAGCGTGGAGTTTGAGTACTACATGGAGCACCCCGGACTGCTACTGGGAACAGGTTATCCCTGTATGAATGCGCCTTCTATGGCTCCGCTGTTTACCGCTTTACATCGTCAGGCACAAAATTACGTGCAGTCCCCACAGACCCGGCGGCATCCCTCAGGCTTATTGGCTTTGCGCGAGCATATTTCACATTTGATGTTGGATGCCGGCTGTCAGAGTCGGACAGACGATGTCATTATCACTAACGGATGCAAAGAAGCGCTGTTCATTGCTTTGAAAGCCAGCTGTGAGCCTGGCGATTTAGTGGCTATAGAATCCCCCTGCTACTTTGGTATTCTTGAGCTACTTAAAATTGCTGGTGTTACACCAGTGGAAATACCTGCCGATCCGGTGCATGGCTTAAGCCTTGAGGCTCTTGTTGTTGCGCTGGAAACGTTGCCGATTAAAGCGGTTTACCTTTCACCAAACTGCAACAATCCGCAAGGGTATACCATGTCAGATGTACGCAAGCGCCAGTTACTTAATATAGCGAATAAATATGATATCACTTTAATTGAGGATGATATCTATAGTGAACTTAGCTATCTGTTGCCGCGGCCAAGGCCCATAAAATCCTGGGATAGCGAAAACCGCGTTATATTATGCAGTTCTTTCTCTAAAACCTTAACGCCTGACATGAAAACCGGATGGATATTTGCTAATCGCCAGCAGAAAAAAGTACTTAATTTAAAACTAATGACTTCCGGTGTAACAGCAATAACGCCGCAGATGGCTATCGCTGATTTTATTGAGCAGGGACATTATGCCAGGCATATTCGTAAAATGCGCCTACTCTATCGAAAACACCTGGCGATAGCACAAGAGAAAGTGTTAGCGTATTTCCCCAAGGGAACACATTTTATATCGCCGCAGGGCGGCTATCATTTATGGATTAACTTACCAAATGAAATTCAGATAAGCGAACTATGCGCTCAGTTGGAACTGAAGAAAATTAAAATCTTGCCAGGCACTCTATTTTCACCACAAAAGCGTTTCACTTCATCACTACGGTTGAGTTATTCCTCGCTGCATCTGTACGATGCTGACGAGATGATTGAATCGCTGGCGCAATCAGTCAGGCAGTGTCTTACCGAGGTAAAAAGCTCTACATTTGGTCTGTGACATCAAATGAAGCACCGCTTTCGATGCCAGGTGCCAGTGTTAACCGTTGCGGTAGGCTTAGCCTGGCAGATGGTCTCCTGCGATTCTGCCGTAGCCTTGGCCATGAAAGGCAGCGCTTAACAGAAATCGCACCTCCATTTGCCCGCGATCGATAAATGTCGAAACCTTAGCAAAATAACGCTTCCGCAGGGAAATCCGTTATGAGGGTGGCGCAAAATACCACCGCTTATCACCTCTGTTTAGCCGATTGAAAAATGCACAACACCGTATGATGCTTTCCAGAAAAGAAACGTATCCGCCGGAGTTTGTATGTCTGAGAAAGATCCTGTTGTTGAACGCCTGTCGCTGGAGCTGCTGGCTCTGCGTCAAATCGTCCAGATGCTGATTACCTTCGGCAATGTCCCCACCGGCGGCAAGCTGAATAAATATCTGGAAAACCTGGCAAGTGAAGTTGAACACCGTAATGGCCGGGAAGCGAACAAAGCCATCGCCGATGTGATTCGTAGCTATATCCGTTCTTAATGCCCAAACCCATACTTAATTCTGACCCCGCAACAGTGCAGGTTAGCTGCTGCGGTTTTTTCTGATGCAAGCTATGCAAGAGTGTGGAATACCGCGTTTTCGCTTGTTAGCGAGGACGTTGTCTGATTGCGCCCGTTGCGTTTTGAGATAAACAGCTGTTTATCGGCGGCAGAAACCAGCCGGTTAAACGACTCGCTTACGTTATTAGTTTCAAGAACGCCACTGGCTACGCCGATACTGACGGTAACGGCAACACCACTGCCGCGCAGCATGATTTTTTCCTGCATAATGCGGTGACGAATCGCCTCCGCTTTCTCCAGCAGTTGTCCATCGCTTAGCCCGAAAAGCAGTACCAAAAACTCTTCTCCGCCAAAACGACAAACCAGCCCCTCCTGCCCTACCGCCTGTTGCATACGCTGCGCAACCTCAAACAGCACCGCATCGCCTGCATCATGTCCGTAGTTGTCATTAATGGATTTAAAATAATCGACATCGATCAACAGCACACCGGCTACGCGCGCGCGCAGATCGCTGGTTTTTTCCAGCTGATGCAGTTGTTCGTACAGGCCTGAACGTGACAGTTGGCGGGTAAGGAAATCATGGTTAGCGCGCAGCGCCAGCTGATGATTAAGCTGCCGGATGGCATCCATACTGACGGCAACGATCAGCGGGCTGATCGCGACCGTCGCCACGCCCAGCCTCGCTGAAGCCAGATGTCCCAGCGGCAACAGGCTATCGTCCCCCTGAATATTCATCAAGCCATGCATAACCAAAACAATTTCGCTGATGCCGGTTATCAGCGTAAGGCCGCTGGTCAGCCAGAGCGGATAGCTGATGGCGCACCAAATCAGCGCCGGTACGGGAAACGAGAGACTGCCGCCGCCGCCAATCACCACCGCCGCACTCAGCGACAGTATTAACGATGCTATCGGCAGACAGTTCCGCCAGCGCCGCAGCGTTGAAAGCAATGATGGCCTTCGCGGCAACGTCAGCAGAAACGGCAGCAGCAGGACGCCGGTAGAAAACTGTTCGCTTAGCCAGTCGCTCCAGGCAGGCAGGAAGCGCTCGCTAATAAGCAGCCCCTGAGCCAGCGCCCCCCAGGTGGCGCAGGCAATCGAAGCCAACAGACAGGCAGGGAAAATGTTCAACGCGCTTTTTACTCTACCCGAGGCGTTAAGCAGCCCCGGTCTCTGGATCAGCATGGAGACAGCCACCAGGATAAACAGCAGATTAGCGCCGTTCAGGGTAAAGGCGGGTATCGCCCAGCCGGAAAAAAGGGTGTCGTTCAGAACCATCGCGCTATAACACACCAGATAGTAGTGCGGTCGATGCAGCCAGGAGAAACGCACAAAAATAGCGGTCAACAACGCATTAATCGGCCAGAACAGCGACAGCTCAGCGGGCAGACGTAAATGTCCGCCAACAAAACAAAAGAACAGAGTGAAAACAAACAGAATGAGGGCATTTTTGAGCGGTCCGTTTTTATCAAAAAGCGTAAATTGCATAACCGGGCGTACCTGTTGCGTTGCTCTTGCCGTCTTCAGAGTATCCATCGCAAATTCATTAAGGCGGCATATTATCTGGAGCGCCAATGTCATTCTGGCGAAGCGGCGCATCTTATCATGGTGTGTTCCATCGGCAGGATGAATCTTCTTCAGCCGGTAAAAATAAAACAGGCACTCATTGAGTGCCTGAGGAGACTAACCCGCTTACAATGCGGCAAGAGCTGGCAGATTATTTTACCGCCACCGGCCATTGATTGAGGCGTATGCCGCGTCGCGGCGCTTTTTCGCCAAAATCTTTCAGCACCGCTTTTACGTCGGGATCGAGATAATCCACATTATCATGATCGACAATCACCACACTGTTTTCCGGGATCTCATCCAGCAGGTTCTGCAAACGCGGATTATGCATAAACGTCAGATTCTGCTGCAGGCGCAAAACATAATGGTCATCGTAACGAGTAAGATGCATCGCGTTACGATGGCTTTTATAAATGCTGTACAGAATCTGGGTAGCAATCCCTAATCCAATACCGGCCAGCATCCCAAAAGCGATAATGCCTACGATAGTGGTGATAAAAGGTACAAACTGCTGCGCCCCCATGCGGATTTGATCGATAAACAGACGCGGCGTAGCCAGTTTATAACCGGTATACAGCAGTACTGCCGCCAGGCTTGCCAGCGGGATCACATTCAGCAACTCGCTGAACCACAGGCCGCAGATCAGTAGCAGTACGCCATGCAGCAGAATAGAGATTTTACTCTGCGCGCCTACGCTGACGTTCACCGAACTGCGGACAATAACCGCGGTAATGGGCAAAGCGCCAAGAAAACCAGCCAGGGTATTACCGATGCCCTGCGCCACCATCTCTTTATTTGGCGAAGGTGACGGATTCTGCGGGCGCAGCTTGTTCAGCGCCTGCTGGCTAAGCAGCGTTTCCAGGCTGGCCACCAGTGCCAGCGTAACGGCAACAACATACACCGACGGATTACGCCACGCCTGCCAGTCAGGCCTTTCCAGCTCGGCAGTGAGCGCGCTGAGGCTATCAAATTTCGGCAAGGAAATACGCGGCAGGTTAGTGATAAATTCCGGCTGCAACCGCTCGCCAAACAGAGTAGCCAGCCCGCCAAACAGTACGGCGATAAGCGGCCCGGGGATCCAGCTTAGCGCCTTCACTTTTTTCACCACCGGCGTCGTCCATATCCACAAAATCAGCAGACCGACCGCAGCGACAATGATGGCCGACACAGAGAAGCTAAACTCACCGCTAAACAGCGCGCTCAGTTCACTATCGCCGCTGGCTCCCAGCGCAACCGGGATCTGCTGCATAATCAAAAGAATACCAATAGCCGCCAGCATCCCTTTGATCACGCTGCCAGGCACCAGCGCGATAAAGCGCCCGGCCCGCAGCAGGCCAAGTACGACCTGAATCACGCCCGCCAGCACCAGCGCCAGCAAGAAGGCGGAAAACGATCCTAATGAAGCAACAGATGATACGACAATTGTGACCAGGCCAGCCGCCGGGCCGCTGACGGCAAAGCGTGATGGGCTAAAAGAGGTGACGACCAGCCCGCCGATCACGCCGGTCAGCAGGCCAACGAACGGCGGCAAGCCGCTGGCCTGAGCAATGCCCAGACACAGGGGCAGCGCCACCAGAAACACGACAAGGCCGGCAGGCAGATCCTGCCGAAGCGTCTTTGGAATCATGGCGATGTTTCCTCTGCAGATTGCTGAATTAACTCGGTTAAATGTCCTGACTGCAGATCGTAAACGCAGCCGAACAAATCCAGTTCTTTACCGCTACGCCAGGCTTGCAGCACCGGGGCGCTGACCGCCAGGTTAGCAAACTGCGCCAGTACATTGGCCTCAACCAGGCGATTATGGCGCGCAATGTCCGCCTCGCCGGCGGCATGAAACGCTGCCAGCCCATCCGTAAGCGCCATGCGCAGGGCAGCAATACGCCGTGACAGCGGGGAGTTCTCCTGCGCCAGCGGACTGTCCGGCAGCGCGACGGCGGCCTGTACGCCTCCACAGCCATAGTGTCCGCACAGTACGATGCGTTTTACCTCAAGGTACTCCAGCGCATATTGCAGCACGCTCATAAAGTTATCGTCATCGGTTAACACCATATTGGCGATATTGCGATGCACAAACAGTTCTCCCGGATCGGCACCGGTCAATACCTCTGCCGGTACACGGCTATCAGAACAGCCAATCCACAGCGAGTGTGGCTTTTGCTGATGCAAATAGCGTTCAAAATAGCGCGGGTTACGCTGTGTTTTTTGTAAGGCCCAGCTACGGTTTTTTGCTAACAGGGGTTTCAGGGTCGTCAAAGTCGTCGTCTCCATTCGGATAAATACAGGCAAGCCTGGGCGACAGTTAAACTTCATCAGGAAATACCGGAAGAGCCAAATAAAGCCTCCGGCAAATAAGTAGTACCACTTTTTATATTAAGTGCAGATTGTGAAAAAACAATTATTCCAGAAAGGGTGGGAGTGTAATTTTATCTAAAGGCAATGTATAAAATGAGTAAATAGGATTATGGACACTTGTAATGGCAATAAAATATAAAAAATTTAAAAACCAATTAAAAACAATTAGTTAAATAATAAAAATTCCTTTATTTTAAACGATAATAATAAAACCATGCATTTTAAAAGGTTATAATAAAATAGACGTCAATCTCATTATTAGCATGGCATCTCAATTTTTATGGAGCATACCACCGGTTATTTATCATAAGAAAAAACGATGACAGCCTAATAAACGCCGGTCCTGTTGGTCTGAGGCGCGATAAATAATAACGCACGCAATTAATAAATCGTTTATCAGACCGGCGTTGGCAAACATTATTATGGTGCATCATTACATTCATTGTTGCCGTAAAGAATTTGCGTTTATTTACTTAACAGAGTGAAAAAAATTTATCAGGCTGCTGGTAGTCATGGCCAGCCTCATCCTGTTTAATGACGGATATCGCTGGTCAGTCGCTGATTCCCTGTAAGGATGCTCTATGCAAAACGCCGCTCCGGTTCGTACCTCTGCTCTGCTCACTTCGCTTGGCTGGCTGGACCATGCTTTTTTGCCGGCGGGAATAGCACCGCCAGAAGAGACTGCCTGTGGTCATCAGCGACATAGCCCTACTATCGTAATGTCTGAAGAGGCTTTCCCGCGCAAGCAGTGCGAAGCAGACGGCGTGATCGCTACGGATTCACGCCCTGTGGCCGTATATACTGCAGATTGCCTGCCGGTGCTGATTGCCGATACGCGCCAGTATCATGTTGCAGCTGTACACGCAGGGCTAAAAGGGGCGTTGGCTGGCGTGCTGCCTGCGGCGGTGAATCGGTTATTGGCTTTGGGTGCTACGCCTGAAAGCCTGTTTGTGGCGATTGGTCCAGCCATTGCGCCCTGCTGTTATGAGCTTGGACAGGATGTACTGGGGACGATAACCTCCGACCCGCGTGTTACCGCGCCGCAATGGTTTTCTACCCAGCCCATAAATCCGCATGCGGTACGACCTCAGGCAGAGGCAAAGAACCAGGGGATCTGGTTTGATCTTCCGGCGCTGGGACGACAAATGCTGCTGGATATGAAAATCCCGGCAGCCCAAATAGAGGTGCTGCCGGTATGTACTTACTGCAGCGCTGAGCCGCAATCCAGCTATCGACGAAACGCGCATTTTTCTGACGGATACGCTTTGCGTTACTCCTGGATCCAGCGCCGGACATAACGGCAGCCTTGTAAAGCGTAAAACTGGCGTTGTGGTCGTTTGTTAAGCGCCAGAAGTAAACGCAGAAAAACGGGCTCAGGAACGTGACAGCAAATCACTACTGTATTTAAACAGTTCATTGTCAGAGCGCAGCCCCAGCTTTCTTAAGGCCGACTGTTTCTGCCCGCTAACGGTTTTACGGCTGCGTTTAAATTTAATGGCGATTTGAGAAACGCTCATGCCGTTAAGGAAACAACGGATAACTTCCACCTCACGCGGGCTGAGTAGCTTGACCTTTTCATACAGGCTGCCTTTTTGATTATTCCCTGCCAGCGGGTTTCTCAGTTCCTCGTGGATCACATATAAATCTTCAATCTCATAAGCCATATCACGTGACAGCCAGTGACGCCCGTAGCCGACCTGCCGAATCGCCTGAATCATTTCACTCATATCCTGGCTTTTACCAATAAAGCCTTTCACGCCTGCGTTAAGCACCATTTTTACAACCGCCGGGCTTTCCATCGCTGAAGAAATAAGAATATTTAAGCGTGGATAGTGATTACGCAACTGCTTGACCAGGGCAAGGCCATCCAGTTCTTTTTCGCCTAATAAGAAATCAAGTACTAATACATCAAGCTGTAAATCCGGCAGTTCGGTAAACAGTTGCTGACTGGAGCCAAAAGCCTTGATCAACATCATATCCGGCTCGGCGTTTATGCAGATCTCAAATGCCGTGCGAATCATGGGATGATCGTCCAGTAACGCTACCCGTAAAGGCCGGGCGATCGTTTTCGTCATCTCTTCACTCCTTGAATCATTATCGATGAATAAGCGCATAAATTAATTTGTTACGCGCTGTTGTAGAACGGGCGTAATGTTTTGGCCTGATTGTTATTAATATCTGTCGTTATCGTCTTGGTTATTAAACGCCTTTTCTAACCCTTCCTTGATTGAGCAGACGCGCATAAAAATAACGGAACTGATTAATGCCAGGCCCCTATCCTCAGCTTGCCGTGTAGGCGTGAGGCCTAAACAAGGCATGGAGACCTGAGACAATTCCTGATATTTTTAGCATAAAAAAAAACATACTGATAGCCTGTTTCTCTCGTGCTGACGCGGCACTCAATGAATGACAAAAAATTTTTCTTAATACAAGAAACGTCTCAAAATAATAACGAAACGATAAATCATCTATTTTTTACGCAGGAAAAAACCTATTATACTCAGTAAAGTCGCATATAAAAACTACACCAAGATAAGAAGTTACTCCCCGCCAGGTTTTATTTTTGCAACATAAAAATCTCAGGATAACGCTAATGATAAAAAGGACTTTATATTTTTACCTGGTTTTATTTATTGTTAATTTTCCTGCCCTCGCTCAATTGCCGCAATTAGAACTACAGGTACATACCGACATTGTATTGCCGCCGAAAGAACAGCTTAATGAATTAAAAACGCTTAATTATCCACAACGGCTGCGCGTTGGCGTACCGGGTTCCCCGCATCCCCCTATTTACAACAATATGGAACCAGGAAAATTCGCTGGTATCGCTGCAGATTATCTTGGCGCCCTGCAAAAGATGCTGGATGTTGAATTGCAGATCGTCTCCTACGCTAAGCCAGCGGAAGCAATCCAGGCGCTCAGAAAACAGCAGTTGGATATGTTGGCTTTTTATAATCCCTATCTCTATGGCGAAGACGGCATTATCGCTACCCCACCCTGGCTGCTGGATCGTCCGATTATTGCCCAAAATGAGCGCGCCCCGGTTAACTTCAATAGCGCCATGCAGCCGGTGCTGGCCTGGGCTGAAGCCCCTGGCTTTAGCCAGCAACTGCAACACTACTTTCCAAACGCGCGCCTGAAGCACTATCGCGATGCAGAAATGGCGCTGGCTGCCGTTGCCTTCGGTCAGGCAGATGCCATGTGGGGCAGCGCTGCCAGCATCGAATTCATTCGGCGCTATGGCTACAGCGGTCGAATTAACCTGAGCGCCAGCCGCTCGGTTCCTGATATGAATCTCTCTTTTGGCGTGTCCGCAGCACAGCCACAGCTGGCTAAAGCAATTAATATCGCGCTGCAGCAGATACCCCTGGCGGGCCGCCTGCGCATCGCCACCAACTGGGGGCTGGACTCGACGTTTGTGCTTAAAGCCAATCCGTTACAGCTCAATGCAGAGGATGAGATCTGGCTGCGTCAACATCCAGTGATTCCCGTGGTACCAAACTGGAACATCGCCCCGCTTTCAATGGTCAATTATGATAACCAGCCTGCCGGGATTGAAGCAGAGCTTCTGCAACTGATTAGTGAACGCACCGGCGTGAAGTTTGTTTATCCTGAGCCTTTCGCCGCCAGGGATAATAATATTCTGGCGCTGCGGCTGGCAGAACTGGAGCCGGAACATCCCGATCCTCATCTTGTTTATTCACGCCCGTATATCGTTACGCCATGGGTAATGGTGCAGAAAAACAATAACGATCCAGCCTGGTCCCTTTCGGCGTCGCCAGGCAGGAAGCTGGCGATAGAAGCACGTAGTCCTGTGCGCAAATGGCTACAGCAACAGTATCCCGGCACTAAAATACGTATCGTGGAGAATGCGCAGCAGGCTTTTGAATTGTTAGCGAGAGGCGAAGTTGATGCCATTATTCAACCCAAAATTATCGCCGATTATCAGTTAAATAATCAGTATGCCGGTCATCTGCGGATCAGCCGCACCCTGAACAGCAAGCCTGCGCGTTTCGTTATGGCCACCCAGACTGAAAATCTGGAGTTAATGCATATTATTGATAAAGCCCTGCTGGACATTTCGCGTGACACGCGGGAAAGAATCGTGCTGCGCTGGCAAAACGCCCGTCACGTCGATACTTATAATTACTGGCAATATTACCGCAGCACCATTATTAAAATTACGCTGGGGATCGGCCTGCTCGCCCTACTGATCCTGCTCTGGAACCGGCATCTGCAGCACATTATCCGCGAGCGCACCCGTGCAGAACAGACCTTAAAAAACCAGTTAACCTTTACCAATACGCTGTTTGATGAGTCGCCGGTAGTGATGTATGTCCGCGATCGACAGATGCGCCTGCTGCATTGCAACAAGGCCTACGTCGATTTCCTGCATATTCCACGTGAACAGCTGTTGGGTACAGCGCTTGATGTGCTGCCAACAGAGTCTGTTATCAGGCAACGGTTTCAGGAAATTTATCAACAGACCTTTGAAGAAGGAAAACCTCTGGTGCAGGATCTCAACATGCATTATGAGGGGCGCGACTATTACGCGTTGCACTGGGCGCTGCCCTATCGCGATCATGCAGATAATATCGTGGGCGTTATTGGCGGTTGGCTGGATATTACCGAGCGCTATGAGTTGCTTACCGCCCTGGAAAAAGCCAAAGAGGAAGCCGACCGCGCCAACGAATTTAAAAGCCGCTTTCTGGCAAATACCAGCCATGATATTCGCACCCAGTTACATGCGATTATTGGCCTGCTGGAGCTGGAAATGCGGCGCTCGCCGCAACCGCTTGGGCCGAACATCACAGCCGCTTATGACGCTGCCACTACGCTGCAAAATCTGATCGGTAATGTACTGGACTTATCGAAAATTGAATCGGGGATTTTAGAGCCTGAACCGATGCCCACCAACCTGGTGACGGTTGTGGAACAGCTGTTTGCTCTGTTCCACAGCAAAGCTGAAGCGCGCGGCCTGCTCTTTCGCAAAGCGCTCAGCGTGGTACATCCCTGCGTGCTGATTGATGCCACCATGTTTAATCAAATCGTCGCTAATTTGCTGAGCAACGCGCTGAAATTTACCCATGCGGGTAAGGTAGAAATTACGCTGTATCAGCAACCGGACGCCGCCGAGCTGGCAAATAAGCGCGGCCGCTATATCCTGAAAGTGAGTGACACCGGCTGCGGTATTAGCCCTCATGAGTTGCATAAAATTTTCGATCCCTTTGTTCAGGTAGGCGATCGACATAGCCAACAGGCGGGAACCGGTCTCGGCCTGAGTATCTGCCGCCATCTGGCACATCTGTTGGGCGGAGAAATCAGCGTAGAGAGCGAGTCGGGTACAGGCTCCGTGTTTATTTTTAGCTTTTGTGTGCCGCTATGCGAAGAAAATATGCCAGTCAACGAGAACCACGGACAGCATCAGGGCGACGGCGTTATGCGCATTTTGATCGTGGAAGATCACGCCCCGAACCGGCTGCTGCTGGCCCAGCAGCTGATCTATCTGGGCCATCAGGTTATTGAAACAGAGCGGGCCAGCGAGGCGCTGGTTTGTTGGGAGCAGCAGAGAAACGCCATCGATTTAATCATTACCGACTGCAATCTTCCTGATATGGATGGTTTTATCTTTGCCCAAACTTTGCGCCAGCGTGAAGCGGAACTGGGGCTGCAGCCGGTACCGATCGTTGGCCTGACTGCCGCTGCAGAAAAGACGATCCAGCAACGCTGCATCGATGCCGGTATGAATTGCTGCCTGTTTAAACCAGCGAATATCGACACCCTGCATAGCTTTATCTCTACCTCTGTTTACGTGAACGCGCCCGCAGTACCGGGTAACGGGCTGCTTGAGCAACTGATCGATGTTGATCCTGATGCCTGCGCCAGGCTGATTACCAGCGCAATTGATAGCCATCGCCAGCTGGTCATTCAGCTACAGCAATGTCATCAGCATGCTGAGATCATTACCCTGGCCCATACATTAAAAGGCGGAGCGCGCCTGCTTAATGCGATGCGGCTGGAAAAGCTGTGCCAGCAGTTAGAAGACAGCGAAAGCGATGATGTCCATCTTGATGAACTGTGTCAGGAAGTGATTAATGAAGTGCAGGTACTGGAGGCCATGCTGCTTACCCGGCTGCGATCGTTAAACCGCGACTGACCCGATCTCAGGCTCTGTCTTAAACGTCTGCCCCGCTTGTCGGGCAGGCGGCTTCAGGCCCGCTACTTTTTTGATGTATCTCACAGGCTGACCCGCTGCCGCTTTTCTTTCTTAACCTGAGCGCTACAGTCAACTCATCCGACCACTTAATAATAATTTAACATTCAGGTGAGTAGCTTTATGTCGATCACGCCATCGCTTTTCGATCCGCTCGATCTTGGCTTTACCCAACTAAAAAACCGTGTGCTAATGGGATCGATGCATACCGGTCTGGAAGAGCGGCCTGACGGCGCAGCGCGGCTTGCCGCCTTTTATGCCGATCGCGCCGCGGGCGGCGTAGCGTTGATCGTTACCGGCGGCATAGCCCCTTCCCCGGAAGGGGTGGTGGTTGCTGGCGGTTCGGTACTGAACGCTGAAACGCAGCTGGCGCATCACCGCATCATTACCGACGCGGTCCATCAGCACGATGGGAAAATCGCCTTACAGATCCTGCATGCCGGTCGCTACAGCTATCAGCCTGCGCTGGTAGCACCTTCGCCGCTACAGGCGCCTGTTAATCCTTTTATGCCGCAGGCCCTGAGCCATGAGGCCATTTTGCAGTTGATTGAGGACTTTGCGCGCTGTGCGACGCTGGCCCAGCAGGCGGGCTATGACGGCGTGGAAATCATGGGTTCGGAAGGCTATCTGATCAATCAGTTCCTGACGCTACGCACTAATCAACGTAGCGACGAATGGGGAGGCGATTTTGCGCATCGTATGCGTTTTGCGGTACGCATTGTGCAGGCGGTACGCGCTGCGACCGGACCTGACTTCATTATTATTTATCGACTGTCGATGCTCGACCTGGTGCCGGAGGGCAATACGCTGGAAGAAACAATCGCGCTGGCGCAGGCTATCGAAGCGGCGGGCGCCACGCTGATCAATAGCGGTATCGGCTGGCATGAGGCGCGTATTCCTACCATCGCTACCTCGGTTCCGCGCGCTGCTTTCGGCTGGGTCACGCGCCTTCTGCGACAGCATGTGACGCTGCCGCTGATCGCCACCAACCGCATCAACCAGCCGGAGGTAGCGCAGCAACTGCTGGATGAGGGCTGTGCGGATATGATCTCAATGGCACGGCCTTTCCTTGCGGATGCTGCTTTTGTCGCTAAGGTGCAGGCCAACCGCGCTGCCGAGATCAATACCTGCATCGGCTGCAATCAGGCCTGCCTCGATCAAATTTTTGCGGGCAAAGTGACTTCCTGTCTGGTTAACCCACGCGCCTGTCATGAAACACTGATGCCGGTGACGCCCGCCCGCCAGCAGAAAAAGCTGGCGGTGGTTGGCGCAGGCCCCGCTGGTCTGGCGTTTGCGGTAAATGCCGCCATGCGCGGCCATCAGGTCACACTGTTCGATGCCGCCAGCGCTATCGGTGGTCAGTTTAACGTGGCGCGCCAGATCCCTGGCAAAGAAGAATTTAATGAAACGCTGCGTTACTACCGTACCCAGCTACAGCGCTACAACGTGGAGACCCGCCTGAACTGCCGTGCCGACGCGGAAATGCTGCACGATTTTGACGAGGTGATCCTGGCCAGCGGCATCGTGCCGCGTACGCCAGCGATTGAAGGCATATCGCACAGCAAGGTGCTGAACTATCTGCAGGTGCTGCGCGATAAAAAACCGGTGGGTGCACGCGTTGCGATTATTGGCGCTGGCGGCATCGGCTTCGATACCGCCAGCTATCTCAGCCACAGCGATAATGCCAGCAGCCTGAATATTGATGCCTTCTGCCAGGAGTGGGGGATCGATAAAAGTCTGCAGCAGCGCGGCGGGTTAACCACGCCGCAGCCCGTCGGCAGCCCGCGTCAGATTTGGTTGCTGCAGCGCAAAGCGGGCAAGCCGGGCACCGGGCTGGGGAAAACCACCGGCTGGATCCACCGCAGCACTCTGCTGGCGCGCGGCGTAGAGATGTGGGGCAATGTGCAGTATCAGCGCATTGACGATGAGGGGCTGCATATCCTGCGCGACGGCCAACCGCTCACGCTGGCGGTGGATAACGTGATTATCTGCGCCGGTCAGGAGCCTGACCGGACACTGGCGGTTCCCTTGCAGGCGGCAGGTAAGCCAGTGCATATTATCGGTGGCGCGGATGTGGCGCTGGAGCTGGATGCGCGCCGCGCTATCGCCCAGGGAACGGAACTGGCGCTGGCCATCTGATCCACGCTGGCAATCTCAACGCAGCTTTACCGAGCGCAGCACCACAAACTTGTTATTTGACGCCACGGTGGTGCAGTTGCCAAACAGCTTTTTCATTTTGCGATAATAATCCAGATGGCGGTTGCCAACGATACGCAGTTCGCCGCCATACTGCAGGCAGCGGCGCGCGTCCCGGAACATCTGCCAGGCGATATGATCGGTCACTGCGCTCTGCTGATGGAAAGGAGGATTACAGAGCACCGCATGCAGACGATCGGCCGGAAAACCGCTCAGCGCGTTATTGACCTGAAAATGGCTGCGCGCCATATCCTGCGGACGGTTAAGCTCAACGTTCATGCGGCTGGAAGCGATCGCCATCCAGGATTCATCAATGAAATGCACTTCCGCCTGTGGATTCATCTCCAGCGCCAGCAGACCAATCACGCCGTTTCCGCAGCCAAGATCAGCAATCTCGCCGGTGATATTATCCGGCAGATGCTGCATAAAGAAACGCGCGCCAATATCCAGCCCGCTGCGGGAAAAGACGTTGGCATGATTATGAATCTGATACGCGGTGCCATCCAGCGGCCAGCTCAGCGTCTCCGCCTGCGGCTTGAGTTCCGGCGCGGCAAAAGTGCTGTAAACCAGGCGCGCTTTTTTCCACGCCAGCGAGGTTTTCGTTGGGCCAAGAATACGTTCAAACAGCTGCAGCGTGGAGGTATGGATATCTTTCGCGCGCGCACCGGCAATAATAACGGTTTCCGGCGTCACCACTTCACGCAGCTGACGCAGCTGATGCTCCAGCAGTGCCAGCGTGCGGGGGATCTTAATCAGCACGCAGGCGGGGGCAGCAGGCAGCGGTGCCATGCTGTCAAGCAGGGTCACCCGATCCTCATCCAGCTGGTTGTCACGCAGATTTTGACGCGTCGCCTGCTGGCTAATCCATGAATCATTAATGCTGTAGAGTGGGCGATCCAGCGCGCAGGCGAGTGCGCCAAAGCTGTCGTTAAATACCAGCAGTGGTCCCTGCTCCGGCAGCGTTTGCTGCAACAGATACTCATCGGCCGAATCCCACGCCTGGAGTGGGTTTTCTTCCTGCATACGCGGGAAGCGGTGTAAGGTCAGCGTGCGTTGGCTCAGTTCTAATTGGCTCATGGATTCCTCGGCGTGGTACTATTGCGCATCTTTTCGCCCCGAAAGCGGGGGCGCAGTATACTGCCTTTTTATTCGAGCCGCGTCATGTCGTCGTTAATTTATCTGCAGGGCTATCCTGAAACGCTGCTGCGCCAGGTCCAGACCCTTATTGATCAGCAGCGCCTTGGCGAAGTGCTACAACAGCGCTATCCCGCCATGCACAATATCACCAGTGACAAAGCGCTGTATGACTATACGCAGGCGCTTAAAAACCGCTATTTACGCAACGCCGCGCCGCTGAATAAAGTGATCTATGACAGTAAAATCCGCGTCATAAAACATGCGCTTGGCCTGCATACCGCTGTCTCACAGGTGCAGGGCGGCAAGCTGAAAGCGCGGGCGGAAATTCGTGTTGCCACGCTGTTCCGTCAGGCACCGGAAGCCTTTCTGCGCATGATCGTGGTGCATGAGCTGGCGCATATCAAAGAGAAAGAGCACAACAAAGCGTTTTACCAGCTCTGCTGCCACATGGAGCCAGATTATCATCAACTGGAGTTCGATACCCGACTGTGGCTAACTCATCAGGCTCAGTTGGGCAACCCCGATTAAATAAACGCTTTCGCCTTTCTAATCAGGCTGGTTTTGGTCAATACGCCAAGATATTTACGATCCTGTGGATTATTTAATACCGGCAGACGCTCCAGCGTGACCTGTGCAAAAGCTTCCCATCCCTCGCGCACCGTTTGATTGCGGAACACACAGGGAAACTGTGCATCCATCACCAGAATCACCGGCGAATCGAGCGTAATTTCATGATCGAGAATTTTGCGCGAAATATCGTGAATCGAAACCACGCCAAGAAAATGCCCCAGGTCGTTAATTACATAGACATAGCGCTCTTTTTTCAGCGAGCTGACCGCCAGCGCGCGCCCTACCGATTCATGCGGCTGTAGCGCGGCGCCGGGTACAATCAGCTGCTCGATAATACTGTTATCAAAATCGAGCTTGGCATCAGCGCGATTAAAATGCTGCGTTACCACGGGATAGGTACTGGTCGCCTGCAGCTGCCAGGCGACCATTGCCGCCAGCACGGTAGCGATCATTACCGGAAACAGCAGGCTGCTGTTTAAAGTCATTTCCAGCACCATCAGCATCGCCATCAGGGGAGCCTGACTGACCGCAGCCAGCACTGCCCCCATGCCCACCACTGCAAACAGCAGCGTGTTGCTTACCGGCAGCCCGGCCTGTCGCGCCAGCGTAGCGATGATTACGCCCAATAGCGCCCCTACCAATAGCGAGGGCGTAAATAATCCGCCCACCGCATTCGATCCCACCGACAACGCCGTTGCGCTCATTTTCAACGCCAGCAGCAGCAGTAGCGCGGGCAGCAGATAGTGTCCGGCCATAATCTTCACGATCACTTCATAGCCGTTGCCAAGGATATCGGTGGAAACCAGCGCCAGCGTGCCCACCAGCAGCCCCCCTAATCCAAGACGCAGCGGCAGCGACCGAACATGAGAAAAAAGCTGCCTGCTGTGGCCGATCATTTTAATCAGCAGCCAGCCAAGCAGGCCGGATAACAGGCCAACGGCAACCGTCAACAGCAGCGTGGTCGGATCCAGCTGAAACGCGACCTCGGCAAAGGGATAAAGCGCATTGCGCAGCCCCAGCGACCACATGGTCATGACCGCCGTGGCGGCCGCGATAATCAGCGGGATCAGCCGCTGCAGCGCCGTGATGCCAAAAGCGATCTCCGCCACGAAAATTGCCGAGGCCAGCGGAGCATGATAAACCGAGGCCAGCCCGGCGGCGGCGGCCATCGCAACAATTTCACTGTTATTGATAGCGACCGATTTAAAGCAAAAACGCCCCATCAGGCTGCCGCACAGCGCCGAAAGCTGCACCATCGGCCCTTCTTTACCAATAGAGGCACCGCTGCCAATACTGGCAATTGATGAGATCGCACGAAACAATGAAGTTCTGGTCGGCACCGCATCCAGCCGGGCGTTGATGACATCCAGATAGTCGGTTTTACTGATTTGCTGCTGTTCGAGACTGACGGCATAGCGCAGAAAAAAACCGGCAATAATGCCGCCTGTCCCAACAATCAGCGGCCAGCAGTACCAGGGCCAGACGGTCATCGCCACGGTAATATCGCGATCGCTATGAAACAGTAATTGATTAATCAATTCAATTAGATGACGGAAGCCTAGCGTTACCAGCGATGCCGCGCAGCCTACCGGGATCGCGACCAGAATAGTGGTCCAGTTAAGAACATGTTTAACGCTCACATCGCATCCTTCTGTTACGGTTCCTGCATCCAGGAAAGAAGCCATGATATTGGAAGGCGGATCGCAGGATCAAATCAGCAGTAGCGCTTTGCCGTAGCGCAACCCAACGCGCATGCTACTCTGCCCTTCTGCACTCAAGCTCAGGAGTTAGAATTTTTATGATTCGCTTCGCTATTGTAGGCACTAACTGGATTACCCGGCAGTTTGTGAAGGCTGCCCATGAAACCGGCAACATGAAGCTGACCGCCATTTACTCGCGCACGCTGGAACAGGCATTGGCGTTCGCTAAAGATTGTCCGGCCGATCACCTCTTTATCTCACTGGAGCAGATGGCAGCCTGCGCTGAGATTGACGCGGTTTATATCGCCAGCCCTAATGCCCTGCATTGTGAGCAGGCGCTGCTGTTCATGCGTCATAACAAGCATGTGATTTGTGAAAAGCCGCTCGCCTCTACTCTTCAGGAAGCTGAACAGATGATCGCCTGCGCCGCTGAAAATCAGGTGGTGCTGTTTGAAGCGTTTAAAACTGCCTGCCTGCCGGGTTTTCAGGTGATCCAACAGGCCCTGCCGCAGCTTGGCAGGCTGCGTAAGGCGCTGTTCAACTATTGTCAGTACTCTTCCCGCTATCCGCGTTACCTGAACGGCGAGCATCCCAATACTTTCGATCCGCGCTGGTCTAACGGCTCCATTATGGATATTGGCTATTACTGCCTGGCCAGCGCGCTGGCGCTATGGGGCGAGCCGCAACGGGTACAGGCGCAGGCCGCACTACTGGCAAGCGGCGTTGATGCGCACGGTGCGGTGCTGATGCATTACGGCGATTTCGATGTCACGCTGCTGCATTCCAAAGTCAGCGACTCGCATATTCCCAGCGAAATTCAGGGCGAGGCGGGCTCGCTGGTGATAGAAAAACTCTCTGAAGTCCAACGCATTACCTTTATCCCTCGCGGCGGCGCAGCGCAGGATCTGACGCCAGCGCAGCACAGTAACACGATGCGTTATGAAGCTGAGCATTTCGCAGAGCTGGTCGCTAAGCGGCACGTCGAGCATGCAGGATTGTCGTTGGCGTGCAGCACAGCGCGCCTGTTGTCAGAGATCCGTCGGCAAACCGGTGTGGTTTTTCCGGCTGATAAAGCGATCAGATCCACTTAGTGTAAATATTTCAAAATATTACTTTAGATACGTTGCTTATTGACTGGTGCTCTTCTATCTTTCTTTGCAGCAAAGGGGAGTAACTTGTTAGCCGATCGATCGTCATTACGATG
The DNA here is from genome assembly GCF_050113815.1 of Pantoea sp. FN0307. Classification (NCBI taxonomy): domain Bacteria; kingdom Pseudomonadati; phylum Pseudomonadota; class Gammaproteobacteria; order Enterobacterales; family Erwiniaceae; genus Pantoea; species Pantoea sp. FN0307. Next base: position 246,685 of record NZ_JBNJSO010000002.1, on the reverse strand, counting down.
CGTTATGCATCCGGTCATCGGGCAACCCGGAATTATTTCTGCGTTGTAAGTGAGACCTTGCCGGAAGGCGGGGTTTTGCTTGCGATAAACAGCGCGGCTGACGTCTTCCGACGTTGGCCGTTTTTGTTTACTGACAGGATATTATTTATGCAAACCGTTGGCACACCGTTACTCTGGGGCAGCTTTGCCGTTGTCGTGCTAATCATGCTGGCGATCGATCTCTTTTTACAGGGACGGCGCGGCGCACAAGCCATGACGCTTAAACAAGCGGCAGTCTGGTCGCTGGTCTGGGTTTCTGTTTCCCTGCTCTTCTCCGCCGCTTTTTGGTGGTATCTCGATGGCTCTGCCGGCCGTGAAATGGCGAATACCCAAACCATGGCTTTTTTGACCGGTTATGTACTGGAAAAAGCGCTGGCCGTGGATAACGTTTTTGTCTGGCTGATGCTGTTCGGTTATTTCGCCGTACCGGCTGCCTATCAGCGTCGGGTGCTGATTTACGGCGTGCTGGGCGCCATTGTCCTGCGTACCATTATGATTTTCGCTGGTAGCTGGCTGGTCACTCAGTTTAGTTGGATCCTCTATCTGTTCGGTGCCTTTCTGCTGCTTACCGGTATCAAGATGGCGTTCAGCAAAGAGGAAGATGAAAATTCTGTCGGTGATAAACCGGTGGTGCGCTGGCTGCGCAGTCATTTACGTATGACGGATAATCTGGAAGGCGAGAAGTTTTTCGTTCGTCGCAACGGCCTGCTGTATGCCACGCCGCTGCTGCTGGTACTGATTATGGTAGAGCTGAGCGACGTGATTTTTGCCGTCGACAGTATCCCGGCCATTTTTGCCGTTACCACCGATCCCTTTATTGTGCTGACCTCTAACCTGTTTGCGATCCTTGGCCTGCGCGCCATGTATTTTCTGCTGGCGGGCGTGGCAGAACGCTTCTCTATGCTGAAGTATGGCCTGGCGATTGTGCTGGTATTTATCGGTATTAAGATGCTGATTGTTGATATCTGGCATATTCCGGTTTCAGTTTCACTGACTGTGGTTGGGTCCATCCTTGGCCTGACGCTGTTGATCAACGCCTGGGTTAATCACCGAAACGATCGCAATAAAATAAGCAAAGCAGAGTAACAAATTAATATGCTGCGGGGCGCTTAGCGCCCCGTTAATTATTCCGCTCAAACAACATCGAGCAATTGGAATCACTGTCACAATTCCAATAAACAGAAACAAAAAAAGTTGATCCCGCCCTGATAGCCATAATTTCTGCTTTTCCTGCCAACGCATTTCCTTATACTCCTCCAGGCAAACACTCATGCCGCTCGTGGTCTGATAAGGCGGCGACGGCCACAATAACTATTACTGGTTCTCACGATGGAAAAAAGTTCTTCCACGCTGATTGCGCGTCTGTTCGGCGGCAGTCTGGTAAAACAAATTATGGTAGGCCTGGTGGCCGGTATTGCGCTTGCCTGGTTCTCCAAAGATGCAGCGCTGGCGGTGGGCTTACTCGGCTCGCTTTTTGTTAACGCCCTGAAAGCCGTAGCGCCGTTGCTGGTGCTGGTGCTGGTCATCTCCTCGATTGCTAATCACCGACATGGGCAAAAAAGTAATATCCGCCCGATCATCCTGCTGTATCTGTTAAGCACTTTCTTTGCGGCAGTAGTCGCGGTGGTTTGCAGTCATTTCTATCCGCAGATGCTGACCCTGAGCGCGGTGCAAACGGAAATTACCCCGCCATCCGGCATCGCTGAGGTATTAAACGGCCTGCTAATGAGCATGGTTGCGAATCCATTTACTGCTTTAATGAACGCTAACTATATTGGCATCCTGGTTTGGGCAATTGGCTTGGGCATTGCATTTCGCCACAGCAGCGACAATACCCGGCAACTGCTTAGTGATGCCTCCCATGCAGTGACCTGGGTGGTACGCATGGTGATCCGCTGCGCGCCGCTGGGCATCTTTGGTCTGGTTGCCTCGATTCTGGCGTCAACTGGCTTCTCCGCGCTGTGGAATTATGCGCATCTGCTTACCCTGCTGATTGGCTGTATGCTGCTGATGGCGCTGGTGTTTAACCCGCTGCTGGTATGGTGGAAAATCCGCCGCAACCCCTTTCCGCTGGTGTTTACCTGCCTGCGTGAAAGTGGCGTGACCGCTTTCTTCACCCGCAGCTCGGCAGCCAATATTCCGGTGAATATGGCGTTGGCGAAGAGACTGAATCTGGATGAAGATACCTATTCGGTCTCCATCCCGCTGGGTGCAACCATTAGTATGGCGGGCGCTTCCATTACCATTACCGTGTTGACGCTGGCGGCGGTAAATACGCTGGGCATTCAGGTTGATGTGCTCACAGCCGTACTGCTCAGCCTGGTCGCTTCACTGTGTGCCTGTGGCGCATCCGGCGTGGCTGGCGGCTCGCTGCTGCTGATTCCGGTGGCCTGTAATATGTTTGGCATTCCTAATGACATCGCCATGCAGGTAGTGGCGGTTGGCTTTATTATCGGCGTATTACAGGATTCAGCGGAAACCGCACTGAACTCATCCACCGATATTCTGTTTACCGCTGCCGTTTGTCAGGCGGAAGAACAGCGCACTGCATCAAAGAGCCTTAGCTGACCGCTGAGGGTTTCTGAGCAAAAAAGCGCAATTACAGAGGCGGCCATCAGGCCGCCTCTTTTACAGCGTGACCCCGCTTTTAAAGATCGCCAGCTCGCGGAAATCGTTGCGTTCATTGTTGGTCTGCCTGCCGTTCGCCACCTCAACGATATAATCAACAAAGTGCTCCAGCAGCGTTTCCATTGGCGTGTCCAGCACCAGAGGACCGGCGTTGAAATCAATCCAGTGCGGCTTACGCTCTGCCAGCTCACTATTGGTGGCGATTTTTACCGTTGGCACAAAGCCGCCGTAAGGCGTACCGCGCCCGGTGGTAAACAGCACCATATGACAGCCCGCGCCCGCCAGCGCGCTGGTAGCAACCGCGTCATTGCCCGGCGCGCTAAGCAGATTAAGCCCCGGTTGACGCAGACGTTCGCCATATTTCAACACATCCACCACCTGGCTTTGGCCAGCCTTTTGCGTACAGCCCAGCGATTTCTCTTCCAGCGTGGTAATGCCGCCCGCTTTATTGCCCGGCGACGGGTTTTCATAAATTGGCTGCTGATGCGTAATAAAATAACGTTTGAAGTCGTTAATCATCGCGACCGTTTTTTCAAACGTCGCCTCGTCGCGACAGCGGCTCATCAGAATGCGTTCCGCGCCAAACATCTCCGGCACCTCGGTCAGCACCGTGGTTCCGCCGTTAGCGATCATGCGATCGGAAAAACGTCCCAGCAGCGGGTTGGCGGTAATGCCGGAGAAACCATCTGAGCCGCCGCATTCCAGTCCGAATTTTAGCTCACTTAGCTTTCCCGGCTCGCGTCGATCGTGGCGCATGGTTTGATAAAGCTGATGCAGGCGTTCCAGCCCCGCCTCGACTTCATCTTCCTGCTGCTGGCAGATCATAAAGCTGACGCGATCGCTATCATAGCCGCCCAGCGTATCGCGAAACGCATCAACCTGATTGTTCTCGCAGCCCAGACCAATCACCAGCACCGCGCCGGCATTGGGATGGCGCACCATATTTTGCAGCATGGTGCGGGTATTCTCATGATCCTGACCGAGCTGTGAGCAGCCAAAAGGATGACTGAACAGATGAACGCCATCGATACCGGCAGCGTCGCCGCTTTCACGCAAAAAGCGCTGCAGGATCTGACGGGCGATGCCGTTGACGCAGCCAACGGTCGGCAGGATCCACAACTCATTACGAATACCGACTTCACCGTTAGCGCGCCGGTAAACCTGCACTTCTCGGTCAGCAGCCTGCGGCGGCAGCGTTATAAAATCGGGCTGATATTGATATTCGTCCAGATCGCTGAGGTTGGTTCGCGCATTTTGCGCATGGACATGCTCACCCGCCGCGATCGGCTGCGTGGCGTGCCCGATTGGCAATCCATACTTAATAATGTGTTCATCGACGGCGATCGACCGCAGCGCAAACTTATGTCCGCGGGCTACCGGCTGACGCAACGTGACGGTCACTTGCTCCAGCGTCAGCACGCTACCTTCGTCCAGATCGCTGAGCGCAACGGCGACATTATCGCGCGGCGCTATTTTAATCGCTTGTTGCATAGCCGGTATTCCTCATTGTGGTAACGCCGCCCGCATGCCGTGAGCGGTGATGTTTTGCAGGTGTTGGGTAACGGCCTCCACCAGGCCAGGCTGCTCACTGAGATCGCTTCCCCAGTGCTGCTCATCGCTCAGCACCGTTGCAACCAGCTGCGGCAGCGAGATAGTGCCCTGCGCCTGCTGCGACCAAAGCGTGGCAAAGCGATCCAGCCAGCGCGCATCATCCTGTAGTGGATAACGCTCGCCGTCGCGTTCGCCACGGTAATAAGCGAGCAGCGCCGCCAGCGCAAATGTGATGCGCGTTGGCCAGCGGTTGTTTTGCTGATAGCTGGTCAGCAGCTGCGGTAACAGACGCGTGCGGAATTTAGTCATGCTGTTTAAGGCAATCGACGAAAGCTGATGGTGAATAAAAGGATTGCGGAAACGGCCCTGCACCGCATCCGCAAAGCGGTGAAGATCCTCCGCAGGCAGATCCAGCGTTGGGATCACCTCTTCGCGCAGCATGGCATCGATAAAATGTGCAATGCCATTATCGCTCATCGCCTCGCCGACGGTACCCAACCCGGAAAGCCAGGCTACCGGCACCATCGCCGTATGCGCACCGTTAAGGATCGCCACTTTCTGCTCTTTCCACGGCTTGATATCTTCCACCAGCCGGACATTAAGCGGCAGCGCCGACAGCCGCAGTTCATCGGCTACCTGCTGTGGGCCCTGAATCACAAACTGGTAAAACACCTCACCCGCCACCAGCATCGGATCGCGGTAGCCAAGCTCCACAAACAGCGCTTCAGCCTCTGCCGCCGGATAGCCGGGAACGATGCGATCCACCAGCGTGTTGCAGAAAATATTGTGCTGCTTCACCCAGGCGCTGAAATCCGCTGGCAGTTGCCAGCACTCGGCATAGCGCAGCACCAGCTCGCGCAGCGCGTCGCCGTTATTATCGATCAGCTCGCAGGGCAGGATGATCCAGCCCTTATCCGCCGCGCCGGAGAAATGCCGCCAGCGCGCCCACAATAGCTGGGCAACCTTGCCAGGGAACGAGCGCGCCGGGCGATCTTCCAACCGATCGTCGGCGTTAAAAGCGATGCCCGCTTCGGTGGTATTGGAAAACATAAAGCGAATATGCGCGTCCTGCGCCAGCGCGATAAATTCATCAAACTGCCGATACGGCTGGATCTCGCGGTTTATCGAGCGGATCAGGCGCGGCTCGCTCACCACCTCCCCCTGCGCATTCAGCCCACGGATCAGGGCGGTATAAAGTCCGTCCTGATGGTTAAGCGTATAGTCGACCTGACGATCGATCGGCCTGACGACCGTTACGCCCGCAGCCAGATCGCTGTGGGCGTTAAGCAGATCGATCTGCCAGTCGATAAAGGCGCGCAGAAAGTTACCCTCGCCAAACTGGATGATGCGGGTTGGATATTGCGCTCCAGGAAAATTTTTGCGATTCAGTGTTTGCATGACATTTCCCCGGATTAAAGCTCAATGCCAAAATAGTCGCGGGCATTGTTGAAGCAGATGTTTTTCACCATGTTGCCCAACAGATCGATATCCGCCGGCGCTTCGCCGTTTTCTACCCAGCGCCCAATCATCTGGCAGAGCAGACGACGGAAATATTCATGACGCGTGTAAGAAAGGAAGCTACGGCTATCGGTTAACATGCCGACAAAGCGGCTCAGCAGACCCATCTGCGCCAGCTGCGTCATTTGACGCTGCATGCCATCCAGCTGATCGTTAAACCACCACGCGGAACCAAACTGCATCTTGCCTGGCTCGCCCTCACCCTGGAAATTGCCGGCCATCGTCGCCAGCACCTCGTTGTCGCGCGGGTTGAGGCAGTAAAGAATGGTTTTCGGTAAGGCGTTATTGCGGTTTTGCGCATCAAGCAGACGCGCCAGCGGCTCAGCCAGCGGACGATCATTGATGGAGTCGAAACCGACGTCCGGCCCCAGCAGCTGCAGCTGACGGCGGTTATTATTGCGCAGCGCACCGATATGATATTGCTGCACCCAGCCGCGACGGGCGTACTCTGCGCCCAGCCATACCAGCACTGCGGTTTTAAATTGCGCTATCTCCTGTTCCGAAGGCTGCGCTCCCTGCAGGCGACGCGCCAGAATCTCATCCAGCGTGGCATCGTCCGCTTCGGCAAACAGCACCACATCCAGCGCATGATCGGAAACCTTGCAGCCGTGCGCGGCAAAATGATCGAGGCGCTTGCTTAACGCACGGCGTAAATCCTCAAAGCGGCGGATATCGGTATCCGCGACGGCGCCAAGCTTATGCATATAGTCAGCAAAGCCTTCGGCTTCGATATTGAATGCTTTATCAGGACGCCAGCTCGGCAACACCTTAATGGTGAAGCTTTCATCCTGCGCCAGGCGATGATGATGCTGTAAATCGTCTACCGGATCATCGGTGGTTCCCACCATTCGCACGTTCATCTGCTGCATGATGCCGCGTGCGCTAAAGTCATCCTGCGCCAACAATGCGTTGCACTCGTCCCAGATGCGATCGGCGGTTTTTTCTGACAACAGCACATTGGTGATGCCAAACGGACGGCGCAGCTCAAGGTGCGTCCAGTGGTAAAGAGGATTGCCGATGGTATGCGGAACGGTGCGTGCCCAGGCGTTAAATTTTTCACGATCGCTGGCATCGCCGGTGCAAAGCGCTTCCGGCACGCCGTTAGCGCGCATGGCGCGCCATTTATAGTGATCGCCCTTAAGCCAGATGTCGTACAGGTTGTTAAAGCGATAGTTATCAGCGATCTGCTGCGGCGGCAGGTGACAGTGGTAATCAAAGATCGGTTGATCGGCCGCGTAGTCATGATACAGACGGCGGGCAAACTCACTATCCAGCAAAAAATCTTCGGTCATAAAACGGGACATTCCGATCTCCTTTTACATGAACGTTATCGATGCGTTCACCTGATGGCAAAAAGTTATCATACCAATTAAAGCGATAGCAGCGATTATTTTGCGATACAGCTCACATATCAGACAACGTCGCGCCCGTTGGTTGACGGCCAACTGCCTTGCAAGCCAGTAATCACCTGACATTTCTTGGGTTTGAGTATCCCACATTGCAAAAATGGGTTTTGTGATGGCATTCAACTTTTAAATCGGTATGACAAGTTATCGTCTGCCGGTCAGATTTTGATGAGCAGAAATTTCTCTCACAGGTAAGGAATGGAAAAGGGCAAAGGCAAGGTCTTGCTCACGGATGCTTTCTGTACGCAGTTGACCGCGGCAGACCCGCAATAAAAAACAACAGCGGCACAGCCGCAAACAGAACTGGAAGAGGTATGACATGCGTAAAATAAAAGGGCTACGCTGGTATATGATCGGTCTGGTGACCATCGGTACCGTGCTGGGTTACCTGACACGTAACGCCATTGCCGTAGCAGCGCCAACGCTTGAGGCACAGCTTCATATCACCACGCAGCAATACTCTTATATCGTAGCCGCCTACTCTGCCTGCTATACCGTTATGCAGCCGGTGGCCGGTTACATTCTCGATATCCTTGGCACCAAGGTCGGCTATGCCGTGTTTGCGATTATGTGGGCAATCTTCTGCGCCGCAACCGCACTGGCAAACAGCTGGGGCGGTCTGGCGATTGCGCGTGCCGCCGTGGGTGCCGCCGAAGCGGCCATGATCCCCGCCGGCCTGAAAGCCAGCAGCGAATGGTTTCCGGCAAAAGAGCGCTCTATTGCGGTGGGCTATTTCAATGTTGGCTCCTCGATTGGCGCAATGGTTGCGCCGCCGCTGGTGGTATGGGCTATCGTCGCCCATAGCTGGCAAATGGCGTTTATTATTACCGGCGTCCTCAGCCTGATCTGGGCGCTTTGCTGGCTGGTATTTTATAAACATCCCAGGCAGCAGAAAAAACTCAGTGATAGCGAGCGCGACTATATTCTTTCCGGTCAGGAATCGCACCATCAGCTCGACAACGGCAAAAAAATGAGCGCCGGCCAGATCCTGCGTAACCGCCAGTTCTGGGGCATTGCCCTGCCTCGCTTCCTGGCGGAACCCGCCTGGGGCACCTTCAATGCCTGGATCCCGCTGTTTATGTTCAAAACCTACGGCTTTAATCTGAAAGAGATCGCCATGTTTGCCTGGATGCCGATGCTGTTTGCCGATCTCGGCTGCATTGTTGGCGGCTACCTGCCTCCGCTATTTCAACGGCTGTTTGGCGTTAACCTGATTGTTTCACGCAAGCTGGTAGTAACAATGGGCGCGGTATTGATGATAGCGCCCGGCACCATTGGCCTGTTTACCAGTCCCTACGTGGCGATTGCCCTGCTGTGCGTCGGCGGCTTTGCACATCAGGCGCTTTCCGGCGCGCTGATTACGCTCTCTTCTGATGTGTTTGGTCGTAATGAGGTGGCTACAGCCAACGGGCTGACCGGCATGGCCGCCTGGACCGCCAGCACCATGTTTGCGCTGGTGGTTGGCGCGCTGGCCGATACGCTGGGCTTCAGCCCGCTGTTTGCTGCGCTGGCGGTATTCGATCTGCTGGGTGCGTTAGTGATTTGGACAGTGCTGAAAAACAAACCGGCCGCCGAACTGGCGCAGACGCCTGCCGCGCCTGCTGCCGAGCCGGTACGTAGTTAGTTGCTTCAGGGCGTGCATCGCCAGATGCGCGCCTCTCTGTTCTCCCCTTCTTTCTTGGTTGACCAACAACGCATTTCCCTCTTCTTACCCTCTGGAGTGATTGGCCTTCATGCCGCTAAGTGGTATAACAACTTACAGAACACACCAGCAGGAAATGGATTATGGAAATCAGCGAACCGCGTCGTCTTTATCAACAGCTGGCCTCAGAGCTAAAAAATCGCATTGAATCGGGGCAGTATCAGGTTGGCGATAAGCTACCAGCAGAACGTTTAATCGCTGAAGAGATGCAGGTCAGCCGCACCGTGGTGCGTGAGGCGATCATTATGCTGGAGGTGGAAGGCTACGTGGAAGTGCGCAAGGGTTCCGGCATTCATGTTATTTCCAGCCAGCAGAACCCGCGCATTATCACCAACAGCCAGCTGGAGTTTGCGAATTTCGGCCCTTTTGAACTGCTACAGGCGCGTCAGCTTATTGAAAGTAACGTGGCGGAATTCGCCGCGACGCGTGTGACCAGGCAGGACATTGTGCAGCTTATGGAGATCCAGCAGGAGGCGCGCAAAGAAGATCGCTTTCGCGATTCCGAATGGGATATGCGTTTTCATGTACAAATCGCCATGGCGACGCAAAATAGCGCGCTGGCGGCGATTGTGGAAAAAATGTGGCTGCACCGCACGCATAATCCTTACTGGCTAAAGCTGCATGAACATATAGATGAACGCGCTATTGGCAGCTGGTGCAACGACCACGATATGATTCTGAAAGCGTTAATGCGTAAAGATCCGGCCGCCGCCAAGCTGGCGATGTGGCAGCATCTGGAAAATACCCGCCAGATGTTATTTAACGCCACAACCGACGATTTTGAGTTCAACGTTGACCGTTATATGTTTGCCGAAAACCCGGTTATCCTGCCCGATACCTCCTCTTCCCGCTAAAAACAGACGCTTTGGCTAACAAAGCGTCTAAAGTCAGCTAATTTACTTTAGTGTCAGCCAGTGTAAAGCTCCTTTCAGCCAGTGATTTTCAACGGTAAAACTTTTAGTCAGTGGTAACTTTCCCTGTCTCGTCAGGGTGGATTTTGTTACAGTTATCCACCTTTTCTTACCCTTTCGCAGCGGGAAAGAAGAATGCATCGTTTTTTATCAGCCATCCAGGCAAAAAGGCGATTACCTGGCCTGCGGTAGCGGCGACTACAATTAACAAAAACGACCCATCCGCCCTCCCGGCCTCTTTATCGATGAGCCAGTGTTAACAATGAAGTTCAGGAACAATGAATGGATATTTTAAAAGCGCTGTTGCAAGCATTATGGCAACAAGATTTTGAGACCCTGGCCGATCCGACGCTGGTCTGGGCAATTTATGGCGTACTGTTTATGATTCTGTTTCTGGAGAATGGCCTGCTTCCCGCAGCCTTTCTTCCCGGCGACAGCCTGCTTATTCTGGTGGGCGTGCTGATAGCCAAAGGCACAATGAATTTTCCGCTTACCCTGTTTATCCTTACCACCGCAGCCAGCCTTGGCTGCTGGGTTAGCTATATTCAGGGGCGATGGCTGGGCAATACGCCTACGGTGCAAAACTGGCTATCCCATTTGCCTGCGCAATATCATCAGCGCGCCCATCAGCTGTTTCACCGCCACGGCCTCTCTGCGCTGTTAATTGGTCGCTTTATCGCTTTCGTTCGTACGCTGCTGCCCACCATCGCCGGCCTTTCCGGTCTGAGCAACGCGCGCTTTCAGTTCTTTAACTGGATGAGCGGCTTTTTGTGGGTGTTGATCCTGACGGTGATGGGCTTTGCGCTGGGTAAAACGCCGATCTTCCGCCGCTATGAAGATGAACTGATGTTCTGCCTGATGCTGTTGCCGCTGGTGCTGCTGGTGTTTGGGCTGGTAGGCTCGCTGGTGGTACTGTGGCGTAAACGGAACAGTAACGGCAAGCAAAAAGGTCAACCATAATGCAATGGTTACAGTCTCTTGTACGCCAGCCGCTGCGCTGGCTGCTGGTTGGATTACTGGCGATCATTACCTTTGCGCTGGTACCGGCCCTGTTTCGCCATGAGAACGCCCTGCAAATTCGCGCTGCCGAACAGGGCGTGACCTTGCCGGATGGATTTTATGTCTGGCAGCGGCTTAACGCCCAGGGGATTCAGGTAAAAAGTATTACGCCCGCCCAGGATTCGCTGGTTTTGCGCTTTGAGTCGCAGGAACAGAGCCTGGCGGCACAGCGTGCCCTGCTTAAAATTCTGCCGCATGGGTTTGATATCGCTCAGATGGAAAACAGCGGTGGCTGGCTGAATAAGATCTCGCTGCGCCCGCAATCTGTAGGTTAACCTCGTTCCACAGCGTCATTCCTGTTCCCAAAACAGGCTTTCTTCCTCAACACTTTTGAGCTTTCCGGAAAGAGTGTCTATTCTTACAAAAGGTTATGAGGCGGCATGGCTGCCAGCCTTATAGCTGCTGCATCTTTACCGTTCACAGGAAACGGCTGAATTTAACAATGGAAGGTCATGATCGGATGAAATTTCGTACCTCGCTTTTTCTGGCTCTTTTTTCCCTTTCCGGCTTTACCCACGCCGCTGGCGTACTCTGTTTGCAGAAAGAGAAAAACATTGAGCATGAGATCGCAGTTGCTAAACAACATGATAATCAACGCCGGGTGAACGGTCTTGAGCGCGCTCTGACGGAAGTCCGCGCCAGCTGCACTGATGAAAAGCTCAAAGCGGCTCATCAGGAAAACATCAACGCGAAAAAGCGGGAAGTGGCAGAGCGAGAGCAAGATTTAAAAGATGCCGAAGAAGATGGCGATAAGGAAAAAATCGCTAAACGCCAACGAAAATTACAGGAAGAACGCGAAGAGCTTAAAGCGCTTCAGTCTGCTCCCTGGTAACCCATTTACAGCGTACATTGCCTGAGAATAAAGGAGTGTTTCATGTCAAAAGATACTACGTCAGAACACCTGCGCGCCGAGCTAAAGAATCTGGCGGATACGCTGGAAGAAGTGCTTAGCCATTCCACCGATAAATCAAAATCAGAAATGGATAAACTGCGTAGCAAAGCGCGTGCCGCGCTGGATGAGTCGCGCCTGCGTCTCGGTGAAACCGGCGACCGCCTGTCGCAGACAACCCGTGAAGCGGTGAGCCACGCTGATGATTACGTGCGTGAAAATCCCTGGCACGGCGTAGGGATTGGCGCAGCCATCGGGCTGGCCATCGGCATGCTGATTTCGCGTCGTTAATTATGGCCGATTCTCAGCAGAGCCACGGCCCGGGCAAAGGGGTCATAAACATCGGACAGCGTCTCGTCACTACGCTGGTTAGCATGGTAGAAACCCGTGTACGCCTTGCTGTGGTCGAGCTGGAAGAGGAAAAGGCTAATCTGATACAGATGCTGTTGATGATTGGCCTGACTATGCTGTTTACCGCGTTTGGTCTGATGAGCCTGATGGTGTTGATTATCTGGGCGGTTGACGCACAGTATCGCCTGATGGTCATTGGTATTACAACTTGCGTTCTGTTTGTGCTGGCGCTGTTTTTTGGCCTCTGGACGCTACGTAAGTCACGTAAATCCACGCTGCTTCACCATACACGGAAAGAGCTCTCTTCTGACCGTCAAATGTTGGAGGACCGCCACCCATGACGCGTGCTGACCGTGAACGACGTAAAGCGGATCTGCTAATAACTATTCACCAGCAGCGCCTCGATCTTAGTCTGGCGCGCCGTGAATGGCTGTTGGAAACCGCCCGTTACGATCGCGGTTGGATGACGCTGCTTAGTCTGCGTAGCTATCTGGCTATCGGTAGCAGTGCATTAGCGATCTGGTCGGTACGTAACCCCAACTTTTTGATGCGTTGGGCGAAGCGTGGTCTGGGCTTATGGAGCACCTTGCGACTGATAAAATCCAATCTGCCGCGTAAGAAATAGCGCTTCCTTTGATTGCCTGCCGACCCGCAGGCAATCAATATCAATTTTATTGAACCTCTTTGACAGTTTATCTTGCTTACAAATCTTTCCCCGCCCACTTATTATCCTCCTCAGTTACCGAGAGCAGCGCGTAATCGCCTGCAATCACACTAAATACTTGCTCAGGCGCTTTTGGCCTGAGAAAAAACAACGCTGGGAAACATCATGAAAAAATTCGAAGATATTGGCCTGCTGGTAGCACGGATTCTACTGCCGATCCTGTTTATCGTGTCTGGCTGGGGTAAAGTCACTGGCTATGATGGTACCGCGCAGTATATGCAGGCGATGGGCGTACCGGCGTTTATTCTGCCGTTGGTTATCCTGCTTGAGCTGGGCGGTGGGCTGGCAATTCTGATCGGTTTTCTCACGCGCTTTACCGCACTGTTTACCGCAGTTTTTACGGTGTTGACCGCTTTCCTGTTCCACAGCAATTTCGCTGAGGGCGTTAATGCAATTATGTTCATGAAAAACCTGTCGATCGCGGGTGGCTTCCTGCTGCTGGGGCTCAGCGGTCCGGGCGCTTACAGCATCGACCGCCTGCCTGGTAAAAAGTGGTAAGCGCTGGCTATACTTAACTCTCAACGGGCGAGAATGGTGCATTCTCGCCCCTTTGATTTTGGAGGCTTTATGGGACAACTGGTTGATGGCGTCTGGCAGGATACCTGGTACGACACTAAATCAAACGGCGGCCGCTTTAAGCGCTCCGAGTCCGCGTTTCGTAACTGGGTTACCGCTGATGGTAGCGCGGGACCAACGGGAAAAGCGGGATTTACTGCCGAGCGCGATCGCTATCATCTCTATGTATCCCTTGCCTGCCCGTGGGCGCATCGCACGCTGTTGATGCGTCAGTTAAAAGGGCTGGAGCAGATGATTTCCGTTTCGGTGGTACATCCGCTGATGCTGGAAAATGGCTGGACGTTCGCTACCGATTTCCCGGCGGCCACCGGCGATACGCTTTATCAGCATGACTTTCTTTATCAGCTTTATCAGCATGCCGATGCAGACTATAGCGGTCGGGTAACGGTGCCCGTGCTGTGGGATAAACAGCAGCAGACCATTGTCAGCAATGAATCTGCCGATATTATCCGTATGTTTAACACCGCTTTTGACGCTGTCGGCGCACGCGCCGGGGATTACTATCCCGTTGAACTGCGTGCGGAGATCGATGAGCTGAACGGCTGGATCTACGATACGGTGAATAATGGCGTCTATAAATCGGGTTTTGCCACTTCACAGGCAGCGTATGACGAAGCTGTAGAGGCGCTGTTTCGCTCGTTAAATCGTCTGGAGCAGATCCTGGGTCAGCATCGCTGGCTGACCGGAAATCAGCTTACCGAAGCGGATCTTCGGTTGTGGACCACGCTGGTGCGCTTCGATCCGGTGTACGTTACCCATTTTAAATGCGACAGGCATCGTATCGGCGACTATCTCAATCTGAACGGCTTTTTACGCGATATCTGGCAGATGCCGGGCATTGCCGGGACGGTTAACCTGCAACATATCCGCCATCACTACTATTGCAGTCATAAAACCATTAACCCCAGCGGCGTGATCTCCACAGGGCCCGCTTTTGACTGGGATGAGCCGCACGGGCGCGACGAACGCTTTTCCTGACTGGCAACTGGGGTAAGGTTAATGACCGCTCGCCTGCCAGATGGCGATTTTCGGGGTAACTATTTCGCGAGGCGCTCTGGTTACCCTTTTTTGGCCAGCAGGCGCGGGATTTCACGCAGGCACCAGGCTTTAGCCTCGCCCATGCTGTCGCGCCGCCAGGCCATGATAATATCAATTTCACTGGTGGTTTCAGGGCTAACCACGCGCAGACGGCCTTCGGCGATATCCTGCTCCACCAGCGGATAAGGCATGCTTGCCACACCTAAGCCCGCCAGCAAGGCGCGGCGCTTATCATCCATGCTGCTGAGCGTCAGGCGCTGCTGCTTATCCAGCAGCTGTACCGTCAGCACCGGCCTTTCACGGGCGGTATCCGCTACCGCAATCCCGCGATATTTCACGCGTGTTGTTTCAGAAAGCGGCTCCGGTTCCTGATGAATCGGATGATCCGGGCTGGCGACAATCACGCTCATAATGCTATAGAGTTTGCGGGTGTTGATCTCGGCGGAGGCACGAAAGTGCAGATCCGGCGCCACAACAATATCGGCCCGTCCCTGCTCCAGCCGTTCCCAGGCACCTGCCAGCACCTCGGTAATTAACGACATTTGCGTATTCGCTTTTTCCGATAGCTTTTCCACCAGCGGAAATAACGTTTCAGTAGGCACCAGCGCCTCGGTAACGATGGTGAGATGAGTTTCCCAGCCACGCGCCAGCGCTTCCGCATCGGTGGTGAGTTTATCGGCTGCTTCCAGCAACACCCGCCCGCGCTCCAGTAGCATACGCCCTACGTTAGTGAATTTAGTGCGGTGGCCAGAGCGATCGAACAACACCACATCTAACTCTTCTTCCAGTTTTTGCATGGTGTAGCTGAGGGCGGAAGGTACGCGGCCCAGTTCGTCAGCCGCTGCAGCAAAGCTGCCGCGCCGATCGATAGCGTCCATCACGCGTAGTGCTTCCAAAGTCAGGGCCCGATCTTTTGCCATAACACGTCTCTGTCAGTAATTTTGAATATGCCTGGCAGATTAACTGGCTAACAATCCGCCGTCCAGATATTTACCATAGAAACCTGACAGATGACCTGGCGATATAAACCAGCGCTGGAGAGGTAATCTACAATGATGAAACCACGTACTGCGAAACAGTGCGGTCAGGCCGATTACGGCTGGCTGCAGGCGCGTTATACATTTTCCTTTGGCCACTATTTTGATCCAAAACTTCTGGGTTATGCCTCGTTGCGGGTACTGAATCAGGAAGTCCTCGCGCCCGGCGCCGCCTTCCAGCCGCGCACTTATCCACGCGTGGATATCCTTAACCTGATCCTGCAGGGCGAAGCGGAATATCGCGATAGTGAAGGCAATTATTGCCGCGCCAGCGCAGGCGATGCTCTGCTGCTGGCGACGCAGCCTGGCGTCACCTGGAGCGAGCAAAACGTGAACCGCGATGCGCCGCTGACCCGGATTCAGCTCTGGCTGGACGCTTGTCCGCAACGTGAAAATCCCGTGGTGCAGCAGCTGCCGCTGGCGTTAAATCAACCCCACCAGCTGCTCGCCTCGCCCGATGGCGAGAACAGCAGCCTGCAGGTGCGCCAGCAGGTCTGGATCCATCAGATCACGCTGGAACCTGGTCAGGAATGGCATCAGCCGCTGCAAGGCTCGCGCGCCTGGCTACAGTCGATTCATGGTGAATTTCAGGCGATGTCGGCAAATGGCGAACAGGAAGCGTTGGGCTGCGGCGATGGCGCTTTTATCTGCGATGAAACCAGCATTCGCCTGAAGGCGCAAACGCCACTGCGCGCGCTGATAGTGGATTTGATGAGTTAAGCAGAAAGTTGGGGCGACGCTAACACCGCCCCGGCAAGATTATTTCAGAATGGTAAAAGCGGTAGTGACATGCTTCACGCCACTTACCCGGCTGGCGATATCCGCCGCCGCGCTGGCTTCTCTCTGGGTTACCAGACCCAGCAGGAACACTTCGCCATTTTCAGTGGTGACCTTCACATTGGAAGATTTCACCTGATCGCTGCCCAGCAGCTGTGAACGTACTTTGGTGGTGATCCAGGTATCGGAAGAGGCGGTACCCAGCGTCACTTTCGGCCCCTGACGAATTTCGTTATACACTTCCGCTGCGCCATCAACCCCCATGGTGATCTGCTTCGCGCGATCGGCTAATTCCGCGCTCGGCGCCTGACCGGTCAGCAGCACTTTGCCCTGATAAGCGGTGGCCACGATATGCGCCTCTTTCTTGATTTGCTGATCTTTCGCCAGCGCGTTGCTGACGCGCAGCTCTAGCGTACTGTCATCTACCTGGGTTCCTACGGTACGCGGATCGGTTGCGCTTTTGGTCGCTACCGCCGCGCTGCCCACCACAACGGCGGCACAGCCCTGTAATAACAGGGCAGCAAAGATCACTGCCAGTGCAGATAATGCCTTCATTACATCTCCTTGTTTATTCCTGATGAGGAAACAGAGTGTTATCGATCAAATCACACAGGCAGTTCACGGTAAGCATATGCATTTCATGAATCCTGGCGCTTCTGTGTGATGGAATGCGGATCTCCACATCCTGCGGGCCCAGCAGTCCAGCCAGCTCGCCGCCATCATAGCCGGTCAGGGCAATGATGGTCATATCGCGTGTGACCGCCGCTTCTACCGCCTTAACGATATCGCGACTGTTGCCACGCGTAGAGATCGCCAGCAGCACGTCCCCCGTCTGGCCTAACGCCCGGACCTGTTTAGCATAAACCTCGACGTGCAGACGATCGTCGCCAATCGCCGTCAGCAGGATATTGTCCGCGCTTAGTGCCAGCGCCGGCAGGCTGGGACGCTCTGCTTCATAACGGTTAATCATGCTGGCGGCAAAATGCTGGGCATTTGCCGCCGAAGTGCCGTTGCCGCAGCAGAGGATCTTGTTGCCGTTCAACAGCGATTGCACTATGGTCATTGCCGCACGGGAAATGGCATCGGGTAACGCCTCCGCAGCGGCTATCTGGGTCTGTATACTTTCCGTAAAACAGGCTTTTATTCTTTCCAGCACACTACCACCTGGTTCTAAATGTGGGCTTGAAACGCATCGGGCAGCCAGGTTAGCTGCTGCCCGGTAATGGCGACGATGTCGAAACGACACTCTACCGTATCAAAACTGGCGTTGCGCGCCGCCAGCCACAGGGCGGCGCTGCGTAACAGTTTTTGCTGCTTGCGCCAGGTTACGCTGACGGCCGCGCCGCCAAAATGCGCGTCGCGACGATAGCGTACCTCGACAAACACCCACTGTCGCCCGTCACGCATAATTAAATCCAGCTCGCCAACACGATATCGCACGTTGGCGGCGACAAATACCAACCCCGCCTGCTCCAGATAACGGCGCGCTATGCGTTCATAGCGCGCGCCTTGTTGCTGACGGCTTAGCTGGCCGGGACCACCTGCCCCTGACGATACTGGCTCCATGTCAACTTCCTGTTGATAACGCAATCATCCGTGGCGCTCAATTGACCGGTGTTGCCATCAATACGGAAACCGGGCATCTGACGCATTTCGCTAAAGTGGTTAGCCAGCGTCCAGGCATCAATGCCCATCGCATACAGGCGAACCAGCGAGTAATCATTATTAAAGCTGCGCGCTGCCTGCTGCATCAGCCCTGGATTCGCGCCCGACAGCAGCGGAATGTCGCTAAACTGTAGCCCTTCCATTTCCAGACGGAAATCAGGACCGGCACCGGCCTGGAAGCTGCGCGAGCTGGCATAGAGCGCAACATTGTTGCGGCTGCTGATGCGCATGGCGATCATCGGCTTAATCAGTTGCAGTTCGCTCTGAGTGGCCACGATATAAACCGCATCCACCGCGCCGCCGCTGGCTGTAGCCTCAGGCTGCGTGCTGCTCTGTGGTGCCGGGATCGTCAGGCCAGCAATAGTAATGCCCTGCGGTTCGCTTGCCGCTGGCGTCACCGGCGTACCGCTCAGGCTGATGCCTGCGCCGCTGTTGATGCCCTGCTTCAGCTCAGCTGAGGAGCCGAACCCCTGCTGCTGCACCGTACCGCCGCCCAGCGTTTGCCACTCCTGTGCAAATGCTTTGCTGACGCGATCGCCCAGCGAGCTACGCGGCACCAGCAATAACGGCATGCGTTTGCCCTGTTGCCAGATATGATGCGCAGCATCTCGCGCCTCGTCTTCAGGAGAAAGCGCAAAGTAGCAAAGATTCGGATGGTTCTGGATTTTTTCCGGCTCATTAAGCGCCAGCACATTCAACGGCGTGGAGGAATCCGCCAGCTGCTGCACCTTATCCTTCAGCAACGGCCCAATCACCAGTGTCGCGCCATCCTGCTGCGCCTGCGCCAATACCTGCTGAATCGGCTGCGAGCTGGTGTCATACACTTTTACCTCGGCGTTGCTGGCCGGGGCGGTGGTGACGCTGGCCGCAGGCTGCGCGGCAGGCGGTGCTGTTTCGGTGCTGGCTGCGCTGTCGCCAGGCGCGGCGGAGGGACTGACAACCGCATCTGCGTTCTGCGTTGCAGCATCGCCGGCTGCCGGTTCAGCGCTCTGCGCGCCATCGTTGGATAACGCAACCGGATTTTGCGCACTGCCAACGGCAGGCGCCGGTGGTGCATTCAGCAGGCCGTTTTTCGCATCGTTAAAACCTTTCTGGATTGCGCTGGCAAAAACCTGCGCCTGGCCGCTCAGCGGCAGCAGCAGCGCGATTTTATTAGTGGAGGCGGGCTGGAAGTTCTGCACCTGGCCGAGCGCCGTAGGCAGCGTTTTTGCCGCCGGGTTTTGCGGGTAGCGTATCTGCCAGTCGCTAATCCCCGCTTTCAGCATATCGGGCTCGGTACGATTCGCCTTGTACACGTTGAGCAGATCGAGCCAGCCCTGCAGCGTATTTTCATCCGCGTTAATCGCCAGGCTGTTCATCTCCTCTGGCGGCAGCTGCGTCAGCGTCTGCCAGGTGGCATCGATATTATCCTGATGCGCTTTGTCGGTTAACAGCGGCTCCTGCGCAATCAGCATGCGCACCAGATCCAACGACGGTCGTCCCTGGTTAGCGGCAATTTTCAGGCCGTAGTAGCGTTGCTGCTGATCTTTCGACAGGATTGAGGGATCAAGCTTCGCCAGTATCGCCTGCGCGCTGGGGATATCCTGATTGCCAAGACGCAGCTGGGCGGTAAGCAACTGTAGCTCCTGACGCTGCGTGTCGCTCAGCTGCTGCGGCAGCTGATTAATTTGCTGGTATGCCTGGGGATACTTCCCTTCGTTAAGCAGTGCACGTATCGCAAGTAATTGCCAGTCAGCCTTGTTATCATCTGGGCTTTGCTGCACCTGCTGCAGGTAGTAGCTGGATGTGCCCGTTGCCGGTCCCTGAATATTTACCGAGGGAGCCTGCGGCGTCTGGCCGGTACAGGCTGCTAAGATCAGCCCAGCCAGGAGAACAGGCACAAAGCGCCCTGCTTTTTTTCGAACGACTTTTGAAGGAAGCATACTGTATCCAGTAAGTTTTTTTCAGGATGCTCAATATTAAATCGGCAATTCGGATGAAACAATGAAACAACACGATCGGGCAGAGATTTCTGCCAGCACGCTCTATATTGTACCCACCCCAATAGGCAATCTGGGCGACATCACCCAGCGGGCGCTGGCGGTGCTTACAAGCGTCGATCTGGTGGCTGCGGAAGATACACGTCATACCGGACTGTTGCTACAACATTTCGCCATCAATGCGCGACTGTTCGCATTACACGATCATAATGAGCAGCAAAAAGCGGAGCTGTTGCTGACGAAACTGCAGGAAGGCCAGAGCATAGCGCTGGTCTCCGACGCCGGTACGCCATTAATCAACGATCCCGGCTATCATCTGGTGCGCCGCTGTCGCGAAGCCGGTATCCGCGTGGTACCGCTGCCGGGTGCCTGCGCCGCGATCGCCGCGCTGAGCGCTGCCGGTTTGCCCTCCGACCGCTTTTGTTATGAAGGCTTTTTACCGGCCAAAAGCAAAGCGCGTTGCGATACGCTACGCGCTCTGGCTCAGGAACCACGTACGCTGATTTTTTATGAATCAACCCATCGTCTGCTTGATAGCCTGCGCGATATGATCAGCGAACTGGGGGCAGATCGCTATGTGGTGCTGGCGCGTGAGATCACCAAAACCTGGGAATCGATTCACGGTGCGCCGGTAGCGGAGCTGCTGGCGTGGATTGAAGAGGATGAGAACCGGCGTAAAGGCGAAATGGTGCTGGTTGTCGAAGGGCATCATGCCGATGAAGAGGCGCTGCCGATCGAAGCATTGCGCACCCTGGCGCTGCTGCAAAAAGAGCTGCCGTTAAAAAAAGCGGCGGCGCTGACGGCGGAAATTCACGGCGTGAAAAAGAACGCGCTGTATAAATATGCACTCGAACAGCAAGAAGGATGACAAAACGTTCAGAATGCCCTATTATCCGCGCCGAAGCTGACCAGACAGTCGCCGCTTTGTCGCCGTCCCCTTTCGGGGGAGACGGGCAGAGGGGAGGAAAGTCCGGGCTCCATAGGGCAGGGTGCCAGGTAACGCCTGGGAGGCGCAAGCCTACGACCAGTGCAACAGAGAGCAAACCGCCGATGGCTCATTCGTGAGCACAGGTAAGGGTGAAAGGGTGCGGTAAGAGCGCACCGCGCGTCTGGCAACAGTTCGTGGCACGGTAAACTCCACCCGGAGCAAGGCCAAATAGGGGTTCACAAGGTACGGCCCGTACTGAACCCGGGTAGGCTGCTTGAGCCAGTGAGCGATTGCTGGCCTAGATGAATGACTGTCCAAGACAGAACCCGGCTTACCGGTCAGCTTCACTCTTTATAAAACCCCGCTTCGGCGGGGTTTTTGCTTTATATCGCGGCAAACAGGGCTGAACAGGTATCGCTTACAGGCGACTTAAACAGTCCAGCGCCACGCTTTTAAAGCTGGCGAAGTCGCTGCTGTCGCGCAGGCGCGTCATGGCGCGCTCGCGCATAAAGGTCACAAACAGATCGTAGATCGCCATCGCCTCTTCATAGTCATCCTTGCTGATGGCTAACAGGAAAATCACATAGGCGGTTTCTTCTCCCCAGATGATGCCCTGCGGCGCTAATACGGTATAGACCACGCTTTTTTTCGCCAGCAGGCCCAGCGAGTGCGGCAGCGCAATCCCCTCGCCCAGCATGGTACTGAGAATCGCTTCGCGCTCCTCAACGGAAGGATAAAAGCTCGCGTCCACGAAGCCCTCCTGCTCCAGCTGCTGGCACAGCTGGCGAAACAGCTGTGCCTGCTCCATCGGCCGATCGATAATGCAAAAGTGACGCGCGTCGAAAAATCGCTCCAGCATGTAAGGTTTCGTGCGATCCACCAGCACCTGTTTTCCCAGCTGCTCCAGTTGATAATCGGTGGGGAAAGGTGACATCACCACTATTGGCTTGCCCTTCTCGCTTAACCGCACGGTGGAGATAACAAAATCCTCTTCAATACTCTCCTGCATCTCATATTCACGCAGCGAAATGATGCGCGTGACAACGATTTGGGGATATTTACGCAGCAGCATCGCCTGAATCATGCGTACGGTTGAATTGCCGGTATCGCATACCAGCATGACTTGAGGATGACGCTGATAGCCCACGTTATAGTGACGCTCCAGGCCAACGCCGATATGCAGCACCAGAAAACCGATCTCATTTTCACTGATCACATACGGCGTATATTTACTCCAGCTGGAAACGGCCGCCAGCGTCACGTCATACGCCATCGGATAGTGCTGCTTGATATTGGTTAACAGCGGATTGGGAATAGTGATTTGATAGCGGACGCGGGTGATCATGGTTTTGATATGCGTAAGCAGATCGGCACGCAGCTGCTGGTCGTTTTGCAGGTTATAGTTGTAGTGGGTGTTGATATAGCTAAGGATGTAATTCACCAGCGAATCGCCGTCGTCGGCGCTGATAGCGCTGGGCGCAATCTCTTCTACCCGTCGGGCGGCGATATTCAGACGCAGCCAGGCCTCTTCTGCAGGCGCAATAACTTTACCGGTAATCGGGCGCATCAGGTTAATGATATGGCGCGCCGCCGCCTGCACATCGCTCTCCACCTCATCGGCGCTGAAATCGGAAAGCGGATAGCCTTCGCTGATGCGGCGCACCGCAACGGCACAGTAAAGACGCAGGTAAAGTTCGCCCTCGTCGGTCATACGGATATTAAAACGCGCAAAGCACTGCAACAGCAGCGGCTGAAGCGTCAGCAGCACACCGCTGTTGAGCGCTTCCATCTGCAAAAGCGGGTTTTCACTATTTTCCTGCGCAATCTGATAGAGCAGATCGGTCAGGCAGGTACGAATCGCCATTTCACTGCCGAACAGCTTCATGCCGTAGCGCGGGCGCGCCTCAATGGTAAGCTGATAGCGGCTGAGCCACTCCCTGACTTCCGCCATATCGCTTTGCAGCGTGGCGCGGCTGACAAACCACTCTTCCGCCAGATCTTCGAGCTTGATCGCCCAGGCCGACGTCAGAAAACGCGTCAGCAGATAATGAATGCGCTCTGTTGAGGTACGGGGAATGCGCAAATGCGCCGGCGACTGCTGCGTCAGGCGCTGATAGCGCACCGGATCGAGAATACGCAGCTGATAGCCTTCGCCGCGACAGAGCACAAACAGCGCACCGTGATCGGCCAGCATCTCGTTAAGCATATTAATATCGGTACGCACCGTGCGCGTGGAAACCGCAAAACGGCGCGCCAGCTCATCCTGCGGCAGCGTCTCTTTTTGCAACGTATCAAATAATTGAGCCAGTCGCTGGTTCGGAAATCTCACGGCAGCTCTCCCCCTGTTGGCTACGTAAATTAACGTATCATCATGGCACAATCACCATCTGGAACGGCGCACCAATGGCAGTGTAGTCATCACTAAAACGCAGCATTCCGCTGCTGCTATCAATATAAAAACGCGTAAGGTTGTCGCTGTGCTGGTTAAGCACATAGCGCGTTTTGCCATCTTCGGACAGCGTCAAGTCGCTACGCGTCCGGAGACGCTCGATCAGGGTCAGCGTCCCGTGCGGCTGATAAGTTCCTGTAAACGCAAAAGGGGTTGCCGCAGCCAGCGGCGCAACGCCAAACAATGCCACAGATAAGGCGACAATCAGCTGTTTTCGCATAAGATTATCCTGAATCAGTATGCCGTTGCGCTGCTCCTGCCGGGCGTTAGCCCACCAGCCTTTTGGTTATCGCCAGTAGCGTTTTGACATCTTCAGGTCGCGTATCGCCAGAGCCTTGATCGATAATAGAACTGTAAATATGCGGAATAATTTTGCTGACGCCCGCATCCAGCGCAATCTGTAAAATCGCCTCATAGTTGTCCAGATCGATACCGCCGGTCGGCTCCAGCCAGAAATCGTGCTCGGCACAGGCCTGCGCCACTGCAGTAAACTCATCTCTCGCCTTCAGGCCGCCCATAGGGAAATATTTTATCGAGCTGCCGCCCATATCTTTCAGCATGGCGATGGCGGTTTCAACCGGCACGATCGCATCTGGCGCCTGGGCGCTGAGTGGTCCGGTGGAAATTTTAACTTTCCCCGGCGTTCCGGTGGGCGATACCAGGCCGTTGACCACGGTTTGTTGCTGCCCCAGCAGCGCGCGGCTGGTTGCTACGCCGGTAAATACCTGATTAACATGCTGCGGCTGTACTTCACCAGAGATCTCGCTGACCATCGCCGACTGACGCGGGTCGCCCGCGCCCAGCCCAACGGAAAGCGCATTATCAATCAGCGCGGCATACTGACGCATATCGTCGACGGCACGCTCCACGCTGGCGTAATTTTTCGATAATACGCCAACCAGCACATGGCCTTCGGCCGCCTGCCAAATGGCCCGGGCGTTATCTTTTGATCCTGCCAGAACGTTCAGGCAAACCCGGTGGTGATAAAAGTTTGGCGTCAGCGTCATGCTTGTTTCTCTCCTGTAAGTAAAGCTTTAATGCTCAGATAAATGGTGTTCAGCTGCGCCGGCGTTACGCTGCGTACGTCAGCTTCAACGATGCCTTCATTGGCCTTGTAGCCACGAAAATAGATTGCGACCGCGCCATTTTTCAGCGCCTGTACCAGCTCGCCGGTGGTCTGTCCGATAGCCGCCTCGTCAAAATGGATCTCGGCACGGGCAATATCGCGTCCGGCGGCATCCCAGACCACCCGGGCGTTAACGCCATTCAGCGTGTTCAGGTTGTCGATAAAAGGCGTCATTTTTTCAACCATCTGCGCACCGCTCTCTTTTTCCTGCGTCAGATAGTTTTCGATGGCCTGCGTCAGGCCAAGAATGCCCTCTTTTCCCACTTTCATCGCCCGACCAATGCCTGATGACTGGCGCTTAACCCACTCAACATACTGCTGTTTCCCGACCACCAGGCCGCTGGTCGGCCCTTCGATCGCTTTTGCGCCGCTGTAGATCACCAGATCCGCACCGCACTGGTAGTAGCGCTGGAGATCTTCTTCCGCTGCCGCATCAACAATCAGCGGGACATTATGTTTACGCGCCACCACTGCCGCCTGCTCCACGCTCAGATGGCTTTTCTGCACGCAGTGATGTGATTTGATATACAAAATGGCTGCCGTTTGGGGCGTTATCGCCGCAGAAAGCTGCTCTGCGGAGCATTCATTGGCATATCCTGCCTCTACCAGACGACCGCCGCCCAGCGCCACCATGGTGCCCACCGGCGCGCCAAAGTTAACGTTATGTCCTTTTGGCAACACGATATCGTGCGGCACCGTAAGCGGCGCGGCGTGCAAATTCTCCAGTAGCCAGGCGTTATCCTTCACAATCACCGCCGCTACCGACTGGGCGATCCCCGCAGAAGCACAGGAGACCACCAGCGCATTTTCCGCACCGAGTAGTCTGGCGATCCAGGCACCGGTTTTATCCACCAGATCCTTCATTTCAAAATAGTGGTTCAGGCCATATTTCACTGTATCCACTACGTCTGCCGATGGCGTGGAGACGCCAAGAATCGTCATACGCCCGGAGGCGTTGATCACCTGTTTCAGATGATATTTCTCATAAATTGAAGACATTTTTTGCTTTCCCTTCATCGGTAACCATCCACTGACCAGCAACGACCGCCGCCAGCGGGGTGAAATGCTGCGCTCCCTGTACGGTTTCGCCTTCTGAATCCTGCAGCGGGCGCGCCTCGTGGCTCAGCGTAAACAGGGTAAGATCGGCATCGAAACCGGGTTCCAGTCGCCCTTTATGCGCCAGACGCAGCCCCTCTGCCGCTTTCCAGGTCACACAGTCGATTATCTGCGGCAGCGTCATGCCAATACTGAGAAACTTCGACATAACGTGCGCCAGGCTCTTCACTGGTCCCTCGATCCGATTACGGCAATAAATATCAGAGCTGATGGTATCGGGCAGAATGCCCTGCGCGATGGCGCGCCGCGCTACTTCAAAGCTGAAGCTGGCGCTGCCGTGGCCGACATCCAGCCGTACGCCACGCTGCAGCGCTTTTTTCACCGCCTGTCGCAGCTCGCCTTCTGGCGTCAAAATGCGGTTCGGCTTGCCGTTATAGCAGTGGGTAATAATGTCCCCTGCGGTCAGCAGCCCGGCGATATCGTCCAGATTCGGCGGGTTATTGCCGATATGCACCATCAGCGGCAGATCACCATTCTCCTGCTGGATCTCTTTTGCCAGCTGCAGCGGCCGGATGCCGTTTTCTCCCACCACGCTGCTGCTGATACGCGCCTTGATGCCGACAATAAAACCAGGCAGGCGCTGTAGCGCAGCGTGCACGGCGGGCTTATCGATCTGGCTAAGATCGGCCAGCTCGTTTTGCGTGACGATGCCGGTACGGGCGATATTAAGCAGCGCATAGACCTGCGTTCGCGCTTCACGGGTTAGCTGCCGGAGATCGTCGACATCATCCGCGCCGGTGCTGCCCGCATCCACCACGGTGGTCACGCCAGTCGCGACGCCGATGCTGTCCGCCTCATCATAATAAATCGGTGATTTGGGATAACAGTGAACGTGCGAATCAATCCAGCCTGCGCTGAGATAAACACTGCCATCCAGTAGCCGCTCATCTTTTGCTGGCGCGGTTACCTCACCAATGGCGGCAATTTTCCCGTCCTGGATAGCGATATCGACCAGCCGCTCATCCACCAGACGGGCGCGACGAATAATCAAATCGAACATAACAACTCCTTCTGGCGGGCCGGCCTGGGCAGCAAGCCCGCTGTGGTTTACAGCGCCACCGGAAAAATAGCGCCCAGCACCATTGCGCCAAGGATCGCGCCGCCGGTAATCGGCTTATTCCACAGGTAAAACAGCAGCGCGCCGATCAGCGAACCGAGACCGATAGGAATAGAGGCACCCATCGCAGAGAGGATAATTAACGGCCCGAGGAAGCGCCCGGAGGTGTTGCCTGCTCCCATCATCACATCTGCACCGTAAGTAGAGTCGCTCTGGTTGATGGTGAATTTACGCGCCAGAATAATGACGTAGCCAATCGCCACACCGATAATCAGGCCGGTCGCCAGCGAAGCGGCAAAGTTCGCCACCGGAAAGATAATGCCTGCGCCCAGCAACAGTGCCGGAACGCCCAGCCCAACGCCGGTCTGAATCGCACCGCCGATATCCAGAATGCCCACCAGCGAGCCTTCGATAATGCGTGCAAACAGAAAGCTGGCGCCAAAGGCGGCTACCGCGCCATAGGCGCCGGTTTCCATCCCGGCGCGCAGCATGGAAACAAAGGCAACTTCGTTAAAGGCGCCGATGCCATACAGGTAATACATATGGGTACCGGCGAATACACCGGCGGAAAGCAGGCCAACAAAGATCGGGAAGGACCAGTCGGCGTACCAAAATCCACTTTTAGTCTCGTTCATCGTATGCTCCCGGTTATTTGCCGCTCAGGCTGTTATGGATCATCTCAAGCCAGCCCGGCACGCCCGCATGGAATGATTCCAGCAGTTTGATATCGAAGCCGCGGAAGAAACCGCTCAGCACAAACAGCAGAACAATCGAGACCATCATGACTTTGGTGACTTTGTTCCAGCCGCTTTCTTCCACGCCTTTGCCAATCAGAATGCCCAGCACCAGGCCTGGCACGGCGTTGCCCATAATCAGCTGTGCCAGCCCGCCGAAAATCGTGGCCCAAAAGCCTGATTTTTTTCCGGCATCAATCGCTGCCAGCCAGAAGATCACCGGCATGACCGTATTCACCAGCAAATTAGCGGCCGGAACCAATACCTTAACTGCCGTGACCTGTAGCGCTTCCGGCACCGCCGAAGCGGTTGAGTTCAGGAAGGCCACCACAAACATGCCGATAAGGCCGCAGGCAATCGCCATTTTTTTCGGGTCGTGTAGCGTTTCAGCGACGTTGCGGTTTTTGATCATGAGCGCGGCCGCGCCCCAGTTAGGGATAATGCGATGATCAACATCCTGCGTAAAAGAACCGGCGGCCACCGAGGAGGCCCATGCGTTAAAGAAGAAGCCGAGGCCAAAGGAGAAGTGAGAGGCAGGATCGCCTTCACAGGAGTTAAGTTCGCCCAGTGTTCGAAATGCGCCCATGCCCTGAGAGGTTGGCGCATGGAACATGCGCGCGGCACCTGCGCCGACGCCCACGCCGACCAGCCCCCCAATCACCAGCGACTTAAGCAAAATAATTAAAAACATCAGTTTTTCCTTATGTCTTATCGCCTAACGTTTTTATTGCGCGATCGTAAATTCCACCTTGTCGGTATCAATCACGGTCACGTTGACGGTAATTTCCAGCTCCACGCTGTAGCTCCGTCGTTCACGCGGCAGAAAAAAGAACAGAAACTTCTCTTTTCTGACGCTTTGCTGCGCACGAATAACCTTTACGTCCTGTGGCTCGATGCGCAGCAAAACTTTCTGGGTGGACTGCAGCACCTTGTGCTGCACATGGCTGAGCGCATCGGCAAAAGCTCTGCTTTGCGTATCGCCTTTGCCGCTGACCAGAACCGAAGTGGTGAATTGCTGTTTCATGTTTAGCTGCCGTATTTTTTATTCCAGGCCAGCACCAGCTTCTCGCCCAGTTCCTCTTTATCCATAAAGCCAAATCCCAGTACGTTGGCGCCTTCGTTAATCGCCGTCACGCCTTCATCTATCGAGCGCATGCCGTGTTTGGCCTTATAGCCATATTTGTTTTGCGCCGTGATCGCGCCTGCACCGCCGCTGCCGCAAAAAGAGATGCCGAAGTCGGCGTTTTCCGCCTTCATCACATCGCCCAGTTTCATATCCGCCGCGACGCCAGGCACCACTACCGCACGCCCGCCCGCTTTTTCGATCCCGGCCGCAACTTTTTGTCCTTTACCTAAACGATCGCCAATCACTACGGTTACCATATTGCGTTCCTTCTGTTGGGTTGCTAACTGCTGGCTGGCCTCGGCCTGCCGTTGATTAATTTGATTTCGCTACTTCGAAATGAACCGAAAGCAGCCACGTCTCTTCACGTGGCAGGTTGCCAAACAGATCCACGACCTGCTGTGCCAGCCGCATTGATTCAGGAGAGATATCCTCAAACAGTTCCGCTTCAACTTCTGGCAGCGGCTCACCGGTTAATGAGCGCAGCGCCATAGCGCGTACGTGGGAAGCCAGCATCTGTTGCTGTACCGCATTGGCATGAATAGCCTCTGCGGCAAAGATCTGGTCTATTTGTTTTTTTACCTGTTCGGCAAGCGCATCTATTTCTGCATCGCTGACCGGCTTTTGCACCGCACTGTTATTCACCTTTCCCACTCCTGATTGCCTGAAGGTCCATTTGTTTCGCGTTGAAAACAAAGTAGCGCTATCGCCGGTGGGTTTGTAGCCCGAATTTTTCCGCCACGAAGTGGAAATAACAGCGCATCCGCTGCGCAAAGTCGCAAAAAAGTTATTCTGTGCAAAATAAGGGGAAAAGAAACCCATTTCATGCAGGGAATAGCGCGAATTTACGCAACAGTCAGAAATAAACAGCGGGAACGAAAAAGAGGGAAACGCCCTATTTTTTTATAAATAAGAAAAAGTTATGAATAAAAAATGGTGAGGAAATGTGAGTTGGCACCCATTATTTAGTAATAGGTTAAAAAGAGGCATTTTATGGTGCTGATTACAAAAACCGGATACGCCAGCGCACCCGGTTTTTATATTTATTCCATTATTGTCCGGCGATGCTCATTTCCGGCAGCAGCACGGAGCCGCACTGGATATTACTACGTGCTTCAATATCGTTGCCTACGGTCACAATATTACGCCACATATCTTTCAGGTTGCCGGCAATGGTAATCTCGCTTACCGGATACTGAATTTCGCCATTCTCAACCCAGAATCCCGCTGCGCCGCGTGAATAGTCACCGGTGATGCCGCTTACGCCCTGCCCCATCAGCTCAGTGACAACCAAACCCTTGCCCATCTGTTTAAGCAGATCGTCAAAGCTGCTGCCCTGACCCGCGATACGCCAGTTATGGATGCCGCCCGCATGACCGGTGCTTTGCAGCCCCAGCTTACGCGCCGCGTAGCTGGTCAGCAGCCAGGTTTGTAGCACGCCCGCCTTGACGATCTCACGATCCTGAGTGCGTACGCCCTCGCTATCAAACGGCGTGGAAGCCAGCCCTTTTAACAGATGCGGCTTTTCTTCAATGGTCAGCCATTCCGGCAGGATCTGGGTGCCCAGCGCATCAAGCAGGAAGGTGGATTTACGATAGACGCTGCTGCCGCTGATTGCGCCAACCAGGTGACCAAACAGGCCAGTTGCGACTTCCGGGGCGAAAATGACCGGTGCCTTCATGGTTGGCAGCTTGCGCGGTGCCAGGCGTGACAGAGTACGGCGTGCGCACTCTTGCCCAACCCACTCTGGCGACTGAAGATCGTCTAATGCGCGGCCAATGGTATAGGCGTAATCACGTTCCATATCCCCTTCCGCTTCGGCGATCACGCAGCTGGAGAGCGAGTGGCGGCTGGAGCAATAGCTTTGCAGCATACCGTGACTGTTGCCAAAGACTTTAATCCCGACGTGACTGTTGAAGCTGCCGCCTTCGGTATTGGTAATACGTTTATCCGCCTGCAGCGAAGCCTGCTCCGCACGCGCCGCCAGCTCGATCGCTTTGTCAGGATCGATCTCCCACGGGTGGAAAAGATCGAGATCCGGCGCGTCAAAGGCCAGCAGCTCGCGATCGGCCATCCCGGCATAGGGATCGGGCGAGGTGTAACGGGCGATATCTACCGCTGCCTGTACGGTGCGTTTGATTGCGTCACTGCTGAGATCGGTGGAAGAGGCGCTTCCCTTGCGGTTTTGGTAGTAGACAGTAATGCCCAGCGCGCCATCGCTGTTAAACTCAACGTTTTCTACCTCACCATAACGGGTACTGACGCCAATACCCGTGGTTTTACTGACCGCTACCTCAGCGCCGTCGGTACCTGCTTTCGCCAGCTCCAGCGCCTGGGCTACCGCCTGCTCCAGCACTTTACGTTGTTCTGCAACCTGAGTGAGTATTTTCATTGATCTACCATAATATGATGAGTACGGTCTGCCTGCGCCGGCGGGTCCTGCTGAGCCAGACATTGCAAGGCAACGCGTGAGTTGTATCCTTATCTGGAGTCTAACAGAGTCAGAGAACAATTTCGCAGTAGCCGCGTAACCTGATAGCATTAGCCTCTTTTTCAGGAGCCTGATAATGACGAAACACCCCGAAGAGTGGCTCGACGACGTACCGGATAATCAAGAAGAAGAAGATGAAGAGATTATCTGGGTCAGTAAGAGTGAGATTAAACGTGATGCCGAGGAGCTAAAGCGACTCGGTGCGGAGATGGTCGATCTGGGGAAAAACTCTCTTGATCGCCTGCCGCTGGATGAAGAGCTGCGCGACGCGATCGAGCTGGCGCAACGCATCAAGAAAGAGGGCCGACGCCGTCAAATGCAGCTGATTGGCAAGCTGCTGCGCGCGCGCGATCCCGATCCGATCTACCAGGCGCTGGATAAGCTGAAGAACCGGCATAACCAGCAGATTGCACTGTTCCATAAGCTGGAAGCGATGCGCGACCGTTTAGTCGAACAGGGCGATGACGCAATGCCTGAGGTGCTTAACCTCTATCCACATGCCGATCGCCAGCAGCTACGCAGCATGATCCGCAACGCGCAAAAAGAAAAGGCCGCCAACAAACCGCCAAAGTCGTATCGTCAGATCTTCCAGTATCTGCGCGAACTGGCTGAAAGCGCGTAAGTTGTCGTGCCCCGCAGCAACAGCGTTACGCTCTCCACACTGAGCGTAACGCTGACTTCCCACCGTTAATGATGCGGTTTGCGCTTGACGTTCCGTTATTTTGCTAAGCGATCCAGCAGTTTCTGATGAATACCGCCAAAGCCGCCGTTGCTCATTACCAGAATGGTATCGCCCGGATGCGCATGTTTGGCGATCATCTCTACCAGGGCATCAACATCAGCGCTCCAGAAAGCGGGCTGGATGCAGGCATCCGCCACTTCTGCTACCTGCCAGGGAATATGATGCGGCTGGAAAAGAAAGACTTCATCGGCACGCCCCAGAGCAGGCGCGAGGTCATCTTTGCTGACCCCCAGCTTCATGGTGTTCGAGCGTGGCTCCAGCACGGCAAGGATACGGGCGGTGCCACCTACTTTGCTGCGCAGCGCAGCCAGCGTCGCCAGAATCGCCGTAGGATGATGAGCGAAGTCGTCATAGACTTTAATGCCGCTGGCTTCGCCGCGCAGTTCCAGACGCCGACGCGCGTTGATAAATTCATCCAGCGCGCGTCCGGCATCTTCCGGCTTCACGCCAACGTGTCGCGCAGCGGCAATAGCCATCAGGCCGTTATGCATGTTGTGTTCGCCCACCAGCGACCAGTTCACTTCCGCAACGCGTTCGCCATCCAGCCAGGCTTCCCAACATGAAGCGTCCGCCGTCACTTTTTTCGCCTGCCAGCGGCCGTTCTCACCCACCGTTTCCTGCTCGCTCCAGCATCCCATCGCCATTACCTGTTTCAGGTTGGTATCGTGCTCCGGCAGCAAAATTTTGCCCTGACCCGGCACGATACGGACTAAGTGATGGAACTGCTTCTGAATTGCGCGCAGATCGTCAAAAATATCGGCGTGATCGAATTCGAGGTTGTTCAAAATCAGCGTGCGCGGGCAGTAATGAACAAACTTGGAGCGCTTATCAAAAAAGGCGCAGTCATATTCGTCAGCCTCAATCACGAAGAATGGGCTTTTTCCTAAAGTTGCCGATACCGAGAAATTTCCCGGCACGCCGCCAATAACAAACCCCGGTTCCAGCCCGCAAGCCTGTAAAATCCACGCTGTCATGCCTGCGGTGGTGGTTTTCCCATGGGTTCCCGCAACGGCGATCACCCAGCGGTCGCGCAGCACAAAATCATGCAGCCACTGCGGTCCGGACATATAGGGAATATTGCGCTCAAGCACCGCTTCAACGCAGGCGTTGCCCCGCGTCATTGCGTTGCCGATAATGACTAAATCGGGCGCGGGATCGAGCTGACTGGCGTCGTAACCCTGAATCAAATCAATGCCTTGATTCTCCAGCAGCACGCTCATGGGCGGATAAACGTTGGCGTCAGAGCCGGTGACTTCATGGCCCATCGCACGCGCCAGCATCGCCAGCCCGCCCATAAAAGTGCCACAGATACCCAGGATATGAATACGCATAAAAGATCCGTTTTCGAAAAAGTTCGGGGCACAGTGTAGCGCCGAGCAGCGCGGGAAGAAACGGATTTGACCTATGGTCTTTGCGGTTCATTCCGTTAAACTGCGATGGCATACGTTGCAGCTTTGTACCCTATGCTGCTACTCCATCGTAGATTCAGGGATTGTGTTATGAAAACATTAGGCGAATTCATCGTCGAGAAGCAACACGACTTTCCGCATGCCACAGGTGAACTGACGGCGCTGATCTCCGCTATTAAGCTCGGTGCTAAAATTATCCATCGCGATATTAATAAAGCCGGGCTGGTTGATATTCTGGGCGCCAGCGGCGTTGAAAACGTTCAGGGCGAGCAGCAGATGAAGCTCGACCTGTTCGCCAACGAAAAACTCAAGGCGGCGTTAAAAGCGCGCGGCATCGTAGCCGGCATCGCGTCTGAAGAAGAGGACGAAATCGTTATCTTCGAAGGCGTGGAAAATGGTAAATATGTGGTTTTAATGGACCCGCTGGATGGCTCGTCGAATATCGATGTCAACGTGTCGGTCGGTACGATTTTCTCTATTTATCGTCGCGTGACACCACCCGGTACGCCAGTGACCGAAGCGGACTTTATGCAGCCAGGCAATAAGCAGGTGGCTGCAGGTTACGTGGTTTACGGCTCCTCAACCATGCTGGTTTATACCACGGGCTGCGGCGTACATGCCTTTACCTACGATCCGTCGTTGGGCGTATTTTGTCTGAGTCAGGAGCGTATGACCTTCCCGGAGAAGGGCTATACCTACTCCATTAACGAAGGCAACTATATTCGCTTCCCGCAGGGCGTGAAGAAGTACCTGAAGTTCTGTCAGGAAGAGGATAAAGCGACACATCGTCCTTATACCTCGCGTTATATCGGCTCTTTGGTAGCGGATTTTCACCGCAATCTGCTGAAGGGCGGCATCTATCTCTATCCCAGCACCGCCAGCCACCCCAGCGGTAAGCTGCGCCTGCTGTACGAGTGCAACCCGATGGCCTTCCTCGCCGAACAGGCAGGCGGTAAAGCCAGCGACGGTAAAAACCGTATCCTTGATCTACAGCCGGAAGCGTTGCATCAGCGTTGCCCCTTCTTTGTCGGTAACGATGCGATGGTTGAAGATGTCGAGCGCTTTATGCGTGAATATCCAGACGATCATCAGGCTTAAAAGATAAACAAGGCCGCCCATGATTCGGGCGGCCTTTTTCATTATGGCCCGATGCGCCTGCCTGCTGCGCTTATTTCGCTATACTTACCCGAAACTGCGACATGCTACTTACCAGCTGACGCGACTGCTCTTCCAGCGACTGCGTGGCCGCTGTGGCCTGCTCGACTAATGCGGCATTTTGCTGCGCCACTTCATCCATCTGACTCACCGCCTGATTGATCTGCTCGATATCGTGGCTTTGCTCCAGCGATGCGTCAGAAATCTCTCTCATCAGGGCGGTAACATGTTTCACTTCGGTCGCGATAGCATTTATGGTTGCGCCGGCGCGCTGCGCCATGTCGCTCCCCTCTTTCACCCGACCTTGCGACTCGCCAATTAACTGACGGATCTCTTTTGCCGCTCCTGCGCTGCGCTGCGCCAGGTTGCGCACTTCACTCGCCACCACGGCGAAGCCGCGCCCCTGCTCCCCAGCGCGCGCCGCCTCCACCGAGGCGTTCAATGCCAAAATATTGGTCTGGAAAGCAATGCCGTCAATAACGCCCAAAATATCAGCGATATGGTTGGCGCTTTCAGCTATTTCCTGCATCTTGCCGGTAACGCTGCTGACCTCTTCAGCACCCGTTTCGGCAGTAGTGGAAACATTGCGCGCCAGCTGATGCGCCTGCAAGGCATTGTCAGCGTTCTGTTTCACCGTCAGGGTTAATTTTTCAATGCTGTCCGCCGTTTGCTTCAGCGAGGCCGCCGACTCTTCTGTGCGCTGTGACAGGTTGAGATTGCCTAACGAAAGTTCACGACTACCCACATCGATTTGTAACGAGGCTTCCATCACCTGGCTAACGGAATCAAGCAGTCCCTGTTGCATTTTTCTCATCGCTTCAAGTAAGCGCCCCAGTTCATTGCGGCCCGCATCCGGTATCGGCTGCGTCAGATCGCCGATGGCGATATGTTCCAGCTGTTCAACCGCCTGATTCAATGGTTTAAGCAGCACCGCTTTTAATGTCATCCATGCGATAACCAGCAGCGTCAGGGTTAACAGGCAGCAGACGATAATACTGATCTGCATTACCTGCTCATTCAGTTTCGCCTGCTCCAGGCGCATATTGCTGATTTGATTAGCGTCCTGCGCGAAGGCATCAAACGCCTGTTGATAGCCGCCGGTAGAAGAGGTAAGCACATTTCCTACCAGCTGGTAATAAGCACTGGCGTCTTTATTTTCCAGCGCCTGTAATAAAGGGTCGATGCCTTGTTGTCTGTAACGTTGATAGCTGGCTTCAAGCGACGTAAATAGCTCTTTGCCGTTTTCTGTATCGATATGACTGGCAATGACCCTGTCCATCGCTTTTTGCGCTTGTCGGATATAACCGATCACGCGGGTAATATTTTTTTCTGCTTCCGCCCGTTGATTATTGCTGAGTTGGTAAAACGCCGTCGCCGCCGTGGCACGTGCGCGAAACAGATTACTGTTATGCTGATAAAGCGGACTGATGATCTCGCTGTCGATATAATCAATTTCCTCAAGAAAATCATTTGATTTTTGCACCGCGCTAAGCCCAATAACGCTGACGATAAGCAACAGCAGCGTGACTGTTGTTAGCAGGAAAATTAATGCTGTACGCAACGATATATTTTTCAACATAAGATAGTTTCCATAAAATAATACATTCTGCGTTCCTTCGTCTGAAGATCATGGTGAATTCTTATTGTTCTCTATAAATATCGGCATAATTAACAAACTCTATAACGGACATAACTTACTAATTTGCGTACTAATGATATTTCTGCGCGTTAATACTTCTGGCGCAGCCACTGCTCGCCTCCGCCGGTATCCGTTGTTATAGTATTTTTTTGTTTCCTGTCGGGTCATGGAGCGTTACATGACGGCCTTTGCCTCAATATGTATTTTGCTGGTTCTCGGTGGTTTGAGTTTGTTGGTTCACAATACCGCCGTGACGCTCTCCGTCGCGGCGTTGTTGGTGATTAAATTAACGCCGCTGTCACAATTTTTCCCCTATATCGAAAAGCAGGGGCTGACCCTGGGGATCATCATTCTTACTATTGGCGTGCTTTCGCCGCTGGTCAGTGGCTCTCTGCCGCTTAATACGCTATTGAAATCTTTTCTCGACTGGAAATCATTGCTGGCGATTGCGGTAGGGATCCTGGTTTCCTGGCTCGGCGGGCGCGGCGTCACGCTGATGAGCAGCCAGCCAACCATTGTCGGCGGCCTGCTGATCGGTACGATTATCGGCGTTTCCCTGTTTCGCGGCGTGCCGGTGGGCCCGCTGATCGCGGCCGGACTGGTTTCGCTGTTTATTTTCAATAAATAACCCTGGCTGGAGCATTCCGAAAGCGGAAAAAGGGGGCATACTTTCATTGTCAGTTGGCTATAATAGCCGTCACTCAACTTATGACGAATGAAGGAAAGCGAGATGAGTTTGAACCAGGTTCCTGCCGGTAAAGACCTGCCAGAAGATATTTATGTCATTATCGAGATCCCGGCTAATGCCGATCCGATCAAATATGAAGTAGATAAAGAGTCTGGCGCGCTGTTTGTTGACCGCTTTATGTCGACTGCTATGTTCTATCCGTGCAACTACGGTTATATCAACCACACGCTGTCTCTGGATGGCGACCCGGTTGACGTACTGGTGCCGACACCGTATCCGCTGCAGCCGGGTTCAGTCATTCGCTGCCGTCCGGTTGGCGTGCTGAAAATGACCGACGAATCAGGTGAAGATGCGAAGCTGGTTGCCGTACCGCACACCAAGCTCTCCAAAGAATACGATCACATTAAAGATGTGAACGATCTGCCGGAACTGCTGCGTGCCCAGATTACCCATTTCTTTGAACATTACAAAGATCTGGAAAAAGGCAAGTGGGTTAAAGTTGAAGGTTGGGATAACGCGGAAGCGGCCAAAGAAGAGATCCGTACCTCTTTCGAACGCGCTGCGAAGAAGTAATGCCCATCGGGTGAGAGCCCTCTTACCACTATGTAAAGCCACCTCCAAAGGAGGTGGCTTTTTATTCACCTGATGAAATATTATCCCGTTGCAGCCAGTCGCCGCTTGGGATATGCGTCAATCCTGCTACCGATCGTTGATACACGTACAGCCAGGCGCTGCCGTACGGCGTCTGAATCAGCTGACGCTTATACTCGCCGCCGCGGGTTCGAAGCGCGTCCAGTTCACCTAACGTACTGGCATCAATTCGGTAAACTTCACCATATACGGTGCCCTCTCCCGGCACGACGCCGGGATAGAGACCAATATTGTAAAGATCGTAGCCCTCGATCTGATGATCGCCGAGCCACTGCGCGTTTGTCATCCAGTGACTATTTCCCTGTTTGCGCCGTAAACTGCCGTAGACAATTATTCGCATTGCTAAAACTCAAACTGATAGAGCAAATCGAGTGCCTGGTCGACGCCGGACACTGCTTCCAAATAGAGCTTAGGCATCAGGCGATAACGCAATGTCAAAGTCGCCAGTGAATCAAAGATACCCACTCCATATTTTACTTGTAGACCCGGCAGGACATAACCGCTGACCTGAACCTGCTGGCTGTCACCGACACCGGCAGTATCAAGGGCAAGATTGCTAACGCCGAAGGTCTCGCCGATTTTACCCACAATTTGACCACTTTGCGCAACCCCTAAACCAACAAGGGCGGAAGTCAGGGCGTTGCTGTCGCCATCCGCATCCAGTCCCTGCCCGCGCAACAGGTAAGAAAGCGCTTCCTGCTGCGACATCGCCGGATCGGAGAAAATCTCCGCTTTTGGCTCATCCGCCAGCCCGGTCACACGCAACCCGGCGGTCACATCATCCTCGGTTGCCTCGGGATTACGAATGGCTTCCAGATTGATATAAGGCTGATCCGGCGGCCCGGCAAACTGCAGTTCGCCTTTACGCACCAGCAGATCCTGTCCATAAGCATGGAAACGACCGGAGGGGATATTGATCTGACCATTCAGTCCCAGCCCGCGTTTATCCTGTACCAGCTTGAGAT
This sequence comes from Pantoea sp. FN0307, assembly GCF_050113815.1. Classification (NCBI taxonomy): domain Bacteria; kingdom Pseudomonadati; phylum Pseudomonadota; class Gammaproteobacteria; order Enterobacterales; family Erwiniaceae; genus Pantoea; species Pantoea sp. FN0307. The sequence goes on along the minus strand of NZ_JBNJSO010000002.1, from coordinate 208,562 downwards.
CGCCATTCAGCTTCGCTTTCAGGCCAAAGGCGCTGAGACGGACATCATCGCCCACGTGAATAATCAGATTACTGTTAATTGGGATTGCCGCCGTTTGTGGGGTTACTGGCTGTAGATTTTCATCCAGCAGCACCTCATCGGAAGAGACGCCGGCGGCGCTCTCTGGCACCTCCTGAACCGTAATTCGCGCCCAGGGCACATCCACCTTACCGTCAAGCGTAAAGGCGATGGGCGAAGCATCGAACGTCAGATCTGGCGAAACATCCATGCGCACCATCGGCGGAACGGTCACCCGCACGCGATCGCCGCGTGCGGCAATATGAGCGCGCCAGTTATCCAGCTGGCTCCAGTCGGCATTGCCGTCCAGGTTAATCTGTCCGCGCGCAGTCTGGATTAACCCCGCCAGCGTTGAGCTCATGCCGTTAAATGCCATCGTCAGGTTAGCGCTGGTCAGATCAACCGGCATAAAACTGCCTTCCACGTCCACATCACGCAGCCCCAGCAGCCCATAAACCAGCGGCTTTTGTAGGTTACCGCCAAGGCGCAGATTGCTGTTGAGCATACCTGCCACCTGTTCGCCGCGCATCAGCGCCGGATTAAACAGCGCCAGCGACATGTTGTTGATATTGATATTGCCGGAGAGATTACGGCGGTTTTGTGGATCGCTAATCTGAACCTTGCCGTCAAACTGCCCGTTATTGGCAATGCGCAGCAGCCACTCCAGCTGCGCCTGGCCGTTACGCATGGCAGCGTTAAGATTCAGGGTATCGAAGGCGATCGGCAGCGCATTACCCTGCACATCCTGCGTGACTTTAACGCCGTTGCCTTTCAGCGCTACCCGTCCGGTAGGCAGCGAGCCGTCGCTATGCCAGCTAACATCGGCATCGCCGCTGAACACGCCTACCAGCTGCGTCTCTTGCGGCAGGAAAGGCTTAATCATCGCCAGGTCGAAGCGGTTTAGCGTTACGCGTGCATGACCGTCCGGCCCCGCCTCAATCGGCTGCGGCACGCAGAGCTGCGCATTGGGATTGCGCCAGCAGTGCGCGCCAATGGTCGCGGTTTGTCGCGCGTTCTGATAATCAATTGAGATGGCGCGGGTGAGTCGCCACTCGCCTACCGGCGTATCAAAGAAGGTGTTATTCAGCGTCCCCTGCCAGCGTTGCTGCTGACGATCGAAACTGCCGTTCAGCGCCAGCTGGCCCGAAACCGGATCGCCGTTGACGTTAAGCTTCACCTGGTGTTTCTGCTCATTGCCGTCTGCGTTCAGCGTTAGCTGATTAATCGCCAGCGATGCCTGCTTCAGCTGTTCAACGCGCAGATGTAGCTTGCCTGCCACCTGTTCGCTTGATTTCACATCACCATCCAGCCGCACGCGGGCAATGGTCAGCTCCTGCCAGCGCAGGCCGGTGGCGGTAATATCTGCCAGCAGTTGCGGCGCCTGTAGCGTTCCGCGCGCTTTGATGGTGCCTTTCGCCACGCCGCCCAGACCAGGCAGCGCGTTGTCCAGATGCGGCGCGTCAATATTGGCATCCAGGTTAAGCGCATCACCCAGTTCCCCCTTCAGATCGATATTGTTGCGTCCCAGCACCAGTTTAATCCCGGGAATATTCCACTGGTTGTAGCTGTTGCCATACAGCGAGCCATCTGCCGAAACTGCGTTCTGCCGCACTTTGCCGCGCAGCCGGAGTTCCGGCACGCGCATCTGCCAGCTCCCGCCATACAGGCTGCCGCGCGTGGTGACTTTACCCTCCAGCGTGGCGGGCCAGTCAGGATAGTGCCGGGCAGTATTAATCCCGTTCAGCGTGAGTTCGCTGCGCCAGCTGATCGCTTTGCTCCAGTCCACCAGACCGCTAAGATCGGCATGGCCTTGTAACGTCGACAGCCGCAATTTATCAAGGCTGAACTGTTCAACATTGCCCTTGCCGTCCAGCGCCAGATCGGCTGGCGGAATGGCTTCGCCCTGCAAAGCGGTGCGCAACGACATCACATAGTCGGTTGCCTTGCCGCTAAAGCTGAAATCCAGATTATCCGCCTGATACTGCGTTGCGCCACTGAGCGGCCAGCGCAGCTGTGGACTGGTTAATTTTAGCTGCAGCGGCAGACCAACGGTGGCCAGCTCGGTTTGGCCGGTAAGCTGTGCATTCAGCGGGCCGGAGAGATTCACTCCCAGCTGAAGCTGCTGACGCATAGCGCCGCCAAGCGTCATTTTGATCTTCTCGCCCTTCAGCGGCTCGACGTTCAGCGCGCCGTTGAGGTTGAAAGCTACCGGCCAGTTACCGGCAAGCTGCGCCTGTCCACTGGCCTTAAGCTGCCCCTGCGGCGAATCAATATCCAGCGTTTGCAACTGTAACAGACGATCCTGCGTTTTCGCTTTCAGCAGTAAACGATTGACTGCCAGCTCGGTATCGCCGGTGATCCGCAGCTGTTCGCCCACGATCTCCTGTACCTCAATATCAAGCGGCAGGCGGAAATCAGGCATCACTGGCAGCAGCGGCTGCTCGAACATTGCTTTCAGCGTTTCGCCCAGCGGTTTCTCCTGCGCCTGAGGCTGCTGGATCTTGGGTTGTACCACCTGTTCATTAGCCACCTGCGCCGCTTTCGGCAGCGCGATAAGCAGGCTCTGAATACGCGTTGGCGTTAAGGTAAGCGCACGCTCCTGCCAGTGCAGGCCGGTAGAAAAATCGAGCAGGGAAATTGCGGTATTATCAATTTTAAGATTGATATTGTGCAGGCTGAGATGACGCAGCGTAATGGGATAAGGCGTACTGATCTCACCGCTGCCGCTCTCTTCTTCCGGCGGCGGTGCGTTGGATGGCGTCATTTTGCTGCTGTCCACCACAACATTGAGATCTTTCAGCCCAAGATCGTTAACGCAGAACGCGGAGTTTTTCAGACAGCCCAGCTGTACGGCCAGGTGGAATTCGCCAGCGTTCAGCGTTACGCCCGGCATTTCATAGCGCACCCCTTTCAACGTCAGGTTACGCCAGCCGCCATTCACCTGCTGAATAGATAAACCTGGCACCCAGCGCGCTGCGCCGTTCAACAGCAGATGCAGGCCGGGCGTAGTGCCCACCAGCAGCAGCCCGCCGCCTGCCAGCACTGCTAAAAAAATCAGAATCCCAATCAGGACCTTTTTCCATAGCTTCATAGTTCAGGCCCCAGTCCGATGTAAAACTGCAAACCGTGTTCCTCTTTATCACCCACAGGCCGCGCCAGGTCGAACTTAATCGGCCCAACCGGCGAGGCCCAGCGTACGCCTATACCGACGCCGGTTTTAAAGTTGCTTCGCTTGATATCGTTCACCGCTTCGCCGGAATCCACAAATACCGCGCCCCACCATTTGCCGGTCACGTTGTATTGATACTCCAGCGAGCCGATCGCCAGTTTCGACGCCCCGGTCAGCTTGCCGTCATCATTGCGTGGAGAGATGCCTTTATATTTGTAGCCGCGAATACTGCGGTCGCCTCCGGCGAAGAAACGCAGATCGGGCGGCACTTTTTCAAAGTCGTTGGTTTCAATCCAGCCGAGGTTGCCGCGCGCCACAAAGCGATGCCGCTCCGCCAGCGTACGGATCCAGACGTTTTGCGCCTGTAAAACAAGAAAATCGACATCCGATCCCCAGGTGGTATCAGAAATATCGACAGAATAGCGTTGGGAGTCGCCCCAGTCTGGCATCAGCCCGCCGCGCGAGCGGGTGCGGTTAACACTGACGCCGGGATAGATCAGCATGGTGGTGTTGGTGACGTTCGCCTGGGTAAAGTGATCCAGACTCCAGCGCAAATTGATGGCTTTTTGCCAGCCGGAGCTGTTATCCCAGTAGCGCGACAGCGCCAGCGTGCTGGAATCTGCTTTGGTATCGTTCAGGTCGGTGCGCTTCAGGCCGCCCTGAACCAAATAATATTGTTCCAGCGGATTTTTCAGCAGCGGCACCTTATAGCTAAAATCAAGCTGCTGCTCAGGTGCTGATAGGTTGGCACTGGTCGACAGGCTGTGTCCGCGTGAATTCACCCACGGCTTACGCCAGGTGGTTTTCAGCCGCGGCCCGACGTCAGTAGCGTAGCCGATGCCGGTTTCAATGGTGTTTTCGGTGCGCGGCGAGACCACGCCGCTCAGCGGTAAAACTTTATCCGCCGTGGTTTTATCGAATTCCGGCGCGACCACCACTGAATTAAACCAGCCGGTCGCCGACAGGCGACGGTTTAGCTCAGCCAGATCGCGTGAGCTGTAATAATCGCCTTCGTGAAACGGCACCAGGTTTTGCAGATACTCATCGCGGATCTGCGATCCTTCAAAGGTCACGTCGCCAAAGCGATAGCGCTTGCCGCTGTCGTAATCGAGATCCCAGAACGCTTCGCGGCGCTCTACGGATACGCTCAGCTGACTTTTCTTGAAATCACCGTCAAAATAGCCGTTGCGCAGCGCCAGATTGGTAAAGCCTTTTTTGAAACTTTCATACTTGCCGTGATTAAGAATGGTGCCGTTTTCAGGACGTCCCTCTCTTACCCACTGCTGGTACTCCGCATCATTACGCGCATCGCCGCGCAGAATAATGGTGCTACCGGCGATCTTTACCGGCTCGCCTGCTGAAACGCGTGCAATCAGTACCGGTCTGCCGCCTTTTGCCGGAGCCGGACGGCTTTCAAAATTGATATCAGGTTCGTAGTAGCCCAGCGCGCGCAGCCCTTCTTCAATGGCTTTTTTAACCCGCGCACGAAAACGGCCGTCAGCACTCACTTCATCGGTATCGATTGTGGAAAGCTGTGCCCTGACGTTTTTCTGCAAATCTCCGGTTAATCCCTCGAGCTGTAAGCGAATGTTCGCGGCCTGAGCGCCAGGCGCTGCTATCAGCAAACAGGCTATGCAATAGAGATGAAATCGTGGCACGCTTACTCCTGTTAATGTTGCCGAATCCCCCTTTTTCCCAGGGGACAAATAACATTGCGAACCAACAGGCGCTAATGTCGATGTCGAGTTTGGTTAACAGCATAGCTTTCCTCTTGCCGTTGCGACTATGCGCACAGCAAATAAAAAAGCGCCCCAAAAGCAAATTTTGCCGTTATTGTCGGCAAAGCTGCGCCGCGTTACAACCAACAATGCTGCTTGTTCGCGCAATAACGGCGAATATGGTTGTTTTAATGCCCCGGGAATGTCCGCTTGTTTATTAAACAAGATGGCGCAGCAACAGCGCTGGCGGGCTGAGCAGAGCTACTGCTATAATCCACAGCGGCCGCTTATGCGGCTGTTATCATCCCTTTCTGCCCCGACCTGTGTGTCGAACCGGCGCAGACATTTTTGGCACGGATAGCCCAGCATAAATGGAAAGCTGCAGTGATGCCGCAACGCGCGCTGCCCAGGCCAAAAATGACAAGTATCAAAAACCAACGGAATCTTTATGTTAGATAGCTTGCTTGTCATACTCGTGTTGATTGCGATCAGCGCCTTCTTTTCTCTGTCAGAAATATCGCTGGCCGCCGCGCGTAAAATTAAACTCAAACTGCTGGCCGATGATGGCAATATCAACGCGCAGCGCGTGCTGAAAATGCAGGAAACGCCGGGGATGTTCTTTACCGTGGTGCAAATTGGCCTGAACGCCGTGGCTATTCTTGGCGGTATCGTTGGCGACTCCGCTTTTTCTCCTTCTTTCCAGAAACTGTTCGATGGTCTGGTTTCGCCTGAACTGGCGGAACAGCTCAGTTTTATCTGTTCCTTTACCCTGGTGACCAGCCTGTTTATTCTGTTCGCCGATTTGACGCCAAAGCGTATCGGGATGATCTCGCCGGAAGCTATCGCGCTGCGCATTATTAATCCCATGCGTTTCTGTTTGCTGATGTTCCGCCCGATGGTGTGGTTCTTCAACGGTATGGCGAACATGATTTTCCGCCTGTTTAAAATTCCCATGGTGCGTAAAGACGACATCACCTCTGACGATATTTATGCCGTTGTGGAAGCGGGCGCGCTGGCGGGCGTGCTGCGCAAGCAGGAGCATGAGTTGATTGAGAATGTGTTTGAGCTGGAATCGCGCACGGTCCCTTCTTCAATGACCTCGCGCGAGAACATTATCTGGTTCGATCTGCATGAAGAAGAAAGCAGCCTGAAAGAGAAGATTGCGCTGCATCCCCACTCCAAGTTTTTAGTCTGTAACGGCGATATCGACCATATCGTCGGTTATGTCGATTCCAAAGAGCTGCTGCTGCGCGTGCTGGGTAATCAAAGCATGGCGCTCAACAGCGGCCTGCAAATCCGTTCTGCGCTGATTGTTCCTGATACCCTGACGCTTTCCGAAGCGCTGGAAAGCTTCAAAACCGCCGGTGAAGATTTTGCGGTTATCATGAACGAGTACGCGCTGGTAGTGGGCATTATTACGCTGAACGACGTAATGACCACGCTGATGGGCGATCTGGTAGGGCAAGGGCTGGAAGAACAGATTGTCGCCCGTGATGAAAACTCCTGGCTGGTAGAAGGCGGCACACCGATTGATGATGTGATGCGCGTGCTGGATATCAACGAGTTTCCGCAGTCGGGCAACTATGAAACCATCGGCGGCTTCATGATGTACATGCTGCGCAAAATCCCCAAGCGTACCGATTTTGTTAAGTTTGCAGGCTATAAGTTCGAAGTGGTGGATATTGATAGCTATCGTATCGATCAGCTACTGGTTACGCGTATTGATGAACGTCCGGCAACCCTGACGATAAACAAAGATATGGAAGAATAGGAAGGTTTGCAGGATTTTTCAGGCGGCTCAGCCAATTGTTTGCCGCCAGACAGCACAAGGGCGCGTTAATCGCGCCCTGTTTTATTACTGATACTCTGCCTGCAGCCGAAGCACCTGACGGTTGACTTCCGACATTACGCTAAAATGCTGCTTGTCTTTAACGCGTGGAACGAGGATTTTGCCTTTATCGAACTCGAACGCGCCTACATCCTTGATGTAAATCCTTCCTTTAAACAGTGTTTTAACGTATTTGGCGATCTGGAAAGGATTATAACGCTGAAAAATCTTCATGTTGCTTTCAACTCCTGAAAAATTAATACGCTCCGCCGTTGCCAAAATCGGTACGAGCCCTTGAAGCGCAAAGTGCCGGTAAACTATAGAACATCGTCCGCTTCCTGTGTTCCTAAAATTAACTTTTTTTACTGTATTGACACATCATTACAGGAGACTCTGTTAATGCACTCGTATAAAGCAGTATAAACCCCCTGCCTGAGCCAATTTGTGCAGTCAGCCGCAAAGCTGGCAAGTTGATGCGACAGCAGCATAATGGCTGCTTATTATTTCAAAAACATGACCAACTGGTCGGATCACCTGCCAACATGGAGATAATAATGAGACACGCCCCGCTCGCCCTCGTATTTAGCCTGTTGCTGCCTTTTAGCAGCCATGCTCATGATTTTGTCAACGGCCAGCGCGTTGCGCCGGTAGGCATCAGTGATAAAGGAGAGCTTAACTATCAACAGGATAATTTTAGCTATCAGCCGTGGAATAGCGCGCAGCTGATCGGTAAAGTGCGCGTGGTGCAACATATGGCCGGACGCTCATCCGCTAAAGAGAAAAATGCTGCGCTGGTGGAAGCGATAAAACAGGCGCATCTGCCGCAGGATCGCTATCAAACCACCACCATTATCAATACTGACGACGCTATCCCCGGTACCGGTATGTTTGTGCGCAGCAGCATTGAGAGCAATAAGAAACAGTATCCCTGGTCACAGTTTATCGTCGACAGCAACGGTGCGGCGAAACGGGCCTGGCAGCTGGAGGATGGCGGCTCTGCGGTAGTGGTGTTAGATAAAAATGGCAGGGTGCGCTTTGCGAAAGATGGTGCGCTGACGGCGCAAGAAACGCAGCAGGTTATCTCCCTGCTGCATCAGCTGCTTAAATAGATGCACCTCAGAAAATAGAGACGCGAAAGCCAGGGTTGAGGAAGGACTCGCGCGGCGTATAGTCCAGCGAGCGCCCTTTCCAGTCATGAACATGCGCGCCTGCGGCCAGCGCTACCGCGTGACCAGCAGCGGTGTCCCAGCTGTTGGTCGGCCCAAAGCGCGGATAGAGCTGAGCCTTACCTTCCGCAACCAGGCAAAATTTAAGCGAGGAGCCAATGACCACCGTTTGATGTTCGCCCAGCTGCTTGAGATATTCCGTCAGCTCATCGCCATCCTGATGAGAACGGCTGACAACCACCAGCGGCGGTCGCGCATCACGGATTTTAATCTGCGTTTTTTGCCCGTTCTCTTCTTTCCAGGCTTTACCTTCCGCAGCGGAATACATCACGCCCAGCACCGGCGCATAGACAACGCCAAGTACCGGTTTGCCCTGATCGATCAGCGCGATATTTACCGTAAACTCACCGTTACGTTTAATAAATTCTTTGGTGCCATCCAGCGGATCGACCAGCCAATAACGCTGCCAGTGCTGACGTACCTCAAAAGCAGGCGGATCCTCTTCGGAAACAATCGGCACCTCGGGCGTAAGCTGCTGCAGCCCCCGGATAATCACGCGGTGCGCCGCAATATCGGCAGTGGTCACGGGCGAATCGTCAGATTTGTGAGAAACGTCGAGCGGCGCCTGACCATCGTAAATATTCATGATGGCGTCGCCCGCTTCACGCGCCAGCTGGCAGATTTGCTCTAACATTTTTCACCTCTTTGTCGATGACCGAAGTAAGCCTGACGACAGTGCCGGGACTTACGATGATTGATCATGCTGTTTAAGCATAGCAGCTGGCATTCAGATGCCACAGTCAGCGGCTGCCAGCCAGTCGTATTTGTAGATCGTTTAGTTATCAATAGCATAATTCACGCATTACTGCATTACCCTTTCCCTGGGCCATTTCGCGCATAACGGTCACAGACCTTAATAAGGGTTATTTATCTGTTCGCTATCACAAATTCGTGCGATGAAACGTAACCTTTGCAGATTAATTTGAGAAGTTTGTAGCGATTACTTTCAGGAGGAAAAAATGGTTAAGGGTACTGCGCTTCTGGTGATGGCCACGGTTTCGATTCCGCTTTCCGCTGCCACGGTGGATTTTCGCATTATGGAAACCACCGATCTGCACAGCAACATGATGGATTTCGATTATTACAAAGACAAACCCAGCGATAAATTTGGCCTGGTGCGCACCGCCACGCTGATCGCTGGCGCGCGTGCGGAAGTTAAAAATAGCGTGCTGGTAGATAACGGCGACGTTATCCAGGGCAGCCCGCTTGGTGATTACATGGCCGCAAAGGGACTAAAGGCGGGAGAAACGCATCCGGTCTATCAGGCGATGAATACGCTGGGCTACAGCGTCGGCAATCTGGGTAATCATGAATTTAACTATGGTCTGGACTATCTGCAGAAGGCGCTGGCAGGAGCACATTTCCCCTATATCAACGCCAACATTATCGATACCGCTACGGGCAAACCACGCTTTACTCCCTGGCTGATTAAACCAGAGAAAGTGATCGGGCGGGACGGAAAAAGCTACACATTGAACGTGGGCTATATCGGTTTTGTACCGCCACAAATTATGGTCTGGGACCGGGCGAACCTGCAGGGAAAAATAACGGTTGATGATATAACTGAAAGCGCCAGACGTTGGGTGCCTGTGATGCGTCAACAGGGCGCGGACGTGATCATCGCCGTCGCGCACTCTGGTTTATCGAGCGAACCTTATCATGCGCTGGCTGAAAATTCCGTGTGGTATCTCAGCAAAGTGCCGGGCATTGACGCCATTATGTTTGGCCATGCGCACGCCGTCTTCCCCAGCGCCGATTTTGCCGCTATTCCCGGTGCGGATATCAAACAGGGCACGCTCAACGGAATACCGGCGGTCATGCCGGGCATGTGGGGCGATCACCTTGGCATAGTGGATCTGACGCTAAATAATGACGAAGGACAATGGAAAGTGACCCAGGCACGTGCCGAGGCGCGCCCAATTTATGATAAGGCGGCGAAAAAATCGCTGGCGCAGGAAGATCGCGCCCTGGTGCAGGTGCTGGCTGACGCTCATCGCGCCACGCGTGATTTTGTCGCACAGCCGATCGGTAAATCTTCAGACGTGATGTACAGCTATCTGTCGCTGGTGCAGGACGATCCTACGGTGCAAATCGTGAATAACGCGCAGCGCGCTTACGTTGAGCATTTTATTCAGGGCGACCCCGATCTGGCCAATATTCCGGTGCTTTCCGCCGCCGCGCCTTTTAAAGCGGGAGGGCGTAAAAACGATCCGGCCAGCTATGTGGAAGTGGAAAAGGGCGAACTCACGTTTCGTAACGCTGCAGACCTTTACCTCTATCCCAATACGCTGGTGGTGATGAAAGTTAACGGCGAGCAGGTAAAGCAATGGCTGGAATGTTCTGCCGGACAGTTTAATCAGATCGACCCGCAACAGCGGCAGCCGCAGGCGCTGATTAACTGGAACTACCGCACCTATAATTTTGATGTGATTGATGGCGTGAACTATCAGATAGATGTGACGCAACCAGCTCGTTATGATGAGGAATGTCAGTTAATTCATCCGCAAGCGTCACGCATTAAAAATCTCACCTGGCAGGGTAAACCCATCGAGGCCAGCGCCACCTTCCTGATCGCAACCAATAACTATCGTGCCTGGGGCGGCAAGTTTGCCGGGACCGGAGAAAAATATATTGCTTTCTCTTCACCTGATGAGAACCGCGCGATCGTTTCAGCCTGGATTAGCGCGCAAACCAAAGCGCAGGGGGAAGTGCATCCGCAGGCGGATAATAACTGGCGTCTGGCTCCTGTTCAGAGCGCTGTACCGCTGGATATTCGTTTTGAAACCTCGCCCTCAGCGAAAGCCGCAGATTTTATTTCCCGCTATGGTCGTTATCCGCTAAGCTATATCAGCCAGGACGAAAATGGCTTTGCTATTTATCGCATCGACCTGCAAAAATAATATAAAAAGCCAGCTTCGGCTGGCTTTTTATGATTCCTGAATTAACACCAGGCAATAATATCCCATTAGCTCCCATAGCGTGAAAACAAATGACCCGTTTTACATAATCAAGGAAGCTATAAAATATTATCTGGAGTAAAACAGCATTATTTTTTGCCGAACAGTTGTTTGATAGCGCTCAAACCGTTATCGACAATACTGACTACACCATTACCAATATCGGTGATTGCGCCTGTGATGTTCAAATCCAGCAGTTTGCCAATGCCTGAGCCTAACAGGGTACCTGCTTCTGTTGCGTTTGTGACCAGACCGCCCAGTGCAGTCCCTTTATCTACAATGCTGCCAATAGCGGCCCCAATATTCAAACCGATTTTATCGAATACACCAAGCAGGCCGCCGGAGATTTGCTCCATTTCCTTGTCGTTTAACTGACGCATAATAGTCCCTCTTTTATGTGTAGGTTGATTTACTAAATTCCTTATTATTAAGGCAAGCAAAGTATAGTGAAAATCAATTTCATAAAGCAATAAGCGGATACATCGAATTAGGAAATATATAAATAAGGATAAATAAAAACAAAGCAGGGGAAACAACAGGCATTTTTACTACATTATAATAAAGGCAAAAAGTTTATCCTTTTTGCCTTTATATTATTAAATAAGAGTGGTTAGATAATGTCTAATAATTCCACTTCAAATATCAGCGTACTGAACGGTGGAATCGATGCGCCTGCGCCACGCTCACCATAGGCCAGATTGTGTGGAATCGTCAGCTCCCATTTAGAACCCACCGGCATCAGCGTCAGGGCTTCAATCCAGCCAGCAATCACGCCGCTTACCGGAAACTCTGCTGGCTCGCCACGCGCGACCGAGCTGTCAAATACCGTGCCGTCGATCAGCTTACCGGTGTAGTGAACGCGCACGTGGTCCTGACGAGAAGGAATCGGGCCGGTACCCTGATTGATGACACGGAACTGCAGCCCGGATTCGGTGCTGTTTACCCCTTCACGCTGGGCGTTTTCCTGCAGCCAGGTTTGACCTTCTGCCGCCATCGCCTGCTGACGCTCACGACGTACGGCATCCGCACGCTCATGTACTTCGCGCAGCGCGCGATGCACTACATCAACCGGTACCGCTGGCGCATTCCCTTCCAGCGCATCACGCAGGCCCGCTACCATCGCTTCCGGCAGTAATCCCTGCAGGCCAGAATCCAGCAACTGCTGCCCTACCTGCAAACCAATACCGTAGCTTGCCTGCGCTTCAAGGCTGTCAAAAGAAGGGGTTGTCATATTTTATCCTTTCACCAATCAATCAAAAGAAGACGCAGCATAACAGCCTGCGTTGCAGGGGTAAAATCTGCATTCTTTCGATGACTTTTTGTAATGAAAAGGAAACAATAACGCCATCGCAATTTTTATAACCCAGACAGGCACTTTGCGTCTTTTTTGCCCATACTGCATCGAGGAAAGCAACCGCGACGCGCACAAGGTGCCGGAGGTAATATTATGCTCAAGGACTCCCATTCTGGCATTCGCTTATGGCTGACCCGCCTCTGGCATCTGCCGGATGGTATTAGCTGGATGCAGCCACTGCCGCCAGCGCATCGGCGTGGCATTATTCTGGTGCTTATCGTGGTGCTGCTGGCTTTTCTCTGGCCAGTCTCAGCGCCACGTGACAGTGCGCCGCGCCCGGTCAGCGACGATGGCAGTAAAGAGGTGCCGCTGCAGGCGGAAATTTATGATAACCCACCTGCGACGCCACCCGCTCAGCCCACCCAGGATAATGATCAGTGGCGCAGCTATCAGATCGCCTCTGGTCAAACGCTGGCGCAGCTATTCCGGGATAATAATCTCCAGGTGAACGATGTTTTCGCGATGGCGCGCGTTGAAGGCGATGATAAGCCGCTAAGCAGCCTGCAAAGTGGACAGCAGGTGAAAATTCGTCAGGACAGCAATGGCGTGGTGACCGGGCTTACGGTAGAGGGCGAGAACGGCCCGGTGCTGTTTACCCGCCAGCCGGACGGCTCTTTTTTGCGAGCACAATAAAACGCAGCAGAAACAAGCAGTGGTTAGATGCAAAAACAAAAATGCCGGCCCAGGGCCGGCATTTTCATGTTACTGAAATAACTTATTCAGCAACTACGTTCACGTTCAGCTTAGCAAACACTTCGCTGTGAACCTGGAAGCTCACTTCGTGCTCACCAGTGGTACGCAGAACGCCGTTCGGCAGGCGAACTTCGCTCTTAGCCACTTCAACGCCAGCTGCAGTTACAGCGTCAGCGATGTCACGGGTACCGATAGAACCGAACAGTTTGCCTTCGTCACCCGCTTTAGAAGCGATGGTTACGGTGCCCAGTGCATTGATGCTTTCAGCACGAGCGTTGGCTGCTGCCAGAACGTCAGCCAGTTTGGCTTCCAGTTCAGCACGGCGAGTTTCGAAGAACTCAACGTTTTTCTTGGTTGCCGGCACAGCTTTGCCCTGCGGAACCAGGAAGTTACGAGCATAGCCCGCTTTAACGTTAACCTGATCGCCCAGGCCGCCCAGGTTTGCTACTTTATCAAGCAGAATAACTTGCATTACCTTATCCTCTCAAAGTCGATAATTGGACAGTGGCCGATTACTGATGACGATCAGTGTACGGCAGCAAAGACAGGTAGCGCGCGCGCTTGATAGCACGAGCCAGCTGACGCTGGTATTTGGCGCGAGTACCGGTGATACGGCTCGGTACAATCTTACCGCTTTCAGTGATGTAGTTTTTCAGCGTAGCGATATCTTTGTAGTCGATCTCTTGAACGCCTTCCGCGGTGAAACGGCAGAACTTGCGACGACGGAAATAACGTGCCATTTGGCTAGTCTCCAGAATCTATCAATTCAATCTGCTCGGCATGCAGCACAATTTTACTGAGGCCATTGCGCCCTTGATGACTGCAAATAAAGCCTTCAATGGTAAGCTGCGTGCCGACCGTTATATGTTGAGTAATCACCTGATGCGTCTTACCGCTAATAATCACGGGCATACGACACCAGGCCTGCCGGAAGAATCCGGCCTCTTCCTGCTGCGAGCGATGCTCAAGCACCAGCTGGCAGTGTGGAATCCCTGACGGACTTATTTTTTGCAACGGTGCCCGACACACAGTGCCAGACAAACGCAGCCGGTTCGCCGTCACGGTCGATTACTCTTCAGAATCCCCGGCATCTGCATCGTCAGAGGTTTCGTTAGCGAAATCTTCACGACGCTCACGGCGCTCGTCTTTCGCTTTAACCATCGGAGATGCTTCGGTTACTGCGTTTTTGGTACGCATAACCATGCTGCGGATAACGGCGTCGTTGAAGCGGAAGTTAGTTTCCAGCTCATCGATCACTTCCTGCGGTGCTTCTACGTTCAGCAGAACGTAATGCGCTTTGTGCAGTTTGTTGATCGGGTAAGCCAGCTGACGGCGACCCCAGTCTTCCAGACGGTGAATCTTACCTTCTGCACCAGTGATGGCACCAGTGTAGCGCTCGATCATGCCCGGAACTTGTTCGCTCTGGTCAGGATGAACCATAAAGACGATTTCGTAATGACGCATCGAATTTGCTCCTTACGGATTATTCAGCCTCCTGTCAGGGTCAACCGCGGCCCATGGAAGCAAGGAACGTTTTAAGTGTACGGCTGAAAAAATTGACGCGTAATCATACTGGCATGGCGGGGGAAACTCAAGCGGGAATCACGGAAAAAAAGCGCCGGGTCGGGGCGGCAGCGCATTATGCTCTCCCGCCTGCGCCCTTCATCTCAACTATCAAAGAGATGCGAAAAAATTGACCAGCGCCTCTAACGCCTGCGGCGTTATTTTATGCCCTACTCCTGGTTCAGTTAGCCAGCTAAGCTGCTGGTCAAGCTGCGCGCTGGTCAGCGCCTGAACCAACCGTTGAGTTTCCGCTGCCGGAACAACGTCATCCGCTTCGCCATGCCACAGCAGCAGCGGACGATCCGCCAGCCGCTCCAGCTGACGGCTGGGATCGTATCCGGCGAGCGGTGCCAGCAGGCGCGCCCGTTCCGCCTGCTCTTCCGGCGTTTCTGCCTGCATGGGCGGAAAGAGCGTCTGACTTAACGACATAAAATAGCCCGATCCCATCAGGCAGGCGACGCGGTTAATATGCGGATAGCGCGCCATGGCCCCTAACGCGGTCATGCCGCCCATTGAGGCGCCCGCCACGCCGAAGCGGCCTTCGGCTATTAAGCCTTGCGTTCGCAACGCGGCTTCCAGCTGCGGCAGCTCATCGATACTGCTGCGCAAAATATCCCAGAAATGGGCCAGCCGGTATGCGCTGTTGCCGCCATAACGGGAACCATGCTGATCGGCATCCGGCATAATCACACGAAAGCCTGCCTGCGCCAGCGCGACGGCAGCCCAGGCATAGACTTCTTTGGATGAGAGGTAACCATGCCAGAAAATCACCACAGGCAGAGCGGTAGCGCGCTGACCAGCCGGCGCGGCATGCAGGCACTCAATGCCGCTAAAAGATTCGGTAACAATATCGATCGCCCTACCTGTGGGGATTTTTTTCTGCGTCATTGCCGTCATGATCCGCTCACTATGCATGGAAAATAGCCTTTGATTATAAGGGATTGCGCGATTTCTCAATCAGCTGCAGAAAAAAAGATCCTTCTCCCTGCAGTTTGTAGGGTAAAAATTCATCATTTTTTGCCGTTTAACGAGATCCCATAATATTACCAAAAGGTAGAATTCATGAAGCGTCTCTCACTCAGCCGCGCCAGTTTGGGCGTCAAGCTGTCTGTCATGACCTCGTTGAGCGTGGCCGTGCTGTTTTTTATCCTCACGCTCGCTTTAAGCAATAATGCAGCCAAACAGCTGCAGGCATTAACGCTGGAAAATATGCAAAACCAGGTGGCAGGGATTGGCGACATGGCGGGCATGTTTAACGCCACGCTAAGCGAAGAAGTAGCCAATTATACCAGGCTGTTCCAAAGCTTCCTGCCGAAAGAGTTTAGCCGTGATGAAAGCGCTCGTATTACGGTAGGCGGCTTCTCTACGCCAACTTTACGCGCCGGGTTAAAAACCCTGAATCTGGATGAAACCGTTGTTGATGACTTTTTAGCGCGTACCGGCGCTATTTCAACGATTTTTGTCCGTGACGGCGATAACTACGTGCGTGTTGCCACCTCACTGCTGAAAGAAGACGGTTCGCGTGCGATGGGAACTCAGCTCGATCGCCAAAGCCCGGCCTTCGCCCAGGTAAGTAAAGGTGAAGCGTATCGCGGCCTGGCCTCCCTGTTCGGCAAACGCTACATCACCCAGTACCAGCCGGTAAAAGATGCCAGCGGGACGGTTGTTGGCATCCTGTTTGTCGGCGTGGAGATCGGTAAGCAGATCGCGCTGATGCGCGATAAAGTGCTGGATAAGTCCTTCAGCGATACCGGCCGCTTTATGGTGATGAACGGCGCGGCAGGAACTTCTCGCGGTACCTGGCTGTTCCATCCGCAAGAAGAGGGGAAAATGGCGCACTGGTCGCCGGAAACCATGCAGCAGCTCACCACCCAGCAGAGCGGCACGCTGGAAACGGTACAGGATGGCGAACCGCGTATCGTTGCCTGGCAGCATCTGCCTGGCTGGAACTGGATCATTCTTGGTGATGTGGATAAAGACAGCCTGCTGGCGCCCATTACTTCGGCCCGCAATACTTTCCTGCTGCTTGGGATGGGACTGGTGATCCTGTTTGCCGTAGGTTTTGTCGTTATCACGCGCCGCTGGGTTAGCGTTCCGCTACAGAAGGTGATCCATCTGGCTGAACAGTATGCGGACGGCAACCTGCAGGCAACGTTGCAAACGCAGCGTAAAGATGAGGTAGGCCAGCTGATTACCGCCATCAACGGCATCGGTGACGGGCTGGAACGAATCGTTTCCCAGGTGCGCACCGCCGCGCAGGATATTAGTCAGGGCACCGACGCGATTGCCGTCAGCAGTGAAAATATCAGCGAGCAAATTACCCGCCAGGCCAGCAGCGTAGAAGAAACCTCCGCCAGTATGGAGCAGTTGGGCGCTACCGTTGGACAGAATGCGGAGAACGTTGCGCAGGCGCTACAGCTGGTAGCGGAAGCCGCAAGCGCCGTGCAGCAAGGCGGCGAAACGGTCGCGCACTCGGTCAATACCATGTCGGCGATCAAGGTCTCCTCACAGAGCATTGCTGATATCACCCATGTCATTGAATCCATTGCCTTTCAGACCAATATCCTCGCACTGAACGCAGCGGTAGAAGCAGCACGCGCAGGCGAGCATGGTAAAGGGTTCGCGGTTGTTGCGGCTGAAGTCCGCGCGCTGGCGAGCCGTAGCGCGCAGGCAGCGAAGGAGATCGATGGGCTGATCAGTAACTCTATTAGCAGCGTGAATCAGGGCCATATCCTGTCCGAACAAACGCGCAGCGCGATGGAAAATATTGTTACCCGCATTGAGCAGGTTAAAGCGCTGATGGGCGAAATTAATATCGCCTCTCAGGAGCAGTCCGCCGGGATCGGTCAGGTCAATATCGCGATGACGCAGATCGGCCAGGCAACGCATCAAAATACCGAGCTGGTGGCCCAGTCAGAAGAAACAGCGCATGAGCTTAGCAAAAAAGGTCATCATCTGACCGAGCTGGTGAGTGTTTTTACCCTGAAAGGCTAACGGAACAGTGGGGATCGCATACACTTTAGCGATCCCCTACCGTGAGGAGTTTACGATGCGTTACTGGCCTTTACTGCTGTTAACTCTGACCTTAAGCGCCTGCAGTACGCTGCGTTCGACGCCGGAAGCGCCGCCGCCGCCGTTGCCGCAGGCCCAAGAGATTCACCGGGCGCAGACCGCTAACCTGCCAAGGCTGGGCAGCATTACCAGCACTACGCGCGGCTCGCCGGACGATGCCCAGCGCGAAATTGCGCGAAAGGCCAATCAGGCTGGCGCCACCTATTATCAGATAGTGGCGCTCAGCGAAACGGTGATGCCGGGAATGTGGTACGCCTCAGCGGTGCTGTATGGCCCGGCGGGCTCATCCACCGCTGGCACGCAGCAATAAACGTTCGCCAACAGCGTTTGCAACAGATACCGCGCCGCGCGTATCTAAAAAGTGCTGACACCAGGCATCCGCCAACGGCGGTTCCAGGGTGGTCAAAAGCTGTTGGCCAGTCGCTAATAACACCAGCTGACTGGTTATCGCGCGCGCCTGCGCCTCCTGCGGCTTCCGCAGCCGCAGTTTGAGCTGACGCCAGCAGCTATCGAAATGGCGGTTAAGGCCTTTAACCTCATCAAACTGAGCAGCCAGCATCTCTGTTACCGCTGGCTGCTTTCTCAACACCCGCAGCACATCCAGACACATAACATTACCTGCGCCTTCCCAGATGCTGTTTACCGGCGCTTCGCG
The DNA here is from genome assembly GCF_050113815.1 of Pantoea sp. FN0307. Classification (NCBI taxonomy): domain Bacteria; kingdom Pseudomonadati; phylum Pseudomonadota; class Gammaproteobacteria; order Enterobacterales; family Erwiniaceae; genus Pantoea; species Pantoea sp. FN0307. The sequence goes on along the minus strand of NZ_JBNJSO010000002.1, from coordinate 190,270 downwards.
ATAAAGACGCGGTAGCTCACTCTCTTCGCAATAGCCGATGCCGCCTAATATCTCCATCGCCTGAGCGATGAAAGGCGTCGCGTTTTTGCACACTGCAAACTTCGCGGCAGGCGTAAACAGACGCACATAAGCACGCTGCTGTTCATCCGCCGGTTGCGAAAAGGCATGAGCGATACGCATTAACAGGGCGGTCTGCCCTTCCAGCTGCAGCGCCTGCTGACAGAGCTGCTGACGCATCAGCGGTTGCTCAACCAGCGTTTTTCCCATCATCTGACGCTGATGCGCATGATAGAGCGCCACTGAGAAGGCGCGCCGCATCAGGCTATGGCTGCCCAGCGCACAGTCGAAACGGGTATAGCCGCCCATTCTTAAAATTTGACGCACGCCGTCGCCTTCGTCGCCTAACAGCCAGCCTGTTGCGCCGTCAAACTCTACTTCACTGCTGGCGTTAGAGCGATTGCCCAACTTATCTTTCAGGCGTTCAATGCGTACCGCGTTGCGCGTACCGTCCGGCAGCAGGCGCGGCAAGAAAAAACAGCTGATGCCGCCCGGCGCCTGCGCCAGCACCAGATGCGCATCACTCTGCGGCACAGAAAAGAACCATTTATGGCCGGTAAGACGATAACTCTCGCCGTTACCGCGCGCTGCAACAGGTTCTGCGCGCGTGGTATTGCTCAGGACATCGGTACCGCCCTGCTTTTCCGTCATGCCCATGCCGATCAGCAGCCCGCGCTTTTGCGGCGCAGCGTGGAGGTGTGCATCGTAACGATCGCTTAATAACGGCGGCAGCCAGTCGGCAAACAGGGACGGCAGGCTGGTCTGCAACAGCGGCGTCGCGCCAAAAGTCATGGTAACAGGGCAAAGCGTGCCAGCTTCTACCTGCCCGTGCAGGATAAAACGCGCAGCGCGGGCCACAAACGCGCCTGAGCGCGCCCCGGCCTGCCAGGGCAGGTTATGCACGCGGTTAGCGCACAGCCCCTGCATCAACAGGTGCCAGGCAGGATGAAAGCGTAAATCATCCAGCCGTTCGCCGCGCGCGTCGTAGCGCAGCAGCTCAGGGGGAAAAGCGTTAGCCAGCCTTCCCAGCTCCAGCGACTCGCTGCTGCCAAGCTGCTGCCCTACCGATGCCAGCAGATCCTGGTCCCAGTTCGCACCAAAGCGCGCCACGGCTTCACGCAGCGGCGTATCGGAAAGAAACAGGTTGCTATTGCTGAGTGGGCGAGGCTGATTAAAAACGGTATGGGTAACGGACATAAGCGGGAATCTCCATGCGGAAAGCCCGATGAGCCAGCGGCCAGGGCTTTGAATTATCCAGCAGTAGAGTCATTATGCAGAAAGCCGCAGAAGATGCCCGTAACAGAGAGGATATTCGGGGCGCTCATCACGCCCCGCAGCGATCAGCCGCGACGCTGACGTACCGCTTCAAACAGGCAAATGCCGGTCGCTACCGAAACGTTCAGTGAAGAGACGCTGCCCGCCATAGGCAGTTTGATCAGATCATCACAGTGCTCACGCGTCAGACGGCGCATGCCTTCGCCTTCCGCGCCCATCACCAGTGCCAGCGGACCGGTCATTTTGCTTTCCCATATTTCATGGGTCGCTTCGCCTGCAGTGCCGACAATCCAGACATGATACTCCTGCAGCAGACGCATGGTGCGCGCCAGGTTGGTCACCCGAATCAGCGGGACATTCTCCGCCGCGCCGCTGGCAACTTTTTTCGCCGTGGCGTTCAGCGCAGCAGAACGATCTTTCGGTACGATAACCGCATGCACGCCAGCGGCATCCGCACTGCGCAGGCAGGCACCAAGGTTATGCGGATCGGTGACGCCATCCAGGATCAACAGCAGCGGCGATTCAATCGACGCCAGCAGATCCGGCAGATCGCCTTCCTGATACTGCCTTCCTGGTTTTACCTGCGCCACGATACCCTGATGCACAGCGCCTTCTGATTTACTGTCGAGCCACTGGCGCGTAGCAACCTGAATCACGATCCCCTGCGCTTCCAGCGCAGTAATCAGCGACTGCAGACGACGATCGTCACGGCCTTTCAGGATCCAGACCTGCTGGAAACGTTGCGGATCGCGCTCTAAAAGCGCCTGTACGGCGTGAATGCCGAAAACTACTTCACTCATATGTTATCCGATGCTGGTTACGGGCGGCCCTGCCGCCCTTTGGCCTGCGGCGCGACAGGGATTGCCTGTTACCGCTTATGCCTCTTTTTTCTTCGATGCACGCTTAGCTTTGGTTGCGGCGGCGATTTTACGCGTTTTTTCCGACGGTTTTTTCGCTTTTTTCTCGCCTTTTGGCTTCGCAGGTTTTTTGTCGCCACGGAACGCTGCATCCGGCTCGAAATTCGCGGTTTTCCGCATTTCGCGGCGGCGCTTGTTATGGCTGCCGGAAGCGCCTTTCTTCGCCTTCTCACGCGCGGTTTTGCCTTCGCCGCGCGGGCTGCGCTGGCTGGAGATCAGCGCAAAGTCGATTTTACGCTCGTCCATATGCACCGCCTCAACGCGTACTTCTACGGTATCGCCGAGACGATAAGTGCGTCCGCCAGATTCGCCAATCAGGCGCTGCCCTACCGCATCAAAGCGGTAATAGTCGTTATCCAGCGTCGACACATGCACCAGCCCATCGATAAACAGATCGTTCAGACGGACAAAGAAGCCAAAGCCGGTTACGCTGGCAATCACGCCGGTAAAGGTGTTGCCCACCTGATCCTGCATAAAGTCACACTTCAGCCAGTCAGCGACGTCACGCGTGGCTTCATCAGCACGGCGTTCGGTTAAGGAGCAGTGCAGGCCCAGCTGCAGCATCTGCTGCATTTCATAGTGATAGCCGCCGGTCGGCGTGCTGTTGCCCTGCAGCGTGCCCTGCTGTTGCGCCAGCAGATACTTAATCGCCCGATGCAGCAGCAGATCGGGATAGCGGCGGATCGGTGACGTAAAGTGCGCATAGGAGGCGAGCGCCAGGCCGAAGTGACCACGGTTTTCCGGATCGTAAACCGCCTGCTTCATGGAGCGCAGCAGCATGGTTTGCAGCATTTCGTGATCGGGACGGTCAGCGATGGTTTCCAGCAGTTCGGCATAGTCCAGCGGCTGCGGCTTGTTGCCGCCAGGCAGCGACAGGCCCAGTTCGGCCAGCACCGAGCGGAAGCTTTTGATGCTCTCATCGCTGGGACGATCGTGATCGCGGAACAGCGCAGGCTCGTTATGCTTCTCAACGAAACGTGCCGAGGCGATGTTGGCGAGGATCATGCACTCTTCAATCAGCTTATGGGCATCGTTACGTACGGTGCGCTCCACGCGCTCAATACGGCGTTCGGCGTTGAAAATAAATTTCGCTTCGTCCGTTTCGAAAGAGATGCCGCCGCGCTGCTCACGCGCTTTTTCCAGCACTTCATACATACGGTGCAGCTCTTCGAGATGACCCACCAGCGGCGCATACTGTTCACGCAGCTCCGGATTGCCCTGCAAAATCGACCAGACTTTGGTGTAGGTCAGACGCGCATGGGAATTCATCACCGCTTCATAGTGCTTATAGCCGGTCAGCTTACCGCTGGAGGAGATGGTCATTTCGCAGACCATGCAGAGACGATCTACCTGCGGGTTCAGAGAACAGAGGCCGTTAGAGAGCACTTCCGGCAGCATCGGGACGACCTGCGACGGGAAATAAACCGAGGTGCCGCGATTATGCGCTTCGTTGTCCAGCGGCGTGCCGGGGCGCACGTAATAGCTGACGTCTGCAATCGCAACCCATAAACGCCAGCCGCCGCCACGTTTTTTCTCGCAGTAAACCGCATCATCAAAGTCGCGGGCATCTTCACCGTCGATGGTTACCAGCGGCAGCTGGCGTAAATCCACGCGGCCCTGCTTCGCCTCTTCCGGCACCTCTTCACGCAGTTTAGCGACCTGCTCTTCTACCTCTGCCGGCCAGACGTGCGGGATTTCATGCGTACGCAGCGCCATATCCACCGCCAGCCCGGTGCCCATATTGTCACCCAGCACTTCGGTAATCTTGCCAATGGCTTTGGTACGACGCGTTGAGCGCTGCACCAGCTCGACCACTACCACCGAGCCCATACGCGCATTCATGATCTCTTCCGGCGGGATCAAAATATCGAAGCTCAGACGACTGTCATCCGGTACCACAAAGCCCACGCCAGCTTCGGTAAAATAGCGGCCAACAATCTGGCTGTTACGCGGCTCAAGCACACGGACCACACGAGCCTCACGGCGGCCTTTACGATCGGCACCCAGCGGCTGCGCCAGGATAACGTCGCCGTGCATGCAGAACTTCATCTGTTCAGCGGAGAGATAGAGATCATCTTTTTGCCCTTCCACGCGCAGGAAGCCGTAGCCATCGCGATGACCCATTACTTTACCGCGCAGCAGATCCAGGCGTTCAGGCAGCACATAACATTGACGACGAGTGAACACCAGTTGCCCGTCACGCTCCATGGCACGCAGTCGGCGGCGCAGCGCTTCAAGCTGCTCTTCACCGCTAATGTTCATTTCAACAGCCAACTCTTCCCGGCTGGCAGGTTTTTCACGTTTTTCTAAATGGGCGAGGATAAATTCGCGGCTGGGAATAGGGTTTTCATATTTTTCAGCTTCTCTTTCCTGAAAAGGATCTTTTGACATAGCGGTTCCTCCGTTGTCAGTAGCCGGTTAGCGTGGGGATCCCAGGCTCCGGCAATAAAATTTTATAAAGCGGATGGTTATCCTTCACCAGATCGGCCAACGTGTAGTTGTCCAGCTCACGCAAAAATTGTTCGGTGGCGGTTTTCAACGCCTGACGTAGACGGCAGGCGGAAGTGATAGCGCAAGCATCACAGTTCACCAGCTGTAGTGGCTCCATTTGCCGAACAACATGCCCAATAACAATCTCTGATGCCGGTTTTCCGAGGCGAATGCCACCGTTTTTGCCACGAACGGCAGCCACATAGCCCAGACGACTCAGTTGGTTAATGATTTTGACCATATGGTTGCGCGACACGCCGTAAGTGTCGGTAACCTGGGTAATATTCGTCATCTGCCCGGCGGGTAAAGACGCCATGTAAATCAGCGCACGCAGGCCAAAATCGGTAAAGCTCGTCAGTTGCACAATAACCTCGGTGAATTTCCGGTGAATTTCATCCGTTTAGCATAATTATTATCTAATGATGATAAACCAGCCCATAAGATTAAGGGCATTTTTTTAAGCAAGCCGGATTTCAGGAAAAAGCGGTAAGCAAAAGGATGGGAATAAAGCGCGGTGCGTCTGCAGTAAGTCAGAAGATAAAGGCCGGAGCGTGTCCGGCCTTTTACATAATCAGGCGTCAAATGGATGGCGCAGGATCATGGTTTCGCTGCGGTCCGGGCCGGTAGAGATGATATCAACCGGTACGCCCGTCAGTTCTTCAACACGCTTGATGTAATCACGTGCGGTTTGCGGCAGCGCATCAACGGACTTCGCGCCAAACGTGCTTTCGCTCCAGCCTGGCAGGGTTTCATAGATCGGCTCAATGCCTTCCCAACCTTCTGCAGCCAGCGGTGTCGTGGTCACTTCACGTCCATCCGGCATACGATAGCCAATGCAGATTTTAACCTCTTTCAGCCCGTCCAGCACATCCAGTTTGGTCATGCAGAAGCCAGACAGCGAGTTAATCTGCACCGCACGGCGCACGGCAACGATATCCAGCCAGCCGGTACGACGACGACGCCCGGTGGTGGCACCAAACTCATTGCCTTTTTCACACAGGAACTCGCCGGTTTCATCAAACAGCTCGGTCGGGAACGGACCGGCGCCAACGCGGGTTGAGTAGGCTTTGATAATACCCAGCACATAATCAACGTAACGCGGGCCAATACCAGAGCCGGTAGCTACGCCGCCTGCGGTGGTATTAGAGGAAGTCACGTACGGGTAGGTGCCGTGATCGATATCCAACAGCGTACCCTGAGCGCCTTCAAACATGATCAGGTCGCCACGCTTGCGCGCATTATCCAGCAGATCGGAGACATCAACAACCATGCTGGTCAGAATATCAGCGACTTCCATGACATCTTTCAACACGGTGTCATAGTCGACCGCATCTGTTTTGTAGTAGTGAACCAGCTGGAAGTTGTAGAAATCAACGATCTCTTTCAGCTTCACGGCGAAGGTTTCTTTGTTAAACAGATCGCCTACGCGCAGGCCACGGCGGGCAACTTTATCTTCATAAGCGGGGCCGATGCCGCGTCCGGTGGTGCCGATCGCCTTCGCGCCACGCGCTTTTTCACGCGCCACATCCATCGCAACATGATATTGCAGAATCAACGGGCAAGCTTCAGAAATTAACAGACGTTCACGTACCGGGACGCCGCGTTCTTCCAGACCTTTCATCTCTTTCATCAGCGCAGCCGGAGACAGCACTACACCGTTGCCGATGATGCTGGTGACGTTTTCACGCAGGATGCCAGAAGGAATTAAGTGGAGAACGGTTTTTTCACCGTTGATGACAAGCGTATGACCCGCATTATGGCCGCCTTGATAGCGCACAACGTATTTAGCGCGCTCTGTCAGAAGGTCAACAATCTTACCTTTGCCTTCGTCACCCCATTGGGTGCCCAGTACGACAACGTTCTTACCCATTTTTTTGAAACCACCGATTGCTTAAAAAAGGATTCTACCACCATGATTTTCCACTTTCAGCACTTTTAGCATACGATTGCGCAGTTTTTTACGGCTGATTTCACCAGGCGTTCCCTGCCATTTTGCCTCTGTGAAAAGCCTTTCCTGGATATGGCATTAACTGCCGCCGTGAACACTCAACATGTAGTAAACCACCGCGCCAGCCACCACAATCCCACCGCCAAAGCGATGCAGCAGACGATCCGGTAATTGTGCCATGGCCAGGATCATACGCCGCCAGACACGCGGCCACAGCATTGGCCCAAGGCCTTCTAATACCAGCACTAACGCCAGCGCCATCCAAATGGTTGTATTCATTATTTCTCAGTAGCAAACGGGCAGAAGCAGGCGATTATGCACACGGATACAGAATCAGTAAATACGGGGTTAGCTGAAGCGGATGTAAAAAGAGTGACGGGATATATCATGACGTCATCTGTTGAATTTATCAGGCTAAACAGGGGGGATCACGTTGTGCGATAAAGAAGCGGGAGCCGAAAAAGAGGCAAAAAAAGAGCCGACAGGCTGTCGGCTCTTTTCACGGGTTTAGCGTGTTGCGGCACCAGAAGGCGATTTCATATAACGGAAGAAATCACTGTCCGGGCTTAACACCATCACATCCTGATTGTTATTGAAGCTCTTCTCATAGGCGCGCAGGCTACGAATAAAGGCGTAGAAATCGGGATCCTGACTAAACGCATCGGCATACAGCTTAGCCGTTTCGGCATCGCCTTCACCACGTGTGATTAAAGCTTCACGCTGCGCTTCTGCCAGAGTGCGGGTGACCTGATAGTCCGCCTGAGCACGCAATTTTTCTGCCTCTTCCTGACCTTGCGAACGCTGACTACGCGCTACCGCTTCACGCTCAGCGCGCATACGGTTGTAAATCGCATCGGAAACCTCAGTTGGCAGGTTGATCTGCTTAATGCGCACATCAACCACCTCAATACCCAACGCAGCCATACTGTTCGGGTTAATTGCCGGTCCGCTGCTGTTGGTTTCACGCTCTACGCGCGCTGCCGCACTGGCAATAGCATCATCCGCTGCCGGGGTCTGGACTTCATCATCACGTCCGGCGCTACCGGTGTTCAGCGCATCGCGTACGTCAGTGGTCAGGCGTCCACGGGAATCGGTCACAATGTCTTTAACATCAAGACGGCCCATTTCTGAACGCAGACGGTCACTGAATTTACGCTTCAGCAGCACTTCGGCCTGTGAAATATCACCGCCGCCGGTTGCCAGGTAGTAACGGCTAAAGTCGCTGATGCGCCATTTGATATAAGAATCCACAATCAGATCCTTTTTCTCTTTGGTCACAAAGCGATCGGCCTGGTTATTCATGGTCTGGATACGTGCGTCGAGCGTCTTCACCGACTCCAGGAACGGAATTTTGAAATGCAGGCCCGGTTCAAAAACCTGCGGCTTGTTTTCATCATCACGCAGAACTTTGCCGAAACGCAGCACGATTCCACGTTGACCTTCCTGAACCACAAACAATGACGCGTAAAGCACCACCAGCACAACGATAATTAATACGATTAATGGCTTACGCATCGCTTACTCTCTCCCTTCGCGCTGGGTGTCATTGCGCTGTGCGTTAGCACGGCGGCTTTGCATAATGTCATCCTGTGAGAAGGACGAACCGCTGTTGGCGCGATCGTTGCTGCCGGTCGCCGGCGGCAGACGCATCAGGCTGCTACTCTCCTGGCTGCCAGCGGCATTGGTTGAACCCGCGCCCCGCATCAGTTGATCCAGCGGCAACACCATCAGATTATTGTTGTTGCTGTTTACCAAAACCTTACGTGTACCGCTCAGCACGCGCTCCATGGTTTCGATATACAAACGTTCTTTGGTAATTTCCGGTGCGGCTTTGTATTCCGGCAGAATTTTAGCGAAGCGCGCGACTTCACCCTGAGCCTCTAACACGGTGCGGGATTTATACGCGCGTGCCTCTTCCAGAATACGCTGCGCCTGACCGTTAGCGCGCGGCTGAACTTCATTCGCATAGGCTTCTGCTTCGCGAACGTACTGCTCGCGGTTTTCACGGGCGGCAATCGCATCATCAAACGCGGCCTTCACTTCTTCTGGCGGACGCGCCGCCTGGAAGTTTACGTCCAGCACGGTAATACCCATGTCGTAAGGACGAATGGTCTCATCGATTTCGCGCTGCGTTTCGCTACGCACCACGGTACGTCCTTCAGTCAAAATACGATCCATGCTGGAGCGGCCGATAACGCCACGTAGCGCGCTGTCGGTGGCCTGACGCAGGCTGTCATCAGCACTGGTGACCGCAAACAGATAGCGCTCCGGATCGGTCACGCGATACTGCACGTTCATCTCGACGCGCACCACGTTTTCGTCCGACGTCAGCATCACGCCAGAAGCAGCCAGTTCACGTACCGCTTCAACGTTAACGGCACGAACCTGATCGATAAAGGTCGGTTTCCAGTTCAGGCCCGGCTCAACCAGATGGCTAAACTGACCAAAGCGCGTCACCACACCTCGCTCCGCTTCTTTGATGGTATAGAAGCCGCTTGCGGCCCAGATAACCACGGCCGCTACGGCCACAATACCAACCAGCTTACCGCCGTTACCTGAGCTGCGCGAGCTATCGCCGCCCTTGTTGCCGCCACCCAGACCGCCAAGCTTTTTGCTCAGCTTACGGAAGATATCGTCGAGATCGGGAGGTCCCTGATCGCGTCCTCCTTTATTACCCCCAGAGTTGCCGCCTTTATTATTGCTGCTTCCCCACGGGTCGCGGTCTTGTCCGTTATTCCCGGGCTGATTCCACGCCATGTTTATACTCCATTTATTGTGTGTGCGGTGGTATCCCAGTCCGGGATACGCCTCTCAGGCAACATCATTCAAACAATATAATCCACCAGCGTCGGTTCCTGTTTGCACAGGCGGCGCCAGTCAACAATGGGCATGCGTATCATCATACTTACGCTGCCATCCTCTTCATTCCATTCTTTCTCAATCGCCTGCAGCTGATAAAAACGGCTACGCAGACGTCCCAGTTCAGGAGGCAAACGCAGCTGCTGCTGTACGATTTCACCAGAGAGCCGTTCGGTTAGCGCCTGAAACAGCAGCGGCAAACCTACGCCCGTTTGGGCAGAGAGCCAGACCCGAACCGGTTGGTTTTCATCGTTGCGATCGATGCGCGGCTCAAAGCCGTCCAGCATATCGATCTTGTTCATTACCTGCAGTACGGGAATATCGTCGGCTTCGATCTCTTCCAGCACCGCCTCTACCGCTTCGATATTTTCATCGAGCCGGACATCGGCAGCGTCGATAACATGCAGCAGTAGCGTTGCTTCGCGCGTTTCCTGCAGCGTCGCTTTAAAGGCTGCGACCAGGTCATGCGGCAGATGACGGATAAAGCCTACCGTATCGGCCAGAACCACCTCGCCCACATCCGCGACGTCGATACGGCGCAGCGTTGGATCGAGAGTAGCAAATAGCTGGTCGGCGGCATAAACATTCGCAGAGGTGACGCTATTAAACAGCGTGGATTTTCCGGCGTTGGTATAGCCCACCAACGAAACCGTTGGAATATCCGCTTTGGCACGTGCCTGACGCCCCTGTTCACGCTGTTTTTCTACGCGTTCCAGGCGCGACAAAATCTGACTGATACGATTACGCAGCAACCGGCGGTCAGTTTCTAATTGGGTTTCACCCGGTCCGCGCAGGCCTATCCCCCCTTTTTGACGCTCAAGGTGGGTCCAGCCACGTACCAGACGCGTAGCGAGATGGCGAAGCTGAGCCAGCTCTACCTGTAATTTACCTTCGTGAGTGCGGGCGCGCTGGGCAAAAATATCCAGAATCAATCCCGTGCGGTCCAGCACACGGCATTCGCATAGACGCTCAAGATTACGTTCCTGAGCGGGTGACAAAGCATGATCGAACAGCACCACTGATGCTCCGGTCTCTTTCACCGCTTCAGCGATTTCGACAGCTTTACCTTCACCGACAAAATATTTGGGATGTGGCGCTTTGCGGCTACCGGTTATCACGCGCAGCGCTTCGACGCCTGAGGAAGAGACCAGCGTTTCAAATTCTTGCAGGTCTTCCGTCTCTTTGTCTTGCGAGAACCAGATGTGTACCAGTACGGCCTGCTCACCGGCATCATAACGGTCAAACAAGCTTAAACCTCTCTAATAGATTGACCAAAACGGGGAAGGTCATTAATGCATTCCCCGTTTTGGCAGAACGATGAAAAGGCTTACTCAGCGCTGTCACCGTCTTGCTGTTGTGGCTGCGATTGCGCTGCCTGATTATTGCCGCCGTGATGATAGTTGCTGCTGCCACCTGCATTGTTGCTATGATGGGAGACTGCACGGGACGGGACAACGGTGGAGATAGCGTGCTTATACACCATCTGGCTTACCGTATTCTTCAACAAAATAACAAACTGATCGAAAGACTCAATTTGACCTTGCAGTTTGATACCATTCACCAAATAAATTGAAACCGGAACACGCTCGCGACGCAGTGCGTTCAGGAACGGGTCTTGTAATGATTGCCCCTTAGCCATTCTATCTTTTCCTTATATGCTTGTTGTTTATTACTGAGAACCCTACGGCTCTAAATACTGCGTAAAAAAATTTGCGCACGATAACGGTTCAATTGTACACATTCACCCAAGGTTCGCACCAAGAACCTGTAATACCTTGCTGAGAGCCAACTCTGGATGTTCGCTGTCAAGCCAGTGAACATTCTGCCAGCCTCTAAGCCAGGTAATCTGGCGCTTCGCGAGTTGCCGGGTGGCGCAAATTCCCCGATAAACCATTTCGTCGTAATTAATGTCGCCTTCAAGGTATGACCACATCTGGCGATAGCCAACACAACGAATGGAAGGCAAATCCGTATGCAAATCTCCTCGTGCAAACAGCGCACGCGCTTCCGCTTCAAAACCTGAAGCCAGCATTTGCTCAAAACGTAACGCAATACGCTGATGCAATAATTCACGGCTCGCCGGAGCGATAGCAAACTGAACCACATCGTAAGGCAAAGCCTCACCCGCGGTTTTCGTCAGTTCCGTTAAAGTTTTACCCGAAATGAAAAAAACTTCCAGTGCTCGCGAGAGTCTCTGGGGATCATTCGGATGAATACGAGCACCAGCAACGGGATCGATGTCACATAACTGACGGTGCAGCGTGTCCCAACCCAGTTCACGCGCCGTTTGCTCAATTCGTTCGCGTACTTCCGGATCGGCCGAGGGCAACGGCGACAATCCTTCCAGTAGCGCTTTGAAATAGAGCATGGTTCCACCAACAAGCAACGGAATTCGCCCTTTTGAAACGATATCCGCCATTTCCGCCAGCGCATCACGCCGAAAGTCAGCAGCCGAGTAGGCTTCCAACGGATCGCGAATGTCCAGCAGACGATGAGGCGCCAACGTCAGCTCTTCCGCAGTTGGCTTGGCGGTGCCAATATCCATACCACGGTAAATCAGAGCAGAATCCACGCTAATCAGCTCAACCGGCAAGCGTTGACGTAGCGACATCGCTAACGCTGTCTTGCCAGAGGCCGTTGGCCCCATCAGAAAAATAGCCTTAGGCCGGCCCGCCATTTCACTTTCACTCATGCTTCAGAGCGCTTAACGCCGTTTCTGTGTCGATCGGTTGTAATAAACCTGGAGGCGGCGATTTTAATAGCGCCGGACAAAGCCGTTCGACTTCCGCCAGCAGCGCAATCGCCCGCGAGTGATTCCAGGGCGTAAGCTCTGCCTCAGCCTGTCGTGCCAGCCATTGTGCAAGCTGGCCCGAAGAAATTTCCTGCTGACGGGCGAGATAGCCTAACAGTTCTGGAATCAAGTTTTGTAAATTTTGTTGGCGCAAAGGTAAAGGCACCGCGCGCAGAGTCACATGCTGTCCATCACTTTGCAAATCAATACCAAACTGTTGCAACAATTCGGTACGCTGCTGCATCGCCTGACGCTCTGGCGCAGCCAGCTTTAGCCGCACCGGAATCAGCAGCGGCTGCGGTTTCAATCCTTCCGTTCCCGGCTCCAGCTGAGCCTGCCTTAGCCAGCGCGCCGCAACGGGCAAGGCCACCAGAGCCAGTCCGCCCTGACGCTCCACCACCGCATAGTTATCATGCAGCACGGTGAGTAGTCGTCCCAGGCTTTGGCTATGCGCGGGTAAAGGTGCCGGGCCCGCCGCAGGCGATGTGACAGGCGCGGCTTCTTCTGTGCGGGGTGCGGGCGTTTGCAACAGTTGCTGGTAAAGCGCGCCTTCGCGCTTTTGATAGCCCGGCTGCTGCTGCGGCCAGCCTGACGGGCCGCCGGCGGCGCGCGCCGTTCCGCCGCCGTGGTTCCCACGCGCAGCCTCCCCAGCCGGTTGCGCGGCGTGGTGCTCCGTCGGGGAATCAAGATGACGCGACGACAGCTGCGTTGGCGGGCGTACTGCCTCTGGCGTCGAAGGCGGGCTGGAGAAATGATTACCGCCCGCTGCCGGGCGATTCTCCGGCTGCCAGCGCGGCTGCGTCTCTGATTCTGCGGTTAACGGCAGACTTTCCGCCCCGCTTTCCTGCAAGGCGCAAATCACGCCCTGATAGATAAAATCATGTACCAGGCGTGACTGGTGGAAACGTACCTCATGCTTGGCAGGATGCACATTCACATCCACCTGATGAGGATCGATATGCAGATAGAGCACATAGGCGGGCAGGTGCTCTCCGCTTATCTTTTCCTGATAGGCCTGGCGGATCGCATGATTGATTAGCTTATCGCGCATCATGCGGCCATTTACATAACAGTACTGCAGCTCGCTGATCTGACGTGCGCCAGCCGGATCGGCAACCCAGCCGCGCAGAATTAAATCGCCATGCTGCCATTCGATTTTCAGCGCATGTTCCATAAAGGTTGCGCCGCAGATTGCGCCCAGACGCCGTAGCTGCTGGCTCTCCTGGGTCGCCGCACGATACTGTCGCACCAGTTTACCGTTGTGCGTCAGGGAAATGGCGATATCAAAGCGTGCCAGCGCAATCCGGCGCACCACTTCATCGATATGGGTAAACTCGGTTTTCTCTGTACGCAGGAACTTGCGTCGGGCGGGCGTATTGTAGAAGAGATCGAGCACTTCCAGCGTGGTGCCGACCGGATGCGCTGCCGGTTTTACCGTTACCGTCATATCGCGCCCTTCCGCGTACGCCTGCCAGGCTTCGTTTTGATCGGCGGTGCGCGAGGTTAGCGTCAGACGTGAAACCGAGCTAATACTGGCCAGCGCCTCACCGCGAAAGCCGAGGCTCATGATCGCTTCTAAATCATCCAGCGAGGTAATTTTACTGGTGGCGTGACGCGCCAGCGCCATAGCCAGCTCTTCCTTATCGATGCCGCAGCCGTTATCACGGATGCGGATCAGCTTTGTGCCGCCTTTTTCGATATCAATATCAATGCGCGTGGCGCCAGCATCAAGGCTGTTCTCCACCAGTTCTTTCACCACCGACGCTGGACGTTCAACCACTTCACCGGCAGCAATCTGGTTAGCCAACTGAGGAGGCAGGATCTGAATGGGCATAGCGCAGTATCCTTAATCGGGCGGAAATGGCGCCAGCCTCCGTAGAGGCTGGCGAGAAACAAACGCGCGGCAAGCAAAGCTATTATCAGGAGGCGGGGATTTTCAGCGTTTGTCCCAGCATAACGTTAGTCGACTTCATATTATTGACCTGCATAATAGCCTGCGCGCTGACGCCATAGTGTACCGCGATAGCGGTCAGCGAGTCACCGCGCACCACTTTATGACGCAGCGGACCACGGTTTGCCGCTGAGCTTACCGTGCCGCTGGTCGGTACTTTAAGCCGTTGGCCTACCCAAACGCTCTGTTTTTTAAGCTTGTTCAGCTGCGTCAGGGTGCTCATCGAAACGCCATAGTGCGCCGCAATACCAGACAACGTCTCGCCACGCTTTACCACATGACGCTTCACCGGGCCGCTATAGCTTAGCGAGGAGCGGCTGCTGTTCGCTTCTGCTTCAACCGCCGTTGAGGACACCAACGGTCGGTTTTCCTGCTTTGGGACAGATTGTAACGGATGCGCCAGGAAATAATTACGCAGGCCACGGTAAATCGACCTGGCAATCTTCTCCTGATACGCACTGCTGCCCAGCAGACGTTCCTCCGAAGGGTTACTGATAAAGCCCGTCTCAACCAGCAGTGACGGAATATCCGGCGAGCGCAGTACACCAAGGCTGGCATGCTCAGGTCGGCGTTTATGCAGCGCCCCTACCTGCTGTAGCTGTTGAATCACTTTGGTCGCCGCATCGTAACCCACGCGCTGCGAATGACCGAACTGCAGATCCAGCACCGCCTGGCTCAGATAGGGATCTGCCTGGCTGTTGGCCAGCAAATCGCCCGCTCCGCCCAACAATTCCGACTGTTTCTCATGCTGCTCCAGCCAGTTGGCCATTTCGCTGTTCGCTCGTCGGTTTGACAGCACCCAAACTGAAGCGCCGCGTGCGCTGCGGTTCGGTGCGGCATCCGCGTGAATGGATACCAGCAGATTGGCGTTTTGCTTACGCGCCACATCGGAACGCCCCATAACCGAGATAAAATAGTCGCCATCGCGGGTTAACACGCCCTTAAACATCGGATCGTCATTAAGCATCGCTTTTAGCTTACGGGCGATAGCGATAGTGACGTTTTTCTCTTTCAGGCCGTTCATGCCAATCGCGCCCGGATCCTGACCGCCATGTCCGGCATCAATGGCGACAATCACCGTATCACTGGCAACGCTGTTGCTCCGGCCCGGCGAAACCCGACTGTTGGTGTTGGACACCGCCGTCACTTTATTGCCGTCAAAGGGATTATGCGCCGGTGCGGTTGGCTGAGGGCGAGAGCGTGGGGCGCTGCTGACCGGCGCAGGCGTAACGGCGGCTGGCTTGCCGGTAATGGTAAATACCACTTTATAATTATTGCCGTCGCGCTGCGTGGATGCGCGGGTTTTGCCGCGCTGCGTCAATTCAAATACCAACCGAATGCTCTGGTTATCTTTGGGCTGGCTGGTGCGGATACGCTTGACCAGGTTATCGCCGCTAAAATTAAGCGGCAAACCTTTGATCACGCCGGACTGACGAATATCCAGCACCACGCGATCCGGGTTATGCAGCGGGAAAAAGCCGTAGACTGGCTGCCCGTTAAAGCTAAGGGTTATCGTGGCCTGAGTGTTACCGTTTGATACCTGAATATCGGACAGGTTAGCTGCCAGCGTGGTACAGGATAACAGGCACAGCAGCATCAACAGCATAACCTTGATGCGTGCCATTATGCGGAATCCTTATGGTTTAACACCTGTGAAATCAGGCGTTCTCCCAGCGGTGAATGCGCCACCAGCGCCGCCTCGCGCGCCTGATTAACGTAGCTTAACGTCAAAGAGAGATCGGGTTCAGGCAGCACGCCCGCGCCCTGCTGCGGCCACTCCACCAGACAGATGGCATCGCCTGCAAAATAGTCGCGAATGCCCATAAACTCCAGTTCTTCCGGATCGGCCAGGCGATAGAGATCGAAATGATAAACCGGCCGGGCAAGCTGCTGATAAGGCTCAACCAGCGTATAGGTAGGGCTTTTGACATTACCCTGATGACCTGACGCCTGTAAAAAGCCGCGACTAAAGGTGGTTTTCCCTGCCCCTAAATCGCCATAAAGATAGATGACCGCCGCGCTGTCGCAGGCGCGGGCCAGATGTGCGCCCAGAGCGAGGGTTGCCGCCTCGTCAGGCAATGCGATAACACAGGTATTCATGCTTTAATGTTTAACATCTCAGGATTAACGAATTGATACAGCTCGGAAAACAGGTCAGTGGCTAACATACCACGCGTGCCAACGCGCGCCGCCACAGCATCCGCTGCCGCTCCATGTACGACACAGCCCGCACAGGCAGCATCATACAGCGTCAAATGCTGGCCGCACAGTGCGCCAATAATGCCCGACAAAACATCGCCCATACCGCCCGAGGCCATGCCGGCATTTCCCACATCGGCAAACGCCATTTCTCCGCTCTCACTGGCAATAATGGTGCCCGCGCCTTTCAGCACCACGACACCGCCATAGCGTTTTACCAGACGCTGAGCTGCAAGTAAGCGGTCACTTTCAATTTCTTTGGTTTTCAGGTTCAGCAACCGCGCTGCTTCACCGGGGTGCGGCGTAATGATACGATTCTGACGTTTATCGGGATTGAATGCCAGCAGGTTAAGTGCGTCAGCATCCCATAGCATCGGTTTCTGAGAATTTTCTACCTGGCTGAGGGCTTTTTTACCCCACGCTTTCTGACCGAGTCCCGGTCCGATAACAATCACATCGGCCCATTCCAGCTGTTGCTGTAGCGCCTCGTCGGTTAATTCATCAACCATAATCTCCGGGCGTGCGCCAGGAATGGGAATAATATTGTCCTTGTGAGTAAGCACTCGCACTAAACCCGCGCCGGTGCGTAAAGCCGCTTCTGCGGTCATGCGAATCGCTCCTGCCGTTCCACGATCGCCGCCCACGACGAGCAGGCGTCCATGGTCGCCTTTATGGGATGTTGCACGGCGCGGCTGGAGCCAGTGGGGCAGGAATGGCGCATCGTAGCGCGCCATTGGCGCCTGCTGGCCGCTAAGCCACTCTTCCAGCCCCAGCGCGTGATAACGCAACTCACCGACATAGTCGCGCGCTTTGCCGGTAAGCAGGCCAGGCTTAAGCGCCACCAGCGCCAGCGTCATGGCGGCTTCAATCACCGCGCCCGGCGCGCTGCCATTGGTCGCGACCAGCCCGGAAGGCATATCCACAGAAAATATCGGTGCCGGATGCCGGTTCGCCTTCTCAATCAACGCATCATAAGGCACAGCGGGCGCGCGATTTAGTCCGGTACCAAGCAGCGCATCCACGATAATATCCACCTGCTCTGGCCAGATAGCATCCGCCGCATGAATTTCTCCGCCCGCCTCCAGCCAGCTCGCGCGCGCGCTTTGGGCCTCTTCCGGCAGCGGACGGCTGCTTTCGCAGGCCAGCAGCGTCACCTGGCAGCCTGCCGCCTGCGCCAGTCGCGCAATAACATAGCCATCGCCGCCGTTATTCCCCTGCCCGCATAATATTAGCCAGTGTCTGGCGTGCGGCCACCGTTGGCG
The DNA here is from genome assembly GCF_050113815.1 of Pantoea sp. FN0307. Lineage (NCBI taxonomy): Bacteria > Pseudomonadati > Pseudomonadota > Gammaproteobacteria > Enterobacterales > Erwiniaceae > Pantoea > Pantoea sp. FN0307. The sequence goes on along the minus strand of NZ_JBNJSO010000002.1, from coordinate 172,521 downwards.
AACCGTATCAAAAGCAGCGTGACCGGCGCGCAGCATCAGTTCATAAAGCGTGATCCCAAGATGATCAGCGCCTTCGGTTTCCAGCTGACGCAGCGCCTGCGCAGGCCACACGGAGTGTGGTAAACTGTGGGCGTTTTCTCTCTCAGTATGGTCAGTCATGTCACACCCTCTCGATCTTCAACAGCTTGCTCAGGATATAAAACAGTGGGGACTGTCGCTCGGCTTTCAGCAGGTCGGCATTTGCGATACCGATCTCAGCCTGGAAGAGCCGCGTCTGCAGGCCTGGCTGGATAAGCAGTATCATGGCGAGATGGAATGGATGGCGCGGCATGGCATGATGCGCGCCCGCCCGCATGAACTGCTGCCAGGCACCCTGCGCGTAATTAGCGTGCGGATGAATTATTTGCCGGCAAAAGCCGCCTTTGCCAGCACGCTAAAAAATCCCCGCCTGGGTTATGTCAGCCGCTACGCTTTAGGCCGCGACTATCACAAAGTATTACGCAATCGACTGAAAAAGCTCGGCGATTTAATACGTGAGCGCTGCGAAACGGTTAATTTTCGCCCGTTTGTTGATTCAGCGCCAATTCTGGAACGCCCGCTGGCGGCCAAAGCAGGTCTCGGCTGGACAGGTAAGCACTCACTTATACTTAACCGCGAAGCGGGCTCCTGGTTTTTCCTTGGCGAGCTGCTGATCGATTTGCCGCTGCCGGTCGATCGCCCTCAGCAAGAACAGTGTGGCCGCTGCGTCGCCTGTATCACCACTTGCCCAACCGGTGCGATTGTTGAACCTTATGTGGTGGATGCGCGCCGCTGCATCTCTTACCTGACAATTGAGCTGGAAGGTGCGATCCCGGAGGCGTTTCGCCCACTTATCGGCAATCGTATTTACGGCTGCGATGATTGCCAGCTGATTTGTCCGTGGAATCGTTTCGGTCAGTTAAGCGATGAGGATGACTTTAGCCCGCGCGCCGCGTTGCATGCGCCACCGTTAACCGAGCTTTTTGCCTGGGATGAGGCGAAATTTTTACGTGTTACGGAAGGCTCGGCAATTCGCCGTATCGGACATTTACGCTGGCTGCGTAATATCGCCGTCGCGCTGGGCAATGCGCCCTGGGATACGGAAAATATCGCGGCGCTTTCCAGCCGTCTGGGCGAAAATCCCATGCTGGATGAGCATATTCACTGGGCGCTGGAGCAGCAAAAGATTAAACGGGCAGAAAACGCTATTGAGGTGCAGCGACCACAGCAAAAACGTCTGGTGCGCGCCATTGAAAAGGGATTGCCGCGTGATGCATAACTGCTTATATAATCACCCGCGCTAAGCGCAATGACTTTTCCACAAGCTGTGTATAAAAATAAAAAGTCGTTGTCATTCAACTGAAACAAGAAGCGCAAGCGGCCAGCATAACAAATTGAAATATTATCATATTCATATATTTCAAATGGTTATCAGAATATTGTAAGCAAACAATAATGGCTTCATGCAAGCGAAGAGAAACCTATCCTGTGGATAAGTCTGTTTAAACAGATTTGACTTCTGGTGTTGTGTCTTGTGTGACGCCGCTTACCGCTGTGGATAACATTTACACCTTATGAACGAGAAAACCATCATTCTTATAGCAAGGATAGTGAGTAGCCTGATACCCTTTCACTGCGAATGAATCTCACCCAAAAGCGGCGGTATGGCACTAGTGAAATTGAATCCGCGCCCTTCGCTGGCACTGAAGAGGGCACGGATTATGGACGTATTGCCAGGCAAATACAAGCCCTTTTCCCTGGCAATATTCAACCCGCCATTTTTTCCATTGCCAGGCAGGAGATCCCTTATTACTCCAGGATACTTCCGTTAAAAAAATGCCTGTATCACAATAAAATATCAGCCTTTAAAAATTACTTTTTCCTCTTCGCTATGGATACGTTCTCCACTTTCCTGACTGAATTCGCCGTTGATGTTGTGGTCTTTTTGCCGTTGAAAAGCCCCGGACGACTGAATGATCCCATGCTGGTTACAGCAGAGGTGTTTGGCTGAACCGTCGGTCAGGATCTGGCGAGCCGTCCAGAATCCCTTCTTGCTGGCTGCGTGACAGCCGGTTTGCCTGAAGACGGCTGCGCTGGCTTAAGGGACAATCAGTGCGCAAACGGTATGTTCTATGCGATGGATGCGGCCGGGTTAACGCATAACGTTTTTCAGCGCCATGCAACGGCAGCAAAAAGAGACGTGAGATGTGCTAAAACGGATGAAATCGTACAGGAGAAACGGTGACGGAAACACAACGACAAAACAGAGATAAAATAATAGCAGGGAAGATAAGGATAAAAGGAGGTAAACCGATGATGAAACTGGAGCGGGAAACGAGACTCGAACTCGCGACCCCGACCTTGGCAAGGTCGTGCTCTACCAACTGAGCTATTCCCGCATAATCTTTTTCTTCAGGCTGTGCTGGCTCTCTTCACTCACCCCGGTTGCTTACTTTAGTAAGCTCCTGGCGGTTCGTTTCGTTACCGTTTTGCTGCAACCCAAAATCCTGACCAGGATATGTTGTGTTTTTTCAACACCTTTCAAATTTGGAGCGGGAAACGAGACTCGAACTCGCGACCCCGACCTTGGCAAGGTCGTGCTCTACCAACTGAGCTATTCCCGCATAATCTTTTTCTTCAGGCTGTACCGGCTCTCTTCACTTACCACAGGCGCTGACTTCAGTAAGTTTCTGAGGTTTGATCCGTAGCCGCCTTGCTGCAATCCAAAACCTTGACCAGGATACGTTGTGTTTTTTCAACACCTTTCAAATTTGGAGCGGGAAACGAGACTCGAACTCGCGACCCCGACCTTGGCAAGGTCGTGCTCTACCAACTGAGCTATTCCCGCATAATCTTTCTTTTCAGGCTGCGCTGGCTCTCTTCACTCACTCCGGTTGCTTACTTCAGTAAGCTCCTGAGTTCGTTCCGTTGCCGTTTTGCTGCGACCCAAAATCCTGACCAGGATACGTTGTGTTTTTTCAACACCCTTCAAATTTGGAGCGGGAAACGAGACTCGAACTCGCGACCCCGACCTTGGCAAGGTCGTGCTCTACCAACTGAGCTATTCCCGCCTGCGTAGCCGATTAAAATCTTCATCGGTACGGGGAGCGCATTATACGAGAAAACTTTTGCCCTGCAAGCCCTTGAGGGCAAAAATTTGCGCTTTCGATGCATTTGCTGATTTTAGCGGCAAAACGCCGCTTTTTTAGCCTATCCTGGCGCTACAGCTGTAAAAAATGGCTGCGGTAGTAGGCCAGTTCCGCTACTGATTCACGGATGTCGTCCAGCGCCTGATGGGTGCCTGCTTTTTTAAAGCCCGCCAGAATTTCGGGCTTCCAGCGTCGCGCCAGCTCTTTCAGCGTGCTGACATCCAGATAACGATAGTGGAAATAGGCTTCCAGCTCCGGCATATATTTAAACAGGAAGCGACGATCCTGCCCAATGCTGTTGCCGCAAATCGGCGAAGCGTTAGCAGGCACCCACTGACGCAGAAACTCAAGCGTAGCCAGCTCCGCCTCGCGATCGCCATATTCACTTGCTTTGACGCGCTCCACCAGCCCGCTTTGCGTATGAGTGCGCACATTCCATTCATCCATCAGCGCCAGTTGTTCCGCGCTCTGATGTACTGCCAGCACTGGCCCTTCCGCCAGGATATTTAAATTGGCATCCGTTACCAGCGTCGCAATTTCAATAATACGATCGCGTTCCGGATCCAGCCCGGTCATTTCCAGGTCGATCCAGATAAGGTTGTTTTCATTTCCCATGTTTTATCCCGCAGTTGGCAGTCTCAGTCTGGTTTATCAGGCTGAACGGCAAGAGACCGCGCAAAGCCGCGCCGCGTCGCTCGCCGTAATTCAGCCCACGGTGTATCATAGACGTTTTGCCTGACAAGGCGAAACCGTCGGAATCCCTGTGAGGAAGAGTGAGTAAAAATAAACTGTCTAAAGGCCAGCAGCGTCGCGTTAACGCCAACCACGAACGTCGATTAAAACAGCGTGCGGATAAGCCTGAACCAGATGACAGCCTGTTTGGTGAAGCGCAGGACGGCATTGTCATTAGCCGCTTCGGCATGCATGCGGACGTGGAAGATAGCGCGGGCGAGGTTCACCGCTGCAATATTCGCCGCACCATTCGCTCTCTGGTTACCGGCGATCGTGTTCTCTGGCGTCCTGGCGTTGAAGGCGGCGCAACGGTAAAAGGCATTGTTGAAGCGGTACATGAGCGTCGTACGGTGCTGACGCGTCCCGATTTTTATGACGGCGTCAAACCCATTGCGGCCAATATTGATCAGATTATTATTGTTTCCGCTATCGTGCCTGAACTGTCGCTGAATATTATCGATCGCTATCTGGTCGCCAGTGAAACGCTCGGTATTGAACCGGTGCTGGTGCTGAATAAAACCGATCTGCTGGATGATAAAGGCCGCGCTTTTGTCAATGAGCAGATGGATATTTATCGCCATATCGGCTATCGCGTGCTGATGGTTTCCAGCTATGAAAAATCGGGTCTTGCCGATCTTGAAGCCGCGTTAACCGGTCAGATAAGTATTTTCGCCGGTCAGTCAGGCGTGGGGAAATCGAGCCTGCTTAACGCGCTGCTCGGTCTGGAATTGATCGACCAAACGATCCTGACCAATGATGTCTCTGACGTCTCCGGATTAGGCCAGCACACCACCACCGCCGCGCGCCTGTACCATTTCCCGCATGGCGGCGACGTGATTGATTCGCCCGGCGTGCGCGAGTTCGGCCTGTGGCATCTGGAGCCGGAACAAATTACTCAGGGTTTTATCGAGTTTCGTGCATTTTTAGGCGGCTGCAAATTCCGTGACTGCAAGCATGATAACGATCCCGGCTGCGCCATCCGTGAAGCCGTGGAAAACGGGATGATTCATGCATCCCGCTTCGAAAATTATCACCGCATTCTGGAGAGCATGGCGCAGGTAAAAACGCGTAAAAACTTTGGTAACAGCGAAGACTAATGCTGCAATTATGGCATCATCGGCGCGTTAGCCTAAACGGGCTGTCGCTGCTACAATTCGCCCCCTTTTTCTTCAACGTCGTGTGATTAAGCCAGGAGGCTAACGTGTTGGATTCAATTAAACTCGGCCTGAATCATCTGCTCCCTAAAAAGTGGCTCACCGAGCTGGCTGGCTGGGCGGCTGGCAAACGTGCCGGTTGGCTGACTAAAGCAGTGATCGATATCTTTGTCTGGTTCTACCGGGTCGATATGTCCGAAGCGCAAAAGCCAGATACCGCCAGCTATCGTACCTTCAATGACTTTTTTGTCCGTCCGCTGCGCGATGAAGCGCGTCCGATTGATGCCGATCCGAACCTGCTGGTGTTGCCGGCCGACGGCGCCATCAGCCAGTTAGGCCATATTGAAGGCGAAACCATTTTCCAGGCAAAAGGCCACTACTATTCCCTGGAAGCGCTGCTGGCAGGCGATCGTCAGATGGCGGCTCAGTTCCGCGACGGCGAATTCGCCACTATTTATCTTGCACCGCGTGATTACCACCGCGTACATATGCCCTGCAACGGTATCCTGCGCGAAATGATTTACGTGCCGGGCGATCTCTATTCAGTAAATCCACTTACTGCCCGTAATATTCCCAACCTGTTTGCCCGTAACGAACGCGTTGTCTGCTATTTCGATACCGAGTTTGGCCCGATGGTGCAGATTCTGGTTGGCGCTACCATTGTCGGCAGTATTGAAACCGCGTGGGCGGGCACCATTACGCCGCCGCGTGAAGGGGTGATTAAACGCTGGAGCTGGCCGGGTGCCGATGCAGAAGGCGCGGTAGTGCTGCTGAAAGGTCAGGAAATGGGTCGCTTCAAGCTTGGCTCAACCGTTATTAATCTGTTCGCACCGGGTCGCATTAAGCTGGCAGAAAGTCTGGAGGCTGAAAGCAAAACGCGTCTTGGCCAGCCGATGGCTATGGCTCTGGCGCGTACCGATGCGGAAACCGTTTTACATCACCAATAAGACTCTAGCGTGCGCCTGATTCTCTGTTTTCTTTTTTTCTCGCTTTTCACCCTGTCCGCCTTCGCTGCCAGCGCACCCGATGCGGCGCTGGTGCGCCAGGAGCTGGAGCTGGCGAAATCCGCCCGCTCCACGCCTGCTCAGGCTGAAGTGATACAAACGCTGGAATCAGCGTTGAGCTTTCTTGAAGCCCGCAACGAGTCGCTGGAGCGGGCAAAGCAATATCAGCAAGTCATTGATGATTTTCCTAAACTGGCGCGTGAACTGCGCCAGCAGCTTGCCGGTCTGAACGATAGTGCGCGCTCGCTACGCAACGGGATGAGCAGCGCTGAGCTGGAGCAGGAGATCCTGCAAATCAGCAGCCAGCTGCTGGAGGAAGGGCGTCAGGCGCAGCAGGAGCAGGATCGCGCCAGAGAGATCAGTGATTCGCTTGGTCAGCTACCGCAGCAGCAAACCGAAGCGCGGCGTGCGCTAAGCGAAAGCGATCGCGCCCTGCAGGCCCCTTCTGCCGCATCGGGCGCTCTCGCTCACGCACAAAGTTATGCAAGCCAGGCGGAGTCGGCGGCCTTAAAAGCGCGCGTTGACGAATTAGAGCTGGCACAGCTGTCGGCGAACAATCGCCAGGAGCTGGCGCGCATGCGCGCCGAAGTGCATCAGAAAAAAGCGGAGCAGCTGGATGATTACCTGCAGGCACTGCGTAATCAGTTAAACAGTCTGCGCCAGCATGAAGCGGAGCTGGCGCTGGCGCGTACCGAACAACTGGCGGAAAACAGCGGCGATCTGCCAGCATCTATCACCGAGCAGTTTCATGTTAACCGTGAGCTTTCCGCCGCGCTCAATCAGCAGGCCCAACGCCTTGATCTAATTGCTTCGCAACAGCGGCAGGCCACCAACCAAACCATTCAGGTACGTCAGGCGCTCAGCACTATTCGCGAGCAGTCGCAGTGGCTTGGCGCGTCTAATTTACTTGGCGAGGCGCTGCGCGCCCAGGTGGCGCGCCTGCCGGAAATGCCGATTTCACAGCAGCTGGATAGTGAGATGGGGCAGCTACGGGTACAGCGCCTGCATTATGAAGACTTGCTCAGTCAGCAGCAGCAGTTGCGCCAGCTGAAGCAGGAAAACGGCCAGCCGCTGACCAGTGAGCAGAACCGTATTCTTGATGCTCAGATCAAAACCCAGCGGGAGCTGCTCGGCTCGCTGATTTCCGGCTGCGACACCCTGATTCTGGAAGTTACCAAGCTGAAGGTCGCCAACAGCCAGCTGGAGGATGCACTGGGTGAAATCAAAGAGGCCGCCCACCGCTATCTTTTCTGGACCGCCGATGTCAATCCTCTGAGCCTGAGCTACCCGCTGGAAGTGGCGCGTGACCTGACCAGGCTGCTGTCGCTGGATACGCTGGGCCAGCTGGGCGGCGCGCTGATGATGATGATAACCAATCGTGAAACGGTGTTGCCGATTCTGGGCGCCGTGCTGCTGGTTGGCTTCAGCATCAGCTCGCGCCGTCATTACAACGCTTTTCTGGCGCGCTCCGCCAGCCGCGTGGGCAAAGTAACGCAGGATCATTTCACCCTGACGCTGCGCACCGTTTTCTGGTCCATTCTGGTTGCCCTGCCCCTGCCGGTACTGTGGGCCGCCTTTGGTTTTGGTCTGCAACATGCCTGGCCTTATCCGGTGGCGGTCGCCATTGGCGATGGCGTCACCGCCACGCTGCCGCTGCTGTGGGCCTTTATGATCAGCGCCGCCTTTGCGCGTTCGAACGGCTTATTTATCGTTCATTTCCGCTGGCCGCAGCTGCGGGTCGCACGCGCGATGCGCTACTACTCGCTCTCTATCGGTCTGATGGTTCCGCTGATTATGTTACTGATCACCTTCGCAAATCTGGAGGATCGCCAGTTTTCCGCCACGCTGGGACGACTGTGCTTTATTCTGATCTGTGGGGCGCTGAGCCTGGTTACGGTCAGCCTGAAACGCGCCGGTATTCCGCTCTGGCTGGATAATGAAGGCAGCGGTGATAACGTTCTTAACCGGATCTTCTGGAATATCCTGATCTGTATTCCGCTGGCGGCGGCACTCGCCTCCTGCACCGGCTACCTGGCTACGGCCCAGGCGCTGCTGGCGCGGCTGGAAACCTCCGTCGCCATCTGGTTCCTGCTGCTGGTGATTTACCATATTATTCGCCGCTGGATGCTGATTCAGCGCCGCCGCATCGCCTTTGATCGCGCGCGTCAGCGTCGTGCTGAAATGCTGGCACAACGCGCGCGCGGTGAAGAAGAAACCACCGCACAAACGGCGGACGCCGTCGAGATTGACGAACCGGTGATCGATCTGGATGCCATTAGCGCGCAGTCGCTGCGTCTGGTGCGTTCGATACTGACGCTGATAGCGCTGCTCTCGGTAATAGTACTGTGGTCTGAAATCCATTCAGCCTTCGCTTTCCTGGAGAATATTCGCCTGTGGGACGTCAGTAGTACGGTACAGGGCGTGGAGAGCCTGCATCCGATTACGCTGGGCTCGGTGCTGATCGCGATTCTGATCTTTATTGTAACCACGCAGCTGGTGCGTAACATGCCCGCTCTGCTGGAGCTGGCGCTGTTACAGCATCTTAACCTGACGCCCGGCACCGGCTACGCCATTACCACGCTGACCAAATACCTGCTGCTGCTGATTGGCGGCCTGATGGGCTTCTCCATGATCGGTATTGAGTGGTCGAAACTGCAGTGGCTGGTGGCGGCGCTGGGTGTAGGGCTGGGATTCGGCCTGCAGGAGATATTCGCCAACTTTATTTCCGGCCTGATTATTCTGTTTGAAAAGCCGATTCGCATTGGCGATACGGTGACTATCCGCGATCTCACCGGCAGCATTACGCGCATTAATACGCGTGCAACCACCATTACCGACTGGGATCGCAAAGAGATTATCGTGCCGAATAAGGCGTTTATTACCGAGCAGTTTGTTAACTGGTCGCTTTCTGACTCGGTAACGCGCGTGGTGCTTACCGTGCCTGCGCCAGCGGGCGTAGACAGCGAACAGGTTACGACGATTTTGCAACGCGCCTGCGAACGCTGTTCCTATGTGCTGGATACGCCCGTGCCGGAAGTGTTTCTGGTGGATTTGCAGCAGGGGATCCAGCTGTTTGAGCTACGTATTCACGCGGCGGAGATGGTACATCGTATGCCGCTGCGTCATGAGCTGCATCAGCTGATCCTGAAGGGCTTTCGTGAGCACGATATTGAGATGCCGTTCCCGCCATTCCAGGTACGTATGGAGACGGCGGCGAAGCGGAATCCAGCCAGTAACGGCTCACCCGCCTCGCATACCTTTAAATCGGGCGGGCTGTAGTCGATCGCTGGCTTAACGGCAGGCGGCGTTAAACGCACGCCTGCCGGATGGGTTTAACAGCGGTCAACCGGGAAAGCGATCACTTCGCTCAGGGATTCCGCCTTCAGCGCCAGCATTACCAGACGATCAACGCCAAGCGCGACGCCAGAACAGGCGGGCATGCCATGTTCCAGCGCGGCCAGCAGATTGTTGTCAATCGGCTGCTGCGGCAGGCCTCGCGCGGCGCGACGACGGTTATCCTGTTCAAAGCGCTGACGCTGTTCGCGCGCATCGGTCAGTTCACGGAAGCCGTTCGCCAGCTCGATCCCTTTGAAATAGACTTCAAACCGCTCCGCGACACGATGGTCCTCGGTGCTGATTTCCGCCAGCGCAGCCTGCGTTGCCGGGAAATGGTAAATAAAGGTGGGTTTATCCTGACCAATCTTTGTTTCCACGCCCAACATAAACAGCAGTTGCAGCAGCGTGTCGCGATCCTCTTCGGCATTCGCTAAATCGCCTACGCCCAGCTTCTCGGCTACTTCACGCAGCTGTGCCTTATCCGCCGAGAGCGGATCAATCTCCAGATGACGGATAAACGCCTGCTGATAAGAGAGCGATTCCGCCGGCTGGCACTCCAGCACCTGCTGTAGCAAATCGTCTACCTCATTCATCAGGCGGTACATATCATAATGCGGGCGATACCACTCCAGCATAGTGAACTCCGGATTATGGTGACGTCCCGCTTCTTCATTACGGAAACTGCGGCCCATCTGGTAGATCGGCCCGCTGCCTGCCGCCAGCAGACGCTTCATATGATATTCCGGGCTGGTCATTAACCAGAGATCTAACCCCTGCGAAGCGCCGGGTCCGACAAAACGGGTCTGGAAGGTGACCAGATGAATATCGGTTACCGTTGCCTGACTCATTGCCGGGGTTTCCACCTCCAGTACGCCGCGATCGGCAAAGAAACGTCGAATTTCCGCAAGGATTTTCGCGCGTTTCAACAGGTTAGAGATGGGTGCGCTCGGCTGCCAGCTTGCCGTCTCGCTCATGGGGTTTACTCCTCAGTCAAACAAGGGGATGCAGTCTACTCGTATCATGGTTATCAAACAAATATCGGCTGATAAATCCAACAAACTTTATTCCGCCGGACCAGGCCGGCTTTCCCACCGTAATACCTGAACAGGTCAATTTTGCGCCTCTCCAGGTGGCATATACTTCCTACCCCAAAAGAGTTATCAAACATTCGACGGGAGGTCACCGTGCAGAGCATTCAGGCCGATTTGGTGGTTGTCGGCGCGGGCGGCGCGGGTTTGCGAGCGGCGATTGCCGCTGCCGTTGCGCAACCGCAGCTGTCCATTGCCCTTGTGTCAAAAGTCTATCCTATGCGTAGCCATACCGTGGCTGCCGAAGGGGGCTCCGCCGCCGTTACCCAGCAGCATGACAGTTTTGATGCCCATTTCCACGACACGGTTGCTGGCGGCGACTGGCTGTGCGAGCAGGATGTCGTGGATTACTTTGTACAGCACTGTCCGCAGGAGATGATCCAGCTGGAACAATGGGGCTGCCCATGGAGCCGCAAACAGGACGGTACGGTTAACGTGCGTCGCTTCGGCGGCATGAAAATCGAGCGTACCTGGTTTGCCGCTGATAAAACCGGCTTTCATATGCTGCATACGCTGTTTCAGACCTCGCTGAAATATCCTCAAATTCGCCGCTTCGATGAGCACTTTGTCCTGGATCTGCTGGTGGATGAGGAGCGTGTCGGCGGTCTGGTGGCACTGAATATGATGGAAGGCACGCTGGTCACGCTGCGCGCCAACGCCGTAGTGCTGGCCACCGGCGGTGCCGGACGTGTCTACCGCTATAACACCAACGGCAGCATCGTTACCGGTGACGGCATGGGCATGGCGCTGCGTCACGGCGTTCCCCTGCGCGACATGGAGTTTGTGCAGTACCACCCTACCGGCCTGCCTGGCTCCGGCATCTTAATGACGGAAGGCTGCCGTGGCGAAGGCGGAATTCTGGTGAATAAGGATGGCTATCGCTATCTGCAGGATTACGGCCTGGGGCCGGAAACGCCGCCCGGCCAGCCCAAAAACAAATATATGGAGCTGGGGCCGCGCGATAAAGTGTCGCAGGCGTTCTGGCATGAGTGGCAGGCGGGCCGCACCCTCTCCAGCCCGCGCGGCGAAGTGGTTCATCTCGATCTGCGTCATCTCGGTGCCAGGAAACTGCATGAGCGGCTGCCTTTTATCTGTGAGCTGAGCAAAGCCTACGTTGGCGTGGATCCGGTTACCGCCCCGATTCCGGTACGTCCGACGGCGCACTACACCATGGGCGGCATTGAAACCGACGCGCGCGGCGAAACGCGTATCAATGGGCTGTTTGCCGCCGGAGAGTGTGCCGCCATCGGCCTGCATGGTGCTAACCGGCTTGGATCTAACTCGCTGGCGGAGCTGGTGGTGTTTGGGCGTCTGGCTGGCGAACAGGCGGCGGAACGGGCTCTGGAGAATCCTGCCAGCAGCGAGCGGGCGTTAACCGCGCAGGCGAAAGATGTGGAACAGCGCCTGCTGGCGCGTGTTAATCAGCCAGGCACAGAGCGCTGGTCCGCGCTGCGTGATGAGATGGGCCGCAGTATGGAACTGGGCTGCGGGATTTATCGCACCCCTGAGCTGATGCAGCAGACGATCGATACGCTGGCGGATTTAAAAGCGCGCTACCAGCGCCTGCATATCAGCGACAGCAGCAGCGTTTTCAATACGGAACTGCTTTACAGCCTTGAGCTGGAGCATAGCCTGAACGTAGCCGAATGTATGGCGCATGCGGCGATGCATCGCAAAGAGTCCCGCGGCGCTCATCAGCGGCTGGATGAGGGCTGCCGACAGCGCGACGATCAAAATTATCTGTATCATACGCTGACCTTCTTTAACGCCGATGGCGCGCCGCGCATCGAAACCTCCCCGGTAACCATTACCCGCCTGCCGCCTGCCCAGCGCTTATATGGCGCACAGGCGGACGCCGCGCAGGCGCAGGAGACGCCTCATGAATAAACAGCCGACTCTGAATATCACTCTCCAGCGCTATAACCCGGAACAGGACGTTAAACCGCATGATGAACACTTTGCGGTGCCATGGGATGAACAAACCTCGTTACTGGATGCGCTGGGTTATATCAAAGATAACCTGGCGTTGGACTTGGCCTGGCGCTGGTCATGCCGCATGGCGATTTGCGGCTCCTGCGGCATGATGGTTAACGGTATTCCTAAACTCGCCTGTAAAACCTTTTTGCGTGATTACCCGGAGGGCCTGCGCATTGCACCGCTGGCTAATTTCCCGGTTGAGCGCGATTTAGTGGTGGATATGAGCCACTTTATCGCCAGCCTGGAGGCGATTAAGCCGTACATTATTGGCAATCCACGCGTTCCGGCGCAGGGCGCCAACCGGCAAACCCCGGCGCAGATGGCGCGCTATCATCAGTTTTCCGGCTGTATTAATTGCGGCCTGTGCTATGCCGCTTGCCCGCAGTTTGCCCTTAATCCGCAGTTCATCGGCCCGGCCGTTATCGCCCTGGCGCATCGCTACAATCTGGACAGCCGCGATCGCGGCAAGGCTGAACGTATGCCGCTGTTAAACGGCGACAATGGCGTCTGGCCCTGTACCTTTGTTGGCTTTTGCTCTGAAGTCTGCCCTAAACATGTCGATCCGGCTGCGGCTATCCAGCAGGGCAAGGTGGCTAGCGCCAAAGATTATCTGATCGCCCGATTGAAACCGCACTAAGGAGCTGTGAATGATAAGTAAACGCAAACCTTATCTGGCGCCGGTATCAACCAACTGGTGGCGGCAGCTGGCTTTTTATCGCTTTTATATGCTGCGTGAAGGCACCGCTCTGCCTGCGCTATGGTTTAGCCTGGAACTGATTTTCGGCCTCTATGCCCTGAAGGGAGGCCCTGAATCCTGGGCGAGCTTTGTGGATTTTCTCCAGCATCCGGCGATATTGCTGTTCAACCTGGCGACGCTGGCCGCCGCGCTGCTGCACAGCAAAACCTGGTTTGGGCTGGCGCCCAGGGCAGCCATTGTGATGGTGAAAGGTGAAAAGCTGAAGCCGCAGCCGATTATTTTCGCTCTGTGGATCGTCACTCTGCTGGTAACGCTGACAGCACTGTGGCTGGCTCTGGCGCAATAAGGAGGAAACAATGCAACAACCACAACGATCGGATGAGCCGCTGTTTTGGGGATTGTTTAGCGCGGGAGGAATGTGGGCGGCTGTGGTATCGCCGGTTGCGGTTCTGCTGATTGGTCTGCTGTTGCCGCTGGGCTGGTGGCCGGAGGACGCGCTAAGCTATGAGCGTATTCGGCAGTTTGCCGCTACCATGCCCGGTCGCGGGCTGATTTTGCTGACGATCGTCCTGCCGTTATGGTGCGCGCTGCATCGCCTGCATCATGGCGCGCACGATCTTCAGTTTTCTATTCCCGCCAGCAAATGGTGGTTCTATGGGCTGGCGGCGATCCTTACGGTGGTGGCCGCTATCGGCGTTTTAACGCTGTAAGCCGTTATTTCAACAACGACAGCATCATCTGCGGCTGCTGGTTCGCCTGGATCAGCACCGCATTGCTGGCCTGCTGGATAATCTGCGCTTTCGTCAGATTACTGGCTTCCAGCGCATAGTCTGCATCCATAATGCGGCTGCGCGCTGCGGTGGTCGCCTGCGTTTGCGCGGAGAGCGTTGCCCGGGTTGATTCCAGACTATTTATCGTGCTGCCATATTCGCCACGATAGCCGCTAACGGTTTGCAGCGCCGTATCCAGCGCGCCCAGCGCTCTTGTCGCCTCTTCTTTTGGATTAAGGCGCGTCGCTGCCAGTCCTAACGAGGCGCTATCGGAAGGCGTCGGCGGGATGGTTTTGGTTTGCAAATCGTCGCCAAAATTGGCGCTGGTTACAATTTGCGTGGGGGTACTGACCTTGACCGGTTCTGCGGGCGTATAGGTCGGCGTCGGCATATTTCCCCAGGTCATACGCGCCGCAAAAGAGCCGTTGCCCACCACCATGATCAGCAGGTCTTCGGTCACGTTATCAATCGCGATATTTTCCCGTGAATTGCCGGTGGAAACGGTGCCATCGTTGTAGCCGCCGGTGCTGGCATCTTCATAACGATCACCATCGCCGCTATAGGTAATGGTCATACCATTATAATTCTGAGTAGCGCTGCCGTTGATGTTATAGCTGCTGCCACCCTGCGACAAAAGAGAGTCATCATAGCTGGCGCCTGGCAAAAAGCCATTCGCTTCGGTAATCACGCTGCTGTCAGCCTGGGCCGCGCTGGAAACCCCTTTGCTGAGCCAGGTGGAATCAGCATCGCTGCCCTGCAGCGCCGTGCCGGTCAGATGTTTGCCGTCACGGGTAAAAATCTGGATATCGTCATCGTATGAGTAAGAGTCGATGCGCAAATTAATATTGGTTGCGCCCGCCGGAATATAAGTCAGTGAAACGATCCCGGACGTAAAACTATAGTTGGAGCCCGGCACTGGAAATTTACTGTTTGCCGACGACACATTGCCCAGCTTCAGCGGCAGTTCCGCCTGCGCCGGAGCCAGCGGATACTTACCGAAAATTTCTGTGTTACCGGCGATCTGATCGATAGTGTCGCTGATTTGCTGAAACTCATCCTGCAAACTTTGGCGATCGCTGTCAGATAACGCATCGTTCACCGAACGGATTGCCAGCTCTTTCGCACGGATCAACAGCTGGGAAATAGAGTCCAGTCCGCCGTCAGCGGTTTCCGACAGGCTGATGCCATCATCCAGCCCACGGCCAATAACCTTATCGGCACCAAGATTGGCAGTCATACGATTAGCAATTGCCTGACCGGCAGCATCATCTTTCGCGTTATTAATACGTAGTCCCGATGAAAGTCGTGCAATAGTCTGACTAAGCTGTGAGGCGTCCTTTGCCTGATTTTTCAGCACATTGGCTGATAACAGATTGGTGTTAATGGTCGCCATGATAAGAAATTCTTCACTGACTGTTATTAGAGTAGAAAGGTTATCGGCGCAGAAACAGATGGCTTTAACGGGTTTACACAGGCTTACCGCCAGGCATCGCGCGGCTTTTTTGCAGATCCACTGATTTTTTTTGAGTTAACGGCGCGTCACGTTTTGACGTCCTATACTTAAGCCGTTAAAACTTATCAGGAAAGCATTATGTCATTGTGGAAAAGCTTTATTGCCAGCGTAGGTGCCCTGCTCTCGGTCGCCTGCAGTACGACGCCGCCCAAAAATGTCACGGTAGTGGAGAACTTTGAGGCCGATCGCTATCTGGGACATTGGTATGAAATTGCCCGTCTCGATCACCGCTTCGAACGCGGGCTTGATCACGTCACTGCCACTTACAGCAAACGGGACGATGGCGGTCTGAAGGTCATTAATCGCGGTTACAGCCCTGAAAAGCAGCGCTGGAAAGAGAGCATCGGAAAAGCTTACTTTACCGGTTCGCCGCAGCGTGCGGCACTCAAAGTCTCTTTCTTTGGCCCGTTTTATGCTGGTTATAACGTGATTGCGCTCGACAGCGACTATCGCTATGCGCTGGTCTGCGGGCCGAACCATAATTATCTGTGGATCCTGTCGCGAACTCCGCAACTGGATGAGTCCATTAAACAGCAGCTCACCGCACAGGCGCGCACGGCCGGTTTCCCGGTGGATAAGCTGATATGGGTAAAACAGGACGGCGTGACGGCACCGTAAACGGGTAATTAAAGCAGAGTGGTGAGCGAGTATTAACAGTGCGGGCAGGCTAAAATGCCGGTACGGAACAGCGTTCCGCACCGTTCAATTTACTGGGCGCCGCGCTGAATCGCCTCACCGCCAGCTTCAACATCTTCGCCTACGCCGCGCGTAGTATTACAAGCGGAGAGCAGAGTAGTAAGAATCAGAGCGGAAAAGATAGCAACAATACTTTTCTTAGACATAGCCATTTCCTTGTTGGTTACAGTTGAAAGTACAGCAAATAAAGCATAGCCGGAAATTAACAGCTTGCCCGTAACCGCAAAGGAAATGACTCGCAATAAAAAAGCGCATCCGGGAGATGCGCCTGATAAAAGCTTATTTTACGCGAGATACGTATTCGCCAGAGCGCGTATCGACTTTGATCACTTCGCCGATCTGCACAAATAACGGAACTTTCACCACCGCGCCGGTGGTCAGGGTGGCCGGTTTGCCGCCAGTACCTGCGGTATCGCCTTTCAGGCCCGGATCGGTATCAACGATTTCCAGCTCAACAAAGTTCGGCGGCGTAACGGCAATCGGGCTACCGTTCCACAGGGTCACGATGCACTCGGCCTGATCCAGCAGCCATTTCGCATTTTCACCTACGGCTTTCGCATCAGCAGCCAGCTGTTCGAAGGTTTCATTGTTCATGAAGTGCCAGAACTCACCGTCGTTATAGAGGTAAGTCAGGTTCATATCCACCACGTCAGCGCCTTCGGCGGAGTCGGTAGATTTAAAAGTTTTTTCGATCAGCTTGCCGGTCAGCAGACGACGCATCTTAACGCGTGCGAACGCCTGGCCTTTGCCCGGTTTAACAAACTCACTGGATTCGATAGCGTAAGGTTCGCCTTCGAACATGATTTTGAGACCGTTGCGAAAATCGTTGCTAGAATAAGTCGCCATAAAGGCCCTCTACAATTAATACTGGTACTTAGCCAAAAAAATGGCACACATTGTAACCCTAAATACCCCATCCAGAGAAGATTGGTTGCAACAACTTGCAGACGTCATCACTGAACCCCATGAATTACTACGCTTTTTAGCGTTGGATCACCATCCACATCTGGCTGCCGGAGAGGATGCGCGTCGGCTTTTTGCCCTGCGCGTGCCGCGTGCCTTTGCGCAACGCATGAAAAAAGGCGATCCCAACGATCCCCTGCTGCTGCAGGTGATCACCGATCGCCAGGAGTTTATTGATGCGCCCGGCTACAGTACCGATCCGCTGGATGAGCAGAGCAGCGTTGTGCCTGGGCTGCTGCATAAATACAGAAATCGGGCGCTGCTGCTGGTAAAAGGCGGCTGTGCGGTGAACTGCCGCTACTGCTTCCGTCGTCATTTTCCCTATCAGGATAATCAGGGCAACAAGCGCAACTGGCAGCGCGCGCTGGACTATATCCGCGATCATCAGGAGCTGGATGAGATCATTTTCTCCGGCGGCGATCCCCTGATGGCAAAGGATCATGAGCTGGACTGGCTGATCGGCGAACTGGAAGCGATCCCGCATTTAAAGCGTCTGCGTATTCACAGCCGTTTGCCGGTAGTGATCCCGGCGCGGATCACAGAGAGTTTGTGCCAGCGTCTGGCAAGCTCGCGTCTGCAGGTGCTTATGGTGACCCATATCAACCATGCGCAGGAGATTGATGACGCGCTACGCCACGGTATCGCCATGCTGAAGCGCGCTGGCGTAACCATGCTTAATCAAAGCGTCTTACTGCGCGGCATCAATGATGACGCACACACGCTGGCGGCGCTCAGCAATGCGCTGTTTGATGCTGGCGTACTGCCTTATTACCTGCACGTGCTGGATAAAGTGCAGGGCGCAGCGCATTTCTATGTTCCGGACGAGACGGCCCGCGCCATCATGCGACAGCTGCTGGCGCTGGTCTCCGGTTATCTGGTGCCGAAACTGGCGCGGGAAATCGGTGGCGAGCCAAGCAAAACACCGCTCGATTTACAGCTCAGACAATCCTGACTGGACGTCCGGTAATGATCTTATTACCGGACAATATTTTCCCTGACCAAAATTATGCCAATGCCGGCTTCATTTTTTAAGAAACAGAAAATTCATTTAACACTATTTTTCTCACTTATTAAATAAGCTACAAAATATTATTTATTTTAAGTATTTTCTGTTACCAACAATCGCTAAAGCTCATTCAAATAACCCATAACGAAAATTAAATAGCCAGCACAGCTGTTTTTGCCCGACAATAGTCTGGCCTTTCCCTTCCAGAGATAAATAATCTTTGCCGATAATCATGTAAATAGCGCCAGATGTTCAGGGTAAACGCTGTGATTCGGGAAGAGAAAGCATTGCCGGATTTTACCTTTTTTATTTACCGTTTACTCCACTGCTGTTGGTAAATATAAAGAAAAAGTTCGGATAATATTTTTTTACAAGGAGTTACGATGAAAAAGCTTGCGCTATTTTCCGCCATTATTTTCACCGGCATAGCTAATATCGCCCATGCCAGTAACAGTGACTGTGCAACTAAGCGCGCCGTACTGGAAAGAGAGATCGAAATTGCCCAGCATCATGGCAATATCCATAAAGTTAACGGCCTGAAACAGGCGCTGGCAGAAGTTAAAGCCCACTGTACCCATGACAGGGTTATCGCCAGTGCGCAAAAGGATGTTGCCAAACTGGAGAAAAAGCGGGCTAAAAAACAGGATGAACTGCGAGAAGTACAGGCGGATTTACATGAAGCGCAGGCATCAGGCCGACAGGATAAGGTAAAAAAATATCAGCGCAAGCTAAAAGAAAAACAGGCCGACCTGCGGGAAATTGAGCAAGAACTGGCACAGGCCCGTGCTGAACTGGCTGCCCTGAGGAAATAACCTTACTGCTTTGATAAACGGAAGCGCCCTGCTTCCGTTTTCTGACCGCCCTCCCTCTGTGATGAAATTTTTGCCATTAATTTTGCTGTTCGGTATAGCGTTTGGCCAGCAGGGCAATGCCAGTCTGCCGGTACCGGTAATAGTAAATGACAACCATCAGCCAGAAGCCAGGCTGCTAACGCGGGTTATTCCTGAAAACACCATGTCTCCACGGCAGAGCAGGGTCAGCTTCAGCCGCTGGGATGATGGCATTAACGCATTTTTCATTGATTATCGCGCCCGGCTGGCCCATCTTCAGAGCGGACGTTGCTGTACTGTCTCCGGCGCTGAGCTGGAAATAGAACTTGATAACGGCCTTAATTACGGTCCGTGGCGACTGCGTTATCAAAATACCCTCTGGCGGGGCCCCACCGGCCAACATGGCATATATACCCGCTCGGCCACCCTTTGGCGCAGTATTACTTCCTGGCGAGCAGAACTGCTGGCAGGCGATAGTGAAACAACCCACACCTTGTTTGATTCTCTTCCTTTTCGCGGCATAACCCTGGCGACCAGTGAGGCGATGTTTCCCGACAGATGGCGTCCTTATTCTCCCTGGATAAAGGGTTACGCTAAAAATCATGCTGAAGTAACCCTTAGCCAGAATGGCCTGATCCTGTACCGGCGGCGCGTTCCGCCTGGCTCCTTTGTTATTCAGGATTTTTACCCCTCCACCCGTGATGGAACGCTGGTGCTTACGGTAAAAGAGAGCGACGGCAGCGAATCAAACCGTTATCTGCCCTGGACTGATATGCCCGCTCTGGTTCAACAGAACCATAGCAGTTATGAACTGGTGGCCGGACAATACCGGCCATGGCGAGGCAGTGCGCTGCCGCGCCCTGTTTTTGTTCAGGCCAGCCTGGCGCGGGGAGTAGCCTCAGATATCACACTCTATGCCGGTGTACAACATAGTGAAAGATATGCCAGCTATCTCGCAGGCGCAGGTGTTAATTTGCACAGACTGGGCGCATTTTCAACCGATGTCACCTGGGCACGCTATCGTTCCTCCGCGCAAAGCCAGGAGGGCAGCGTCTGGCGTTTACGCTACGCTAAAGCGTTTTTTGACAGCGCCACCAGCTTTAATGCCCTGTTTCGTTATTATCCATCCGGCCAGCAGTATCGTTCGCTGGAAGAAAAGATTACCTACGTCGGAGAAGAGCGCGCCTGGTGGAGTGATGACCTCCCGTATCGTTTGCTGACGCAGGAATTTTGGATCAACCGCTATCTAGACGAAGATCAGAGCCTGAGCTTACGCTATACCCAACAAACCTGGCGGCGGCTGGCGGGAGAGCGACGCGAGCTGTCACTGAGCTACCTGCTGACGCGGGATAATTTCGATATCAGTTTGTGGCTGGGTCACAGCCGTGAGCGATACAGCCGCAGTGAAACCACGCTGGGATTAACCTTTAGCCTGTCGCTGCCAGCGCTCCCCGGTGGCAGTTCGCCCAGTCTGAGTTACAGCCATAATCGTAGCCGGGGTTCGCTATCCAGTCAGGAGATTGGCCTGAGTGGCGCGATGTTTCCTGATTACAGCCTGCGTTACCAGCTAACTGCGATGCACTTTGCGCGCAACGCCAGCCGGTATGATGCTTCTCTGGGTTACCAGTACAATGCAGGAGAAAGCACCTTGCGCTTTGTGCAGGATAATCAGGCCAGCGAATATCATCTTGATATTAGCGGTTCGGTTTTACTGCATTCAGAGGGTGTGACCTTCGGTCAGGCAATGAGCGATACCATGGCGCTTATCGTGGTGCCGAATTCTCCGGGAATCGGTAACTATCAACAATTCGGCGTAACCACTAACGCCAAAGGTGAAGCGCTGGTGGGTTATCTGGTGCCCTGGCGCGCTAACCCGTTAGTGCTGAACAGTTGGCAGCTACCGGACAATGTCTCTTTACCTGAAACGGAATACAGCGTGATGCCGAGCAAAGGCGCAATTGTAAAGGCGGTTTTTTTACCGGCGGAGAGAGGTGAAGGGAGATAAGTTTATAACAGCGTTAAGCCGGAAATATCACAACAGGCACCGGCATAACGCTACAGATTATGGCTGGTAAAAAAGGCTTACGGGCACTTATAGACCTGGCCGGTCATTTTGCTATCGAGCGGAGCGAAGCTGGACCAGATATTTTGCGTAGGACTGGTTGCGCCATAAATCACATTGCCGCCCATCTCCGCCGCCCGGTTGCGTAGATCATTTGCCGCGCCGCGCAGAGAACTGTTTTCACCACCAGCGCCGCTCAGCCAGTTGCTCTGGCTACCGGTAAGCTCACCCAGGAGCTGGCAGGTACTGCCCGGTTGCTGATCGGTAAAGGTGACGCGCTGGCCAGCCGCACTTAGATCTTTGGAGGTGCTACAACCCGCCAGCAGCAACGCTGCTGCAGAAAGCCCCAGCAAGACTTTAATCCGCATGTGATTCCTCATTTATTATCGTCAGTATCCGGTCTGAGCGTATCAGAAAAGAGAGCGTTTTCTTAAACATCCCTTGCCACAAACGTTCAGTATAAACCTGCGCGTTTACTTATACCTTTTTCAGCGGCAAAAGAAAAACCCCCTGCCATTTCTGACAGGGGGTTAAGACAATCTAAGCCGTTGGGGGCAATTACATCATGCCGCCCATACCGCCCATGCCGCCCATACCACCAGCAGCACCTAAGTCGCCTTTGTCGTCTTTCGGCAGGTCAGTCACCATACATTCGGTGG
Organism: Pantoea sp. FN0307; assembly: GCF_050113815.1. Lineage (NCBI taxonomy): Bacteria > Pseudomonadati > Pseudomonadota > Gammaproteobacteria > Enterobacterales > Erwiniaceae > Pantoea > Pantoea sp. FN0307. The sequence continues at coordinate 150,867 of NZ_JBNJSO010000002.1, read as the reverse complement.
TGATCATCAGACCAGCGACAGAAGCCGCGTACTGCAGCGCAGAACGGGTTACTTTGGTCGGATCCAGGATACCGAAGTCGATCATGTTGCCGTACTCTTCGGTAGCCGCGTTGTAACCGTAGTTACCGTCGCCAGCTTTAACCATGTTAGCCACAACGGACGGCTCTTCACCGGCGTTTGAAACGATCTGACGCAGCGGAGCTTCCATTGCGCGCAGCGCAACTTTGATACCCACGTTCTGGTCTTCGTTCTGGCCAGTCAGCTCAGACAGTTTCGCTGCAACGCGAACCAGAGCAACACCACCGCCAGCTACCACGCCTTCTTCCACCGCAGCACGGGTCGCGTGCAGGGCGTCTTCAACGCGTGCTTTTTTCTCTTTCATTTCAACTTCAGTTGCTGCGCCAACTTTCAGTACGGCTACGCCGCCTGCCAGTTTCGCTACGCGCTCCTGCAGTTTTTCTTTATCGTAGTCAGAGGTTGCTTCTTCGATCTGCTGACGGATCTGAGAAACGCGGCCCTGGATAGCGCCTTCTTCACCCACGCCATCGATGATGGTGGTGGTGTCTTTGTTGATCACAACGCGTTTAGCCTGACCCAGGTCTTCCAGCGTTGCTTTTTCCAGCTCCATACCGATCTCTTCAGAGATAACGGTACCGCCGGTCAGGATAGCGATATCCTGCAGCATCGCCTTACGACGGTCGCCGAAGCCCGGCGCTTTCACCGCAGCTACTTTCACGATGCCGCGCATGGTGTTCACTACCAGGGTAGCCAGCGCTTCGCCTTCAACGTCTTCAGCAACGATCAGCAGCGGCTTGCTGGCTTTCGCTACTGCTTCCAGTACCGGCAGCAGTTCACGAATGTTAGAGACTTTCTTATCAACCAGCAGGATGAACGGGCTGTCCAGTTCTACTGCGCCAGTTTCCGGCTTGTTGATGAAGTAAGGAGAGAGGTAGCCGCGATCGAACTGCATACCTTCAACCACGTCCAACTCGTCCTGCAGACCGGTGCCTTCTTCAACGGTGATAACGCCTTCTTTACCCACTTTTTCCATTGCCTGAGCAATCAGGGTACCGACAGACTCATCGGAGTTAGCGGAGATGGTACCAACCTGAGCGATGGCTTTAGAGTCAGAGCAAGGTACGGACAGCGCTTTCAGCTCTTCCACAGCGGCGATAACGGCTTTATCGATACCGCGTTTCAGGTCCATCGGGTTCATGCCCGCAGCAACAGCTTTCAGGCCTTCGTTAACGATAGACTGAGCCAGTACGGTTGCGGTGGTGGTACCGTCGCCTGCGGTGTCATTTGCTTTAGAGGCGACTTCTTTCACCATCTGCGCGCCCATATTCTCGAACTTGTCTTCCAGTTCGATTTCACGTGCAACGGAGACGCCATCTTTGGTGATGGTCGGCGAACCGAAAGATTTATCCAGCACTACGTTACGGCCTTTCGGGCCCAGGGTAACTTTAACTGCGTCTGCCAGGATGTTCACGCCGCGCAGCATTTTTACACGCGCGTCATTACCGAATTTTACGTCTTTAGCTGCCATTTGAAATTTCCCTTAAATTCGTATGTTCGATGTGGTTTTTGCCTAATCAGGCTTCAACGATTGCCAGAATGTCGCTTTCAGAGATGATCAACACCTCTTCGTTATCGATCTTCTCGGTTTTCGCGCCGTAACCTTCGTTAAAAATCACAACGTCGCCCACTTTCACATCCAGCGGCTTCACGCTGCCGTTTTCCAGGATGCGACCATTGCCCACAGCCAACACTTCGCCACGGGTAGATTTAGCCGCAGCGGAGCCGGTCAGAACGATGCCGCCAGCAGATTTGGATTCAACTTCTTTACGCTTGACGATTACGCGATCGTGCAATGGACGAATGTTCATTTGATAGCTCTCCTTTGAGAAGTCCAATCAGTCATTTTAGGGATGAATGCCGGGCTTATGGGCTTCCGGCCTCGTGGCTCAAGAGATAGGGACAGCCGTTATCGCTTTCAAGGGGCAACACAAAAAAAATTTTTGTTTGGGATCAATTTGCCGACCCGGCTAAGCGGCTGCAGAAAAAAACATGGCGGCTCATTGCCGCCATGTTCAGAGTGAAAATTTTAACGATCCTGATGATCTTTATCGTGGCCAATACGATCGCTGTCTTTACGCTCGTATTCGCCTTCCATGGTGTAGCCGCTGTCCGGGCCAGCCCCTGGCCCGCGCCAGACGCGCAGGTGCGGCATCAGCTTCAGGGTCAGATGTTTTTGTACCGGCGGCAGCAGTAACAGCAGGCCAAGGAAGTCGGTAAAAAATCCCGGCAGCAGCAGCAGGAAACCAGCAATAATCAGCGAAACGCTTTTGATCATCTCTTCCGCCGGGCTTTCTCCCTGCGCCAGCTTCTGCTGCATCAGCAGAAAGTTCTTCACGCCCTGATTTTTTACCAGCGACACGCCGATGGCGGAGGTAAAGATCACCAGCAGCATCGTCAGTAAAACGCCCATTACGTGCGCCACCTGAATAAACAGGGTGATCTCAATCCAGGCGAATAAAAACAGTATTAGTAACGGTAACCAGCGCACCGTATTCTCCTTTAGTCGGGCTGCCACGCCTGCGGCGCAGCGGCGATATTCTTTAGTTCAAACGCGATCAACCTGCGTTGTCGCGTTAACGTCATAGCAAACTATGGCGCAGATAAGCTACAGAGATGGGTGCGCGCACGTTAATTTTCAACCAGGGTGCTGGATTTTTCCCACCTGCGGCGATTTTGGGATTATGATCACAGCCTAAAGCTGGCTCTGCGTCAGCTTTTCTTCGAATCGCGATCTGGACTCAGATATTTGTGTCGCTTAAGCCTATGATCGTGCGGCCAGGCCGATAAGGGACAATTTATCTGCCGGGCTTAATCCGACACGATAACCACATCACCTGTAATGATGTAACCGGTAGCTCTAACAAGAAGGTTCCCATGGCAAATAACATTCGTATCGAAGAAGACCTGCTAGGCATGCGTGAAGTTCCGGCGGATGCGTATTACGGCGTTCATACTTTGCGTGCGATTGAGAATTTCTGTATCAGCAGCCATAAAATCAGCGACATTCCTGAGTTTGTGCGCGGCATGGTAATGGTGAAGAAAGCGGCAGCGCTGGCCAATAAAGAGCTGCAGACCATCCCTCGTCATATTGCCAATACCATTATCCAGGCGTGTGATGAGGTATTGAATAACGGCAAATGCATGGACCAGTTCCCGGTTGATGTCTATCAGGGGGGCGCAGGCACCTCGGTAAATATGAACACCAATGAGGTGTTGGCTAATATCGGGCTTGAACTGATGGGGCACCAGAAAGGGGAATATCAGTTTCTGAACCCGAATGACCATGTCAATAAATGCCAGTCCACCAACGACGCTTATCCTACCGGCTTTCGTATCGCGGTTTACGCCTCCATTCTGAAACTGCTGGATGCGATCGCCCAGTTGGGCGATGGTTTTGAGCGTAAAGCCATCGAGTTTGAAACGATTCTGAAGATGGGTCGCACGCAGCTACAGGATGCCGTGCCGATGACGTTGGGCCAGGAATTCCACGCCTTTAACGTCCTGCTGAAAGAAGAGATTAAAAACATTACCCGAACCGCCGAGCTGCTGCTGGAGGTTAACCTTGGCGCTACGGCCATCGGCACGCGTCTGAATACGCCGGAGGGCTATCAGCAACTGGCGGTAGAAAAACTGGCCGAGGTCACCAACCTGCCGGTTACGCCTGCTGAAGATCTGATCGAAGCAACGTCCGACTGCGGCGCCTATGTGATGGTGCATTCCGCGTTGAAACGCCTGGCGGTCAAGCTGTCGAAAATCTGCAACGATTTACGTCTGCTCTCTTCGGGTCCGCGCGCCGGCCTGAACGAAATCAACCTGCCGGAGCTGCAGGCAGGTTCTTCTATTATGCCAGCCAAAGTGAACCCAGTGGTGCCGGAAGTAGTAAACCAGGTTTGCTTTAAAGTGATCGGCAATGACACTACCGTGACCATGGCCTCCGAGGCAGGCCAGCTTCAGCTTAACGTGATGGAACCGGTAATCGGCCAGGCGATGTTTGAATCTATTCAGATCCTGACCAATGCCTGCTATAACCTGCTGGAAAAATGCGTTGACGGCATTACCGCCAATAAAGCGGTTTGTGAAGCGTACGTGTTTAACTCTATCGGTATCGTGACCTATCTCAACCCTTACATTGGTCACCATAACGGTGATATTGTCGGAAAAATCTGTGCTGAAACCGGCAAAAGCGTCAGAGACGTGGTGCTGGAGCGCGGTCTGCTGACCGAAGCCGAACTGGACGATATCTTTTCCGTTCCTAACCTGATGCGTCCTGTTTATAAAGCAAAACGCTATACCGATGAAAATGAAAATTAAGCCCGACTCTTAACGCATTGCAGGCACGTCTGTTCGCTGAACAACGTGCCTTTTTTATTGCCGCAGCATACAAATTTTTAACTTCTTTTTATTATTTTTATCATCTTTATAAGGGGTCATATTATGGTGGGAGTAGAGCTGGTTATCGTCCTGCTGGCAATCTATTTGGGTGCCAGGCTGGGGGGTATCGGCATCGGCTTTGCAGGCGGTCTGGGCGTGCTGGTATTGACGCTATTGTGCCAAATGAAGCCGGGGGCCATTCCTTTCGATGTTATCGAAATTATTATGGCCGTGATTTCCGCTATTGCCGCTATGCAGGTGGCGGGCGGTATGGATTACCTGGTGAGCCTTGCTGAGCGGCTTCTGCGTAAGCATCCCCGCTACGTTACTTTCCTCGCGCCGCTGGTGACCTATTGTATGACGCTGCTGGCAGGCACCGGCCATACTGCGTTCTCTACGCTGCCGGTTATTGCCGAAGTCGCCAAAGAGCAAGGCGTGCGTCCGTCACGCCCGCTATCTATCGCTGTTGTCGCGTCGCAGATTGCCATTACCGCCTCACCGATCTCTGCCGCCGTGGTCTATTTCGCCGGGATTCTTGAGCCGCGCGGTATCGGCTATCTGGCGCTGTTGGGCGTGGCAATTCCTTCTACCATGGCGGCGATTTTCGTGGCGGCGCTGGTAACGAACTTTCTCGGCAAAGAGTTGCAGGACGATCCAATTTACCAGGCGCGTCTGGCAAAAGGGGAAGTGACGCTGCGCGGCTCGCAGGTTTTCGAAGAGAAGCCGGGCGCAAAACGCTCGGTGCTGCTGTTTCTGATCGGTATTGTGGCCGTCATGCTTTATGCCACCGCAATCAGCGAAAATGTCGGTCTGATCCAGAATCCGCTGCTGCCGCGCAACGAAGCGATTGTGGTGTTTATGCTGACCATCGCCACGCTGATTTGCCTGAGCTGTAAAGTGGATACCAGCGCTATCCTCAGCGCCAGCACATTTAAATCGGGCATGAGCGCCTGTATCTGTGTGATGGGGGTCGCCTGGCTGGGGGATACCTTTGTAAAAGGGCATATCAATGATATTCAGATGCTGGCCGGAGAGCTGCTGAATAATCATCCGTGGATGCTGGCGCTGGTGCTGTTTTTTGCTTCCACCCTGCTCTATTCCCAGGCGGCAACCACGAAAGCACTGATGCCTGCTGCGCTGATGCTGGGCGTCTCACCGATCACTGCCGTGGCCTCTTTCGCTGCCGTTTCCGCGCTGTTTGTGTTGCCTACCTACCCAACGCTGCTGGCTGCGGTTGAGATGGATGACACCGGCTCCACGCGCATCGGCAAGTTTGTTTTTAACCACTCGTTTCTGATCCCCGGCACGCTCGCGATTGTGCTGTCGGTGGCGTTTGGTTTTCTGTTCGGACAGCTGTTTTCGTAGCATCCCCGGTAACCCGGTGCACGCCGGGTTACCTCTGCTTACCGCCAGTCAAAAATATCCGCATCGGCCCGTGCTATGATTGCACTTTTAGTCTCAGGAGCGAGCCATGACTTTATCTACCGCCGTCATTGTTCTTTGTACCGCCCCCGACAGCGCCACCGCCCAACAGCTGGCTGATAAAGCGCTCTCGGCGCGGCTGGCTGGCTGCGTAACCGTTTTACCAGGCGCGACCTCTTATTATGTCTGGCAGGGGCAGCGCGAAAGCGCCAGCGAAGTGCAGATGCTGCTTAAAAGCGATGTCACTCATCAGCAGGCGCTAATCGAATTGCTGAAAGCGGAACATCCCTACGATACGCCCGAACTACTGGTGCTGCCGGTACAACATGGAGAGAGTGATTACCTGTCATGGCTCAGCGCATCGCTTCGATAATATTATTATTCATTAGCGCCATTCTTTGTTTGCCCGCGCAAGCCGGGCTGTTTGATAAAGGTTCACAAAGCGGCTTTGTGCCGGTTAATGAGGCCTTCTCCTTTGATTTTAGTCAGCAGGGCGATCGTTTAACGCTGCGCTGGCAGGTCAAACCCGGCTATTACCTCTACCGCCAGCAAATCAGCCTGACCGCTAAGCAGGCGAAGCTGGCTCCGCTGCAGTTGCCGACAGGCCAGCCGCATGAGGATGAGTTTTACGACAAGAGTGAAATCTATCCGCAGGATCTCACCATCCCGGTAACCATTGCGGAAGCTGGCGATAATGCCAGTGTGACGCTGCGCTATCAGGGCTGCGCCGCAGCGGGCTTTTGCTATCCGCCGGAAACGCGTGAAATCCCGCTGTCGGCGGTCGCGGCGGCATTCACGAAGCCAGCCCCCGCTTTCGACGCTGCAGCGCCGGTTACCTCTTCCGCCGCCAAGAAGCCGCTAACGGAGAGCACGCCGCTGCCCTTCTCACCCTTGTGGGCATTGCTGATTGGTATCGGCGTTGCCTTCACGCCCTGCGTATTGCCAATGTATCCATTGATTTCCGGCATCATTCTTGGCGGCAACCGTCAGCTATCGAGCGGCCGCCTGCTGGCGCTGTCTATGGTCTACGTACAGGGCATGGCGCTGACCTATACGCTGTTGGGCGTGGTGGTTGCCGCCGCAGGCTTACGCTTTCAGGCGGCGCTGCAGCATCCGTATGTGCTGATCGCGCTCTCGCTGCTGTTTGTGCTGCTGGCGTTATCAATGTTCGGCCTCTTTACTCTGCAGCTGCCTGCCAGCCTGCAAACGCGACTGACGCTCTGGAGCAACCGTCAACGCGGTGGTTCGCTGCCCGGCGTATTTTTGATGGGCGCGCTGGCGGGCTTGATTTGTTCCCCCTGCACCACCGCGCCGCTCAGCGCCATCCTGCTTTATATTGCCCAAAGCGGCAATATGTTGGCGGGCGCTGGCACGCTGTGGCTGTACGCTTTTGGCATGGGCCTGCCGCTGATTGCCGTTACGCTGTTTGGCAATCGCCTGCTGCCGAAAAGCGGCCCGTGGATGCAGACGGTTAAAGAAGGATTTGGCTTTGTGATTCTGGCACTGCCGGTGTTTCTGCTGGAGCGTATCCTTGGCGATAGCTGGGGGCTGCGGCTCTGGAGCCTGCTGGCAGTCAGCTTTTTTGCCTGGGCCTTTATTATCAGCCTGCAGGCGCGGCGTGGCTGGTTACGCGTGGCGCAGGTACTGCTGCTGGCGGCGGCGCTGGTCAGCGCACAGCCTTTGCAGCAGTGGGCCTTCGGCACGCAGACGTCTGCCGCTGCGCATACGGAGTTGAACTTCACTCGCGTGAGCAGCGTCGCGCAGCTGGATGCCCGGCTACAGCAGGCGCACGGCAAAATAACCATGCTGGATTTCTATGCCGACTGGTGCGTTGCCTGCAAAGAGTTCAGCAAATATACCTTCAGCGATGCCGGAGTGCGGCAGGCGTTGATGTCGATGGTGCTGCTGCAGGCGGATGTCACTGCCAACAGCCAGCAGGATAGCGCGCTGTTGCAGCATTTACAGGTGCTGGGGCTGCCCACTATTCTGTTTTTTGATGCACAGGGCAAAGAGATCCCTGGCTCGCGTATAACAGGTTATCTGAACGCCGCCGCGTTTCAGGCGCATTTGCAGAAACTGGCGCGGTAAACGACACTGGAGTCTGGTTCAATGAACGTGACTGCCGATTTACCGACAGAAAAACGCTTACAGGAGAGGTTTTACGTGCAACGTGAACAGGTACTCGACCACGCACTAAACGTACTGGAACAAAATGGTCTTGCGGGCACCGTCTCGCTGGAGGAGCTGGCTGGTCAGGTTGCGGTCCCTTATGATCAACTAAAACGTTTCTGGCCCGACCGTGAGGCGTTGCTGTATGACGCGTTGCGCTATCATGGTCAACAGATCGATAGCTGGCGTCGTCAGCTCCTGCTGGATGACACCCTCAGCGCCGAGGAGAAACTGCTGGCACGTTATAAAGTGCTGGAAGAATCCGTCGGCAATGGTCGCTTTCCGGGCTGTTTGTTTATTGCCGCCTGTAGTTTTTACCCGCAGGCCGATCACCCGGTGCATCAGCTGGCCGAGCAGCAAAAACGCGCCTCCTGGCAATACACCCATGAGCTGTTAACAATGCTGGGCACGGATAATCCAACGCTGATAGCCGATCAGATGGAGCTGGTGCTGGAAGGCTGTCTGAGCAAGCTGCTGGTGAAACGCAATCAGCAGGATGTGGCTATTGCTCGTCAGCTGGCGGAAGATGTATTGCATATCGCGCTTTGTCGTCGAAACGGCGCGCTAACCTGACAATTTTTCGTCACTCTGCGCGAAAAGCAGGCGATCGGCCGCATTTTCGTAACTTTTTCACAGAAAGCCGTTGACCCCTGTTAGCCTTTACGGTTTAATGCGCCCCGTTGCCCGGATAGCTCAGTCGGTAGAGCAGGGGATTGAAAATCCCCGTGTCCTTGGTTCGATTCCGAGTCCGGGCACCACTATTTAAAGAACCCGCCCACAAGGCGGGTTTTTGCTTTCCTGCGTACGGACTCTTCATCGAACGCATTCGATTATTCGCCCTCTCCTGAGGCTGATCCTACAGGGCCAGCGCAAGCGCTGTGTCAGCAGGAAGGCAAGTCCCGGACCATGTTTATCCGCTTCATCGTCATCAAATTGTTGCATGACAAGAGCTGGTTGTTAAAAGTTATATTTCATTCCTACTATCGCGGCAGTGTCGTTATAGCCAGCATCGCCTATCTGTACGCCGACATTACCCCAGACATTCAAGCGTGGATTAATTTTTCCTTCTAGCCCGATCTTCACTTCAGCCAGATTTGTCGCGCCATTCTGGCTTACCCGTATACCATCCATTTTCGTGGCGAAATTTCGCGTGTTATGCAACCAGTTCAACGCGATATAAGGCTGGAATTCACGCTGCTTAACGTTATCGCGCATGTGGTGACCGTTAAGCCAGGTTTTAATGCCCATTCGGGTCATCCAGTTCCCGTCGCCCTTGCCCTGTATTCGGGTGCCATTTGCTTCCTGATGATCATCGGCGCGTACACCCATCCACACCGCCTGAATCTGCGGTTGAACAAACCACTCATTAAGTGTGCCATGACTGCCCCAGAACTGGCCGGTTTTCCAGGTGTAACCGCCTTCCAGCGAAGCGGTAAATCCGTGCGACTTATAAATTTCAGCCGCCAGTTTTTCGCCGCTCACTTCATTATTAAACCAGCTATATTGTAACCAGCTATCCAGCCAGGCCCCGGTATGGTTTTCTTGGTTCGCATACCATGTTGCATAACCCCCGACGCTATACCCTTTAACAGAGCCCTTCGAGTGATAACCGTTTACGCGATTATCTGTCGTGCTGTGGCTATTGGCATAGCCTGTCATAAACCCGACATGCCAGCGATCTGTACCATCGGTACTCCAGCGCGCGACATCTCCTCCTAGCTGTGCCACATAACGATTGCTTTGGGTTTTTAACTGCCCGCTACCGTCGCGCCACACGTTATGCCCGCCGACCTGTCGTAGCCACAGGCTGGTGATTTCCCTCTGACTCAGGAGCGTATCGCTAAATTGCGGCTCTCCAAGTCGATCGTGTAGCGTCATCATAAACAGGGTATTTCCCGCCGCCAGATTTGCGATGTAGCTTCCACCTTCCGGGCGAACAACAGCCGTCGACCCGAAATCGGGTGTCGGCGCGGGGTCAACCGGCGTTAACTGGCTGGTCAGATACCAGCTTTCCCCCTTACGAACGAGATCGTAATCATATGCCCCGGCAACAATACGGCCCGACTTAACAAAGTTGCCGATGGAAGTACCGCCAACATCAACAATTTCAATACCTTCAACGGTTTTTGCGCCATATCCACCAAGATTATTAATGGAAATACGGGTTGTTCCCTGGAGAACGTCCCCTCCGACAATCAGTTTGTTTGACGGTGAACCGTCATCGCCTAATACACTATTCATCACCAACAGACCACCATCACCCAAGTAATTGCCCGTTACGGTTAGGGTGTCGAACTTGTTTACGTCAGAAAATGTAATAGTGCCGTTATTTATCAGTTGCCCGACGCTTGAGCTGTTGCTCATGTTCCAGCGACTACTGTCATCAAGCACGAGAGAAGTTGTATGAGTAACCGCTCCCGTCAGCACCGAGCCAGATGCAAGATTCACCACTACCGCGTTACCTGGATCTGACACAGAGATATCGCCATTTAGCGTACTATTTACTGCGCTAAACGTTACGTCGCTGTAGAGGTTATTGGCAGGATCGAGCGCATCTTCATAATTGCTGACTGTCATCAATTGACCATTCCCTCCTGTCAGTACGGAGTTTTTTACTTCCAGCACCAGATTGGTGGTATCAACTTGAATCGCCTGTGCCTGATCTGCGTGAAGCATCACATTGTCCAGCGATACATCATTTTTCAGCGATGAGGAATAGCCATTCACAAACAATCCACTAGCCCCATAGCCAGAAGTGGAGATAAGACTATTGCTGATATCCAGCGTGCCGGCATGGCTCCATACCCCGAAGCTTTTATTGCCTGCGGTATTGACCTCCACATTATTGGCGGTGATTTTCGAGCCAGGGTAAGCCAGCAGGCCGGGAGCCAGCTTACCGTACGTTGCAATTGTGCTGTTATTCAGCCTCCCTTGCCCTCCAGACGCCGTAAACATCCCCGCGCCACCTGTTCCCGTGGTTGTGACCGCCAGTCCATCCCCCTGGATCTGGCTTTCGGTATACAATCCGTAGGCGTTTTCACCTTGCGCTTCAAGAGTACTATTCGTGACGCTTGCTCTTCCTCGCTGAGCATTAACCGCAATAGATCGGTCACCCTGAGTAGTAATGGTAGCGTTGTCCACCGTAACGGAGGAATCCGATGAGGCGACCCAAACTGCATCGCTATATGCGCCCTGCGTAAAATAATCTCCTCCCTCAATAACGACTTTTGCATTTGAGTTAACATTGACTGCATAGCTGCTATTGCCCTGGGTACTGGCCGATACATTCTTTAAGGTCAGTTCGCCCGCGCTGACTCGAATGGCTTCGCCAGAATCGATCGTAATCGTTCCATCAGTGATGTCTGCCTTTGCCAGGCTACCCATGCCAGACCAGCTACCATCAAGCACCAATCCATTCGCGCTTCCCTGGCCTGTGATGGTCATATTATCAATCGCGGCAACACTGCTGTTTGCCAGATATAATCCGGCACCCCGATGACCGGTGACATTGATTTGCAACCCTTGAGCCGTGAGCTTGCTATTATCAACCCAGGCTCCGCCTCCATGAATGCTGGAACTATTCAGTTCAACATTTGTGGCAGTTAAATCTGCGCCGTTTTTTGCCTCAATAATAAAATTGCCGTTAGTGCCATTGGCAAGGGTTATATTTTCAATTGTGCGTACAGTCCCATTAGCTATAATTGCATCAGTATTCACTGCCCATACGTATGAACATGAAACAAGATAAACGGGTAAAATATACAGTTGGCAATGCGAAGAAAGATACAAATGCCGTTTATTATGTAAGTCCTTATTCATAGTCAATTCCTTTTAAGTTGTTCAGCTACAGGCAAAGCGTATTTCTTTCATCCCGACGGCAATTTGCAATAAATGAGGCATATCGGTAAAATTCCGCCCGATTAACCGCTCCCATCTTGCGGCTGGCATTACGGTAATGAGTACTGATTGTTTTCCGTGAACGATTCAGAATTCTTGATATGTCCGTGCTGTCGTAACCCCGTCCAACCAAAATCATTACATCATTTTCAGTATCTGAAAGCTGAGCATATTTTTTTAAGCCAAAATTCCAGTACGCCTCTTCCCTGTTGACCAACAAGTTATAATCGGCTCTGGCTATTGAAAGTATTTTGCCGATCTTTATGGAAATTTCATCCAGGGTCAGGTTTTTGGTTATAAATGGAACGTGAATTGTCATCCCTTCATCCCCTCTCCGGCCTGATCCATGGCTAGTGCAGATACTTCTTTGATTAAAAATCCGAATCGTCACCATGTCATCGCGGAAAATAATATCCGCAATATCATGGTTTTTTTCTTGTGATGGCAATAAAAAAAGAACTTCCTCTTTATGGACATCGGTGCACTGGTTGAAAATTAAGGCGCTCAATCCTGACATCAGGTAAAAGTTTGAATCCATCAATAATATATTCAACATACATCACATCCATGCGTTGTAATTTCAACCCACTTACAATTACTCAAGTACAGCGAACACCAGACAGTGCAAACAAAACAAACGAACAGAAATGGCTTACTAAGCCAGGCCATTCAGGCGCAACCTGTTTGGGTCACAATATAATGGTCTTTTAAACGCTACCCTCCCGCATCATGGTGCACCATCTATATTAAAATAGTTAAGACAGACTACAGATCAGACAGAAAGATACCTATTGAATTAAATAAACCAGAGACATAAATTACATGGAGATAGACAGAGAAAAATCATAAGAAAAGGCTCAAAATTCCTCTTCACACTCACTACCTGACATCCTGTCCAATAGTCCTCTGTTTACATTTGGCATAGAAAGTAATAGAAAATATCAGAAAAAATAAAACCCCGAAAATTACAGTCTATAAAATAAGCAACATTCAGATTGCGACAGTTCTTTTATTAACAGTACAAATTGTCACTATGTCATCGCTAAAAATGACACACGCAATATCACGTTTTTTTCCTCTAATGACAATAAAAAATAACCTGCCCTTTACGATCATCAGCGAACTGGTTAAAGATTAAGAAAATTAATCCTGATATCTGATAAAAGTTTCAATCCATCAATAGTATATTTAACATACATCACACCCATACCTCGTGATTTCCATACACTTGCAATTACTCCATGCACAGCAAAAGCCAGCCAGCAAAAAAATGAACGATCAGAAGCGATGTATAACAGACGGAGGAGAATTATAATAAAACAGATAAAGAAAGACTATAAGAAAAGGCTTAAAATACATTTTTGTTTTTACTCTCACTACCTGGAATTTTATCCAACGGTTCTCCTTTTACATCTTATATATATAACGATAAAATATATCTAAAAAAATAACTATATATTAAATTATAATCAATAAAATAAACAACAAGCATATAATTAGTTAAAATTTTTTAAGGGTGTATTCCGAAAAAATTTCTTTCGGAATATAACCCCTCCTTAAAATATAATTTAGAGCAATTTTGGGATAAATAATCAAGAAAAATCTTAATGATATTCCCCAAAACTCAGAAATAGTCTGTTAAAAGAGAAAATAAAAAATAATCACAGCAGTTTCAGATCTACTTTTTCGGACTCAAAGTCATAATGACCATTCATACATAGATCAATGGGTCTGGGTTGCCAATAAATCATCGCTCTGATTTCAAAAAGAACCACAGCATGCCGGGCCAGCCCATCTTTGTCCTGTAAAGAGCGAACAAGAAACGTCTCAGGAATTATCCGAGGCTCAAAACGTAAAATTGCATCACGAATAGTTTTCTCTATTACATTCCAGTTACGATGATTCTCCATGTTACCGATCAAAGGCGAAACGCCATAATTGAGTACCGACTCCATAACTAACTTATGTTGGCGTTCATTCAGTGTATCCTCAATATTAGTATGGTTAATCAGATCGGTAATATCCTTTTGAACAATGCTGCGCATCTTTCTGATATCAATTGATCTGACACGATCGTGAGGACTTCTGGGCTCATCATCCTGAAGACGCTCCAGTAAGATGGGAAGATATTGTCGCTTATTATCCGAAAACAATTTCGCCAACTTCCATAATTGAGTGCTCACTGATATCGGTAATGACAACTTTCCTACCGCTCCCTGTAGAAAGTACTTCAGACCATTGCTGCCACTCCGTTTTTAATCCTAATTTATTATCCTGGGGATCTGCGTTTTCCGCGGGATAACGTGCCGGGATATAACCGGAGTATGTTTCACCATCTGCATTTATCGTTGCAGGCAGCCATAGTAAATCCAGAAGATCTTCAGGTTTGGATACGCTCAATTGTTGGATGGAAGAGTAAGGCAGCCAACGGTATCCGCCTGCACAAATAAACTCACATATCGGACCAAGACGACCATCACTGTCGGCTATCCATGAAAAGTTCCCTAAGGTGTCGCTTTTCCCGGCGCTTTCGGGTGCCAGGCCAAACGCTTCTTCCCGCAATATAACTGCCTGCTCGGTGTTGCCCTGATAATGCTCCGCGTTCGCTTCATGTAATTTCAACATCCACGCCGGCATATCATCCTGCAAGGTTGCGGCCAGACGCCCGCCGGTTAATACCTGTTGACGCTGCATTTCACTGAATACCAGGTTTTTGTAGAGTTCAGTCTGTGTTTTCAATCCATCATCTATCAGAGCCAGCGTTTGTAGCTGCAGTAACGCTTTATCCCAGGCACCATCAACACAATAGAGTTTGAACAGTATTTCTCGTGCTTTCAGATCCTGGGGCTGCGATTTAACTTGCTCCAGTATCTGTTTCTGCAGCTCATTCAACGATGAAGTTTTGAGCATTTGAGTAAGAGATGTAAAATTTTGCATAGTATCGATTCCTTCGATTAATAATAAGTGTCCAGACCCACTTTATAGAAGTCCTGAAATACCAGTTCAGGGACTTGATATCTGCTTTTCGCAACAATGTGTTCAGGAGACAAAGAGCGAAGCAGATCGGATTTCTCTTCTTCCCCGAAAAGTTCATCCCACTGTTCACCCTGCTCCAGCTCCGGCCATACTTTCTCCATCAGAAAAGTTCTGTCGACAACACATTCAGTCAGCGTTTTGTCTTTGAGCTGCTCTCTAATTCTTTCAAAACGATAGTCCTTTTTAAAAATGTGATTAGTCTGATGAGAAGTTCCGTCAAAGCAACCGCTATCCTGCTCCTGCCAGATCAGAAATCGCTTATATTCTAATTCCAGCATTTTCAGAATATCGTCGCCTTTATTCTGAGCGAGTATGACGTCATTGAAATAGCGCAGATCATTAACGTAACTCCCGCCGTTAGGAAGAATGTTTTCAACCTCAGGAAGTTTATCACTCGTCTGCCAAACGCCATTGGGATAAATGAGCCGAAAGAACGACTGATCATCGATCTCGTCATTGCCCTCGCCGACTATAACTAACTTGAAGTGCCCGACCTGAATTTTGCTTGCCTCACGCAACGGATGAACACTTCCGTATGACACCTCAATACCATCCAGATAACAGACATGACTCGCGCACAAACTCAGCATTACGGGCCTGGCCATGCGCCAGTAGAAAATAACGGCATCATGACCCAAATGACTATTATGATCGTTAAAGTTTCCATTGACCGCATCAAACGTGACAGCATTGTCAGCAGTCAGATTTCTGGAAATACTCATCGCTTCCCGCGACGCGGGCCATTCAAATTGAATATTCACGACATCAGCCTATATAAACATTAGCAGACCCCGACACAACAACGGCACCGCAACCCGTGACATCACCAAGGCGAGCTGCCGGTAAACCATTAATAAAAACCGTGACAGCGCCTGTCGCGACTGGCGCGGCTCCGTGTCCCAGCGCGCAGGGTGCTACGCTTGCTCCGGCAACTGCGGCGGGCAGGCCATTAATATAGACATTTCCAGATCCAGAACATAACGCACCACCATGCGAGGTGGCATCACCTACTCGTCCTGCGTTTTGCATTATTAATTCTCCTTGTTGGAATAATATGGCGAGAGCGCAAGCGACTCGCCACTAAGTTCAATAAACAATTAAGGTTCGATGGTTTCACTCCCGGTCGGCGTCTCGGTCGGCGTCTCGGTCGGCATCACGGTCGGCATCACGGTCGGCATCACGGTCGGCATCACGGTCGGCATCACGGTTGGCGTCACGGTCGGCGTCACGGTCGGCGTCACGGTCGGCGTCACGGTCGGCGTTTCGGTCGGCGTCTCGGTCGGCGTCTCGGTCGGCATCACGGTCGGCATCACGGTCGGCATCACGGTTGGCGTCACGGTCGGCGTCACGGTCGGCGTCACGGTTGGCGTCACGGTCGGCGTCTCGGTCGGCGTCTCGGTCGGCGTCACGGTCGGCGTCACGGTCGGCGTCACGGTCGGCGTCACGGTCGGCGTCACGGTTGGCGTCACGGTCGGCGTCACGGTTGGCGTCACGGTTGGCGTCACGGTCGGCGACACGGTTGGCGTCACGGTCGGCGTCACGGTCGGCGTCACGGTTGGCGTCACGGTCGGCGTCACGGTTGGCGTCACGGTCGGCGACACGGTCGGCGTTGGTGTTGGTATAGGCGGTAATGGGATAATTACGCCAAACAGCGCGGAAACGGCCGGTAATCCCGGTAAACCTATCATCCCGCCACCACCGCCACCGCCACCGCCGCCGCCGCCATCAGAGTTATCACCGGGATTAATATCAACTTGTCCTCCCTGGATAACCACCTGACTGGAACCGATGATTTTTATTTTTTTAGCCGCAATAACCAACTCGCCCCCCGCTGTGAGTGTCATTGCGCCGCCTGCTACCATGGTGCTCGCGCCGCCTACGGCAAGGGAGTGATAGCCTCCCACATTCACCTGATGAGCGCCGCCAACGGAAAGCGAGTGATATCCTCCGACGGCAGTCATAAAGGCGCCGCCGACATTGATCCCTTTCGCTCCTATAACATTGTCGTCCTGATTTCCACCAACCTGAATCGCCAACGCAGCGCCAATCATAGCGCTGCTATTACCGACAACATCAGACTTATAGTCCCCGCCAACAAACAGATTGCGCGACTGGCCAACATTGACGTCAGAGTTCATACCAATGGTCTGTACTTCGTTTTGCTTAGTCAGACGGGACATATCCCGTTCAGCCTGCTCCCAGTAATGCTCCTGCCCCGGTTTATCTTCGTAACGAATGCCATTGTAGTTACTGAGCCCGCCGCCAACGGTACGAGTGATAAGCCCGCTTTGTGTCGCGTTAGCTGGCAAATCCCACGGCGGCATCGTCACGTTGTTATAAAGGCTGCCTGTGATTAAGGGTCTGTCTGGATCGCCATTAATAAAGTCGACAATCACTTCGTGACCAATACGAGGAATATAGATCCCGCCAAATTTATTCCCTGCCCATGCCTGGCTGACGCGCAGCCAGCAGGAATCAGATTCACGATTCTTACCGTAGCGATCCCAAAGAAAACGGACTTTGACGCGGCCATATTTATCTGTCCAAATTTCCTCACCCGGAGGCCCAACGACGATTGCTGTCTGTGGGCCACTGGTTTTTGGTTTTGCTACCGTCACCGGATGTCGGTAAATCTTGGTCATTGGATGAACGGTAAAATCACAGCTGTAGCGAAATTCATCCTGTGAAGAAAGCTGATTAATTTCCTCCACCAACAGATGACTGCGCATTATCATATATTCACGATTAGCTTTTTCTACGGGGTAATTCACGAGTTCAAAACTGCAACCACAGGCTATACCACGCAACTCGCCAGAACCTTCGCAGCGCGAACCTAACGCTCCACGTTCTTCCATCCGCACCCGTGCCAGATGCTCACCGACAGCAGGTTGCTCGTAATCTCCTGGCCAGTGAAAAATCTCCATCTGGTTAAAACTGGTCTTCCGCGGTTTACTGTCGAGCGCCATAATATCGGCTCGGGATTTAGTAAAGTCATAATCATTTGTTACCCACTTTCCAGAGGTAATCGTTTCCTGTAAATGGAATTGGTTGATGTATTCTTCATCCATCTTCGGATTGTCGGAAGCATATTGAATAACGTGGTAGGCTTCGCTTGGGAAACGCTTATGCGCACCGACATTATCAACCAGAATTAGCTTGTGACTTTTTTCACTGTGTTCAAAGAACCAGTAAATCCCCCACTCTTCCATCAGTCGTTCAATAAAAGCGAAGTCCGTCTCGCCATACTGCACCTGAAAATCAAGCAGTGGATAGCTTCCTGACAGTCGTTTCTCAAAGGGGAAGTTATAATCGCCTAATACCTCATCGATAATATTTACCACCGATTTCTGCTGAAATATTTTAAAGTCGGTAGTTAATTCCGCAAGATGAAGCCAAGGCCGCAGGATAATTTCATAAAGCGCCTGGTAGCCATCGCGACCAATATATCGCGCTCTTTGCACTATACCGGATATTTCACGGATACCTTTGCCAATGCCAGTAAAATCCCCAAGCCCATTACCATCAAGCTCAATTTCAACAGTCATCTCTTTGCCGATTAATGACTTCAAATCAACATTCGACGCCTCCTGCCAGGGAATAAGCGGATTAGAAGGTGTCCTGACAGTAATCAGGTAAGAATAGAGCGAAGAAAGCGATTCTTCACCATCCAGCTTTGAAATTATCAACGCTGGCTCTCCAAGCAGCAGTGGCATCGCCGGGCTACTTAATTTAATGGTTCGTGACATACGATCACCTGATGCGTTGTGAGTAGCTTAAAATGATGCGTCAGGCAATTTAGCCTCAGCGCGCTGTAACGGAATTCTCCGCGAATCTAATATTTTCCCGTGTCGGCTTTGCCGCCAAATCCAGATGCCTGCATCCTGTTGAATACAGTCAGGCCAGTTTTTCCACGGCATAATCTCGACACCATCGTTATTTCGAATGCAATAGTCTTCCTGCGATCCCTCCCTGAGTAACACCTGAGATTGATTTTTAAATTGCCAGGCTGGTGTCAGCACCCTTTCCCACCAGGGGGAATAACTTCGTCCGAGCGCCCTCACCCATTGCCATAACAGCTGCCAGTCTTTTTTCACCAGATCATTTTTCCGTGCCATGTTTAAAATTCTTGAAGCCCAGAATGTCAGAGGAAATTCAACATGCATATTTTTTTGCAACCATGAATAAGAGACCGGGCTATAAACAACAACAAGTAATTTTTTCCCTTGCTTATCCGGCAGTACCATAAACGCGCCGACGCAGGAATGCCTTTGTCGAAGTGAGGCAGCGGAAATAACAAAGCACCATGGATAATGTTCCGGTAAATATTTATCAAGTATTGAGGATCCGATGCTTGGCAGTATTTGCTGCGTAATAATCGAGCGCACTTCGCGCTGCGTTTTACTCAACCTGCGAAACTGACCTGCACACGATTCATCGACAAGTAAACACAGGCGTATCGACATAGTTCCCTCTATATATAGTCGCCACTTTTTAATAATCGCTGGGGCAGCGGAAATTTTTCAACAGTTCCATTACAGGCCGGTCTTTATAAGTTAACCCCGTGACTTCGATATTTGCCCGTCGTGAATCTAAATCAAATACCAGCTGCATATCGTCGGAATGGTTCGCCACAATATCACTGGCGCTGTCTATCCAGCGAAACAGGGACCACGGGCCGGTAAACATTAACGATGAATTTCCTGACGCAACACGCGGCGTGGCATTAAGCGTCACTCTTGAGGTCATACGCGACGCAGGCCAAATAACCGAAACTGGAGAAACAGGCCAGTGCGCATAATTCACCTGCTTACCGTCGAAATTCATATTCAACTGCGTAATTTCTGGCGCTAAATAAGGCACCGAGATATCAAAAGTGAGCGAAAAACGACGCCCTCCTTCGTCCTGAAAAAAAGCATTTCGAATTTCCGCCGCTCTTTCGAACATATCCAGGGTGTTTGCGCTATCCGCCACATCGCCTTTGTAGCGCCATGGTCGTGATGAGGTATCCACGATGTTCGTCAGATGAGTTTTAAAGTACTCGTCCACCAGCCCGCCAGAGGCAAAGAAACGTTCGAAATCAGCGAGCTTCGCCTCTCGCTGGCTATTCGCAAAGGGATAGCGCCCCTGCAAAGTAGCACGACATACCCGGCCAAGTTTCTCATCAATATCTCGATTACTTCTGACAACAGCCCCCTCACTCGCCCGATGCCACACGCCTTCCAGTAACGGCACAATCAAGTTTGGCAGCGGGTCGGGCCAGGTTTGCGATTCTGCACTTAGCTGACGCATGGAATCAGAAAGTGCCATCGCATTGCCATTTTTCAGCGCATCGTTATAGATAACGAACAACGTGTATTGCTCACTGAGCGCACCCATCAGCTTGCTCAGCTCCGCGCCGCCCCCCATTGCAGAGGCTCCGCCCGCCGACTCGCGGGCTCCGGTCACAAACTCACGCAGCGGAGCAAAATGATTATCTACCCGTTCCTGAAGCAACTTCTTTTCCATCGCCGCATAGGCCAGATTTACTTTGGCGGCCGCATTTAAGATTTGCCCCTTGTTGCTGACATTATCGAGCAGCGATTTATTCTCTTTACTAATCAGCGTGGTTTCGCTGACTACGCGAGTAATGAAGTTAACCAACGGCGAGTCCGATGCGCTCAACTGTCGCAGCATATAGATATCCGCCGTCATACCTGCATGACCATAGTCTAAAGACAACGCATGCATTTTGATGCGGATATTGCCCAGAAAATCCTGCCAGTGCCGCGTATACTCATCCAAATAGAGCGTCAGGATCTGTTGTTGTACGGGGTTAACCAAGGCGCCGCTGTTAGTCATTTTGACCTGCATAACGGGCGCGACTGCGTTGTCAGGTTCCGTTTTACCCAACACCCAGGCATCCTCACGAACCAGCGGAATCAGGTTAGGACCCATTTTTTTTTTAAACGCCTCGTAATAACCGGCATGGGTAAAAAGACCGGGGATAACCGTTGTTCCATTTTCGTCGAGCGGCGAAAATAACTCTCCGCCGCGTGATTTAGCCATCGCACTTAACGTCAAATCAGCAGGCACATCCTGCGCCACCGAGTCTTTAATACGTTCGTACAAACGGCTGGCCAGATCCTTACGTTCGAGCATGGCTCGAGCGTACTTCACTAATCCTTCATCCGGCTCCTGCCCGAAGCGTCGCCACTCAGGAGAATCAAAAAGATTATTCAGGTGTGAGATAAAAATTCGACGCTCTTCGTAGGGCTGAAGCTTATTCGTCATTTCCCACAAATGGGTAATACTGGCGATCATGTACTGCTTATCGAATTCACCCTGGCCGTATACCTGCAAATAAATTTTCAATTGACGATAAATTTGTTCGGAATTACCGTTATCAATCGTCTCCTGAAGCGCCAGAGCAACCTGGTGTTCAATCTGCGGCAATAATAGTCGTTGCAGGAAAAACTGATATAACGAATCAGAAGCCCTGGCAACTTCGTCACCGGTATAAAGGCCGTAGCGCCAATTGAGCGGCGGATTGAATATATCCAGCGAGCGATATTCCGGAAGGTATTGCGAAAGCGTAAGCAGGCGCGGCAACAAGTTGTCCGCTGTGGTATCGGCAAAACGTTTTACTTCGCCACCCAGCGTACTGACTTTCGTATCCACAGCGTCCAGATAATCGTTGTTATACTGGTAACTATTCCAGAAACCGTTCAGTAGTATGAAAGCCAGCAAAATAGAGAACGTATGCCCAAAAAAACGCTGCAGGCGATATTTCGATTCATTCGCCAGGTTATACCGCGCCAGCCCCAGATCTTTGACGATCACTTCGCTAAACAGCTGTTTGAGGAAATACTGACGACCGTACGACACGTTATTGATTAAAAAATTACTCTCTTCCGGCTGGGCAGTTAACGAAGCCACCGCCGTTGGCGTTTTGCCCTCAACGTAGTTTGACCATTTATGTATGATGCTCTGGTTATTCAGCAGACTTAATCCTACAGGCTGATGACTGCTGGAAAAATAGATACCGCGCAACAGAGTATAGCTTTGCGTTTCATCGTAGCGGGAAGCAAAAAAGATATTGTGAACAACCTCGGCTACCCGCTCTGACAACAGAAGGAAATCCTGCGGCAGTGCATACATCTTCTTGCGATCGCGGTTGTCATACTCTTCCTGCAGGCGAACGATCATGTCCCGCTCAATACGATCCTCAAGCAAAGAAAATTCTTCTTTTATCTGATCGTTCAGTTCGCCGACTGACGCCGTTCTGGCATCGCCATAGGGAAAAGTTACTCCCCAGACCTGCTCGCGTTCCTGCTCAGTTAAAATCCTGAAATACTCAGCAAACCCCGGCAGTTGGTCCAGCTTGGTCACCATGACATACACAGGGAAACGTACGCCCAGCGTCTGGCGCAATTCATCCACTCTGGCGCGCAGGCTTGCCGCCAGTTCAAACAGCTCAGCCTGGCTTCGCTCCAGCACATCAGCGGCAGTAAATGTCACTACCGCTCCGTTTAACGCTTTCACAGGCCGATATTTTTTCAGGGCTTTGAGTATTGCGTGCCATTCGTTGATATTTGCTTCCGGCTCGCTAACGTATTTCCCGGAGGTATCAACATAGACCGCGTCATTAGTAAACCAGCATTCGCAGTTACGTGTTTGCTGCGCCGGTTTTCCAACCTGATTCAGTTGCTCGGGCAGCGGGAAGTTCTGCCCTGCCCCCAGAATTGCAGAAGTCTTACCTGCACCTTGTGTACCGAGAACCATATACCACGGCAAAAGATCCAGGGGCTTACGCGCTAAAATTACACGCTGAAAGAAAGAGAGATTGCTGCAACTTTTATTCACATAATCTATAGCGCTGGCAATAACCGCAGAGATTTCGGACGTATCGCTTTCCGCAGCAGGGGTCTTGCGGCGGGCAAACTTATCCAACAGCGCCGGATTATCTTTTAACGCCAACAGAAGCAACCACAGGCCATACAGTAGTGCACCGGCCAAAAAAATCGCAATAATCGCTAGCCTGACGCTCACCGGCGCCAGCGGATGGTTTTCACCCGCAAGCAGGAACGGGCCAAAGACCCAAACCATCACGCACAGCGTTGCGGTTATCGCGATAAATAGTGGCCAGCGTAACCAGAAAATAACCAGACACAGCACGGCCAGCAGGATAAAAACTATGCGCGATTCAACACTCTGTAACGGACGAGAATCGCCAAAACCAAAAAAGGGTCCAAGAAACCAGATAGCAGCGATTAATAACCCGATACAACATACAATCAGCAGCGTTTTCAAAAATCGTGCCGCAAAGATTCTATTAAAATAAGGCATTGTTGTTCTCGTTAATACGTGACAAAAAACTCTACGCGGCGATTCTTCGCCCGTCCCTGAGCAGTATCATTAGATGCCAGCGGCTGACTGCTGCCCGCCCCTTCGACTTTTACTTTGTCCTCTGGCAGGCCTGCGGCAACAAAATAGCGAGCCACTTCTGCTGCACGTTTTTGCGACAGTACGATGTTATTGGGCAATTCCGGACGATGAATAGGCGTAGCATCGGTATGGCCAACAATCAGTACTTCACCATTCACGCGGCGAACTTCGTGGGCGACACGTTTAATTATCTCCGCCATCTCTGGTTGCACCGAGGTGGAGCCGGAGAGGAACAACGAATCTCCGTTGAATACCACTTTGCTTTGCTTCTGGGTTTCATCAACGCTGAGCAGTTGTTTCTTGATTTCATTGCGTAGCAAGACAGCCAGTCTGAGACGTATTTTGAGCTGTGGTGTGGTGACTTTGATATTGTGCATGGCGTAGATCTCACTGGTGATACCGTCGAGGCGTTTCAATAGCGAGTACTTAAACCAGATAAAAGTAGATGCAATCAGCACGCCCGCGCACAGGGCTGTCAGCCGAACCGGGATGATGTTTTTTTCACGTAACACCGGACCTGGAGGCTGTAGCCCATGCGGTGATAAGATCGATTGCGTGGTATTGCGCGTACTTTGAATCAGCGTCAGTAAACGTTGACGAATTTTGGTCAGCTGTCGATCGCCGTCTTCAATAATGCTGTAGCGCCCCTCAAAACCAAGGCCGAGAATGCGTAACAGCACCTCCAGCACGTCAGCGAACTCATTGGGATTCATCGATAGACGCCCAATCAACAGGAAGAATTTATTTCCGCCGTCGTTGTCCCCTTCAAAGTAGTTCAACAGGTTGCTCTGTGACCAGCCAGCCTCAAGGCCCCACGGTGTTGCGTGAGCGGCTTCATCAAGCGCGGTACAAAGGCAATAGCGAACAATAGCCATTTTTTTCCAGGGGATATTGACCTCATCGCAGACAATGCTGAAAAGATTAATCTGGCTTTTGAGCATGTTTTTCAGGAGTTCAACTTGGGAAATGTCGCTAATCTGTTCAGGCATATCACTCAGTGCGCGCAACAAAGGCTGAGCGGCTTCCAGTAATGAGTTCCTGGCGGCTTTTACCTTTAATACACGTTGCTGTACGCTTTCGCTTCGCAGGGAGCGGTCATCTTTAAATGGCTGCTGGTGCATACCGGCCATATCGCTACGACTGATGGGCGCTGCTTCAGAATCCTGAATCCAGTCGCCCTGATCATCCAGCAGAAATTTCCCCATCGCCTGCGGCGAAGCATTCTCGTCGTGAACATTCTCTGAAGCATTCGCTCCCTGCGGGTTGATATCGTCTTTCATCAGCTCCGGATACCCCAAAGTTCCATTTTCAGGCCCGGGAAGTCACCGGCAACATGTAACGCCAGCGCTCCGGTCGTCGAGATTTTGTCCCAAAAAGGGCCGCTTTTAAGCAGTTCGTAATAGACATAACCTGTGCTGTAAGGGATCTGGCGCGGCGGTACCGGCAGTCCCTGCAATACCAACCCCGGCAAGTGCGAGCGAACCAGTTCATGGAGTTGTTGCGGAGCGCTGATTTTGGTCTGAGCCTGGAACTGCTGGTGCAGGACATCCATTGGCAGCTGAGCATGCACCGCCAGCACCAGGTTTGAGAACGACTGCAGTTCATTGGGCAGAACCGAAGCGGACCAGACGCCATTACCTTTAGCGTGCAGGTCGATAAGCTGCCCAGCCCGTACCAGGATCTGGTTCAGCAAATCATGAACGTCATCCACCAGCGGGCGAATTGAGGGATACAGCCTGGCGTGGTCATAGCCGGGTGCCGTTTTCGGACGACGCGTTTTGGTACGGACAAATGTTGAAAGCTCACCCGCCAGTTTTGCCAGTTCTTCATACAAAACGATCGGCGGCATTTCAGGAATATGTCGTAAATGGTCCAGAATCGGCTCATATTTATTGAAAATTTGCAGCAGCAGATAGTCCACGACTTCCGCGCTGGCGCTGGCTTTGCCATCCGAGGTAGAGAGGCGATTCGCCAGCATCTCAGCACGCATTTTTACAAGGCCGTTAAGGTGCGTCAGCCACTCTCTGAGCAGCAGGCTTGCGGCATATCCGGTCACAGGCGGGATATAATCATCCGTATGCAAGAGTATGCTGCCGTCCGGCTGAATAGCCTTTACCCGGGCCAGGGGTAGACCGATCCATGATTCTGTCATCTCAGTTTCCGAAACCAACTTCAGCCGAAGCATTGCCAGTTGAACCGGCTTCGGCCCCTGGCGAATAGCATTGGTATCGCATAGCTCCGCTTCCTGGGCGCGGAAACGCGCCAGTGAACTGGCATCGTGCTGGTTAAAGATGGTTTCATCGCTGTTATCAAGACGCAGCGGAACCGCCAGATAAAGCATCTTGCCAAGATGTTCAGGCAGAATAGTCAGCGGTTCCGGTAAGTCGGCGTGGTCGGGTACGTCAAACGGTGTGCCGTCCGGCAGAACACCGCGGGCGGTACGGAGTACAAGTTTGCCGTAAGTCAGCGCTTCGTGGTCGATTTCGTACTGCGAGAATCCCCAGAAAAATGGACTCAATGTCGATGCTCGCTTGTGTGCGTAATACTCAAAGTAACGTTCTTGCTGCTGAAAAAGCTGAGGGCGCAGGAACAATCCTTCGCTCCAGACGACTTTATTTGTTCTCATGGTTAATCCACTTTTTTAATTGTCATTGCTGTTTTATGAAAGTGCGCATTCAACTCAAGCGAATCGTCGCTAAAGACTTTTTCCCACCACGATGTCTTCTTTGGTAAATCCCACGTAGCTAACCAGATCGAATCGTTGAGATTGCGATATGCGCTAATAAACCCAAGGGTTCGCGTATCGTTATTGAGATTAATAAAAATACTGCGTGCTTCCCCTGGTTGTAATATCGCTTCATAGATTTTTGATGAAGCGGCCAACAAAGGTTTACTGCTACCATCAGTAATTTCAAAAAAATCAGCGTTACTGAAAACATCCGTTTCCTTGATGTTATAAATAAAAATACTTAGCGGGGCCGGATGTCCACTGGCGTTCGGGTTAATATCTTTGTCTGCAATTAGATTTATTTTTATTTCACCGGCTGCTGTTTTTCTCTCACTATTGCTGCTACAGGAAACCAGAACCACTGCCAACATAATTGCTGCCAGCATCTGTAGCATTCTCGGCCAATATTGGTTGATGTCTGTTCTGCAAAACATATCCCTGACCACGCTATTTTTTCATAATATGAAACGGTTTGTTCGATATAGCTGATGAGAATTTTGCCGCCGAAGCGGCAAAATTCATTGCTTACCAGGGCAGGATTAACTGCGCTGGTTAGCTTTAACGTCGTAACTTGTAGAAATAACGCCGGATTTAGCGCCTTCAGCATTCTGCATGACATAGTCCTGAGTAACTTTGGTAAACGCAAAGGTTACTCTCTCACGCGGACGCGTTTCATCTGCACTGGAGCCTGCGGTTTCCACTCGAGTAATAATGACATCGGTGAATTTAATGGTCAGGTATTCCAGAGGGTCGCCACCCGCTTTACGCATAACAAATTGAACTTCCTTGATATGCTTACCAGACAAGCAGTAGCTCAGAAGGTTGGTACTGGCTTTATCAACGTAATGCTCAAAGCAGAAATCTTCAACGGTCGCTTTACCAGAACCGCCGCCAGAGCCACTGTGCATATTAGCATGCTGACTGCTGGCCCAATACCATGAAAGCACTTCGATTTCATTTTTATGGGTAGCATCCAGAGATTCGCCTTCGATGCCATCGATTTTAATAAACATATCTTGAGCCATAATATTTCCTTTTTTCAGCTCTCATTGGATAAAGTTACACAATGTGTAACAGCAAGTTTTCGCCAGGAATATAACTTATTTAATAAAAAAATTAATTCCTGACTTTTCACGGAGCGCAGTAATCCCCGACGCATCCGCATCTTTAAAGAATAATGACGTGATTATTCTTTGGTTTAATTGCCCATATCAGGCAACATTTTTCAGCGAAGGTAATTTCGCGACCATACGTAAAGAAACGGTCAGCCCCTCCAGTTGGAAATGTGGACGCAGGAAGAATTTCGCCTGGTAATAACCCGGATTACCTTCAACATCTTCCACTACCACTTCCGCTGCCGCCAGTGGGCGACGCGCTTTGGTTTCCTGAGAAGAGTTAGCAGGGTCTCCATCCACATAATTCATTATCCAGTTGTTCAGCCATCGCTGCATATCTTCACGCTCTTTAAAAGAGCCAATTTTATCGCGCACGATACACTTCAGATAATGTGCAAAGCGTGAACAAGCGAACAGGTATGGTAAACGGGCAGACAGATTGGCGTTTGCCGTGGCGTCCGGATCGTAGTACTCAGCTGGCTTTTGCAGCGATTGCGCACCAATGAACGCCGCATAATCCGTATTTTTACGATGCACCAGCGGAATAAAACCATTTTTCGCCAGTTCGGACTCACGACGGTCAGAAATTGCGATCTCTGTCGGACACTTCATATCCACGCCGCCGTCATCAGTCGGGAAAGTGTGGCAAGGGAGATTTTCCACCACGCCGCCACTTTCAACGCCGCGAATCATGGTGCACCAGCCATAATGCTTGAACGAACGGTTAATATTTACTGCCATCGCATACGCGGCATTCGCCCAGGCGTATTTGTTATGATCGGCACCGTCAGTGGTCTCCTCAAAGTTAAAATCATCCACCGGGTTGGTATTGATGCCATATGGCAGGCGAGCAAGGAAACGCGGCATCGCCAGGCCGATATAACGGGAATCTTCAGACTGACGCAACGAGTTCCATGCCGCATACTCCAGGTTTTGGGTGAAGATTTTCGTCAGATCGCGAGGATTAGCCAGTTCCTGCCAGGAATCCATCTGCATCACGGACGGCGCAGCTCCGGTAATAAATGGCATATGAGCGGAAGCCGCGACTTTGCCAATAGACGAGAGCAGATCCACATCCGGCGCGCTATGATCGAAATAGTAATCCGCAACCAGGCATCCATAAGGCTCGCCGCCGAGTTGACCATATTCTTCTTCATAAATTTGCTTAAACAGCGGACTCTGATCCCAGGCGATGCCTTTATAACGCTTCATGCAGCGACGCAGATCATCTTTGGAGATATCCATAAAGCGCAGCTTCAGCTTTTCATCAGTCTCTGTGTTGTTGACCAGATAGTGCAAACCGCGCCACGCACTTTCCAGACGCTGAAACTCTTCGTGATGCAGAATCAGGTTAATTTGCTCGGAAAGCTTAAGATCGATCTCCGCGATAATCGCCGCGATGTTCTTATACGCATCGTCAGCCATGGTGATCGACGTGGTTAACGCCTGTTCCGCCAGGGTTTTAACCGCAAGTTCAACCGCCGTTTTCGCCTGTTCGGATTTCGGCTTAAACTCACGGGTTAATAGCGTATTGAAATCGCTATGCGACGCTTCCTTCGTGGCTGTCTGTTTTGAAGTTTCTACTTGGGTAGCCATAGTTCTCTCTCTACATCAATTTTTTTGGGACGTGGCTTCATCAGCCTGTTTCGGCTTCGGCGCCGAAGCCAGCGTATTCAGCAGCGATTTGTCATTCAGTACTTTCATGACCAGATTTTCCGCACCAGCTTTACCATCCATATAGGTCTGGAGGTTAGCCAGTTGAGTACGGGCCTCCAGCATCTGTGCTAAAGAATCGACTTTGCGCGCAATAGCGTCTGGAGAAAAATCATCCATACTTTCAAAAGTCATATCGACCATTAGCTGACCTTCTCCTGTTAGCGTGTTTGGTACTGCAAATGCCACGCGAGGACGCATCGCTTTCATACGCTCATCAAAGTTATCGATATCGATGCTAAGGAATTTTCTGTCGGCAATCGGCGGCAATGGCTCTAACGGTTTACCCGACAGATCGGCCAGAACCCCCATTACAAATGGCAGTTCAATTTTCTTTTCACTGCCATAAATTTCCACGTCGTACTCAATTTGTACGCGCGGAGCACGATTACGTGCGATAAATTTCTGCGAATTGCTTTTGCTCATAGTAGTCAATACTCTTCAATAACCGTTCATGGATAAATTGTTGTTCGTTTGATGGTTAACTTAAAATAATCAGCCAGCCCAACCTCCCTTTATTTATAAACAAGCTCGACGCCTGCTATCGCATAAACCTTCCCGGCAGTTACCACCGCGTCCCCATTTGCATAATAGCTCGCTGTAAATCTGTGGCTTATTGGCTCAGCCGCAGAAGAAATAATATAATCCTGTCCTGAAGCGGCATCATCAATAATAATCTGCGAACTATTTTCCTTTCTTAATCTGATCTGCACATTGTCGCTATATGTTAATCCGGTACGGTTCACTAAATTACCTGTTTTATTATCCGCCGCAGTGACGCTGCTATCGAAGAAAAGAGTCACTGTGTGGCTTGCGGGGCAATTCTTTAGCGTAATATCAAACGGTACGCTGCCAGCTTCACTGCCATTATTTTGCAGCGATGCGGTTGAGATTCGGGGTAACGTTATTATCTCATTACTGCTGTCATTATTTATCACAACTTCGCAGGTTTCATCTATATAGATCCCGGTAAAATTTAAATCTATCGAGCAATTGGTTAAACATGCCCGGGCCGAGAAAATGAATATACCGCTGACCAGGGTTGCATATAACAAGTTGCGAAGATATTTATAGTTCGCAGTGGTGATGGTAATTAGTGACATAACACTCCTACCTGAGTAACAAGTCCCATTGCTTCCATAATTTTCCGGGTAACAGTAGCATTAGAATAAATAGTGCAGAGGCGCTGACCGGAGGCGTTTTTAACATACAGGTTATTTTTCTCCGCCTGCCATCCCCGAATAAACGCCATACCACCCTGGCCAATAATACCAAGACTGTTATTGCGTTCATCGTAGATATCAGAGCCAATCGGTAACGGTTTACCCTTCGAATCTTTGATAATTAACACGACAGGTTCGCCCACCTGTGTTTTTACATTGACCTTAACCGCCGCGCCCATGCGAGGAATAACAGAGCTTTCGCTCTCCAGAATGTCAACTGTGTCCGGAAGGCCCTGTGTGTTTACCGCAATGGTATTCTTACGATATGGCGTCAGCGACGGCACGATGGCATAACCATTGGCATCAATTTGCGAGCCATAACCATTCAACATCCTGGCACCTTCGGCACCTGGCGCTTCCACTAACGCAAAGGGATAATCCCCCAATCGCGGCCCGGCGGTGATGCCGCCGTTGTGCGCCACTACACTGCCGTTTGCCGAAAACGATAACTGGCTCGATTTGTTCCCCACCGATGCTGTCGAACCAAACTGCCCGACCGGCGAGCTATAATTGACGTTACCGTTAAAGGTGCTGTGCGCTACGTTATTCTTCGCGTTGCTCACTGAGGTAGCAACGCCATAGCTCAGCTCATTTTGCTCACCCTGGCTGCCAATAGCGTTAACCTGTAACGTGCTGCGACCATCGTTATCATGATAGACGGTGGAATACATCGTGTTAAAAACCGGTTTATCTATCATATTGCTGCGGCCAAGAGGTGCGCTGATAGAAAACATAACGCTGTTTACATTGTGCCCATTGCTGTTATAGGCGCGCGAAGCGGAAAGCGACCACGAAAAATAGCGCTCGGATTTGCTATAGGAGAGCATATATTGGCTGGTCGCCGAACGATCTTTCCAGTACTGGTAAAAATTACCGGAAAAATTCACTCTTCCGCCATTCCAGAGCGGCTGACCTACGCTGACGGTAAAGCGCTGGCGGGTCCGATAGTCCACCATATAATCATCGATTCTTGTGCCGTAGCGCTCCAGCATTGCATCCCTCAAACTGTAAAATCCCTTAGAGGAATAACGCCAGGCGGCAAGCGTGACATCTGTCGAGGTTGTATCCAAATACTTACTGAAACTAATGTTGTAACTGTTTCCTGAGGAGGATTTACCCTTCTCCAGTTCGCTATACGCACGGATAACATCTATCGATAAGCCACCTAACGGTGTGTTGAAAGCGTTACCCATTCCAGCGGCGGTGTAATTTTCGGAAAACTGACCACCGCCGTATAGCGTGTACATATTACCCAAACCATACTGCCAGAAGAGCTGCGCCAGGCTCGGCTTTTCAGACAACGGTTTGTCCTGCACTTTACCCACGGCAACGCCAAAACGAAAAACACCATCATGCAGCAACATGGGCGGCGCCGAGAAAGGCACAATCTGCGTTCGCTGGCGGCCATCCGCCTCGATAATTGTTGCCTGCAAGTCGCCGCCATAGCCCATCGCACCAATATCGCTCAGTTCAAATGGCCCCGCCGGAACGGTGGTTTCATAAAGGATCCTCCCACGCTGCGTGACCTGAACCCTGGCATTCGTTTCAGCGATGCCGCGTACCAGCGGAGTATAATAACGAAGCCCGTCTGGCAGCATACGATCGTCTGACTGCAACTGAATGCCGCGTACGAGCAGGCTGTCGAAGAGATCGCCGTTGGTTGTGCTGTCGCCCAGGGTCAACTGACTTTTCAGCGCCGTAACATCCCGCTGAAGATAAGTAAGGAAAGACTCTGTATGCTTTGAGCCAACGCTGCTCCAGTTAGTATTAAGCCGTTTACGCAAACGCCAGTCGTAAAAGTTTAACCCGGCCATCATTGTAAGGTTGCCATTGACCGAGCGGCCCTCATTACTGACAAAGCTGCCTGAGTTCTGCTGGACATAAAAGTTACCGTTATAGTCGAACAACGCTGCTGTTACGCCTGAATCCCAGGAGTTGGGATCGGTATAACCGCGCGGATACCGTACAAGCCAGGCCTGGGGAATCGTCAGGTCAAGGTAAAAATCTCCGACCGTATAGTTAGCCCCGGCACCCGCAATCCATTTATCGATCGTGGCGCATTGAATATATTCTTCTTTATTTTGATCTTGCTGTTCAGGTGCCGTCGATAATGGTTCGACGGAATACTTTATACCCAGGCTGGTCAATTCATCCTTCGTAAAGCAGGGTTGTGCGCTAATACTATTCTCTATTGATCTGAACAACACCTTGTGCTGCCCACGGCTTTCTCCGTTAACGGAAACCTGTACCACATACTCGCCAACAGGCGTTGGATTGCCCTTATAGAATCGGGAAACATCCACACTCTGCCCATGAATAAAAGCACTGTTGAATTTTACAATTTTTGCACGTATGTCCGGGTCCGTCTTGGCAGGTAAAGCATTGGCGCTGCCGTAAGCGAATATCGAAAATCTCGCGATTAAAACTAAAGAAGCCATGAAGGTACGTCGGATAGCATACGTAATCTTCGATTCGCGTATTATTCGCTGTGCGTATACCCTGGTTTCTTTTGATTTCACTTCCCCGCCTCCCTGAGCAGAAAATTCCGTTCCCTGACCTCAAATAAAAAACCATTTCAGCCTGCAGAAAAATTTCTGATACGTTTATTTGAGTAGCTTACTTATCGTTAATCCATTAGCTGTCGTCGGAAGCAATTGATATTCCGCAATGCTGCCATAATCGCTAATCAGGCGAACCGTGACGCTGTCAATAGTTGCTGATCGAGATGCCTTACTATTAACTAACATTTCTTTGCTGCCAAAAGGAGGAATCATATCGACAGCCAGCGAAGATTTCGTACTACCGGATGTAATATAAGCCGAATCGAATGAAATATAATAAGGCGTCGGATTGATGACTTTAATTCCCCTGGCAGGACTAATAATTTCCCATTTCAGCTGCTCAACTTCCTGAATACTCCCGCTTTTCAGTGCTGACGGGCGATAAAAAATTTTAATACGCGTTCTGAATGCCAGTTCAAGACGATCCAACTCCTTCACTGCTTCATTTTCCGGCGGAATTTCCAGTAAATTAAACCAAAACACTGATTCACGGTCTTGAGGAAGACTCATACCATTATAAATAAGGCGAACACTCTGCCCTTTACCTGGCTCGACGCGGTAAATCGGAGGCGTGACAGTGAACGGTACTTTTATGCTATTGATATCGTCATTTTTGCCGCCATCATCAACCCATACCTGCGCCAGCAACGGTACCGAGCCTTTATTGGTTGTTCGTACGGTTTTTTCGCGAGTATTCCCTGGGAAAATAATACGGGTTCCGGAAATCGTCATACCTGCAAAAGCGCTCTGTGTTATAAAAACCAGAGAAACAAAAGCAGTGATTAATTTTAAAATAATCGCATATTGATATTTCATAGCGCTACCCTGCATGTATGACATCCCATCACATTAAATAGCAACAAAGTTTTTTAATAAAAGGGCGATTACTCGCCCTGCTTCAAGCTAA
Organism: Pantoea sp. FN0307; assembly: GCF_050113815.1. Classification (NCBI taxonomy): domain Bacteria; kingdom Pseudomonadati; phylum Pseudomonadota; class Gammaproteobacteria; order Enterobacterales; family Erwiniaceae; genus Pantoea; species Pantoea sp. FN0307. The sequence continues at coordinate 117,223 of NZ_JBNJSO010000002.1, read as the reverse complement.
AAACCAACAGTTATGGATAAACCAGGGTATAACGCGCCTGCGCGTATACTTTCCCTGCAGTGGTGGCACCTGTTGCGTAGTAACCTCCATAGTAACGCATGGTTGCCTTGCCGCTATTGACGGTGAACTCTTGACCCATTTCGCCCAGTTTCAGGGGCTGTTCATCAGAGTTGTACAGACGAACCTCTACATTTGTCGCCTTCGTCGCGCTTCCAGTGAATTGGTTAGTCAGGTTACCAGTAACGCTATCCACGCCACTTGAGCCGATCGCTTCGAAGTGCGCTGCCACTTTGCTGATACCCTGCGGGCAACCTTCAACATTCAGGTCGAAACCTTTTGAACCTGCGGTCGCACCGGCCGTCTTCAACGTCTGAACGGATACTGTCGGCAACTGTACCTGACGGTCAATAGAGTCGCTGGCGATAGAGCAGGTTTCCGTAATTAATTCACCATTAAAGGTTACAGTGCCCTGAGTTTCAGCCAACACCGAAGCCGATGTAGCCGCCAACGCCATTGCGCACAGTGTCAGTTTTACATTACGCATGTGATAATCCCTTATATGCTTATTATTAAACGTTAAGTAAAAGGAGACTGTTATCATCTCCATTTATGCCCTGTTTTCTTAACAGTTAGTCTGTTGCCATTTCCTCCGTGTTTCTAATAATTTCGATATCCTTGCTATGTGACAGGACTACATGCATAGCAAAATTTTTATTTTTAGAACAATTTTCCCCTGCCATATTGAGAACAGCCCTGCCGATTTCAGGAAGAATATTTTTCTCAATAAACCTAATCAGCATTCTTGCACCTGTTTCTGCTACTGGACATTGTTCTACAATATGCTGAACCAACTCATCACTAAACGTTAACGCAATGTCATGATTGGCCTTCGCGCGTGCTGCGATACGACTCAAATGAATATTGACAATATGTTGTAATGAAGAAACAGATAACGGCAAATAAGGTATCACCGTCACCCGCCCTAAAAATGCTGCCGGAAATACTTTTAACAATGAAGGCTGTAATATCGTTAATAAGCTCTCTTCATCCGGCATGGTTTCAGGATCGGCACAAGCACTGCTAATAATATCGCTGCCAGTATTACTGGTAAGCAGAATAATGGTATTACGGAAGTCTATCTGCCTGCCTTCGCCATCTTCCATCGTTCCTTTATCAAAGACCTGGAAAAACAGTTCATGAACATCCGGATGTGCTTTTTCCACTTCATCCAGCAAAATCACACTATAAGGTTTACGGCGTACCGCCTCGGTTAAAACACCACCTTCACCGTAACCTACATAACCCGGTGGAGAACCTTTCAGTGAAGAAACCGTATGCGCTTCCTGATATTCACTCATGTTGATGGTGATAAGATTCTGTTCGCCGCCATAAAGCTGACCTGCAATCGCCAGCGCGGTTTCGGTTTTACCAACGCCGGATGGTCCCGCCAGCAAAAAGACGCCAAACGGTTTTTGCGGGTCGGCAAGGCCAGCACGCGCAGTCTGAATATTCTTACTTAGGCACGCCAATGCATACGGCTGGCCAATGATCCGTTCTGACAGGCGCTGCGGCAGCTCCATGACTGTGCTGACATCATCTTTCAGTACCTGCCCTACAGGTATACCCGTCCAGTTAGCCACAATTGAGGCGACGACTGCGGCATTCACCTCCGCCTGAACCAGCGGCTGTTCGCCGCGTATCTCGCTCAGTGCCGCCTCCAGTTGGTTAAGTCGAGCCTGTAAAGAGGCCACGGTCTCTTGCTCTGGTACGCCTGACTCTTCTTTCGTAGCGGACAGAAGTTGCTGACGCGTATCGTTAATGCTGGCAACCAGTTCAGACTCTTGCGTCCAACGGCGATCGAGAATTTTCGCCTCTTCCGCATGTTCCGTAATCATGCTCTGGATTGGCGTAAGACGCTGCTCGTCTTCTTTTCCGAAATCAATCGCCTTTTCAAGGAGCGACAGTTCAGCCTGTGCGGACTGGCTGCGGAATTTCAGTATTTGCAGCTCCGTCGGAGGCGTGTGCTGTGCCACCGCTACCCTGGCACAGGCAGTATCCAGCAGGCTTATCGCTTTATCAGGCAATTGACGAGCAGGAATATAGCGATGGGAAAGCCGGACAGCAGCCCGGACGGCCTCATCCATGATCCAGACGCCGTGATGTTTCTCAAGAACCGGCAGCAAACCACGCACCATTGCGATAGCCAACTCTTCCGAAGGTTCTTCTACCTGCAGCACCTGAAAGCGGCGGGTCAACGCCGGATCTTTTTCAATATGGCGTTTGAATTCACTCCAGGTCGTCGCGCCGATGGTGCGCAATTGACCACGCGCCAGCATGGGTTTCATCAGGTTCGCCGCATCGCCCGTTCCGGCATTGCCGCCCGCACCCACTAACGTATGAATTTCATCAATAAACAGAATTACCGGTTCTGCGGAGCCGACGGCCTCTTCCAGGACTGACTTGAGGCGCGCCTCAAATTCACCTTTCATACTGGCGCCCGCCGAGAGCGCCACCACATCAAGCGTCAACAAACGAACTTTCTGCAGAGAGGGGGGAACCTCGCCTGCCGCGATAGCCAACGCCAGACCTTCGACTACAGCGGTCTTACCTACCCCGGCCTCCCCCGTCAGTAATGGATTGTTCTGCCGACGACGCAACAGGATATCCACCATGGTATTGATCTCTTTATCGCGTCCCAGTACGGGATCGATTTTTCCTTCCCGCGCCAGTGCGGTGAGATCTGTCGAAAATTGGGCCAACCCCCCCCCATTCAGGGGCGATCCCATGGCATTACTGGCCTCGCCGGGAATCCCCGCTTCGCCAGTTATCACCGCATCGCCTGCCAGGTCGCTTTGTTCTGCAGAATCGCGAACGATATAGCCAAGGTCTTTATTTAATGGTTCCAGCGGGATTTTTTCAAATAAAGGAGAAATAGCGAAAAGCGCGCGACGTAATTCCATTGTGGTAAGCATTGCCATCAACAAATGGCTGCTGCGAATGCAACCAGCGTGGCATTCAAGGCTGGCGAATACCCAGGAGCGTTCAATCGCTAATTCTATATGATAAGAAAAATCAGATATAGAACTGGCTCCCGTTGGCAGACGAGTTAATGCCTGCGCAAAATCGCGTTCCAGCATTTCAGCATCAATGTCGAAATATCGAATAATATGCTTAATATCACTATCTTGCTGCTGATATAACTGATTTAACCAATGCACCAGCTCAACATAAGGATTGCCACGTAATTTACACAGTGTTGTTGCACTTTCTACACTTTTAAACAAGATAGTGTTGAGCTTGCTAAATAGATTTTTTCTGGTTATTGCCACAATAAAATCCGCCCTGATTTAATCCGAAATTTGATTGCCGTGCTCATCCACTTTCCCTCCTGGGCAAGAGATAAGAACACCCTACTTTTTATATATTTGTCAATAAGATTGACAACTCAACTGCCAAGTCAACCATTAATCATTTTATTTATTCCTGTTAGGCATTCTATTTATTTGGCTGGTAAATAAAACCCCTCAACAAAGAAATTGTGGCTTTTAAGAATTTAGCCCGAGAAACATTCCTATCATTTGACCGGCAAAGAATTCTTTTTCAAAACAAAAACATTTCTTTTTCAGAATACAGCCCGAGAGACATTCCTAAATTAACAAAAACAATTAATATGCAAAGCAAAAAAATACTTTTTACTTTTAGAATGATGTTAATAAAGAGAGGAAAAGGAGTTCGACGAGAACCGCATGATATTCCTGCTTCTCCTGCTTCTCCTGCTTCTCCTGCTTCTAAGCATTACCGTTAGTTAGATTTACCTTGCCGATAATTACAGGATGCCAAGTGGAACACAACTTTCTGGATTACTACAATCGGGAACTGACTTTCATCAGGGAAATGGCACACGAGTTTGCTGCCCGCCACCCTAAGATTGCCGGGCGCCTGGGAATGAACGGCATTGAAATTGCCGATCCTTATGTTGAACGTTTAATAGAAGCTTTTTGCTTTTTATCTGCCAGGACGCAGATAAAGCTCGATGCTGAATTCCCTAAATTTACCCAGCGCTTGCTTGATATCGTCTATCCCAACTATAACTCGCCAACACCTTCAATGGGGGTCGTGCAACTAAAGCCGGATCTAAGTGAAGGCGATTTAACGCATGGCTATCTCATTCCTAAACAGAGTGCGTTTTACAGCCAAATCCTGCCCGGTGAAATGACTCGCTGCGAATTTAGAAATAACCAGGATGTGACATTATGGCCGCTGGAACTTACAGAAGTCAGACTAACCTCGGTTCCCCCCGATATTCCTGACCTTGAACACTATCGTATCAAGCGCCATCAGTTAAAAGGCGCACTACGCATGAAATTGAAACTACAGGGCGATTTGGTTTTCTCCAGCCTGAAAGGACTGGATGAACTTCCTGTTTATATTCAGGGAGATGAACGCATTGTTTCACATACCTTTGAGCTGCTTCACGGCAGCCATATTGCAACAGTAGTACGTAGCGGAGAACAAAATAAGCCACGGCACCATGTCATCAGCCATCAACCGCTAAAATTCGAAGGTCTGGCGCCTGATCAAAGCCTGTTACCGCTGCAATGGAATATGTTTCACGGTCATACATTAATTCAGGAATATATTGCATGCCGTGCGCGTTTTTACTTTTTTTCTCTCACTCAGCTCTCCGCTGCGCTGGAACAAAACAATACTAACGAAGTAGAAGTCATTATTCTCCTAACTAAATTGCCGCAGGATCTTACTGTTCATCTCGACGCTTCACGTTTTTTACTTTTTTGTACTCCGGTCATTAACCTGTTTCCGAAACGGGTGGACCGCATTGAGATCAACCGGGCATTGAATTATTTCCATATCATTCCCGATCGCAGCCGCTCACTCGACTATGAAGTTTTTTCCGTAAACAAAGTAGTGGGTCTGCAGGCGGAAACCAGCGAAGAGTTAATATTTAATCCGCTTTATCAAACTCGTCATAGCGATATGGGCAATTTTGGGCGTTACTTCTCTGTTAAGCGAGAGATGCGCGCTAAAGAGACCACCGGCCGCAAATATGACACCCGAACACCTTACAGCGGCACCGAAATTTTCATCTCGCTGGTCGACCAGCAAGAAGCGCCCTATAGCGAACATATTCGCTACCTGTTGGTCGATGCGATGGTCACTAATCGCGATTTGCCTCGTCTTCTCACCAATACCGGCAACTTCGATCTCACCATGTCGGATTCCGTCCCTATTCATGGCGCGCGCTTTGTCAGCGCGCCCAGCGCTCCACAACCTCCATTATCTGTGGGTGAGTCCGCATGGAGGCTGATCCGCCAGCTGAGCTTTAACTATCTGCCGCTCTCGGATATGGAACACGCTCAGGGCGGCGAGTCGCTGCGCAATATGCTAAGGCTGTTCACCAGCGCCGCTGATCCTGAACCCATTGAGCAAATTAACAGCCTGGTAGGATGCCAGACCAAGCCAGTCGTACGCCGCCTGGCGGACGATGGATTGCTGGTCTACGGACGCGGAGTAAACTGTAGCCTGACCGTGGACGAAGAGGGTTTCTCCGGCATAAGTCCCTATTTATTTGGCCTGGTGATGGAAAACTATCTGGCGCGCCATGCCTCCATTAACGTATTTACGGAAACTGAACTGCACTCCATGCAACGCGGATTGATCGCGCGCTGGAAAGCGCGCCCGGGCAGACGGGGGGCGTTATGACAAAACCTGATGGGCTGGAAGCCTGGTTTGATACTCAGGTTCCATGGGAGGCGGGTTTCATCAGCATCATGCGCGCAATGGCCGCCCGTACACCTGCTTTGCCACCGCCGGGTAAGGCCACGTTGCCTTCTCAGGAGCGCTTCCGCCTTGGGCAGGTAGCAAGCATGGTCTTCTCGCCGCGCGAGATAGCTGCCATCAGCCAACAGGATGACAAAATTAAGCTTCAGTTGTTCGGGTTGGGGGTTTGGGGCGCGCAAGGGGCGATGCCGCTTCATCTTTCTGAGCTGGCCTACTCACGCTATGAACAACACGACCACACGCTAATCGACTTCGTGGATATCTTCCACCATCGGGCGCTTAGCCTGTTCTATCGTGCCTGGTTTTTATCGCAGGATACTGCCTCGCTGGATCGTAAAGACGACGAACGTTTTTCATTTTATGTCGGTAGCCTGGTAGGGCTGGATCCAGCTGAGCTGGCACCAGAACCGCTTCCGGTTCATGCCAGGCTGGCCTCTTCTGCGCATTTGGTTCGTGAAGCCCGTAATCCAGACGGCCTGCTGGGCGCTATGCAGTACTACTTCAACGTTCCTGTTCGAATGAAAGAGTTTGAGCTGCAATGGATTTTCCTGGACAGCAAAGATCAAACCGCGCTTGGCGATGACTGCTACGCATCTTTACTGGGCGACGGTGCGATCCTCGGCAACACCGTACTGGACAGGCAGCACAAATTCAAATTGTTAATGGGACCACTTTCCCTCTCTCAGTACATGCTTTTCAGCCCATGGGGTCGCGACCTGTCAGTACTTCGTGAACTGGTGCGCAGCTTTATCGGTTTCGAGTATGCCTGGGATGTCCAGTTAATACTGGCACCCGATCAAGTACCGCGCGCCACGCTCGATGGTAATCATCAGCTTGGTTACGCCAGTTGGCTAGAGAGGGAGACATGCGACTCGCCGGTTTACGGTATGAGCTTCGAACCGGAAACGTATCATCGCTAATAATCGCTCCGAATTAAGGATACCAACAACAGGGATAAAAAATAAAACGTGATGAATCATATACCAGTCCTGGCCTGTTCAGATTATTACCAGCATGTCATGCAGCCAGTCACAGAGGATGCCCCCTGCGGCGCAAGTCTGGATTACGATCCGGCATTTATCATGCTGCAATCCCAGATCCAACCAAAACTGGGAGCCGAATACGGCAGCTTCGTCGAAGCGGCGGAACCCATTAACTGGACGGAAATAGAGCAAAATTGCCTTGCCCTGCTGCAAAAAAGCAAGGATATCCGGCTGTTGGTTATCCTGATGCGCTGTCGATTACGTAAGATTGGCCTGCCTGCGCTGGCGGAGGGTACTGAAGTCCTCCACGCCTTGCTGAAGGCCTGGCCAGACGATCTCCATCCCCAATTGCTGGACGAGGGGGAGTTTGCCCCTATATTGCGAGCGAATGCATTCGCCGAACTGGAGGATATTCATGGTCTGCTGGCGGATTTACGTAACCAGTCGCTTCCACGAGCCGCTGGCCTGCAAATCAGCGTAAAGGAGTTTGAAAAGGCACACCAGGTTCCCCGGGAAGAAGGCGCTCTGCCAGAGACGGCCATCGCCGCATTAGTGCACGAATGGCATCTCAACGCACGAGACGCGATCCGCCCACTCACTCAGGCGCATTTCTTCTTACAGGAGATAAAAAAAGAGCTTGCCGCAACACTTCAGGATGAAGCGCCGGAACTAAACGTGCTGGAAAATATTCTTGCCATGTTTTCCAGTGAATTTGGCAGCACAGCGCCGGCGGCAGACCTCCCTGCAGATACCTTACCGGAAATCCCCGCACAGGAAGAACGTCCTGTTCCTGTAATCAATGCCGCACCGCTTTCCGTTGAAGCCCCAGCGGTTAGTGGCGAGCGCCCTTCGGCGGCGTCGGAAGTCCGCAAGGGCATTAACAACCGCACCGATGCGCTGCACCGACTGCAAGAAGTTCGCAGCTGGTTCGCAATGACCGAACCCAGTAGCCCGCTCATTCCGGTTTTGAGGTACGCAGAGGAGAGCATTGGGAAAAATTTCGCCGAACTCTTAAAGATGTATCCCCCTGAAATCGTCGCCATTCTGAGTCAAGAGAAGGAATAAAAGATGTTAAGGATCGCTATCGCTCTGCTTTCCACGATATTGATATCGCCTGGCGCCTGGGCCGTCTGTACGCTTGCGCGCGGCCAGCCGACGCCGCTCGCTATCAGCTCACAGGTGATTACCCTATCCGCCGATCAGGAGATCGATACCTCGAAGGAGTTCGCTCAGTACGACAGCACGGTGCTGGGAGTCGGTGTTGGCTTCGACAAGTGTGATGTAAATACAGAATATGGAAAGCGCGCGGTAAATCTGTTTGGCCAGGATCCGAGCACAAGGATCTATCAGACCAATATTCCCGGTATTGGCGTTAAGCTGTTATTCAGCAATGGTGAGGCCTTTGGTAACTTCCCGTCCACCAGCTACCTGAAATTTTCTCCTGTAAAGGATAAGAATACGGGGGAATGGGTGATACCAACAACCGGTATGCTGGATGTTGGAGCGGGATCGTTCTACCGCATCCAGTTTTTTAAAACCGGCAGAATACGCCTGAATAGCCCAACGGGCGATACCGTATTGCCCGCAGGGCTAATTGGCTATAACTATATAATGAGTGCCAATCCAGCCAATTTCACCGTCAAATTAAATATTGGCGGAATGAAAATAGTCAGCACCCCGGCATGTACTACCGATAATGCCAAAACCATCGATTTTAATACCGTGACGCCCACGCTGCTAAGCGCAGGCGTGACCCGCAATATGGATTTCGCCATTGTGTGTAAGAGCGACTATGGCACCTATTCAGCCAAAGCCTCAATAATCACCGATACCCCCTCTTCAGACGGCAGCTATATCCGGGTCGAAGATGCGGCCGGCAATAAAGACAGGCTGAGGATCCGCATCACCAACGGTAATAACCAGTTGATGAAAGTCGACGGCACCACTTACGAGCAAAAGAGCAATATCACCAGCCAGGGACCCGCCGAATTCTTATGGAAAGCCACGTTAATTCCAGGCAATACCGCCACGCCCGCTGGTGGCATTTTCACAGCAAAAGCAGAAATCGTTTTTGATATTCAGTAAACGGAATAATTAATGGATCAGGGAAATATGGATAACCCAGCGACAATTTTTATCAGCATCGCCAGCTATCGCGATCCGGAACTGTTGCCGACCCTCAGGGATATGCTGCGCCATGCTGCGCATCCGGAAAATCTGCATATTGCGATTTGCTGGCAAGACAACGAAATGCCAGAGGTTTTCGAACAGGCCGGGTTTACGCCACAGGGAGGCCGGGTCGTCGAAGGACGCGAAGTATTGATGTTTCGCTATAACCAGGCCCGCATTGATGTTATCAGCGTCCACTATTATACCAGCCAGGGGGCATGCTGGGCGCGCAGCCTGGCGGAAACGCTGTTCGAAAATGAGCGTTATTTCCTGCAGATAGACTCTCACTGCCGCTTTATTCCTGACTGGGATAACGAAATGACAGTCATGCTGCGACAACTACAGACGACGTCCCCCCGCCCGATAATCTCCTCTTATCCCCCGGCTTACAAGCCAGGGGACGACGAAGAGGCCAGTAAAAAGACCTATGTTAGCCGTTTGATTTTCCGTGAATACGACACGCAAGGCATTCCGATGTTTAGCTCTACGCCGTTTCAAGCCGAGGTACCGGTACGCGGCAGCTATCTGGCTGGCGGATTCATCTTCACTCTCGGCGATTTTGTAAAGACGGTACCCAACGATCCACAGATATTCTTCGCTGGAGAAGAGATAGCCATGGCGGTCCGTGCCTTCACTCACGGCTACGACGTTTATCATCCCCATAAGCCGCTGCTCTGGCATTACTATCAGCGTAAAGAACACAGCAAAGTCTGGGGCGATCACAATAATCAGGCGAAGGATCAGGGCAAAGTCGAAAAAGCGTGGTGGGAAAGAGACCTGGTTGCGAAAAAACGGGTCAGGACCCTGTTAGGACTGGAAGAGAAAGAATCTGTCGCCAGCCTCGCCCCTTACACGTTAGGCAATCAGAGAACCCTGCGACAGTTTGAATATCAGGCTGGTATCTGCCTGCAAAAAAGCACGGTTTTGCCTGAAGTCCTGGATAGCGAAAAAATTAACTTTTTTGCGACACCGCCAGCCGACGAAACGGAATGGCTTAACCGGCAGTTCGCCTACTACAAAAAATCCATCACGCTGAACGCGTCAGATTATGAGACCGATGAAACCAGGATGAGCAATCTGCATCTCAGTGTTTATAACGCGCAGAATATCCTGCTGTATAAGCGCACGCTGGAACCCCAGGAGCTGGAAACGTTACGCACCGAATCGGCCGATAATCTCCCTACGCTTTTACTTGAGTTTAAAACCGCCAGCATTGACAGGCCTTCTGTTATTCGAATATGCCCGTGGTCAGATACCTCAGGCTGGGGCAACGTCACGGAGAAAGCATGGTGAAAAGCGAAACCCTTTTTTGCAGGCTAACGGGCATCGATACACTTCTCTCCTTTGACGGGATCATTCCTTCCGCTGCGGACTTTCAGCTCAGGCTGATCTCGCTCATCGAACAATTTAATAAGGCGCTGCTGACGGAAGACCAGACACAGGCAGAGAGTGAATCGCTCTGCCGCGCGCTATGTTGTTATTTCGATAAACGGCTCACCAGTAATAAGCAACATAACTCCCTTTCCTGGCAACGTTATTCACTGGTGCATTACTTTTACGGTTACACCGAAAGTCAAGAAAACCTCACGCTCTCCGCCCAGCTTGACGCTCTGCTCAACACTGACAGCGAAGTGATATTTCGCTACGCGTGGAAGCTTTTAATGCTGCTGATACAACTGGAAGGGCGAACCGAAACGCTCATTACGCTACGTACTGCCTGGCGGGCTCGCTATTTTTCGCGCGCACGCGCTCCATTACGCTCATCGGCAGGAGAACCGGCGTCGTGGATCGTACAACACGGCGATGCAGGGTCCCCCCGATTGATGGTCTTTATTATTGGGCCGTTCGCCGGTAAGTGGTTTAGCCAGGCCAATCTCTCCTCCAGTAGCGACAACAGTATCGTCTGGGTTGTTGCTGAACACGTCAGCACGCTGATCGGCCGACTGGAGCATGTAAAAAAAAGCCACGGCACGGTGACAACGCTGGCCTTCTTTCCGCTACTGGCAGATGGTTTCGAAAACAGCAGCGTCATGATTGAACAAATCACGGCGTGGCAACACGCTTTTTCATCAAACCGATTGCCGGAGCATTTACCTTGTCTGCTTGGGCTTTATACACGGCTAAGCCAGCAGCGCTATCCTCATGATCCAGACAGCGCTATCTGGACAGGCGGACTAACGGCGTCGCCTGACTGCCACCTCAAGCTGGAATCGCGTCTTGTTAACCTGATTACCGAGCTTGACGCCCGCGATGACGGCAGCGATCTCTACGCTATTCAGCGCCATGCCCTGGCCTGCACACTCATCGCCTGGTTGGCGGAAAAGCGAATCATGAGTGTGTTGCAAAACCTGTTCGACAGCACGCAAATCGATCTGGTGGGCGTTCTCCTTGCCGATTATGGACAAGGATTCACTCGCCATGGCGCCTGGTCGCTCTGGCTCGCGGAGAAATATGGGATCCTGCCGGGTTTGTCGACATGCATTGCCATGCCGCCGCTACCTGCAATTCCGTTGCTACCGCTCATCGAACAGGAACAAGAACCAGAAGCTGCGCCTGAACGTCCACCAGCGATCGCACTATCGCCGGTCCGCAGAAAGTGGCCCGGTATTGTCGCGCTACTGGCGATCCTTATCTGCCTGACGACGGTTTTTTATTACTACGGCAAGCGGAACATCGACGAAATTCAGAGTTACCTCAGCCGGATAACGCCGTTAAAAATGTTAATGAGGGAGCATGAAGAGAGTGCTGACGCGGCCTTATTCACCCTTTCCGGCACAGCGCCGCTGTTTGAAAGCGGCAGCAGCAATTTGAGACCGGGCAGTGAAGAAATACTGGCGGGGCTGGTTCCCAAAATAAAGGGCGCGACGCAACAGAAGTACCTCATCATCGGTCACTCGGACAATACCGGATCCGCCGCCATAAACCTGTCGTTATCAACCGAACGCGCCAGGAAGATTCGGGACTGGCTGACAGAACAGACCGGTTTGCCGGCCAGCCATTTTATCATTGAAGGCGCGGGTAACTCCCGTCCAGTAGCCAGTAACGATACCCAGGAAGGACGCGCACAGAACCGCCGCGTTGAAATCATTCCGCTACCTGTACAACACCATTAAGGAATAAGAGAGAGTCACCTATGAGCAAAAAACCTGTGACCTATCCGCTTAACGAAGGGAGTTTCATGACATTCGACCCACAGGAGGATCAATCAATTAATATCCTTCGCTTTATGGACGATGATCATAATGCCTATAATATTTTGATTAACCGCGCCACGCTGGAACAAGATCAGACAGTAGATGATTTTTGCGAAAAGCAATGGGATAAAATGAAACGATTTGTCCCTGGTTTTGAGGTGGAGGGGAAAAACCTGAAACATGAGATTGGCCCAGCAAAGCTGCCTGTGCTGCAAACCGCCAATAAATTTCTTGAAGATGGTGCGTGGGTTCGGCAGGTATCGTCAATTGTGACGCTACCCTGGCATCCGCGGCTTAATCCGCACTCACGTAAACTGATTGTGTTCACTCTGGCTGCCAATAATGATTTCACCGAAGCGCAGCGTAAACACTATGTTCGCATTATTAATAGCTTTATTCCGGCTGACGCCCCTCTTGCTGTGGAAAGCTAACGCAGCCCTGTTGTAACAATCCCGCCTCTAAAACCAGAATTTCGACCGAAATTCTGGTTTGTCTGGTTCCTGGCGAAGCGATTGTTCGCGGGAAGTTTTTATATTTATCACTTGCAATCACGCTTTCCGCCTGAAATTTCCCGCCGCGATATCAGGCCCGCGTCATAAGCCGAACGCGAAATTATCATTACGCACCGGCATGCCCTGCATGAGGATATTGTGCCGGGCAGTCTATGGCTGAGGCTCTGTTTTCACAGCCATCGTCGCTGTTTCAGCCTTTTTATTAGCAATGTTAATTATCACTACGTGGCACAGCCGGGTTTGGCGCGTTATCGGGGACCGAGCTACAAATGGTCTATCTTGTCCGCTGCCGCCCTGAGTGGCTGGAGGGCCATTTTTATCTTCCGATCAGCGCTCATTTATTAGCTGGTGTTCTACTCGCCTCATGATTAATAAATAACGTTTTTTCCTTACCGCCGCCGTTTATTCCGGCGTGGCCTCTCACTATGCGGTTAATCGTTATCCGGTGGCGGAAATAGCGCGTTTTTTTTCGCCATAAGTCGATTCTCGTGGCTATTTTTTGCCCCAACATCAGGATCAGCTGCTATATAAAAAGCAGCGGATCATAATTCCTGCCAAAAAAATCGAAACTTGTAACGCTTATTCATATAAAATTTAACGCATCAGGAACATTTAGCTCACAGAAGAGCGCTATCAGGAACACTGAACACCCGTACTTTATCTGCTGGTATACAACCAGGCTGGTTGTTTACTTAGGTTTATGGCAACACTCAAGAGGACTAAATTATGGGGAAAGACTCCTCATCATCTTTACGCGTGATACGGCTTCTCACCGTATTATTCGCTGTGCTTTGCGGCGCGTATTTGCTGATTGGCGGGCTTTGGCTCTCCACAATAGGTGGTAGCTGGTACTACGTTATTAGCGGTATTGCGATGCTGGTAACGGCCTTTCTGTTATATCGTCGTCACAGCGCCGCGCTGGTGGTCTACGCACTGCTGCTGCTGGGTACGGTAGCCTGGTCAGTATGGGAAGCCGGTTTCGACTTCTGGGCCCTGGCACCGCGTACCGACGTTTGGGTTATTTTTGGCATCTGGCTGCTGTTGCCGTTTGTATATCGCGGCATTACGCCGTCTCACGGTAGCAAAGCAGGCGCTTCTCTGATGGGTCTGAGCCTGGCTGTCAGCGTTATTGTGCTGGCGTGGGCTGTGTTTAACGATCCGCAGGAGATCAACGGCACCCTGCCAGCCTCCGCACAAACTGCACCGGCTGCGGCTGATACCTCGATCCCACCGGGCGACTGGCCGGCCTATGGCCGCGATCAGGCAGGTACCCGTTATTCTCCGCTGACCCAAATCAACGAGAAGAACGTAAAAGATCTGCAGGTAGCCTGGACCTTCCGTACCGGCGACCTGAAAACGCCGAACGATCCGGGTGAAATCACCAATGAAGTGACGCCGATTAAAATCCGCGACACCCTTTACCTGTGTACTGCACACCAGATTCTGTTTGCTCTGGATGCAACAACCGGTAAAGAGAAATGGAAATTTGATCCAGATTTGAAGTCAAACCCAACTTTCCAGCATATCACCTGCCGTGGCGTTTCTTATCATGAAGCCCCTGCTGCTGCTGCTGCGGGTACTGCCGCGCCGGCACTTTGCGCACGCCGCATTATCCTGCCGGTAAACGACGGTCGTCTGTTCGCGCTGGATGCTGAAACTGGCAAACGCTGCCCGGACTTCGCTAACAACGGCGAGCTGGATCTGCAGCACAAACAGTCAGTCTCCACGCCGGGTTCCTATGAGCCAACCTCTCCGCCGGTTATCACTGATAAAGTCATTGTGGTCGCAGGCGCGGTAACCGATAACTACTCCACGCATGAAGCGTCAGGCGTTATCCGCGGCTTTGATGTGAATACCGGCGCGCTGCTTTGGGTGTTCGATCCGGGCGCGAAAGATCCAAATGCCATCCCGGCAGACGGTAAAACCTTCGTACCGAACTCACCTAACTCCTGGGCGCCTGCGGTTTATGACGCCAAACTGGATCTGGTTTACCTGCCGATGGGCGTCTCCACGCCGGATATCTGGGGTGGTCACCGTACGCCGGAGCAGGAGCGTTACGCCAACACCGTTCTGGCTCTGAACGCCACGACCGGTAAGCTGGCGTGGTCTTATCAGACCGTTCACCATGACCTGTGGGATATGGATCTGCCGTCCCAGCCGACGCTGGCTGACATTACCGATAAAGATGGCAATACCGTCCCGGTTATTTACGCGCCTGCCAAGACCGGTAACATCTTTGTGCTGGATCGCCGCAACGGTAAGCTGGTTGTGCCTGCGCCGGAAACCCCGGTTCCGCAAGGTCCGGCAAAAGGCGATCGCCTGTCGCCAACCCAGCCTTACTCAGAGCTGACGTTCCGTCCGAAAGATAACCTGTCGGGCAAAGATATGTGGGGCGCCACCATGTTCGATCAGCTGGTGTGCCGCGTTATCTTCCATCGTCTGCGCTATGAAGGCCCGTTCACGCCGCCGTCTGAACAGGGTACCCTGGTATTCCCGGGCAACCTTGGCATGTTTGAATGGGGTGGTATCGCCGTGGATCCTAACCGTCAGATCGCGATTGCTAACCCAATGGCGCTGCCGTTTGTTTCTAAGCTGATTCCACGTGGTCCAGGTAACCCGATGGAGCCGCCAGCCGATGCGAAAGGCGGTTCAGGCACCGAAACCGGTATTCAGCCGCAGTATGGGGTACCTTTTGGTGTGGAACTGAATCCGTTCCTTTCTCCGATTGGTCTGCCGTGCAAACAGCCAGCCTGGGGTTATATCTCTGCGCTGGATCTGAAAACCAACGAAGTGGTGTGGAAAAAACGTATCGGTACCGTTCGCGACAGCTCGCCGGTTCCTCTGCCGTTCAAAATGGGTATGCCGATGTTGGGTGGCCCGGTAACCACGGCAGGTCACGTATTCTTTATCGCTGCGACAGCGGATAACTACCTGCGCGCTTTCAGCACCAATACCGGTGAAAAATTGTGGGAAGGCCGTCTGCCGGCGGGTGGTCAGGCAACGCCGATGACCTATGAAGCCAACGGCAAACAGTACGTGGTGATTTCTGCTGGTGGCCACGGCTCTTTTGGCACCAAACTGGGTGATTACATCATTGCCTACGCGCTGCCGGATCAGAAATAATCTGACCCGCAACGCTGACAAAACCCCGGCCTGACGCCGGGGTTTTTTTATGCCTGCGGATCGCCAGAAAAGCCATAGCAACCTATAGCGCGCCGCGCACGATACAGCGTCGACCAAAATTAACTGGCGCAATAATGCTGAGATTACCGGCGGGCTGTTGATGATAATCGCGAATAAACGCATCGGCCTCCTGCACTTCCTGCAGGGCGCGGGCGCAAAATTGATACCAGGCGCGCCCCACTTCGGTGACCACCATGCGTCGGGTTGTCCGCTCCAGTAGCTTAACGCCCAGCCGGATTTCCAGTTGCGCAATCTCTTTGCTGATAAAAGATTTTGACAGGCCAAGGCTATTCGCCGCCTCGGTGAAACTCTGGGTTTCCACTACACGGGCAAAAACCATCATTGCGGTAATATTTTCAAGCGGTTGCATAAGGTTCCCCGTCAGCATGTGACGGACAGCCTGACAAAAAGAAGGGGAAAATACCAGTGGGAAAAGACAAGTAAAACTGAGCCGCCCGCAGGCGGCTCAGGAGAAGCTTACTGTTTCGGCGTAAGGTTTTGCGCGTCGTCAGTTAACTGCTGCGAGCCCAGTTCAGCCCCGGTGGTAGGATCAATATCCGGGTTAGAACGGGTGCGCAACGCCATGCTTTCAAGCATGGCTTTTTCCTGCTCCGACAGCATCACTGATGCCAGACCGTCGCCGCCGTCAACCGCCGGCTGAGGATTCGCGACGTAATCAAAGTTCTCATCCGAGTTCCAGCTACCGCGTACATCACCGCCTTCAGACATATTGAAGTAAGTGTTGGCATACTTCTCAATCGGCGGCAGTTTGCCTGGCGGGAAGTTGTTACGAATCGAATAGAGCGCTTTCTCAAAAGAGATCTGGTGCGCGACTTCGCGCGTCATCAGGAAGCCCAGCGCATCTTTTACGCCTGGATCATCCGTCAGGTTAATCAGTCGTTCGTAGATGATTTTTGCACGCGCTTCTGCGGCGATATTGGAGCGCAGATCGGCGGTGACTTCGCCGATGGTATCAATATAGGCTGCGGTCCAGGGTACGCCAGCAGAGTTTGTCAGCGGCGGCCCACCACCGTACAACAATGCGGTGGTATGACTATCGTTACCGTTGCCGGTTAATGAACGATAAAGCTCAGCTTCCTGTTCGGTTCCTTCAGCCAGCGCGCCTTTTGCGCCTTTGTTCAGCATCCCTACCAGAGAACCGATAATCTCAAGATGGCTCAGCTCTTCCGTTGCGATATCCAGCAGCATATCTTTACGTCCGGCATCGTCATCGCCCAGACCCTGGGTAAAATAACGGCAGGCGGCGGCAAGTTCACCCTGCGGACCACCAAACTGCTCAAGCAGCAGATTTGCCAACCCTGGGTTAGGTTCAGCCACACGTACCGTGTACTGCAATTGTTTGACATGTCTAAACATTGCTCACTCCTCTATAGAGGTTGCCAACGCTGGCAACCTCAATGCAGTGAAATGCCATTGCTGGCTTTGATATTATTTTTTTGCTTCGGTATCTGGCTGTGCAGAACGCACCATGAACTGCTCGGTAACATCAGGCAGATGGTTCAGTGCCCAGTCAGCCATTGCTTTTTCCTGCTCGCGGATTTGCTCAAATACGCGTGCACCCTCGCTATCGCCAGCCAGTTCAGCGGCGGCAATCAGAGAGGTGTAGCAGGCAATTTCAAACTGTTCGAAGACGTAGCCGCTGATTGCGCCTTTCACGACTTCATCGGAAGCAAACATACCGCCCATCGCCTGACCCATCGCCGCCACTTTCCCCATCATGTCTTTCATGGTAGAGCTGGAGGTATCCTGGCGATCGATAACCTGTTGCAGCATTTGCTGCTGCTGACGTGTTTCTTCGATATGTTGCTGAAGACGTGCTTTAAGATCGGGATAATGCTCCAGGCGCGAAGACATTTTTTCCAGCATTTCTTCTGCTTGTTTTTCCATTGCATGCGCGTCACGCAGCCAGCTGAGATAGTTTTCCTGATAAGTCATACTTTCACCTCGTGATAAGTGAGTCAGAAAATAAGCCCAACGTAATCAACAAACGCAACGTCAGAATTATCTCTTTCATATTGTTCACCGATAAAAGTTCGGCGAACCTTAAAATCCATACTTAAAAAGCGTAGGCAGCGAAACAGCAATTAACAACCCTAACGCAAAAAAAATTGCGTTATGTTTTTGTTAATGCGCTATAAAGCAGAAACGGGTGATATTCAGATTAGTGCTATAAATAGAGATCCGGAAATGAGAAACCCCCGACAGTTATACAAAACGTGTCGGGGGTTGAAAACGATGGGATCAGCCAGCTAATCGGTTAACTGCCAGAGGGACGTCCACCGCCGTGGCTGTTTTGGCCGCCTTTTTTACCAGCTTCGGAAGCTTTTTCACGGTCATTTTTGAAATTACCCCCGCTATGCTGACCGCCTTTTTTACCGGCTTCTGATGCTTTCTCACGATCTTCTGCGAAATTACCAGGATTGCCACGATGTTCAGTCATAGTATTCCTCCTCGTTATTTCATAAATAATATTCTTATCCACTACCTGGGTAATGGAAAAGAATATTCGCGACTACGGGTATAAATTTAGCTAACGCGTTGAGGAACGCAAATGATAAACGCAGCGGTAATAAATGATTGAAAAGAAAAAGAACGGCCCTGTAAATCTTCAGATTTGAAAGATTTAATTACAATCGGATGCAAATATTAAATAAACGCAGGGTTATTAACAGGCGAAGCGGTAATAAGCATTAACTCTGCTGTGATTTTATGGGAGATAAATAAACGATAAGGTAATTACCGTGCAGGCCAGTCTTTACTGACCTGAGTTATTCACGGCACTTTTGACGGAATTCGCCAGGCGTCATGCCATAGTGACGAACAAAGGTTTTGTGGAAAGTATCATGGGAAGAAAAACCATGCTGTACCGCAACATATTCAATGGTGACATTCGCCTCTAACAGCATGCGAGCTGAGGCAACCAAACGCTTTTCGCGGCAGAACGCTGCCAGGGTTTTCCCGGTTACCGCATGAAAGTAACGCTGAAGATACCATTTTGAATAACCCGTTTTTTCAGCGCAGTCATCTACGGTAATGCGTCGATGTGGATTGCTTTCAATCCAGCGCATCAGTTCACGAATAACGCCATAGGTGAACATCTTTTCACTTGCCGCGCTTACGCTCATGTTTCTCTCCCTTTACCGTGCGGACGCATCTGGCTGCAACTCCAGCCGAATAAGGTGAAGCAAATTGCAGCGCAGCACCTCTTCATCACCATCAATGACGCCGTGCATGGCCAGTAAATCCTGCCCCAGAACCAGCGCGATCAAACGCCAGGCGGTAGCAGACGCCATATCATGGCAACGCAAATGGTTATTTTCGATGACACTACTGAGCATGCTGTGCCACTGATTCAGCGCATAGACAAAGATTTCGTGCAGTGCGCGATCCTGATGCGCCAGCACCGACACTTCACGCCAGATTTCTATATCGCGCGTTTTTTTATCACAGGTACCCAGCAGCGCGAGTACGGCGTCGATACCGCTTGATGCTTCGCTGGCTGCTTTATGTTCCGCCGATTTCTCATGCACAATAGCCAGGAATGCCTGACACTTTAGCTGACTTAACGAAGCGAAATGACGGTTGATATGCCCTACAGCTGCCCCGCTCTCTTGCGCAACTTTGCGTGCAGTAACCGCAGCGTATCCTTCGCTTTTCATCACTTTTATAGCGACATTCAGTAACAATTCTGCCCGCACGTCCGCTTTTAAGTATCCCATTCCTTTGTCCCGTAATGTTTAGCTGGCGGGCAGTGTGCCTCTTTTTGAACGCATGTTCAATAATTTTCCTGAACATGCGTTCAAAACAATATGACATATCCTTACATATCCCTTACAGCAACAACATTACAGCTAATCGTTTGCGTAACATACGAAAGCGATTGCTTGCTATTGAAAAGGCGGTGTATGACGAAATTTTTAAACATACAACGTTTGTTCGTGATCTTCATCACAAAACAACTGAATCAAAATGAAACAAACTTTGACAAACGTGAGCAATATCTATTTTCTATCCGCA
This sequence comes from Pantoea sp. FN0307, assembly GCF_050113815.1. Taxonomy (NCBI): domain Bacteria; kingdom Pseudomonadati; phylum Pseudomonadota; class Gammaproteobacteria; order Enterobacterales; family Erwiniaceae; genus Pantoea; species Pantoea sp. FN0307. The sequence continues at coordinate 97,345 of NZ_JBNJSO010000002.1, read as the reverse complement.
GGATACAGGCAACCTATGCGGGCTGCCGCGACGTACCCGTACGTCTTCCCCGGAGTGGCATATAACAACACCTTTCCGTCCAGAAATGGGCACTGATTCGCGGCCTTCTCTGACTCAGCAGAGAGGCCATTAAGCATGTGGTAACCAATGAAAAATAAAATGTTGATGGCAGGCGCGCTGTTGGCAGCGTCATACAGCGTCACTTCTCAGGCGCAAACCAGCGATGCGACCTATGTCTCTGACTGGTGGCATCAGAGCGTTAACGTGGTGGGCAGCAACCACACCCGCTTCGGGCCGCATCTGAATAACGACGTCTATCTGGAATATGAAGCCTTTGCCCATAAAGACTGGTTTGATTTTTATGGCTACCTGGATATTCCTAATTTCTTCGGCGCGGCAAACAGCTATCAGCAAGGCATTTGGGACAAAGGTTCGCCGCTATTCCTGGAAATTGAACCACGCTTTTCTATTGATAAGCTGACCGGCACCGACCTGAGCTTCGGTCCTTTCAAAGAGTGGTATTTCGCCAATAACTACGTTTACGACATGGGCCGGGACAGCAACAACCGTCAGAATACCTGGTATATGGGTCTGGGAACGGATATCGATACCCATACCAAACTGGGCCTGTCGCTTAACGTCTACGCCAAATATCAGTGGGAAAACTATGGTGCGGCGAATGAAAACAGCTGGGATGGTTACCGCTTCAAGGTGAAATACTTCCTGCCGATCACCACGCTGTGGGGCGGCAACCTGAGCTATATCGGCTTTACCAACTTCGACTGGGGCTCCGATCTGGCTGATAAAACGCCGGGTGCTACTCGCGCCAGTAACTCTATCGCCTCCAGCCATATCCTCGCGCTGGGCTACGATCACTGGCACTACTCGGTGGTGGCGCGTTACTTCCATAACGGCGGTCAGTGGGCGGATGGTGCCCATCCGAACTTCGGCGACGGTCCGTTTGAAGTGAAATCAACCGGCTGGGGTTACTATCTGGTTGTGGGTTATAACTTCTAATAGCAAACAGGGCCAGGAGTTAACCCCCGGCCCCGCCGCCTGAAGACAAAAAAGCCAGCCATCTTTACGGAGGCTGGCTTTTTGTTTACTTAGCCCAGCATTTCACGGACAAAGTTTTCAATCTCTTTATCCTGGCAGTTCTCAAAGAAACACTGCTGGAAACGCTGACCGCTGACCGCTGTTTTCACCAGTTCGGGATCGATCGCGCGCAGTGTATCAAGGTAGTTATCTTTCACCACTGCCGCTTTGACCTGATTAAGGATACCGGCGTTGCGCACCTGTGGCTCTTTACGCTCCGGCGGATAGCCCTGGCCTTTTTCGCCGCTAAAGGCTTTTTCAAAGATAAAGCGCAGGTTCAGCTCCGCACCCCAGCCGAAACCTTTGGCGAAAGGCAGCGCCAGCGCGTTACCGTTATTAATCTGGGCAAACAGATAGGCATCCGCCGGATCGATACAGTAACCACAGGCGACGCCCGGATGAATATTTAGCGACATCAGGGCACCCTGGCCAGTGCCACAGCCAGCAATAACAAAATCCACGGCTTTTGAATTCAGCAGAATGCTGGCCATAATACCCAGGTGAATATAGGTCAGATGATGATCCTGCTCATCGCTCATGCCCACGTTAAATACCGGATAATCCAGACCGTTAGCGACCTGCTGCAGTTCTTTTAGTACCACGGCGTTTTTTGCCGCCTGGCTGTTCTCCATCATCAGAGCAATTTTCATCGTTTATCCTCTTATTACCTGGCTGGTTATCTGCCGGTGGTATGCATTCATAATTATGAAACACCGTTTCATAATTTAATATTAGCTGTTCCTTATAAAGATCGCTTTAACTTTTTGCTGTGACGGTTTTCACATTTCTGGGTTCAGGCCCCTTTTTCACTTACTTTTTGCGCACCCGCGCGCATTTAGCTGCCGCCCGAAAAATTGTGTGATCTTTCTTACATTTTCTTCAGGCTACGCTCGGCAACCGCCACGAACCGGGTATGCTCTCCACAATGTGAAACAGCGTTTCATTTTCTATTAACCCCTGGCGGGAGGAAAAAGCTATGGCAAAGGGGAGTCGGTTACATCTGCCCTTCTATCGTTTTCAGGATGAGAAGACCGGTGCGGAAATGGTGCGCTTAACGCCGCCAGAGGTGTTATGCCACCGCAACTATTTCTACCAGAAGTGCTTTTTCAACGACGGCAGCAAGCTGCTGTTTGCCGGTGAGTTTGATGGTCATCGCAACTACTATCTGCTTGATTTAAAGCAGCAGCAGGCCACCCAGCTCACGGAAGGTGCTGGCGATAATACCTTTGGTGGCTTTCTCTCGCCCGACGATCGCTATCTTTTCTACGTTAAAAACGAGCGCCAGCTACGCCGTGTGGATCTGGACACGTATGAAGAGGTCACCATTTACACCGTGCCACAGGCGTGGGTAGGCTATGGCACCTGGGTTGCCAACAGCGAATGTACCAGTCTGGTCGGCATTGAAATCGATCGCGAAGACTGGGAACCGCTCAGCGACTGGCAGGTATTTAAAACCTTTTTTGAAAAAAATCCGCACTGCCGCCTGCTGCGCGTTGATTTACGCACCGGTGAAGCGGAAACCATTCTGGAGCAGCGTCTGTGGCTGGGCCATCCTATCTATCGTCCTTACGACGATCATACCGTCGCCTTTTGCCATGAAGGCCCGCACGATCGGGTTGATGCCCGTATGTGGCTGATTGACGAGGATGGCGACAATATGCGCAAGGTAAAAGATCATGCGCCTGGCGAAAGCTGTACCCATGAGTTTTGGGTGCCCGATGGATCGGCGCTGATCTATGTCTCCTATCATAAAGATCGTCCCGATCGCGAGATCTGCCGCTACGATCCGGTAACGCAGCATAATGAAGTTTTAATGACCATGCCCGCCTGCTCGCATTTGATGAGTAATCACAATGGCACGCTGCTGGTAGGAGACGGTTCAGGTACACCAGTGGATGTGCAGGATACCAAAGGCTACACCATTGAAAACGATCCGATGCTGTGGCTGTTTGATGTGGAAACGCGCCGCCATCGTGCGCTGGCGGCCCATAACAGTTCGTGGCGCGTGCTGGACGGCGATCGTCAGGTGACCCACCCGCATCCATCGTTCACCCCGGACAATCGCCAGGTGCTGTTCACCTCCGATTATGAAGGGCAGCCCGCGCTTTACCTGGCTGCCATCCGCGACGATTTTTTCGATCAACCCGCAGATAATGGATAACGGTATGTTTATTTTCAGAGAGCAGACTCAGGTTGAAGATCTGGGCAATGGCGTGACGCGGCGCATCCTGGCGCATGGCGGCGGCATGATGGCGGTGGAAGTGACATTTGAAAAAGATGCGGTTGGCCCGCTGCATCATCACCCGCACGAGCAGCTCACCTACGTGCTGTCAGGCCGCTTCGCGTTTACCATTGATGGCGAAACCCATGAGGTCAGCGCTGGCGATACGCTCTATAAAAAGCCGGATGTGGTGCATGGCTGCGTCTGCCTGGAGCCAGGCGTGCTGCTGGATACCTTTACGCCACAGCGGGAAGATTTCCTTTCGTAATCACGTGCCGCAAAAAATAACGGCGGCGGATCCGGTTAAAGATGCGCCGCCGTGCGATTACGGCTTAGGCTTAATGCGCAGCCTGTGGCAGTTTTTCAATATCAATATTGCCCTGCTGCCTGGAAACAAATGACGTTTTCCGTACGTCGGCCACATCCTGTGCGGTGACCGGCTTCGCGGCCTGGTTGCCCCAGCTGGTGCGAATAAAGTTCACCACGTCGGCCACCTGCCGATCGTTCAGACGCCAGCCAAAGCCTGGCATCACTACCGTACTTGGTGCGCCCTGTACGCCCGGCAAGGTGCTGCCGGTCAGGACGATGTGGATCAGCGAGGTCGGATCGTCTGCCAGCACCACCGGATTGCCGCGCAGCGCCGGGAAGAAACGCTTATAGCCCTGGCCATCGGTACGGTGACAGGCGGCACAGCTATCAACATATTCCGCCGCGCCTGCTTTGCTGTCGTCGCCTTTCCACAGCGCCTGTGCCACCGCGTCATCTGACTGGAAGCCGGTTTGCGAAGGATCTTTCGCGCCTAACGATTTCAGATAGCGCGCTATCGCCTTGATATCCTCATCGCTCAGATACTGCAGACTATGCTCTACCACTTCCGTCATGCCACCGAAAGCCGCCGTATCGTCATTGCGACCGGTGCGCAGAAATTGCACCAGATCGTCCTCGCTCCAGCGCCCCAGGCCGTCACGGTTATCGCCACGCAGGTTGCTGGCGGTCCAGCCATCAATCGGCGCGTTGCTGCCGGCAAGGTAATCGCTGCCTTTCTCATCGCTCAGCGCTTTCTCCTGCATGGTAATGCTGCGCGGCGTGTGGCAGGCGCCGCAATGTCCCAGCCCTTCCACCAGATAACGTCCGCGCGCCAGTTCCCGATCTTCGCCCGATTTCGGCTGAAACGCCTTCACGTCCGGCGCGAAAAGCGTACGCCACACAGAGAGCGGCCAGCGCATCGACAGCGGCCAGGGAATATCGCTCTCTTTATTCTGCTGCGCCACCGGTGCCACGCCATGCATAAAGTAAGCGTACAGCGCCTGCATATCCTCATCGCTTACCACCGCGTAAGAGGGATAAGGCATGGCCGGGTAGAGCGTATCGCCGTTTTTCGCGATGCCGTGACGTACCGCTTTCTGGAAATCGTCATAGCTGTAGCTGCCGATACCGCTTTCCTTATCGGGCGTGATATTGGTGGAATAAATGGTGCCGATCGGCGTTTCCATCGGCAGGCCGCCCGCAAAGGGTTTGCCATCTTTGCTGGTGTGACAGGCGACACAGTCACCCGCGCGCGCCAGATACTCACCACGCTTGATCAAATCGCCGCCCTGGTTATCAACCGACATTGCGCCAGTAGCGGACGTCATCAGGCACAGCGCCAGTAATACCTTTTTCATCGCTATCATCCTTATGCCTGCACCAGCGGTCCGGGGTTTTTCAGATACTGTTCACGAATTGCCCTGGCCGACCAGTAAGTCAGCGCGGCGACCATGCCGGTTGGGTTATAGCCCAGTCCCTGCGGGAAAGCGGACGCACCCGGCACAAAAACGTTCGGCACATCCCAGCTTTGCAGATAGCGGTTCACCGCGCTGGTTTGCGGATCTTCGCCCATGATGGCGCCGCCATTCATATGCGTGGTCTGATAAACCGTGGTATCGAAATGGGTGCCCTGCACTTTTGGCGCGCCGATGATCTCTTTTGGATTCATCGCCTCGGCAATTTTGCGCATTTTGCCGTGCATAAACTGCGACATCTTGATGTCGTTGTCCTGCCAGTCAAAGGTCATGCGCAGCAGCGGCTGACCAAAGGCATCCTTATAGTTCGGATCCAGATCGAGATAGTTGGTGCGGTAAGACTGGTGCGCGCCGTGCGCATCCATAGAAACATGGTGCGTATAGTGATCGGCCACTGCCGCTTTCCACTTGCTGCCCCAGCCAGGCGTGCCCTGCGGCACCGGCAAGCCGGAAATCGGCTTCACGCCCGCCTGGTTAACCCAGAAAGGCGATCCGCCCACAAAGCCATATTTACCGTGATCAAAATTATCGGCGTTGAAATCGTCCACGCCCACGCCCGCACCGCCTGCGCCGATAAAGTTATTGGTATGTACATCCTTGCCAAAGAACGCCTTGATGGTAGAGATGTTCTGATAGGCAAAGTTACGTCCCACCACGCCTTCGTTGGTGATTGGGTTGTAAGGCTTACCGATGCCGGAAAGCAGCATCAGATGCACGTTATGGAACTGGAAGGCGGAAAGGATCACCAGATCCGCCGGCTGCTCAACCTCGCGGCCCTGCGCATCCACATAGGTTACGCCGGTGGCACGTTTTTTATCGTCAGTCAGATTAACGCGCAGCACATGCGAGTTATCACGCAGCTCAAACTTCGGCTCCTGGCGCAGCGCTGGCCAGATGTTGACGTTGGGCGAAGCCTTGGAATACATGTAGCAGGCGTAGCCGCTACAGTAGCCGCAGAAGTTACACGGGCCCATCTGCGCGCCATAGGGATTGGTGTAAGGCGCAGAGGTATTTGCCGAAGGCAGATCGTAAGGATGGTAGCCCACAGACTCAGCCGCTTTGGCAAACAGCTGCGCGGAATAAGTGCGTTTCTGCGGCGGCAGCGGGAAATCGTCCGAGCGATCGGGGGCAAACGGGTTGCCACGGCCCTGTCCGACCACTTTGCCTTTGATACTCCAGGCCGAGCCGGAGGTACCGAACACTTTTTCCGCCTTGTCGAAGAAGGGTTCCAGTTCGTCGTAACTTACGCCGAAATCCTGAATCGTCATCCCTTCCGGAATAAAGTTTTTGCCGTAACGCTCCTCATAGTGGCTGCGCATCCGCAGCTCCATGGGATCGACACGGAAATGGACGCCCGACCAGTGCAGGCCAGCGCCGCCGGTGCCGGTGCCGGGTAAAAACGCCGCCAGCTGACGGTAGGGCTGTGCGGTCTGGGAAGGATTGTGACGAATGGTCACGGTGCTTTTCGACAGATCCTGGAACAGCTTTTTGCGAACGTTATAGGTGAGTTCATCAATTACCTGCGGATAAGCGCCGTCCGGGTAAGTATCGCGGTGCGGACCGCGTTCCAGCGCCACGACCTGCAATCCTGCTTCCGTGAGTTCTTTCGCCATAATCGATCCGGCCCAGCCGAAGCCGACAATCACCGCGTCTACTTTTTTCATCTGGTTTGCCATGCTTATGCTCTTTCTCCACGAATCGATACCGCCGGGAAGGGATAACGCTCGCCGCGCTCCACCCAGTCCATAAAGTCAGCGCGTGCGCCCGGGAAGCCGATCAGCTTCCAGCCCACCATGTGCTGATTGCCGCCGTGCAGCGGATCGCAGAAAAAGCCTTCGCGGGTATTTTGCAGAAGATAAGCAAAGAAAACTTTTGCTGGCAGCTGTTTAAAGCTGGCCTTGTTGCTTTCAAACTCGCTCAGCAGCGCGTCCTGCTGCGCTGGCGTCAGTGCAGCAAAGGCTTTGCCATGTTGCTGTTTCGCCCAGGCGTCCGCTTCTGCAATACCAAGGCGATAGATCTGTTGCGGTACCAGCGGCAGCTGATAGCCCAGCTCTTTCGGCGCATCAGGATCGAATGGTCCCTGCATATACCAGTTATTGCCGGTGGCGTATGGCGTGTTCATCTGCCGATCAATGAATTCCGGAACGCCAGCTTCCAGCGCGCCGGGGCCACGTTCGTCAGCCGGAATTAACCGGGCGACCGCCGCCTTAATAAAGGCAAACTCCTCGGCAGAAAACCAGACGGGCTGATAATCACGAGCGGTTTGCGGCCCGGCCGGCGACGCGCTATCGGTGGCCTGCGCGCTGTGGCTGAGTCCAAATGATGCGATCCCGGTGGTGCCCATCGCCACGGCAGGTGCCAGGGTGATGGTTTTCAGGAGAAAATCCCGCCTTGAAGTGCTTGTTTTGTTTTGCGACATGACATTGCCTTAGCGCTCGTTGCTAACGGCGCAACTGTTGATCCTGATCGTTATTGTAATTATCAGTAACTGAAGGGTTTTTCCGGCAGTAAATATTTTGTTACCGGTAACAAAGGCGCGCATTGTAACAGTTATTTTGTAAAATCTTTAGCTTCAAAAAACAAAACACCACAATTTTTTTAACATTAAGCTGACATCTCTCTTGCGCCGCCGCGCTCAGCAAAAGCTCTCTGTAACGGCTGGTCACAACCCTCCACAGACGATTAACATCGCACAGGCTATAACAGAGCCATCCTGACTATGGAGTGCTTATGTTTAGCTGTTTTTTCCCCCGACCTGTGCTGTTTTTCAGCACCGCGACGCTGTTCAGTCTGATAGCGATCGTGTTCTGGTTTACCGAGGCCAGTCAGCTGGTATTTCATCTGGCGACGTTCACTGCTTATGCCAGTCAGCCGCTGCCGGATAACGCCTGGCGCTTTGTTCAGCCCGGCGAGCTGTGGTTTTATCTCTATTTTGCCCTGACAGCAGCGCTGTTTGCCGCAGGCTGGTTTATTTTTAGCCCTCATCCATGGCAGCGCTGGTCAGTGCTGGGTTCAGCGCTGATTCTGTTTATGACCTGGTTTGATGTGCAGGTTGGCGTGGCGATTAACGCCTGGTACGGCCCGTTTTACGATTTAATTCAACGCGCTCTGAGCAAGGCGGGCTCGGTATCGCTCGCGGCTTTTTATCAGCAAATTGGCGCTTTCCTTAGCATTGCACTGATAGCGGTGGTCATCGGCGTGCTTAACGCTTTTTTTATCAGCCACTGGGTATTTCGCTGGCGCACGGCGATGAACAACCGCTATATGGCGCACTGGTCGCAGCTGCGTCACGTTGAGGGGGCCGCACAGCGTGTACAGGATGACACCATGCGCTTTTCCGGCACGCTGGAATCCTGGGGCGTGGGCCTGATTCAGGCCATTATGACGCTGGTAGCATTTTTACCGGTGCTGGTCACTCTGTCGACGCATGTCAAAAGCGTTCCGCTGCTGGGTGCAATGCCCTACGGACTGGTGGTAGCGGCGTTGATGTGGTCGCTGTTTGGCACCGCACTGCTGGCGCTGGTAGGAATCAAGCTGCCGGGTCTGGAATTTCGTAATCAACGGGTGGAAGCCGCCTGGCGTAAAGAGCTGGTTTATGGCGAGGACGATCCTCAACGTGCCGCCCCACCCACGGTAAAACAGCTGTTTAGCCGGGTGCGCTATAACTATTTTCGCCTGTGGTTTCATTATCTTTATTTCAACGTTATCCGCATTCTTTACCTGCAGGTTGATAATGTTTTTGGCGTGTTTATTCTGTTTCCGGCGATTATTGCTGGCACCCTGACGTTGGGTTTGCTGCAGCAAATCACCAATGTTTTCGATCAGGTGCGCGCCTCTTTTCAGTATCTGATCGCCTCCTGGTCAACGCTGGTCTCCCTGATGTCCATTTACAAACGGTTGCGTAGCTTTGAGCGCATTATCGCAGGCGAAACCATAGCGGCAAAACTCACGGAGTGATTGCGTGCTCAGCGCTATCGCTGACTGTACGAAAACGGCAAGCTCAGCGCCGAAATGGCAGAAATCACCGGGGTCATGGAAAATATCAATCTGGCGCTACGGGTTACGCCGCAGCGCCAGTATGTTACTCAACTGGCGGCACGCCTGGCTGAGCGCAGCGAACCACGCAGCATTAATTAAGCGCAGCGAACACGCGCTCAACGGCGTATGCGCCTGGGTCTTTAACGCCGTTCAAACTCTCCTGGTTCAGATAGGAAGAGCGCCCGGCTTTCGCCGCGCTCATGCTGGCCGTTGATTCTGCGCCCTGACGCGCGGCAGTGGCGGCCTCGCTCAGCCCTTTGCCTTCCACCAGCGCCTGTAACGCCGGTTCCAGCGCATCAATTAACGTGCGATCGCCAATGCGGGCACCACCGTAGTGTTTCATACGCTCCAGTCCGGCCATCAGCGCCTGCGGCAAAGGTTGGCCCTCTTCCAGCTGCTGTCCGGCAGCAGTGAACATAATCGACATCAGCACGCCGCTGGAACCGCCCATCACCACCGCCAGCTGTTCACCCACCAGCGTCAGCAAACGTGCAGGTTCATTAAAAGGTAACGCCTGTTGCTGGCTGGCCTGCAGGATTTTACGTGCGCCTGCCGCGAAGGTAGAACCGGTGTCGCCATCGCCTACTTTGGCATCCAGCTTATTCAGCTCGCTTTCGAGATCCACCAGCGTTTGACACACGTTGTCCACCACGCGCTGTACGGCGGCGTTTGCAGAGGGCTGTGCCTGCGGCGGACGTTTAATCTCTTCGCCCTTTACTGTTGACGGCGTAGCTAGCTGTTGCAGCGGCTGCCAGCCGCTGGCTTCTACCGGTGCCTGCAGCGCGCGCAGCCGTTCCTGATCCAGCAACAGCGTGGTCAGGGAAAAACCCTTCATATCCAGCGAGCTGACCAGCGTCGCCGGACCAACCAGGTGACTCAGCCGGTTTGCCAGCGGTGACCGTAGCGCTTCCCGCGCCAGTACGCCTGACTCCAGCATTGAGAAACCGCCGAGGTTGTTGATCAGCAGCAGCGCCTGTTTCTCGTTCGGCACCTTTTCTGCCAGTTTTTCCATCATGATCTGCACTATTTCACGACTGTTCTGCGTTTTTAGCGTTGTTACACCCGGTTCGCCATGAATACCCATGCCCAGTTCGCTTTCCCCTTCCGCTACGCGGTTGTCCTGCGGCTCGCCGGGAATATGGCAGGTGGCAAACGCCAGCCCTATGCTGGCGGTATCCGCGATAGCCTGTTGAGCGCGCTGTGTGACCTCTTCCAGCGAAGCGCCCTGTTCAGCGTAGTAACCGGCCAGCTTATGAATCAATACGGTTCCGGCCAGGCCGCGCGGCTGTGGATTGTCCGGCAGCGCAATGTCGTCTTTAACGATCGCCAGCTCAACTTTGTAACCCAGCGCCCGCGCTTTTTCTGCCGCCAGACCAAAATTCAGGCGGTCACCGGTATAGTTTTTTACGATCAGCAAGCAGCCCGCTTCGCCGGTAACATTAATAATCGCGCTAAGCACTGCATCGACGCTGGGCGAGGCGAAAACATCGCCGCATACGGCGGCGGTCAGCATGCCTTTTCCCACAAAGCCTACGTGCGCAGGTTCATGACCGGAGCCACCGCCGGAAATCAGCGCCACCTTGCGCTTATCCCAGTCGTTGCGCACCACTACACGAATACCTTCTCCGGCAGCCAGTCGGCTCAGGTTATGGAAAGGCGTGGTGATTAACGCACCTTCGATCGCTTCGTTCACCAGTTCGCTTTTTTCGTTCATGAAAAACTGACTCATGGTTTCCTCTCTGTGTTGTTTCGCCCAGACGCAGCGGCGCAAAGCTTAACTGTAGTTGAAGCTGTCAGAGATTCGATAGCAAATATCCGCAACGCGGGCGCATGCAGAGATTAATCATGGGAAAACATGAATCGCCGGGCTTATCGCCCGGCGAGCGCGTTAGCGAAAAACGCTGATCGCTTCGACCAGCCGCGTAGCCTGGCGCGTCATGCGACCTGATGCCTCCGCACCTTCCAGTACACGCGCCGCGTTTTGATGCGTAATATCGTCCAGATTTTCTACCGCCTGGCTTACCTCACTCAGGGCCGTGGCCTGCTCCGCCGTGGCGGCGCTAATCTGACCAATCAGCGTTGAAACATCCTGCACCCGCGCAACAATTTCCTGCATAGTGCTGCCGGTTTGATTGACCTGCCCGGTACCGGTTTCCACCCGTTTCACGCTGGCTGCTACCAGCGTTTTGATTTCACTGGCGGCTTTGGCGCTACGGCTTGCCAGATTCCGCACTTCACCGGCCACCACCGCAAACCCTTTGCCCTGCTCGCCAGCGCGCGCCGCCTCAACCGCCGCATTCAATGCCAGAATATTGGTCTGGAAGGCGATGCTATCGATAACGCTGATAATACTGGCGATTTTTTTCGCGCTTTCCGCGATTTCGCTCATGGTGTTTACCATTTCACGCATCGACTCGCCGCCCTTTTCTGCCGCCTGACTGGTGGTAATAGAAAGCTGGTTTACCTCTGCCGCGCTCTCTTTATTGCTTTTTACCGTGGAGGTCATCTGGTTCATGGTGGCAGCGGTTTGCTGGACGTTAGCTGCCGCCTGTTCGGTGCGCTGGCTTAGCTCATCATTGCTGCGCGCCATCGCATCGCTGGCGCTCATGACATTGATCGCCTGCCCGCTCACGTCATCAACCAGCCAGCGAAACATCAGACCAAGCTGACCGATAGCACGCAGCGTGGTGCCGATCTCATCGACCCGATTCATCAAATCAACTTTATGGCTGTTGCCGGTGGCAACGTTGAGCGCCTGCTGACAGACCCGCTCCAAGGGGCGGGAAATCTGCTGCTCCAGCCAGGCGCTGGCAAGGAACAGCAGCAAAGCCATGCCGATGCTGAATATCCCCAGCGCGCCTGCCGTCACGCCCAGCCCCCAGACGCCAGCGATAGTTAACGGCAGCAGCGCCAGCAGCGCAGAACGAATACGCCAACGCAGCGGCATGGTCTTGAACATTGAACGCCAGCGTCGCCAGCCACGGTAGACCAGCAGTCCCTGATGCAGTTTACGACCCTTATGATTTCCGCTACGAAAATCGCCGTACAGCGTTTCCGCCTCCTTTATTTCCGCCGCTGAGGGTTTAGTACGCACCGACATATAGCCATGCACGGCATCATTGCGCATCACCGGAATAGCATTGGCCCGTACCCAATAGTGATCGCCGTTTTTACGGCGATTTTTTACCAGCGCAGACCAGGGCAGCCCCTGCTTCAGCGTGGCCCACATATCGGCAAAGGCTTCAGGCGGCATATCAGGATGCCGCACCATGTTATGCGGCTGACCATTGATCTCTTCCGGCGTAAAGCCGCTGACATCAATAAACGCATCGTTGGCATAGGTTATGTGGCTGTTAAGGTCGGTGGTGGACATCAGCGTTGCGTCATCGCTAAACGCAAACTCCTGATGAGTGACGGGCTGGTTGTTACGCATGAAATCAATTCCTTGAATGGGGACAAAGTCAGATACAGTGAATAGATTATGTTTTTTTATAGTTTCGGCATCTGACAGGCGGATCTTTAGCGGAAAAAAAACGCTGCCCGCCGATATCAGCCCCGTTTTAAGCGTGACGGCAGGCGCTTGCTGAAAAAAGCAGCGCAGAGTGGGGTTAATTCCATCTATAAGATTTTATTTAGGGTAAGAGAAATCGCGTGATAAAAGGGATAAAAAAGCAGGATGAAGCAGCTAACCTGTGAAGCCCTGTGCGTTAGCTGCCCGTGAGAAATTACAGGTTTTGCGCAAGCGCCTGTTGCAGCGCCTGACGAATAAAGCCCTGATTCTGCGCCAGCAGGTGGGTAGCTTCTGCCGCTGAAAGCTGGCCCAGCACCATCAGGATGGCGGTTTTACAATGGCCGTTACAGTCTGCCAGTGCCGCCTGCGCCGCCTCAGCGCTACAGGCGGTCGCCTGCCGGACAATATTAATCTGACGCTGCACCAGCTTCTGATTAGTGGCTTCCACATCCACCATCAGATTACCAAAGACCTTTCCGCTGCGGATCATCGCGCCGGTGGTCAGCATATTCAGCACCAGCTTTTGTGCGGTTCCGGCCTTCATGCGTGATGAGCCGGTTACCACTTCCGGCCCGACAACCGGCGTTAAGGCAATCTGCGCCACGCGTGCCATCTCACTGTCAGGGTTACAGGTCAGCGCCACGGTAACGGCCCCCTGACGTTTAGCGTAATCCAGCGCACCCAGCACATAGGGTGTACGCCCGCTGGCGGCAATGCCAACCAGCACATCCTGTTCGCTAAACTGAATGGACTGTAAATCCGCCGCGCCCATATCTGCATTATCTTCCGCGTTTTCCACCGCCTGTAAAATGGCCCGATGTCCACCTGCAATCAGCCCAATGACCTGCTCATGCGGGGTACCAAAGGTTGGCGGGCATTCACTTGCATCCAGAATACCCAGGCGTCCTGAGGTACCTGCGCCGCTATAAATCAGGCGGCCTCCACGCTGAAAGGCGGCGGTGATGGCGTCTACCGCCTGCGCTATCTGCGGCACGATCGCCTCGACGGCCAGCGCCACCTTTTTATCTTCATTATTAATAACGCGCAGCATCGCCTCCGTTGCCAGTTCATCAATGTTTTCACTGGCCGGATTGCGGCTTTCGGTGATCATACGTGACAGATCGAGACTCATAGCAACTCCCTTGTATACGCTCATGCAGCAAACCGGTTTAGACGCTCTATAATGAGCAACTCGTTATCAGAATGAAACTGTACGCAGTGGAACGGTTTGCTGCGGGCGAAAAAAAACGCCGCCCGGGCATGATACCAGGGCGGCGTTGAGGCTAACAGCCTGTTAACGTGCGGTTTGTAGCCGCAGTTGCTGTTCGTATTCTTTCGCCTGGGCGTTATCAAACTGATCTTCCCACTTGGCGATAACCAGTACCGCCAGCGCATTGCCCACTACGTTCAGCGCGGTACGCGCCATATCCATGATGCGATCGACGCCAGCGATAAACGCCAGCCCTTCCAGCGGGATGCCAACGCTACCCAGCGTCGCCAGCAGCACCACAAACGAGACGCCCGGTACGCCAGCGATGCCTTTTGAGGTCACCATCAGCGTCAGCACCAGCACGATCTCATCCATCAGCGAAAGCTCAATTCCGTAGAGCTGAGCGATAAAAATCGCCGCAATGCTCTGATACAGAGTAGAGCCGTCCAGATTGAAGGAGTAACCGGTTGGCACCACAAAGCTGGTAATGGCTTTCGGCGCGCCGTAGGCTTCCATCTTCTCCATAATACGCGGCAGCACCGTTTCCGAGCTGGAGGTTGAGTAAGAGAGGATCAGCTCATCCTTCAGGATACGCATCAGCGTGGTGATTTTCAGCTTACACATACGCGCCACCGTGCCCAGCACCACGAAGGCGAAAAACAGGATAGCGGCGTATACCAGCAGCACCAGCTTCGCCAGCGGCCAGAGCGAGGAGAAACCAAAGTTAGCAATGGTCACGGCAATCAGCGCAAACACGCCAATCGGCGCATAGCGCATGATCATATGCGTGACTTTGAACATGGTCTCCGAAACCGAACGGAACACTTTCACCAGCGGATCGCGATGCTCGGACGGCAGCGATGAAAGGCCCAGACCAAACAGCACCGAGAAGAAGATAATCGGCAGCATATCGCCTTTGGCGATCGCAGCGAAAATATTCTGTGGGATCAGCGACAGAATGGTGACAACAAGGCTGTGCGCTCCACTCTGTACCTGTTCGGTAGTGGCTTCATATTTAGAGATATCCACCGTTGCCAGCGTCGACATATCAATGCCGGTGCCAGGCTGAAACACGTTCGCCAGGGTAATCCCTACCACGATGGCAATGGTGGTAATCACTTCAAAGTAGACAATCGTTTTGACGCCGATGCGTCCAAGCTTCTTTGCGTCGCCTACACCAGCAATACCCACCACTAAGGTAGAGATAACAATAGGCACAACAATCATCTTGATCAGATGAATAAAGATATCACCGGCGGGCGAGAGGATATTGGTGATTAACCATTCACGATCCTCAGGCTGGTTATGCAAAATCGCACCAACGATGACACCCAGCACCAATGCAATCAGTATTTGCCAGGCAAGGCTGATTTTAAAACCTTTCATAGTGTTTCATTTCCTTAACAAACCCTGATTTCGCCTGGGAAGCGCGGACGCTGACACATATAAGGGAAAGGGACAAAGTCCGGTAAAATCGAGGGTTATTGATGGTATCGCCCGGAAAAGGGCCGTTGATAAGTACCATTATCAACGGGCGAAAAGCAACCTTTCCGACACGCTGTTTCGTCTGATTGTGCCAGGGCAAGATAAATGCCTTTAGGTTATTGATACACTAACTCTATGTTATGAAAAGTAATATAGGCCGTGCTTTTAGCATAGCTATGCATTAACGCAGCGATACCGTTTGCTGTTTTTTTCAACAATTCTGCGCGTCATTACCTACACTTAATCAGAAGATGAAGCGTTATCGTTTTGCCATCAGACTAATAAAAACCCTGCATTTTTCATCGCATTTACTATTCCCGTGATCTATCGCGCAAAAAGGAAACAAAGCGCTGCCTCTCGCTGTCATTAACCTTTGATTGACATATTATTAACAACTTCAAGGAGATCAGCCATGAGCCAAATAATTAAGCATCCCGTTCCCGCCAATATTGCGGAAAACACCCTGATTAATGCGGAACAGTACCAGGCAATGTACCAACAATCGGTGCAGGACCCCGACGCGTTCTGGGCCGAACAGGGCAAAATCCTGGACTGGATTAAGCCCTATAGCAAAATTAAAAATACCTCCTTTGCTCCCGGAAATATCAGCATTCGCTGGTACGAAGACGGCACGCTGAATTTGGCCGCCAACTGCCTTGACCGGCATCTGCATGAGCGTGGCGATCATCCGGCAATTATCTGGGAAGGCGATGACGCCAGAGAAAGTAAAACCCTGACCTATCGCGATCTACATCGCGAGGTTTGCCGCTTCTCTAACGTTCTTAAAGAACTGAATATTAACAAAGGCGACGTCGTTGCTATCTATATGCCGATGGTGCCCGAAGCGGCGATCGCGATGCTGGCCTGCGCACGCATCGGCGCGGTGCATTCGGTTATTTTCGGTGGCTTTTCGCCAGAAGCGGTGGCGGGTCGTATTATCGACTCCAGCGCGAAACTGGTGATCACTGCCGATGAGGGTGTGCGTGCAGGTCGTACCATTCCTTTAAAGAGAAATGTTGATGACGCGCTAAAAAATCCGGGCGTTACCACCATTAATCATGTGGTGGTGATGAAGCGCACCGGTAATGAAATTAACTGGCAAAACGGCCGTGACTGCTGGTGGCATGAGTTGATGAACAGCGCCTGCGCCCATCATCAGCCGGAAGAGATGAACGCTGAAGATCCGCTGTTTATCCTTTATACCTCCGGCTCTACCGGTAAGCCGAAAGGCGTGCTGCACACCACCGGCGGATATCTGGTCTATGCCGCCACGACCTTTAAGTATGTGTTTGATTATCATCCGACCGATGTTTACTGGTGTACCGCTGACGTTGGCTGGATCACGGGTCACAGCTATCTGCTTTACGGTCCGCTGGCCTGTGGCGCCACGACGCTGATGTTTGAAGGCGTGCCCAACTGGCCGCAGCCAAGCCGCATGGCGGAAGTGGTTGATAAACATAAGGTAACGCTACTCTATACCGCGCCAACGGCGATCCGCGCTCTGATGGCGGAAGGCGACAAGGCGATTGCCGGCACCAGCCGCGCTTCGCTGCGTATCATGGGATCGGTGGGGGAACCTATCAACCCGGAAGCCTGGGAGTGGTATTACAAAAAAATTGGCGACAGCCGCTGCCCGATAGTGGATACCTGGTGGCAGACCGAGACCGGCGGCTTTATGATCGCTCCCCTGCCCGGCGCTACTGAGCTGAAACCGGGATCGGCCACCCGACCTTTCTTTGGCGTTCAGCCTGCGCTGGTGGATAACGAGGGTCATTCACAAGAGGGAGCCTGCGAGGGCAACCTGGTCATTGTTGATTCCTGGCCGGGCCAGGCGCGCACCCTGTTCGGCGATCATGAACGCTTCGAGCAAACCTACTTCTCCACCTTTAAAAATATGTACTTCAGCGGCGACGGCGCGCGACGCGATGAAGATGGCTATTACTGGATAACCGGTCGCGTGGATGATGTGCTGAATGTTTCCGGGCATCGTCTGGGCACCGCTGAAATTGAATCGGCGCTGGTATCCCATGCCAAAATCGCCGAAGCGGCCGTGGTGGGTATTCCTCATTCAATTAAAGGACAGGCGATTTACGCCTATATCACGCTGAACCACGGTGAGGAACCAACGCCGGAGCTTTATGCGGAGGTTCGCAACTGGGTGCGTAAAGAGATTGGGCCGATCGCTACGCCCGACATTCTGCACTGGACTGATTCACTGCCAAAAACCCGCTCCGGCAAGATTATGCGACGTATTCTGCGCAAAATCGCCACGGGCGATACCAGCAACCTGGGCGATACCTCGACGCTTGCCGATCCCGGCGTGGTGGAAAAACTGCTCGAGGAAAAACAGGGGATTACCATGCCATAATCGGCGGGCGGTTCAGGGCCGCCCGGCGTAGTCAGCACGCGACTCGGCGGGTTCTGCCAGCCGGGAAAAAACAGACGTCATAACACGATAAAAAATCCTTTGCGCTTTTCTTACCTCTGGAGACGCTGTAATGAACGACGCTATCTATGCCCGAATAGAGAAGAGTGCGCGCTTTAAACTGCTGGTGCAAAAGCGCCAGCGTTTTGCGCTGCTTCTCACCATTATCATGCTCATCCTGTATGTTGGCTTTATTCTGCTTATCGCCTTTGCGCCCGACTGGCTGGGAACCCCGCTGCATGAAGGCACCAACGTCACGCGCGGTATTCCCATCGGCGTCGGCCTGATTGTTATCTCTTTTCTGCTCACCGGCGTTTATGTCTGGCGTGCCAACGGCGAGTTCGATCGTCTGACCAAACAGATCCTTGATGAGGTGAAATAATGAACGGGCTAAAACGCTTTACGGCGGGGCTCGCTCTGCTGTTTCCGCTGCCGCTGCTGGCTGCCGACGCGCTGACTGGCGCAGTGCAAAAACAGGGAACGAACTACCAGGCGATTATCATGTTTCTGGTGTTTGTCGCCGGTACGTTGGGGATCACCTGGTGGGCGTCGAAACGCACCCGATCGCGCAGCGACTACTATACCGCCGGCGGCAATATTACCGGTTTTCAGAATGGGCTGGCGATCGCCGGCGACTTTATGTCCGCCGCCTCGTTTCTGGGTATTTCCGCGCTGGTCTACACCTCCGGCTACGATGGTTTGATCTACTCGCTGGGCTTCCTGGTCGGCTGGCCGATCATTCTGTTTCTGATTGCCGAACGGCTGCGTAATCTCGGGCGCTATACCTTTGCCGATGTGGCCTCTTACCGCTTACAGCAGAAACCGATCCGCACGCTTTCCGCCTGCGGTTCGCTGGTGGTGGTGGCGCTGTACCTGATTGCCCAGATGGTGGGCGCGGGCAAACTGATCCAGTTGCTGTTTGGCCTGGATTATCACGTTGCCGTGGTGCTGGTGGGCATTCTGATGGTGCTCTATGTGCTGTTCGGCGGCATGCTGGCCACCACCTGGGTGCAGATTATCAAAGCGGTGCTGCTGCTGTTCGGCGCGTCGTTTATGGCAATTATGGTGATGAAAACGGTCGGCTTCAGCTTCAATACGCTGTTCACCGAGGCGATGGCAGTACACCCTAACGGCCAGGCAATTATGCGTCCCGGCGGGCTGGTAAACGATCCGATTTCAGCGCTGTCGCTGGGGCTGGGACTGATGTTCGGTACCGCCGGGCTGCCCCATATCCTGATGCGCTTCTTTACCGTGAGCGATGCCCGCGAGGCGCGTAAAAGCGTGTTCTGGGCCACCGGCTTTATGGGCTACTTCTATTTCCTGACCTTTATTATCGGTTTCGGCGCGATCCTGCTGGTGGGTGCAAATCCGATGTTTAAAGACGCCACTGGTGCGCTGATTGGCGGCAACAACATGGCAGCGGTGCATCTGGCGAATGCGGTCGGCGGCAGCACCTTCCTCGGCTTTATTTCTGCGGTGGCGTTCGCCACTATTCTGGCGGTGGTCGCCGGACTGACGCTGGCCGGCGCCTCTGCGGTTTCGCACGACCTTTATGCCAGCGTATGGCGTAAGGGGCAGGCCAACGAACGCGAGGAGCTGCGCGTATCGAAAATCACCGTGCTGGTGCTGGGTGTAGTGGCTATTGCCCTGGGTATTTTGTTTGAGAAACAGAATATCGCCTTTATGGTGGGGCTGGCCTTCTCTATCGCCGCCAGCTGTAACTTCCCG
Organism: Pantoea sp. FN0307; assembly: GCF_050113815.1. Lineage (NCBI taxonomy): Bacteria > Pseudomonadati > Pseudomonadota > Gammaproteobacteria > Enterobacterales > Erwiniaceae > Pantoea > Pantoea sp. FN0307. The sequence continues at coordinate 77,851 of NZ_JBNJSO010000002.1, read as the reverse complement.
ATTATCCTGCTTTCGATGTACTGGTCGAGGCTAACCACGCGCGGTGCGATGGTGGGCGGCTGGCTGGGTCTGCTGACGGCGGTGATACTAATGATCCTCGGCCCTACCGTGTGGGTTCAGGTGATGGGACATGAATCTCCGGTGTTCCCGTATGAGTATCCGGCGCTGTTCTCGATGCTGGCAGCCTTTATCGGCACCTGGCTGTTCTCTGTCACCGACCATTCGGCGCAAGGCGCCCAGGAGCGTCAGCTGTTCCACTCGCAGTTTGTTCGTTCACAAACCGGGCTGGGTATCGATCAGGGCAAGACGCACTGATCGTCACGCTCCAACTTTATCATCCTTTACAACAGGGCCTACGGGCCCTGTTTTTATTTAGCCTCGCCGTTAAGGCGCCTGCTACCGGGCTGCGGCCCACATCAGTTGACCAATTAGCGGCGCGATGATCACCGTTACCACGCCAGAGAGCATCATGACCAGGCTGGAGACCACGCCTTCCTGCTGCCCCAGTTCATAAGCGCGCGCGGTACCGGCACCGTGTGATGCGGCACCAAAACCTGCACCTTTGGCCATGCCCTGTTTTACCGCCAGCCGCAGAAATAGTACGTCGCCGACCGCCATACCGAATACGCCAGTCAGCACCACAAACAGCGCCACCAGATCGGGCTGTCCGCCTACCTGCTTTGCCGCCGCCAGCGCAAAAGGGGTAGTGATGGAGCGTATCGCCAGGCTGCGCTGGATAATTTCCGGCAGCGCCAGCAGACGCGCCAGCCAGACCGAACTGCATACGGCCACCAGCGTGGCGGTGACCACGCCAACCGACAGCGAAAGCCAGTGCTGGCGGATAATGCTCTGGTTTTCATAGACCGGCACCGCAAACGCCAGGGTCGCCGGGCCAAGTAACCACAGCAGCCAGCGGCTCTCGCTGATATAGTTCTGCCAGGAGATATGCATCACCAGCAGCATGCCCACCAGCAGCAGCGGCGTCAGCACCAGCGGCATCAGCAGCAGTTTGCGCCAGCGGCGGTAGAGTCGTTTATTAAGAAAGTAGATGCATAGCGTGGCGATAAAACAGAGCAGGCTAATAATGAGATTATTCATGGCGCGCCTGCTTACGTTGCGCCAGCCAGATCTCCAGCCGGTAAACTCTGTCCACCACCAGCGCCGTTGCCGCCAGCACCATCAGGGTGCTTAGCGCAATCACTACGCAGATACGCCAGCCCTCAGTTTTTAGCAGATCGCCATAGTTGACCACCGCGACTACCGCCGGAACAAAGAACAGCAGCATCTCTGCCAGCAGCCAGTTGCCGCCCGCCTTGACCCATTTCAGTGGCATGATGCGCAACGCCAACAGCGCCAGCAGCAGCAGCATACCAACAATATTGGCGGGTAGCGGCAGATGCAGCCAACTCACCAGCTGTTGCGCGCAGATAAACAGGCCGACATAAATAGCGACCTGTACAGGCACCTGCAAACGTTGCAACCATCCCGTTTTCTGCGGGCTTAAGGCCAGAGCCATTTTGATTTTCTCCCCCTGTTTCTGTGATGACTGTCAGTATACGGCGCTGGCAAAGGGTGAAAAAAATGAATTAAAATTATCCAAAGTATGCATAAAAGGAATAGTTGATGGATGTTCGGGCGTTACGCTACTTTGTTGAGGTGGTGCGTCAGCAAAGCTTTACCCGCGCGGCTGAAGCGCTATTCGTGACGCAGCCAACCATCAGCAAAATGTTGCGTCAGCTGGAGGATGAACTGAATTGCAAGCTGCTGCTGCGTGAAGGCCGTCGGCTACACCTGACCGACAGCGGTCAGGTGGTTTATCAACGCGGCCTGATGATTTTGCAGGAGTTCAAACAGCTGCAGCAGGAAATTGGCGATATCAATCAGCTGAAAATCGGTGAGCTGCGGCTGGGCGTGCCGCCTATGGTCGGTATGCAAATTGCCGGTTCTGTCTCTGCATTTCGCCAGCGTTATCCCGGCATTACGTTAAAAATCGTTGAGTCCGGCGGGCTGACGGTGCAGGAAGCGGTTCTCTCCGGCAGCCTGGATTTAGCGCTTACCGCACTGCCAATAGATGAACAGCTACCGCTCAACACGCTGACGCTAATGCGCCATCCGCTGTGCGTGCTGGTGCCGCACGCCGCGCCCTGGCTGGAGCGTACCAGCGTCTCGCTGGCGGAGGTCACCCGGCACCCGCTGCTGATTTTTAACGAAGAGTTTTCGCTTAACCGGCAGCTAAAGCAGGCTTTCCAGCGTGAAGGCCTGACGCCGCGGATCGCGGTATGCAGTGGACAATGGGATTTTCTGGCGTCGATGGTGCAGGCGGGGATGGGAGTGGCGATTTTACCAGAGCCGATCTGTCAGCGGCTGGATAAGCAATCGCTGCTGTGGCTGCCGCTGGAATCGGAACTGGCGTGGACGCTGGGATTGATCTGGCGAGAAGGCAGCTATCTTTCCCGCAGCGCGCAGGCGTGGATTGACTGCTGCCGTGAATACTGGCCGGGCGATGCGCCGACCCTGTGGGTATAGGCGGGCAAAGGTGCCCGCCTGCCGCTTTTAATGATCTTTCTCTACCAGCAGCGCTTCCAGCAGATCGAGATCGCGCAACAGTTGTTGCATGGTTTCATTGCTGATCTGCTGCGTGGCGCGCAGATGATAAAGTTCGGCACGTTCGGCGCGCAGCGCAGTAAGTCGGAAGCGGCGTTCCAGCTCTTCGGCGATATGGGCATTATCCAGATCGCCCTGCCCGTCAGCACGACGACGCAGATTACCGATCACGCGCGAGCTCACCTCTTTAAGCAGCTCGTTATCCACATTCTCTTCCGTGTCATGCGCCAGCCGCTCTTCCATCTTATACAGGCTGTCAATCGCCACGCCCGCCATGATCGCCCGCGCCTGCTGTAGCTCACGGCGATGTACGGACTTGTCGATGCCATCAATCCCGCGCAGCAGTAATGGCAGAACAATCACGCCCACGAACAGCGAGAACAGAATAACGCCGGTTGCGAGGAATACCAGTTCATAACGCCCCGGAAACGCCTCGCCGTTAGGCAGAAACAGCGGAATCGACAGCACGCCAGCCAGCGTAATCGCACCGCGAACACCCGCTACGGAGGCGATCAGCAATTCACGCGAACTGTAATTGCTGAACTCCATGGGTTTTTTGCTCAGGAAACGCTTGCTGATGCGCTGCATGACCCACAGCCAGCCGTAACGCACCAGCATCAAGGCGGCGTAAACCAGCAGGATGTCGGTAAACAGCATCCACAGCTCAACGTTAGGATCGGCATTGGCTTCGGTAATGGAGGTTTCCAGAATGCCCGGCAACTGCAGGCCCAGCATCAAAAACACCATGCCGTTAAACACAAATTCCAGCATCTGCCAGACACTGTTGGCGCGCAGACGCATCGCCAGCGGCGCACGACGCATAATACCGGAACGGGTGATCATCATACCGGCCGCCACGGCCGCCAGAATACCCGATACGCCCAGATGCTCCGCAATCAGATAAGAGGCAAACGGCAGCAGCAGCAGCAGTACGGTTTGTGTTGCGGGATCGTCACCGCTCAGGCGGCTGAACAGACGCAGCGATTTACCAAATATCCAGCAGACCGCAGCGCCCGCCAGCAGACCGCCGATCGCGACTTTAAAAAATTCCACCGTCGCGCCGGAGACGGTAAAGACCATGGTTCCCATCGCCACCGCGACGGCAAATTTCAGTGATACCAGGCCGGAAGCGTCATTCATTAGCGCTTCACCCTGTAGTATCGACATAATCTTCTTGGGAATACGGCCTTCGCCAACAATACCGGAAAGGGCCACGGCATCGGTCGGCGACAGCACCGCTGCCAGCGCAAAGGCGGGCACTAACGGAATGCCTGGCACCATCCAGTAGATCAGATAGCCAATACCCACAACCGTAATCAGTACCAGCATTAAGGCCAGTCCCATGATTTCCCGACCATGATGCAGGAACTCATTGACCGGCGTTTTCCAGCCGTCGGCAAACAGCAGCGGCGGAATAAACAGTACCAGGAACAGTTCCGGATCGAAATCCACATGCAGGCCAAAGGTTGGCCATGCCAATAGCGCACCGGCGGCGATTTGCACCAGCGGCAGAGGGATCTGGAACGGGATAATACGGGCGGCAACGCCGGACAGTGACACCACCAGCGTCATAATGAGAATAGTAAAAAAGATTTCCATGCTTTCCTTATAGCCTCTTCCAACAGGCATATGTGAATCGATTACCCTGGGGTTACCCCGTAGCAGTGTAAAACAAAACGATCGAGCTGTTAAAAACATGGCGTGCGATCGTTTACGCTTCAGGATATTTCTTTGTAGATGAAAGAAATCAGAGGAAAGTGACGGAAAAATAAAGGAAAGCGCGGCACTGCGGCCGCGCCTGAACGATCAAAGCGCCCAACCTCCGGCATAGAAGATCACCAGAGCGATAGCGATAATCACGGTGCCAATATTCAGCCGACGCCATTCGCCAGCAAATATACGACCAATCACCAACGCGCCGAAGCCCAGCATAATGCCGGTAACAATGTTACAGGTCAGCACGATAAACACTGCCGTCAGCAGGCCGGACATCGCATCGACAAAATCATTAAAGTCGATTTTCGCAACGTTGCTCAACATCAACAGCCCGACATACATCAGCGCGGGAGCGGTGGCGTAGGCCGGAACCAGATAGGCCAGCGGCGACATAAACAGGATCAACAAAAACAGCAGACCGACTACAATCGCCGTCAGGCCGGTTTTACCGCCCGCTGCGGTTCCGGCTGCCGATTCGATATAGACCGCCGCCGGTGATGCCCCGACCAGGCCGGCAAAAATACTGCTAACCGAATCGGTGGTAAGCGCTTTGCCGCCGCTGATGATCTGCCCGTCTTTATCCAGCAGGTTAGCCTGTCCGGCCACGGCGCGGATCGTGCCGGTGGCATCAAATACCGCCGTCATCACCAGCGCCAGTACGCTTGGCAGTACCGCCGCCTGCAACGCGCCGCCAATATCCAGGCTGAACAGCAGCGACTGACCATTTGCGTCGCGCAGGCTGGGCATGGCAAACAACCCTTTAAAGCTGACCGCCGGATCCACCGCCAGACCAATCAAAGAGATAGCAATGATTGTCAGCAGGATGCCGCCCGGCACACGGCGTTTTTCCAGACCGAAAATCACCGCCAGACCCAGCAGGCTCATCATAACCGGGAAAGAGGTAAAATCCCCCAGCGCCACCGGCAGACCGGGAGCAGGATTTTTTACCACCAGGCCAACGCCGTCCGCAGCGATTAACAGTAAAAACAGGCCAATACCAACGCCGGTACCATGCGCCACGCCCATCGGCAGGTTACGCAAAATCCAGGCGCGAATGCCGGTGGCGGAGATCAGGGTAAACAGTACGCCCATCAGGAAAACAGCGCCCAGCGCCACCGGAATGGTGATTTGCTGCCCCAGTACCAGGCTAAACGCGGTAAACGCGGTCAGTGAGATGGCGCAGCCGATTGCCATCGGCAGGTTTGCCCACAGCCCCATAATAATGGAACCAAAACTGGCCACCAGACAGGTGGAAACGAACACCGCAGCGGGCGGAAAGCCCGCCTTACCCAGCATTCCCGGTACTACGATCACCGAATAGACCATCGCCAGGAAGGTGGTTAAACCCGCCAGGATCTCCTGACGCACGCTGCTGCCGCGCGCAGAAATTTGGAACCAGCTATCAAGCGAGCGACGCGCGGGTTGTGTTGGAGTCGACATGAAAAACCTCATTATTTTTGGATGACAGCCTGCGCGGCGACAGAACGCACCGTTTTTATATCCCTGGATAGATGCTGGCGTGAAATGAACAGAAGACGCCAGTAAAAAAAGCAAACGATTACTTCGCCGCGCGAATTAGGCCGCAATAGTGGCCTGTAAAAAGGCAAACGATTATCCTGCCTTTACGGGCATATTTTCAACTGCTGTTTACGCCTGAACCAGGATAATTCGCAAGGAAGAGCCGTTACGTCCTCTTTATCTGGCTACTCCGCCGCCAGATCGAGTTCGCCGCCCTGCTGAATGGCGCGCTGCCAGGCGGGACGACGCATAATGTTAGCAAGCCAGTCCTGCGTTGCCGGCATATTATTCAACCCGCCGCGCGCCGCCAGCCCCTGAACAGGAAAGCTCATTTGAAAATCCGCCAGCGTAAGCCGTTCGCCAGCGAACCAGCTATGGGTAGTCAGATGTCGCTCGATAAACTCACGATGCGTGGCCAGCTGCTTATCGATAAAGCCTTTACGCACGCCGTTACCGAAGGCTGCGCCGATGGGACGCAACAGCCAGGGCACCGGCGGCTTGCCCATTCTGCTGAAGATCAGGCGCATAACCACCAGCGGCATCAGCGACCCTTCCGCATAGTGCAGCCAGTAACGACTCTGCAACGCTTCCTCTTCATTCTGCGGCGTCAACCGCTGTTGGGCATCGTAGCGGTCCGCCAGATATTCCAGAATCGCGCCCGATTCAGCCACTACGCGATTGCCGTCGCTGATAACCGGCGCTTTCCCCAACGGATGCACCTGTTTCAGCGCCTCCGGCGCCAGCATATTTGCCTGACGCTGATAGCGCCGGATTTCATAGGGCAGCTCCAGCTCTTCCAGTAGCCAGAGGATGCGCTGAGAACGGGAGTTGTTGAGATGATGGACAACGATCATGGCCGATTCCTGTGGTTAAGCGCCAGCCTCCAGTATAGCGGCTACTCCTCTTCGCGCTGCGGATCGAGCAGGATCGCGCCGGTGCCCTTCTCCGCCAGCCGGTCGCCGGGGTTGCGCAACGGACAGTCGCGCATCGATAAACAGCCGCAGCCGATGCAGCCGTCAAGATCGTCACGCAGGTGCGTGAGGGTCTCGATCCGTTTCGTTAGCTCGGCGCGCCACTGCTCTGTGAGTTCTTCCCAGGCTTTAGGCGAAATACGCTTTTCGACCGGCATATGCGCCAGACTTTCGCTAACCGTCGCCAGGGGAATGCCGATGCGCTGGGCAATTTTAATGATTGCCACGCGGCGCAGCACATCACGGCTGTAGCGCCGTTGATTTCCACCATTGCGCGTGCTGGCGATCAGCCCTTTCGCCTCATAAAAATGCAGCGCGGAAACCGCTACCCCACTACGTTTCGCCACTTCGCCTGGCGTCAGTACCGGTTTGGGAGAACTGTTTTTTTTCATTTTGCGCTTTACCTCAAGTTAACTTGAGGAATTATACTCCCACCCCATTAACCCGCAACGCTTAAAATCTCATCAGAAGGACGTAGTCATGATGCATAACGACATTATTCATTCTCTGACTGACTGGATTGATCAGAACTTAGATAAAAACTTGTCCATCGATGAAGTCGCCGCCAAAGCAGGCTACTCAAAATGGCACCTGCAACGTATGTTCCGTACCGTAACGAAACAGACGTTGGGCAGCTATATTCGCGAGCGTCGACTGACGCTGGCGGCGGAAGCTCTTACTCTGACCCAGCGTCCGGTATTTGATATTGCGATGCAGTATGGTTTTGACTCGCAGCAAACTTTTTCGCGCGTATTCCGCCGTCAGTTTTCACAAACGCCCACGGCCTATCGCCACAGCATGCGTCGTCAAAGCGCGCTGCGTCAGCGTTCCGTTAATTATAATCGTAACGATGTTATTGGCAGTTACGCCCAGCGTACCACCGGCATCTGCTGCCCGGTCAGCGGTTAAAAGCGTAAGCCAGGCCCGGCGCGTTTGCCGGGCCGCTTTCAGGCTATTTCAGCCTGTGGATGGCTTTGTAGCAGCGGCGATAAGTACCATCCGCCGCCCAGCGATTTGATGTGATACATAGCAGCATCTGCCTGAGCCATTAACCCTTCTGTGGATCGCGCATTTTTTCCCATCGCTGCGCCAATGCTCACCGACCAGATAATTGGCTCGCCGTCCGGCAAAAGCAGCGGACTTTCCATGCTGATCATCAGATGCTCGACTACCGTGGCTATCTCCTCCGGCTCAGTGATATTACGCAACAGAACCGCAAATTCATCGCCGCCGAGGCGCGCCACGATATCTGTTTTTCTTACCTGCGCGCGCAGCCGCTGTGCGGTGGCGGTAATAATGGCATCGCCTGCCGCATGTCCCCATGTATCATTGATCTGCTTAAAGCGATCGCCATCAATAAACAGCACTGCCAGCCTTTGTCGCTGCGCGTTATCAGCAAAAGCCTGAGTCAGCGCCTGTTCAAATGCGATACGGTTCATTAAGCCGGTCAGGCTGTCATGACTGGCCTGATGCGTCAGATAGTCATGTTCACGCTTCATATGGCTTTGCCATTCGTCCAGCTCCGCCAGCAGGCAATTAAAATCATGGCTGAGCGCCTGTAGCTCAGCGATTTCAGCAGCAGGAACCCGGCGACCAAAAGCGCGACGCTGCCGTACATCCTGGGTTACCAGGGTAATACTTTGGAGCGCCTGTATAATCCCGGCATGCATCCGCCGCGACAGCAGTGAAGCCAGCGTTGCCGTGGTCAGCAGGCTGGCAGCCAGCCAGGCAAGCGTTTTATAGATATATTGGATAACCTGACTGGCGTTACCGATAAGCCAGATCTTTCCAATCTCTTCCCCACCATGCATCACCGGTATACTCATCGGCTGCGGAAAAAACCAGCGCGCAATCAGGCGTTCCAGGCCGTTTTTGCTCTGATGCGAGGCCTCATGCCAGCTGGCTAATAACCGCCCCTGTCCGTCATACACCCGTCCGTCGGCCAGACAGCCACGCCCGCCAATTTCCGCCAGCGCTTCGCGGATAATCTGTCCGTCGCCTTTTATTACTGCCGACTGCACCGTATAGCTCAGCGTTGAGGCCAATAGCTCCAGGTTATTTTCTGCATAGTTACGTAACGCAATCAGGGAAAGCGTGGACAAAGAGATGCAGGAAATCGTCATGGAAACAACGATAATGATCAGATGAATACGCTGCAGCGATTTGCGCAGTGTGGGACGCGCGATCGCCGGAGCGGTTTCAGAAAAGTGAGGGTGAGATTTAATCACATCGTCCTCCGTAACAGAGGCCGGGAAACGATGTGCTGGGCTGTGGGCGATGCCTGAGACCGATGTCAGCAGCAGAAAGCAACCTGGTCATAAATAGGTCCTGAATAATAGGGGCAGACGCAGCGCTAGCGGCGTGCATAAAAAGGGCGAAGCGGTTGCGCCCGCAACTTCGAAAAAGACTGACTGAATGCCATGCCCGGTACAATAAGACGGACGGTCAGATTCATCTCAAAGCAGGTGATCGCTCTGTAATTCGCCGATAAAACAATTAGTTATATTCTTTTTGCTCGTCGGTAATGTGTCTGATTAGGACTCATCCTGGAGCGCCGCTTTGTGCTGGTCTGCGATTAATTTTTAAACGGCTAACAGCCGTTTTTGCCGGTGTAAATTTTGTTCAAATTTTAAAATCTAGTGTTATAATGTGACCCAAGTCACACTTTAGTACTCTACGTTTATGACCGATAAAGACTTCCTGACATCTTTATCGCTGTCTTTTCCTTCCAGGCGTCAGGGTTGATAAGACACAGGGGTTGCATATTATGGCTACGCTTACCGCCAGCCTTGTTGTAATGCGTTGGGAATTGCTGAGCGCCGTACTAATGTTTTTCGCCAGCACTTTTAAAACAAAATGTCGTCAGACAAGCCATCCGGTAATGGCCTTTGTTTTTAGCGGCATTGGCGTGGGCCTGACCTGCTGGTTTGTTGCTGGTCTATTGGGGATGACGTTCAGTATGGAAAATTTCAATAATTTCCTGAACATCACCAAAGAGGCATTTATTAATATCATGAGCCAGACGCCACCTGCATGGCCGATGCCCTGATTAATTGCCTGATAAAAAAAGCGAGCTTGCTGGCTCGCTTTTTTTATTATTCACCCAGCCGAACACCACTATACTTTTTTTAGTATCGCCGGCAGCGTTACGTCGGTCACATCCGGCGAAGCGCCTGGCGTTGGCTGCGTGATATGATCCTGCAACCACATTTCACCCATCATCCGATTCAGTCCACGGTCGAGGCCGGTAACCAATCCTGCGCCTGGCGTAAAGGTTAATTCGCCAAACCACACCTGCTCTTCATGGATATACCAGTCCACACGAACATAATCGAAATCTTTCGCCAGGGTTTTACTTAACGCTAATGCGTGCTCCAGCTTCGGCATCACTCCATTAAGGTCAAGACCCGTATCGCGAATTTTGTACCAGGCTTCTTTTAGGTTGTTAACGTAAAAGTTCATCGACAACGCCGGATTGCTGCGGTTGTAGATCACCTGCAGCACATATTCAAAATTACCGTCCTTTTTATTGAACATGTGGAACTTATAATCGATCGGCGCACTTTTCCCATCGCCGATATACTGCTCAACCAGAATGCGCGGCTTAATATAACGGTAATGAATTTCGCGCGCTTCTTCAGAAAAGTCTTTACGCAGCCATTCCTGGCAACGATTAATGATCAGCTGCTTTTGCAGGCTATCAGGCTCTTCTAACAAAATTTCTACCATGTTAGAACCATGGTTAGGCTTAACCACCGTGTTCTTCAGGCCAGGCAAGCTCAGCAGCGTCGTCGGATCGCTGGTTTCATGCACCAGTGGGATCAAATACTCTTCGCCAATCGCTTCAGCAATATAATCGCGTACCGTGAACTTATCGGAGAGTTTGCCGTAACGGGCATAGTCGCCGTTGACAAACTTACGATACAGAACCTTCTCATTAAACAGCTTGGGTTCACGGATGTTGGGTAGTCTTTTAAATTTACGAAAATAGTGAATGCGGTCCTGATATGCCCACGGCATTTTCTTAACAAAATAAAGAACGCTTCTTCTTAATTCATCTTTAAACTTAGACATTTTAACCTCATTTGTAAGTTTTGTAGTTGAGTGAGGAAACGTGGATCTTGCGAATGACGCCATGCTTAAAGAAGTAATTCATTACGGTCAGGGACAGAATTTCTGTGATTAAAACGCTCCAGGCTGCGCCAACCAAACCAAAACAGGTAATTAATAACCATGCCAGCGGTATGCTGATTAACATCAGACAGAGAATTTTCTTCAACAGATAATTAAAACCTCCTTCTTTGACCATATAACGATATGCGACCGTCCCCATTGACGAAAAGCAAGTTGCTAATGACAACAACGTAACGATACTTCCTGATTGTGTGTAATCTTCCCCATACAGGGTAATAATGATCTTCTCACCGTAAAGGGATACGATAAGCAGCATCAATAGTGAAATAACCATGACATAGCCATTCAACCGTGCAGTCAGCTTTAACGCCTTCTCTGACTGCTCTCTGAATATTTCAGTAAAGCTTGAGGTAATAATTGCCGCAGGAATAAATATCCATGATGCAGAAATGATATTCGCTGCGTTAAATAACCCAACATCCCTTGCAGTCCCTACGCTGACCAGGAAGAATTGCGCCATTTTTATCTGAATTGAAATAAATATGCTCGAAATCGCTAAAGGCAGTCCGGCATATATTAAGTAACGCAGATAACTGCCGCTTTTACCTGGCGGCGGTTCTTCATCACTGTAACGCTGATAAAAGCTATACCGTTTAATCATGTATGGTACCAGCGTGACGGCGACAATAGACAAGGTCAACCACAGCGGGCTCAACTTTAGCCAGGCAACGCTAAAGCTAATAGCAAAGCCCAGCAACATGCCCACGGTGTTGGCAATCGTATTAAAGCGCGACGCCAGCTGGGCATTGTTAAAAACGCTAAAGGTATCCTGCGTAACAAACAGCGCCGCTACAAACGAAGCCAACGCAAAGGCGAGATAGTTCTCGCGCATGTGGTAGTACATCCAAACCAAAAGCGGCAAGGAAAGCAGCAACAGTAAAGCCAAACGCAGCTTTTTGGCGATGGTCATCAGACGCATCCCTTTCTGTGCGCTTTTACTGATGCGCTTGAACAGAAGGGTTTCAGTGCCAAAAATTGCAATAGTTTGCACCACTGAGAACAGCGATGTTGAAAAAGACATCTGACCAAATACCGTGGGTCCAAAAGATTTTGCTACATAAGACGTGACAAAAATTACGCCAAATATGGAAACAAATTTTTCAGATATCATCCAGGCGGCGTTGGACATCACACTGTATTTCATCGACGCATCCTTTGTATTTCTCACTTCTCACATATGAAAAAGACGTCCGTGTTTTAAACGTACAATTACGCACAGTGAACTCTGGCGGCACAAGATTAAAAACCACATTCCACTACCGGTTATCTAAATAACGGTTACTTGCCTTTTCATGAGATTTTTCTCATAGGCTATCTGGTAAAAAATGGTCTTTTCAATTTTGTGTAAACGATTTCATAAAAATTATTTTTTGAAAGCTACCCTGGCACAAATTTACCGTTACGCAAGTTTCCGGTGGAGTGCCAGCATTGTCAAAATCGTTCACCTGACGGGAAGTGAATTTATAACAAAACTGGGTGCTGAGAAAGGTATGGGTTTAAGCCAAAGATAAAATAAGAGAAATCCCATGATGATATTTCTACAGGATAACTTAACTTATTGCTTGCCATTCAAATCGCGCACTTTAAAACGCTGCTTTAATATTCCAGGGGATTAGATCCATTTATTATTGCAGCTTTTCTCATCCATTAATTGATTAGAAAGGTAACAGCATTTATGAGAAAGTCACGATACACCGAAGAGCAAATCACCAATGCGATTAAAGCTTCTGAGTGTGGCGTTAAGGTCAAAGATATCTGTGAAGATTTGGGGATTTCTGAAGCGACCTTTTATAGCTGGAAGAAGAAGTACGCTGGGTTATCTTCCGAGGAAGGTAGAAAAATCAAAGAGTTAGAGGAGAGACTGCAGGCACTAAACCGGGAACTGCAAATTCTGAGTTCTGATAAAGCGATGCTGCAAAGCGTGGTCAAAAACTTCTTTACGACTAATGATAAGCGGCAAGCAGTTAATTATTTACAGGATACTTTCGAGATAGGTACACGCCGTAGCTGCCGCCTGCTTGATATTAGCCGTAGCGTTTATCACTATCCTTCCGGGCAGTGTGATAATCACTGATTAAATAATAATGCCTACGCTCAGGATAAATCTGATAAGCAAAGATGTGTGAAATTAATTAAAATTTTAAGAACAAGCCATTCGTACCATTTTTTCCTGAACTATTTCAGTTTGGGCACGATTGTTTTTTAGGCTTTCTTTTATCACACTCACATTAAAACCCTTTATTTCAGGTATTTCCCGGCTTACCTTTCTTTACTTATGCAGGAAAGGCGGCCGGGAAGCACTTCAGCCCTTTTAATAGTCTTCTCTGTAACGGTCCATTTCGCTTCAATCTGCCTTATACTTTCCAGATAAATCTGTATCGGTTTGTCCATGCCTTTTATGGCAAATCGGGGTCTGATTTATCTGCTTGCCGTACCCTACTCATCGCAGGATCGCCGCAAAGTCATTAAGCACAGTTAATGATTATCACGTTGCAATGCGTTCAAAAGATGGTCTTAACCGTTTTCACTTTCAGGTTTCTAATGATTTTTGTAAGAGGATCTTTGTTTACCGCTCTGCTTGTTGAGGGCAACTCAAGCAATGTTTGGATCGCGATTTTTACCATAATGTGATGTGCAACACATTAGCGATACAGTAGTAAACTTTGACATTTATGCGTCTGGGTTGAAACGTTTTAGCGAAAAATCCGATAGCGCAGGAGGGGGCACTTATGGCAAGACAATCAGATAGTTAGTTGAGAAATGACCCAGGTTACCGCCGTTATCAGGTTAAGTATTATCTTAATATCAGGGCCAATTTTTATCTACTGCAATATTAGCTCCCTTTCAGCAAAAATTTTATTTCCCGGACGGGCTTTTTTTACGTAAACGTTGCCACTTAACGCAAATCAAAACAAAAACGGTGAAAAGCCGTTGAGGGTTTTCTTAAAAGCGCCTGGTCAGCTATTTAAACCGGACGCTTTTTCTAAGTAAATTATGGGGAAATATCCAACGGTGCGACTATTGGCTCAGGTTTAATGCGAATAGCAATCAATACGCCAATAATTAAACAGGCAATTCCCATTAGCGTGAGCAGCGGTGGCCAGCTCTGGCGCAGCATGAAAGTATAGGCCAGCCCCGCCAGCGTTTCGAAAACGATAAGCGGCCCTACCAGCACCGTCGGCAAACGCTGACAGGCTTCATTCCAGCACAGCGCCCCAATCCATGAGCAAAACAGCCCAATCGCCAGCATCAGAGGAATAAAGACCTCTGGCCGGGGGCCGAAAGGCAGAGCAAAACCTGGCATAGTCCAGTTCATCATCAGGGCTACCAGCAGCCAGGCCAGTAGTGCCAGCGGCAGCGTTGCCACGCCCTGTGCCGTAGCCCAGGTCCCCGGTTTTTTATCGGGGTTAGCGCGTAGCCAACGGGCGTTGCGCAGCGGATACCAGGTCCAACAGATCACCGCCATAACCGCCAGGGCAATACCGCTCAGATAACTGGCCCATTCAATGTGTTGCGCCGCGCCGCGTAACTCAGCCACATTCACGCAGACTAAACCGACAACGATCAGTAGCAGTGCAGGCATTAGCTTACCCCAGGCTAAGCGCCCCTCCTGACCACCATATAACAGGTTTGAAGTGATGGTTATTACTACCGGCAGTGTTCCGATCAGCATGGTTGATACGGGTGCGCCGGTACGCTGAATAGCGGCGGCGAGACAGCTGTAATAAAGAAGATTGCCTATCAGCGTCAGACGGAAAGCTTCTGCCCAGTCGCCGCGTGATAACCGTTTCAAACGGTGCCGGTCGTGCCAGGCTAACGCCAGAGCGATCATTCCAAAGGCCAGATAGCGGCCGGCGGAAAGCATTGTGGCGGGATATTCCGGCACCAGTAGCGGGCTAACAAAAATCAGGCCCCATAGCAGGCCAGCGGCCAGCGCAAAAAGTACTCCTGCAAGCATAGCGGTCTCATTAACAATTATATGAGCGGCCATTGTGACGCAGGTTGAGCGGAAAATATTGTAGGAGATTGCGATCGGCGCAGGAGAGGATCACTGGCGCTGGTCGACGGCTTTTAACGGCCAGCTATCTGCTTCTGGTAGCGAACGGGGGTTATGCCATAGCGATGAGCAAACGCGCGTGTCAGATGCGCCTGATCGGTTAACCCCACGCCAAGAGCAACATCGGCGGCGCTGTAACCCTGCGCCAACATGCGCTTGGCCTCAAACAGACGAAAGGCCATCAGCATCTGGTGCGGCGTAACATGAAAGTGATATTTAAACTGACGCAAAAAATGATAAGGACTGAGCGAAACCAGTTCAGCCAGTTCCGCCAGGGTGACCGACTGGGCATAGCTGGCACGCAAATAGTCGCGCACCTTATCAAAACGGTGCATTTTCTCCTGCGGTGCTTTATCCGCAATACGGGCGTAAGGCCGGAACAGATCCACAATCTGTAGCATCTGACCGTGAGCGGTCAGTGCATCAGGCGCCCGCCACAATGCGGCTATCGCCTGCGAAAGCTGGCAAGCAATCAAAGGCTCCTCTTTTACTACCTCGGTAAACCACCAGCCGCGCTCGCCCGTCAGCGTCTCCAGCGTTTCAGGATCGATATAGATCATACGGTAACGCCAGCCCTCTTCTCCCAGCGATTCGCCGGTATGGAGTTCGTCCGGATTCATCATTACCAGCGATTGCGCCGCCGCAATATGACTGGCGCCGCGATAACGAAAGCGCTCCGCGCCGAAATCAATCGCGCCGATCCCAAACGCTTCATGGGTATGAGGCTCAAAGGCATAGCGTGATATATGCGCCTGATAAAGTTCAACGCCGGGCAGCTCGCTAAGCTGAAGAAACTGGGCGCGATCCTTTTCACTGGGAAACTGTTGCGGCACACCCTGCACACTAAACTCCTGAGAGAAAAAAGAGAGAAAGCAGAGCATGGCAGTTGCGTGTGAATAACGCAAAAGATGGCTATGCTCTGCCAGCAATTTCTGTGAAACAAGTTGGAAAAGGGCGACGCAACGTTATCGCCCTTGTTGGCCTGATTAATGCGCGGGTAGCTGGAACGCCGAAACGGTATTTTTCAGGTAGTTAACCTGTTCTTCCAGTGAAGAAGCCGCAGAAGCAGATTCCTGCACTAGCGCGGCGTTTTGCTGCGTCACGCCATCCATCTCTGTTACCGCCTGTTCAATCTGCATAATGCCACGGCTCTGCTCGTCGGACGCGGTAGAAACCTCCTGCATCAGTGCGTTAACGCGCGTAACGGAATCGATGATATTCGCGATCGCCTCGCCGGTTTTGGTCACCTGCTGCGATCCCTGGCTGATACTGGTAACGGAATCTTTAATCAACTCTTCGATTTCGCGCGCGGCGGCGGCGCTACGGCTTGCCAGATTGCGCACTTCACCGGCCACTACCGCGAAGCCCCGTCCCTGCTCCCCGGCTCGCGCCGCTTCTACCGCAGCGTTCAATGCCAAAATGTTGGTTTGGAAGGCGATGCTGTTAATCACGGTGGTGATCTCTTCGATTTTCCGTGAGCTCTGTGTGATGCCGCTCATGGTAGTGATCACCGCTTTCGAGACTTCGTTACCGCTTTGAGCCGCTTTTACCGCTTCCTGCGTCAGGCGCGTTGCCTGATAAACGTTATCGGTATTCTGTTTTACCGTTGCACTCAGCTCTTCCATGCTGGCTGCGGTTTGTGTCAGCGCTGACGCCTGTTGCTCAGTACGCGAAGAGAGATCGATATTACCAACGGCAATTTCCTGCGACGCGTTGGCTACGGAGTGACAAGAGTCACGTACCTGGCTAATGATCTGAATCAATGCCAGACGCATCTGCTCAATAGAGCGCATCACTTCAGAAATTTCAGTGCGTGAGGTCGCGCTAACCGGTACGGTATGCTGTAACTGCCCCTCGGCAATTTTGCTGCACTGCTCTTTCGCTGCCAGCAGTGAATCAAGCAGGTATTTTTTCAACAGGAAATAGATCAGGCCAATAATGAAAACAAACACCACGGCAAACAGCACCAGCATGATCACCGAGAAGTTAAAGTTCTGCTGAGCGGTAGCGTTGAGCTGTTTCGCGTAGGCTTCGTGCAACGCCAGCACCTGATCCAGCGCAATTTCATACTGGCGGTCCAGTTTAGCCACCTGGGTGAGCTGACTGGTGAATCCGGCCTGGTCGCCGCTATGCGCTGCGGCGATCAGCGGTTCGATTCCCTGTTGCTTATAGGCCAGCCAGGCACGCTGATACTCAGCCAGCAGCACATCTTCATCTTTCAGACGCGGCGCTTTTACATAGGCGGCAAAGGCATCATCCATTTTTTGCACCAGCGTTTCCACACCCGCCATTCTGGCGTTGGCACTCTCAATATCGCCTTTCTCCAGCTGCTTCATATACTCCATCAGATGCACACGGAGGTTACGGCTGTGGTTGATAGGATCGATGATGGACAACACCACGCGGATTTCCTTGTTCACACTGTCGAGCGAGTTATTGCTGCGCACAAACAGGAAAGCGTTAGTCACGGAACTGAACAGAAAAATTGCCAGTAAGGCGATCAGAATAATAAGTGAAGAGCGTTTGATGGTCATTAAAGGGATCTCTGAATAAAACCGGTGCCCTCTTTATCGGCCATAGTCAGAAATTTCTTATATGTTCATGCGCGCAAAGCACTGTTTTTCACTTTTTATTGAGCTTTTCATTGATCCTTCGCACGAAAACCTTAAACGTAACTTATACGGCGTGCCGGGCGCTATCCGCCGCGCGCCTGTTCCCGCAGGCATCATTCGCAACAGCTCTGCCCGGTGATGCGCAGGCAGCCAGAATTACCCGTATGCAGGCCGTGCTGGCTGGCGCTCCGCAATTCTTTTCCTTTAAAGCTCGTTTACGCAGGGCTATCACCCGCATTGAAAAATGTGCCATGATTAGCTAAATCGGTTTAGCATGATTAGCTAAGAGGAAGCGATGACAAAACGTATCTGGGTATTGGGTGACGCCGTAGTGGATCTGCTGCCGGAAGGCGAGCAGCGTTTGATAGTCTGTCCTGGCGGCGCGCCGGCAAATGTGGCGGTCGGCATCGCCCGACTGGGCGGAAACAGCGCCTTTATTGGCTGCACAGGAGAGGATCCCTTTGGTCAGCTACTGCGGAAAACGCTTCAGCAGGAAAATGTGGATACCGGTTATATGCGTGCGCTGCCGGACCAACGCACCTCAACGGTGCTGGTCGGCCTGGACGAAGAAGGCGAACGCACTTTTACCTTTATGGTACGCCCGAGCGCCGATCTGTTTTTGACCCCGGCGGATCTCCCTGTGTTTCAGAAAGGCGAAGGTCTGCATCTTTGTTCGATTGCCCTCAGCGCCGAGCCATCACGCAGCGCAGCTTTCAGTGCCATCGATGGTATCCAGCAGGCTGGCGGCTGGGTGAGTTTCGATCCTAACCTACGGGAAGACCTCTGGTCAGATCCACAGGAAATGCGCGACGTTGTCGCTCAGGCGCTGCTGAAAGCAGATGTGATAAAGCTTTCACTGGAAGAGCTTTATTTTCTCACCGACAGCAACGAGCTGCATGACGGCATTACCCGTTTCAGCGCGCATTATCGTCCCGCTCTGCTGTTGGTTACCCAGGGCAAGGCAGGCGTGACGCTCTGGCAGAACGGCGAACTGAGCCACTATTCAGCCCCGCAGGTTAAAGTAGTTGATACTACCGGTGCAGGCGATGCGTTTGTTGCCGGTCTGCTGGACGCTCTGATCCGCGATCCTAACCCCCTTTCACCTGTTGAGCTTCCGCAGGCGATCGCCAGCGCTCAACGCTGTGGCGCACTGGCAACAACGGCACGCGGTGCAATGACCGCCCTGCCTTATCAGGATCCCCACTAAAAACAGAAAATTGCTGGCCCGGTCACAATTACTAAACCGGGTTAGCAAGTTTTATTGATCTACTAGATCCAATTTCAATATCCTCCTGTCGAACCGGTTTAGCAAAGTTGTTAATCCTCTGGAGAATAGCCTAATTGAACATCTTGACCCCTTTGGCTGGTGTTGCTGCTTTTACCCTGGTCACCACGCCGTTCGCCTTTGCCGATACCAGCGTAGATCAGCTTGCCGCCCGACTTGCTGCTATGGAGGCTCGCCTACAGGCGGCTGAGCAGCGCGCGGCCGACGCGGAAAAACGCGCCCGCCAGGCAGAAATGCGCGTTGCCGGAATTGAACAGCAGCGTGACAAGTCTCAGCCGGTAGCCTTGACGAACACTGCGCCGCCAGCCGCAGCGAACCCTGTGCACGCCGCTTCTGCGTCTTCAGCTGCCGTACCATCGCCTTCTTCATCGCCAATGACCACTGCTGCCGTGCCAGACGCGCCGACGCAAACGCCAGAGATCGCCGAAGGGTTTGAATTTCACGGCTATGCACGATCCGGCCTGATCATGAATGATGCGGCCACCAGCACGCAGAGCGGTCCCTATCTGACGCCAGCAGGCGAAACCGGCGGTGCGATAGGGAGACTCGGCAATGAAAATAACACCTATGTCGAACTTAACCTGGAACATAAAACCCGCCTGGCTAACGGTGCTACAACCCGCTTTAAAGCGATGCTGGCAGATGGTCAGCAGAGCTACAACGACTGGACGGCAGATACCAGCAGCCTGAATCTGCGTCAGGCTTTCGTTGAGTTAGGCAGCCTGCCGACCTTTACCGGCGCGTTCCATAACAGCACGCTATGGGCAGGCAAGCGCTTCGATCGCGATAACTTTGATATTCACTGGCTGGACTCGGATGTGGTGTTTCTTGCCGGAACCGGCGGCGGAATTTATGACGTGCGCTGGAACGATCGGGTACGCAGCAACTTTTCTCTTTACGGCCGCAACTTTGGCGATATTGAAACGGTGGATAACACCATCCAAAACTATATCGTAACCGCCAATAACTTTGTCGGACCGTTCCAGTTTATGCTCAGCGGGCTGCGCGCCAAAGATAACGAAGAGCGCGTCAATAATGGCGTTCGCAATGACAACGCCGGTGACACTGGTTTTCATGCCATGGCGGCGCTGCACAACGACAGCTTTTACGGGCTGCGCGCCGGTCAGGCTAAAAGCGCTCTGCTGTACGGCCACGGTCTGGGCGCGGAGGTAAAAGGCATTGGTTCGGATGGCAACCTGACGCAAAACGCCAACACCTGGCGTCTGGCCAGCTACGGCACCACCGCGATTAATAACACCTGGAGCTTCGCCCCGGCGCTACTGGCTCAGCAAAGTCGCGATCGCTATGTGCGGGGCGATGACTATCGCTGGCTGACGTTTAATGCCCGCTTTATCCAGGAAATTAACCAGAACTTCGCGTTGGCCTGGGAGGGCAGCTATCAATATATGGATCTTGATCCGCAGGGCTTTAAAAACCGTCAGAGCGTTAGCGGTAGCTTTTACAAGCTGACGCTGGCACCAACGTTCAAGGTCGGCGATATCGGCGACTTCTTTACCCGACCGGAAATTCGTTTTTTCGCCAGCTGGATGAACTGGGATAGCTCGCTGGATAACTATGCCAGCGACGACGCCTTTGGCAGCAGCGGCTTCTCTTCCGGCGGCGAGTGGAATATTGGCGTGCAGATGGAAACCTGGTTCTGACACCAGACAAAAATAACCTGACAGGGGGCAGTATGGATTTTAATAAGGTTGCGCAGCAGCTTTTACCGCTATTGGGCGGCAGGGAAAATATTGCATCGGCCGCGCACTGCGCTACGCGTCTGCGTCTGGTACTGGTGGATGACGCTAAGGCAGATAAAGATGCTATCGATAAACTGGATGGCGTAAAGGGCTGCTTTCGTAATGCTGGACAAATGCAGATTATTTTCGGCACCGGCGTGGTGAACAAGGTTTATGCCGCCTTTATTCAGGCGGCAGGCATCAGCGAAGCCAGCAAAGGCGAAACGGCGCAGGCAGCAACGCAAAAACTGAATCCGGCGCAGCGCGTCGCCCGACTGCTGTCGAACATTTTTGTGCCGATTATCCCGGCGATTGTCGCATCGGGCGTGCTGATGGGCCTGCTCGGCATGATGAAGACCTACGGCTGGGTCAATCCTGACAGCGCACTGTTTGTCATGCTGGATATGTTCAGTTCGGCGGCCTTTATCATTCTACCGATCCTGATTGGCTTTACCGCCGCACGCGAATTTGGCGGCAACCCTTATCTTGGCGCAACGCTGGGCGGGATTCTTACCCATCCGGCGCTGACCAACGCCTGGGGCGTGGCGGGCGGTTTTAAAACCATGGATTTTTTCGGTCTGGATGTGGCAATGATCGGCTATCAGGGCACGGTATTCCCGGTGCTGCTGGCCGTCTGGTTTATGAGCCTGCTGGAGAAGCGTCTGCGTCGGGTTATTCCGGACGCGCTGGATATTATTCTGACGCCGTTCCTGACGGTAATCATTTCCGGTTTTGTCGCCATGCTGATCATTGGTCCGGCGGGACGGGCGCTGGGCGATGGCATTTCTCTGGTACTGAGTACGCTGATCGCTCATGCGGGCTGGCTGGCAGGGTTGCTGTTCGGCGGACTCTATTCCGTGATTGTGGTCACCGGTATACATCACAGCTTCCATGCCATTGAAGCGGGCCTGCTGGGCAATCCCTCAATCGGCGTTAACTTCCTTTTGCCGATCTGGTCGATGGCCAATGTGGCGCAGGCGGGCGCCTGTCTGGCAGTCTGGTTTAAAACCCGCGATGTTAAGGTACGCAGTATTGTGCTGCCCTCCGCTTTTTCCGGCATGCTCGGTATTACTGAAGCGGCCATTTTCGGCGTGAATCTGCGTTATATGAAACCCTTTATTGCCGGTATCGTTGGCGGTGCGGCGGCAGGAGCCTGGGTGGTAATTAGTCACGTTAATATGACGGCGGTTGGGCTGACGGCGCTGCCGGGCATGGCCATTGTGCAGGCCAGCTCGCTGGTGAACTACATTATCGGTATGGCGATCGCCTTTGGCATCGGCTTCCTGCTCTCCCTGATGCTGAAATATAAAGTTGAGGCCAGCGCATGAAAGAGGCAGCACTTCTGAAACAAACCGTAAAGGCGCTGATGCAGGGACAGCTCCGCGCCGCTCAGGATCCTCATCGCCCGGCCTGGCATCTGGCGCCATCGGTGGGCCTGCTGAATGACCCAAACGGCTTTATTCAGTTTGATGGCGATTTTCATCTTTTTTATCAATGGAATCCGCTGGCCTGCGCACACGGCGCAAAATTTTGGGGCCACTGGCGTTCCGCCGATTTGGTCCACTGGCAACATGAGCCGATCGCGCTGGTGCCGTCAGAAGAGTATGAAAGCCACGGCTGTTACTCGGGTTCTGCGGTAGATAATGATGGCGTGCTGACGCTGATCTATACCGGCAACGTCAAGTTTGCGAAAGGCCGCACCGCCTGGCAGTGCCTGGCCACGCTGGAAGAAGACGGCAGTTGTCGTAAGCTGGGCCCGGTTCTGGCTCTGCCTGAGGGTTACAGCGGCCATGTGCGTGACCCGAAAGTGTGGCGGCATGACGACGGGCAGTGGTACATGGTACTGGGCGCGCAAAACCTGGCAGGCGAAGGCAAAGTGCTGCTGCTGCGCAGTGAAGATCTGCATAGCTGGCAACTGCTGGGCGAAATCGCCGGCAGCCAGCTTAATGGGCTGGGCGATTTTGGCTATATGTGGGAGTGCCCGGATCTCTTCCGTCTGGGCGAGCGCGATATCCTGATTACCTGCCCGCAGGGACTGGCACCTCAGCAGAAACGCTGGCTCAATACCTTTCAGAGCGGCTATTTTATTGGTGAACTGGATTATCAGCACGCCCGTTTCCCGCATGGCGACTTCCATGAACTCGACCTTGGCTTTGAGTTTTATGCTCCGCAAACCACCGCCAGCAGCGACGGAAGAAGGCTGCTGTTTGGCTGGATGGGCATTCCCGATGGCGATGAGTTTTATCAGCCCACCATCGCTTACGGCTGGATCCATCAAATGACCTGCCCACGCGAGCTGACGCTGGAACAGGGCAGCCTGCGGCAACGCCCGGCGCGTGAGCTGCAGCAGCTGCGCCATTCACCGCTGACATTACAGGGCGCAGCGCAACAGCTGGAGCTGCTTGATATCAGCAGCGCCGAATTGCTGATGCAGCCAGAGGGCGCGCTAACGCTGCATTTCGCTGATGCGCTCCGCTTGAGCTGGAATGGAGAAGAACTACAACTGTCGCGGCGCAACCCGCGTAGCGGCGTTGAAGAGCATCGTTACTGGCACGGCAGCCTTGCCCGTCTGCATATTTTTTGCGACCGTTCCAGCATTGAGATTTTTATCAACGATGGTGAGGCGGTGATGTCCAGCCGCTATTTTCCCACGGTGACGCCGCAGTTGCGGCTGGAAGGCGAGACGAATGTCAGGCTGCATTACTGGCGACTGGAAGCGGGCGTGATAGTATAACCGCCATCAAATCACCCTGATGTAGCCGACAGTGAATAAACCAAAACGCGTCACGATTAAAGATATCGCCCAGCTGGCGGGCGTCTCCAAGTCTACCGCCAGCCTGGTTCTCAGCGGAAGAGGCAAGGAACTGCGCGTGTCGGAAGCGACGCGCGAGCGGGTAATGGATATTGCTCGCCAGGCACATTATCAGCCCAGCATTCATGCCCGCGCATTAAACTCTTCCCGCAGCCATACCGTGGGTCTGGTAGTGCCGGAAATGACCAATCAGGGCTTTGCCACCTTTTCCCATGCGCTGGAAACCCTGTGCCGCGATGCCGGACTACAGCTGCTGATCGCCTGTACGGATGAGAACGCCAGTCAGGAAACGCTGGCGGTGAATAACCTGATCCAGCGCCAGGTCGATGGGTTAATCGTGGCATCCAGCATGCTGAACGATGCGGAATACCAGAAGATTAATCAGCAGATCCCGGTGGTGCTGTTCGATCGTCATCTGGGCGAATCTTCGCTGCCGCTGGTGATCACCGAGGCGGTGGAACCCACTGCCAGCCTGGTTGAAAGCGTTGCCCGGGAAGGCTTTGACGAATTCTATTTCTTCGGTGGCCAGCCGCGCATTTCACCAACCCGCGATCGGCTGGAAGGTTTCCGTCAGGGGCTGGCGCGGGCTGGCATGGCGTTAAAGCCGGAGTGGGTTATTCACGGTCATTACCATGCCAGCTCCGGTTATGAGATGTTCGCCGAGCTTTATATGCGTCTGGGCCGCGTACCGCAGGCGCTGTTCTGTGCCGCCTGCGGTCTGCAAGAGGGCGTGCTGCGCTATCTTAGCCAACATGGCCTGCTGGATCAGCCGATCCGCCTGTGCAGCTTTGACGATCACTATCTGTATGATGCGTTGTCGGTGAAAATCGATACGGTGGTACAGGATGAGCGAATGCTGGCGTGGAACTGCTTCGAAATCGTCACAGCCTTAATGGAAGGCGAAACGCCGGAAAATCTGCAGCGTTACTTGCCGGCACGGCTGAAATGGCGCAGCGCCTGATCGCGCGTCGCCAGGCATTATCTGTAATTGAGGCTTTTTTACCGTTAGGGTCATCGCACTGTCATATCGCGCAAGTAACACTCCAGAGCTGCGATATTACTTCTTTAGCGAGGCCCGTCATGAGCGAGAATCAAACCTGGCACGCCGCGTCATCGCCTGCGTCGGCGCGTCCCGATCTGAGCAGTAAACACAGTAAAAAAACCGCACTGGCCGTGATCGTGCTGATCGTCGCCGGACTCGTTTTTGCCGGGGTGAACCTGTTTGCCGATGTGGAAGAGTCCGGGCAAGTCGTTACCAGCTACTTTCCTTTTGTGCTGTTAGGCCTGGCGCTGGTGATTGCGCTGGCGTTCGAGTTTGTTAACGGCTTTCATGATACCGCCAATGCGGTAGCCACGGTGATTTATACCCATTCACTACCGCCCGGTGCGGCTATCCTCTGGTCCGGCTTATGTAACTTCAGCGGCGTGCTGCTTTCCAGCGGCGCGGTGGCCTTCGGCATTATTTCATTGCTACCCATGGAGTTAATGCTACAGGCCAGCAGCGGTAATGGCTTCGCCATGATCTATGCCCTGCTCTTTTCTGCGATAACCTGGAATCTCGGCACCTGGTATCTGGGTTTGCCCTCCTCTTCTTCCCATACGCTGATTGGCTCAATTATTGGCGTCGGGGTGGCGAACGCTATCAATAACGGGCGTAGCGGCATGGAAGGCGTTAACTGGGATCAGGCGCTTAATGTTGCTTACGCGCTGCTGTTTTCGCCGCTTGTTGGCTTTGCCAGCGCTGCGCTGCTGTTGCTGGTGATGAAAAAATGGCTGCGCAATCGCCAGCTCTATAGCGCGCCAGAAGGACCACAGCCGCCGCCGGGCTGGATCCGTGCGTTGTTGATCCTCACCTGCACCGGCGTCTCCTTTGCCCATGGATCTAACGACGGACAAAAAGGCATGGGACTGATTATGTTGATTCTGGTGGGCGCAATGCCGATTGCCTATGCTCTTAACCGCTCTGTCCCGCCCGATCAGATCCCGCGCGTGGCGGCACTGGCGCAGATTACCAGTCAGCAGCTGACAGCAGAGCACACGCTGCCGCCACAGTATGTGCCGCGTGACGTGCTGATGGAGTTTATGCGCAGCGGCGAAAACAATCCGCAGGTTGCGCCAGCGCTGGGCGCGCTGCTGGATAAAATTGGCCGACAGATCAAGCAGTATGGTTCGATGGAGAATATTCCGGCACAGCTGGTGGCCAATACCCGTAATGATATGTATCTGGCAGCAGAAAGCATTAAGCAGCTAAAGGCGGCAAAAGCGCCGTTCCCGGCAGAGATGCAGAACAACCTTAACGCGATGAAAAGCGAGCTGGATAATGCGACCCGCTTTATTCCACTTTGGGTAAAAGTGGTGGTGGCGCTGGCGCTTGGCCTGGGTACCATGGTGGGCTGGCGACGCATTGTGATTACCGTCGGCGAGCGGATCGGCAAAACGCATCTGAGCTATGCACAGGGTGCCAGCGCAGAGCTGGTCACGGTCGCCACCATTGGTGCCGCTGACGCCTTTGGTCTGCCGGTCTCTACCACGCATGTTCTGTCGTCCGGCGTGGCAGGCACCATGGCGGCTAACCGCTCCGGTCTGCAAATGGCGACGTTGCGCAATCTGCTGATCGCCTGGGTGCTGACGCTGCCGGTCTCAATTTTGATTTCCGCCCTGTTGTTTATGCTGTTTATACACCTTTAGCGTACGGTCCCGGCAGGCCAATAGATCTTCAGTCCGGTTCCTTGCCTTCAGATAACGATAAATTATCTATACTTTGCTTTTAGTTAACAGGAGGCACCGATGGCGGACTTACAACTGATTGATACGCTGGAACTGGGCGATGAAGATGCTGCGGCCTATAAATATGAAATTTATGGCGCTGATGAATCGACGCCGGAATATGCGCTTATCTTTATCCGTCAGAGCGATAGCGATGACTGGCAACAGGATGGCAAACTTGAGTTTGCCGTAGCGGAAGAGAAGCAAGAAGCTACAAGCGGCACGATGGGTTATGGGTCTGGCGACAGCATGCCGGACCTGCGTGATTTACGCCAGGAGGCAAAAGAGCGCTGTGAACAACACTATCAAGAAAATCGTTAACCGCTGACAGAGCAAAACAGGGCGACCAGAGGTCGCCCTGCTGCATTACAGAATAGCCGCAACGGACTTCGCCAGCTGCGCTTCCAGTACCGGTTTCGCCTCTTCAAACTTAAGGTTGACCTTGTTGGCATTGGAAACCACGCGGGTTTGGTATTTCATGCGATTGCCATCAGCTTTGCTGGACTGCAGCTTAACGCCAGAGGTTCCCTGACGCAGCGCGGCAATATTATCGGTGGTGACATTCTCTTTACTGCGCTCGGAAATCTGCAGATCGGTAACCATGGTGTAGTTAATATCCTCCACCAGCGCATCCGCTGCCATACCGGCCAGGCCCAGCGCCAGACCCGCACCCAACACCGCACCGCCTGAATTACTGTTATAAGCAGTAATACCGCTGCCCAGCGCCGCGCCTGCAACCGCGCCTTCATAGCCGCTGCCTAACAGACCCTGTGCTTCACGCAGATCCATCTTATCGGCTTTCAGTACGTTAGCCTGAATCCAGTAATAAGCATTATCCGGAGAATTCACTACGTTATAACCTTTAGCACGCAGGTCCTGCGCCAGCAGCTCGGGAAGATCGCTCATATCCTTGTCAGAGGTGTTCTTGACCTGAATGTAAATTAATCGCCTGCTAAATTAGCTCAAAAAAAACCCTGCCGTAGCAGGGCTTTAAAACACCGAATTTTCACAGAAACAAACCGATCAGAACGGAATGTCGTCGTCGAAATCCATCGGCGGTTCATTGTTAGCCGGTGCGCTCTGCTGCTGCGGACGAGCAGGTGCCTGACCGCCGCCGCTGAACTGGCTGCCGCCCTGCGGCTGCTGAGGCTGGCCCCAACCATTATTGTTGTTGCTGTTGCCGCCGCCCATAGCGCCGCCTGCCGGCGCGCCTGCACCACCGCCCTGACGGCCGCCCAGCATCTGCATGGTGCCGCCGACGTTAACCACCACTTCTGTGGTATAACGTTCCTGGCCGCCCTGGTCCTGCCATTTACGCGTTTGCAGAGCACCTTCGATATAAACCTGAGAACCTTTACGCAGGTATTCGCCCGCCACTTCCGCCAGTTTGCCGAACAGCACGACACGGTGCCATTCCGTTTTCTCTTTGGTCTCTCCGGTCTGCTTGTCACGCCAGCTTTCGGAGGTAGCCAGCGTAATATTCGCTACGGCTCCACCATTAGGCATATAACGCACTTCCGGATCCTGACCCAGATTCCCGACAAGAATCACTTTGTTAACGCCTCTGCTGGCCATGTTCGCGTCTCCCGATGAGTATTCATTAAGTCTAAACGGTAAATTCTATCACGCTAGCCTGCCCGATCATACTTCCGAGCAAGCTTCCAATAATGAAGATCTTTTTGCAGGGTTGCAACTGACTACTGGATATACATTCAGTTATTTTTTGTGCCATAATGACCTGTTTAGTCCTGCCGTATCGTTACGGGCATGGTGAGTCTGCGCTAATCCGGGAAATGTGAATGGATAAGATTGAAGTCCGGGGTGCTCGCACCCACAACCTGAAAAACATCAACCTGATCATCCCTCGCGACAAACTGATCGTTGTCACCGGCCTGTCAGGTTCCGGTAAA
The DNA here is from genome assembly GCF_050113815.1 of Pantoea sp. FN0307. Lineage (NCBI taxonomy): Bacteria > Pseudomonadati > Pseudomonadota > Gammaproteobacteria > Enterobacterales > Erwiniaceae > Pantoea > Pantoea sp. FN0307. The sequence goes on along the minus strand of NZ_JBNJSO010000002.1, from coordinate 49,667 downwards.
TCCTCACTGGCGTTCGATACGCTCTATGCTGAGGGTCAACGCCGCTATGTGGAATCGCTTTCCGCTTACGCACGTCAGTTTCTTTCGCTGATGGAAAAACCGGATGTCGATCATATCGAAGGGCTGTCGCCAGCGATTTCGATCGAGCAGAAATCAACCTCCCATAACCCGCGATCCACCGTGGGCACCATCACCGAAATTCATGACTACCTGCGCCTGCTGTTTGCACGCGTTGGCGAGCCGCGCTGTCCCGATCATGACGTTACGCTGGCGGCGCAAACCGTTAGCCAGATGGTCGATAACGTGCTGGCGCAGCCGGAAGGCACGCGCCTGATGCTGCTGGCGCCGGTGGTGAAAGATCGTAAAGGCGAGCACACTAAAACGCTGGAGAATCTGGCGACGCAGGGTTATATCCGCGCCCGTATCGACGGCGAAGTGTGCGATCTCTCCGATCCGCCAAAGCTGGAACTGCAAAAGAAACATACCATTGAAGTGGTTATCGATCGCTTTAAGGTACGTGAAGATCTGGCGACGCGGCTGGCGGAATCGTTTGAGACCGCGCTGGAGCTTTCCGGCGGTACGGCAATCGTGGCCGATATGGATGATCCCGATGCAGAAGAGCTGCTGTTCTCTGCCAACTTCGCCTGTCCGGTTTGCGGCTACAGCATGAGCGAGCTGGAGCCACGCCTGTTCTCATTTAACAATCCGGCGGGCGCATGCCCTACCTGCGACGGCCTCGGCGTACAGCAATATTTCGATCCGGATCGCGTGGTGCAAAATGCGGAGCTGTCGCTGGCTGGCGGTGCGATCCGCGGCTGGGATCGCCGTAATTTTTACTATTTCCAGATGCTCCGGTCACTGGCGGAACACCTGAATTTCGATGTCGAAGCGCCGTTCAATACCCTGAACGAGAAAGCGCAGCAGGTGATCCTGTATGGCTCCGGCAAAGAAAGCATCGAATTTAAATATATTAACGATCGTGGCGATACTTCGGTGCGCCGTCATCCGTTTGAAGGCGTGCTGCACAATATGGAGCGTCGCTATAAAGAGACGGAGTCGAGCGCGGTACGTGAAGATTTGGCGAAATTTATCAGTAACCGCGCCTGCGCCACCTGTGAAGGCACGCGTCTGCGTCGCGAAGCGCGCCACGTTTATGTAGAAAACACCACGCTGCCGACCATTTCTGATATGAGCATCGGCCATGCGATGGATTTCTTCCGCAACCTGAAGTTAAGCGGTCAGCGGGCAAAAATTGCTGAAAAAGTGCTGAAAGAGATTGGCGATCGCCTGAGCTTCCTGGTTAACGTCGGCCTGAACTATCTTTCTATGTCGCGCTCGGCGGAGACCCTCTCCGGCGGCGAGGCGCAGCGTATTCGTCTGGCCAGTCAGATCGGTGCAGGGCTGGTTGGCGTGATGTATGTGCTGGATGAGCCTTCTATCGGTCTGCATCAGCGTGATAACGAACGCCTGCTGGACACGCTGATTCATCTGCGCGACCTTGGCAATACGGTGATTGTGGTCGAGCACGATGAGGATGCCATCCGCGCCGCTGACCATATCATCGATATCGGTCCAGGCGCAGGCGTGCATGGTGGTCAGATAGTGGCGGAAGGCACCGCCGAAGAGATTATGCAGGTAGAAGCCTCGCTGACCGGTCAGTATCTGAGCGGCAAGCGAAAGATTGCCGTGCCGGAGCAGCGCGTACCGGCCGATCCCACTAAAGTGCTGAAGCTGAGCGGCGCGCGTGGCAATAACCTGAAAGATGTGACGTTAACGTTGCCGGTCGGGCTGTTTACCTGCATCACTGGCGTGTCCGGCTCCGGTAAATCCACGCTGATCAACGATACGCTGTTTCCTATCGCTCAGCGTCAGCTGAACGGAGCGACCATTGCCGAGCCTGCGCCCTATCGTGAAGTTACCGGCATGGAGAACTTCGATAAGGTTATCGATATCGATCAAAGTCCAATTGGTCGTACGCCGCGCTCTAACCCGGCCACCTACACCGGCATTTTTACGCCGATTCGTGAGCTGTTTGCTGGCGTGCCGGAGTCGCGTTCACGCGGATATAATCCAGGCCGCTTCAGCTTCAACGTGCGTGGTGGACGCTGCGAAGCCTGTCAGGGCGACGGCGTGCTGCGCGTAGAGATGCACTTCCTGCCCGATATTTATGTGCCGTGCGATCAGTGTAAAGGCAAGCGCTATAACCGCGAGACGCTGGAGATTAAATACAAAGGCAAAAACATTCACGAAGTGCTGGATATGACCATCGAAGAGGCACGTGAATTTTTTGATGCCGTGCCTGCGCTGGCGCGTAAGCTGCAAACGCTGATGGATGTGGGCCTCTCCTATATTCGTCTGGGTCAGTCTGCGACAACGCTGTCAGGCGGCGAGGCGCAACGCGTGAAGCTGGCGCGCGAGCTGTCGAAACGCGGCACCGGCCAGACGCTCTATATTCTTGATGAGCCGACTACCGGCCTGCACTTTGCTGATATTCAGCTTTTGCTGACGGTGCTGCATCAGTTGCGCGATCAGGGCAATACCATCGTGGTGATTGAACATAACCTTGACGTGGTGAAAACCGCCGACTGGATTGTGGATCTTGGCCCGGAAGGCGGCAGCGGAGGCGGACAGATTCTGGTAGCCGGTACGCCGGAAACCGTCGCCAAATGTGAAGAATCACATACCGCCCGCTTCCTGAAGCCGCTGTTGGAACAGCGCTAAACGGCTGTTCTCCGCCCCTGATGCGCTCTGCCTCAGGGGCTTTTCACCCGCCTTGCCTCTTTCCTGGGCATTCATGCAGAATCAGGCAAGATTTAGACACTTTCAGGTCTGGCTGCTCTTCTCCACGCTGTTATCCTTATTAGCTCTTATCGCACGTGCTGCGAAACGCCCGGTTTAACCGGAGCGCAATGCTTTTCCTTAGCTTTACAACGGCTTCAATAACAGGAGACACCATGAATATTACGCACGCTTATGCTGCCCAGGATGCGAAATCCAGACTCGCGCCTTTTGACTATAAGCCGCGTGAACTGCGCGCGCATGATGTACAAATTGAAGTGTTATTTTGCGGCGTTTGCCATTCAGACCTGCATCAGGCGCGCGATGAATGGCATAACACCATTTTCCCCGTCGTGCCGGGTCATGAAATTGTCGGCCGCGTTACCGCAACAGGCGCTCATACGCAAAAATATCGCGTAGGCGATCTGGTTGGCGTGGGCTGTATGGTTGACTCCTGCCGTACCTGTCCCAGCTGCCAGGAAGGTCTGGAACAGTATTGCGAAAACGGTATGGTGCCTACCTATAACGGCCAGGACCGCGAAACGCAGGAAGTCACCTACGGCGGTTATTCCACCAGCCTCGTTGTGCATGAAGATTTCGTGCTGCGCGTACCGGAAAACCTCGATCCGGCAGGCGTAGCGCCGCTGCTGTGCGCTGGCATTACCACCTGGTCCCCGCTGCGCCACTGGAACGTGGGTCCGGGCAAAAAAGTCGGTATCGTTGGCCTGGGCGGTCTGGGTCATATGGGTGTGAAGCTGGCACATGCCCTGGGCGCGCATGTGGTGCTGTTTACCACTTCACCGTCTAAAATCGAAGACGGCAAGCGTCTGGGCGCTGATGAGGTAGTGATTTCTAAAGATCCCCAGCAGATGGCGCAGCACGCTAACAGCTTCGACTTTATTCTGAATACCGTTGCGGCGCAGCACGACCTTAATCCGTTTATCAACCTGCTGAAGCGCGATGGTAATATGACGCTGGTTGGCGCACCGGAAAACGATCATCCGGCCCCGCACGTGTTCGATCTGATTCTCAAACGTCGCAGCGTGGCGGGTTCGCTGATTGGCGGCATCGCTGAAACGCAGGAGATGCTCGATTTCTGCGGCAAGCACAATATCACCTCCGATATTGAGCTGATCGCCATGAACCAGATTAACGAAGCCTATGAGCGTATGCTGAAAAGCGATGTGAAATACCGCTTTGTTATCGATATTGATACGCTGCGTCAGGAATCTGCCGCCTAAAAATCTTGTCGCTGCGGCCAGTCCGCAGCGACAGTTTAATGATTGCCCGCCGCTTTCGTCGCCAGCGCCTGCTGTAGCGACGCATCCACCAGATAGTAAATCTGCGAATCTTTTAAACCGCCATCCAGATAAAGCGTGCTCCAGTGAGATTTGTTCAAATGCGCACTGGGAAAAACGTCGGCATGCTGCTGCCGCAGCAGATCGGCCAGCGCCGGAGAGGTTTTTAGCGAGACGGCCGGCCGCCCTTCTGGCTCATGCACCATGGCAAATAACACGCCGTCCGCCAGGATTTGCGTTGCCTTCCAGTCGCTGTGGACGCGCTGTTCCGCGCCCGCTTTACTCATACAATATGACAGCAGATCTGACGTATTCATTTTTACTCTCCTTGCAGCGTGGCGATAATGCGGCGTGAACCGCCCTGTATGCGATGTTCCCCCAGCCAGATGCCCTGCCACGTACCTAACACCAGGCGCCCACGGTTAACCGGCAGCAATAGCGAAACGCCAAGCAGCGATGATTTAATGTGCGCAGGCATATCATCCACGCCCTCATAATCATGCTGGTAAGGCGCATTTTCCGGCACCTGCCGCATAAAATGCTGCTCCATATCGCTGCGTACTGTGGGGTCGCAATTCTCATTTAACGTTAGTGAGGCGGAAGTATGCTGTAGCAGCAGATGCAATAGCCCAGTATTGATTTCACGCATTACCGGCAATTGTTCGATAATCTCATCGGTAATCAGGTGAAAGCCGCGCGCTTTCGCGCTCAGCGACAGGGTCTGTTGGTGCCACATTACGCCATACTCCTTTTTAAAAGACTCCGTTAAGTGTGCAGCATGTGGCGCAAAGGTAAACCTGCAAAAGATAAAAATTATTAACGGCCTGGACGTTGCGGTTCGCTTTGGCCGCTTCGTTATTGCGCGCGTTTAAGAGGAAGATGCTGTACTGAAGAGGCTACATTTCCCGGTGGCCGGGCAAACGGGGAGTCTGGCAATGGAATAATGGTAAAAGGCGGCTGGCACCGCCTTTAACGACTGCGCTTACATCACTGCCGCGAAAGCTTCTGCGACCTGATGAACATTGTTACGATTCAGGCCCGCTACGCACATGCGTCCGCTGTGGATCAGGTAAATGCCAAATTCTTCACGCAGACGATCGACCTGCTGAGCGCTCAGTCCGGTATAGCTGAACATGCCGCGCTGCTTCAGCAGATAATCGAAGTTTTTGCCGGGCAGCGCGGCGCTCAGTGCCGTTACCAGCGCCTGGCGCATATCCAGAATACGCAGACGCATCGCTTCTACTTCCGCCAGCCAGTGGGTCTTCAGCGCTTCGTCATTCAACACACAGGCCACGACCTGAGCGCCAAAGTTTGGTGGTGAAGAGTAGTTGCGGCGCACCGTGGCCTTCAGCTGTCCCTGAACCCGCGTCGCCTCTTCCGTATCCGCACAGACCACCGACAGGCCGCCGACGCGTTCACCGTATAGCGAGAAGATTTTTGAGAAGGAGTTGCTGACCAGCGCCGAAATCCCCGCAGCGGCGATGGCGCGAATAGCATAGGCATCCTCTTCCATACCGGTCCCGAAGCCCTGATAGGCAATATCCAGGAAAGGGATCAGCTGCTGCGCCTGTAGCACTTCAACAACGCGATCCCACTGCCCATTAGTCAGATCGGCACCGGTCGGGTTATGGCAGCAGGGATGCAGCAGCACCACGCTCTGAGCGGGAAGCGACTTCAGCGTGGCAAGAAAATCATCAAACTTAACGCCATTGGTTTGTGCGTCATACCAGGGATAGGTATGCACATCAAAACCGGCACCCGCGAAGATCGCCACATGGTTTTCCCATGTCGGATCGCTGACCCAAACCTGCGACTGCGGGAAATAGCGCTTCAGAAAATCCGCACCCACTTTCAGCGCGCCGGAACCGCCCACGGTTTGAATCGTTGCAATGCGTTTTTCCTGTAGCGCCGCGTGCTGCGCGCCAAACAGCAACGGTGCAATCGCCTGGCGATAGCTGGCCAGCCCATCCATCGGCAGGTAGAGTGATGCCTGTTGCGGCTGAGCATTCAGACGCGCTTCCGCTTCGGCTACCGCCTGCAGTTGCGGAACAATGCCCTGCTCGTTGTAAAAGAGCCCAATACTCAGGTTAACCTTATGCGGGCGCAGATCCTGCCTGAAGGTCTCCATTAACGTAAGAATCGGATCGCCAGCGTAGGCATCAACTTTTTGAAACACGGTAAATCTCCCTAGTGATAGTCTCTTTTATCAGCTCAAACTTCATAACGCCCGGGCCGATGGTTCATCGCAATAATCAAGTTCAGCATCAGCGCGCCAGCGATTGACGCCGCCAGCATTGGCAGCGAAACCACAAACAATGAGGCCAAAACCACGCAGCTGTCTACCGCCATTTGCAGCTTGCCGGCACGAATGCCAAACCGATCCTGCAACCACAGGGCAAGAATATTGATGCCGCCCAGGCTGGCCTTATGACGAAACAACACAATAAACCCAACGCCCATAATAATGTTACCGAACACTGTCGCATAAAACGGGTTAAGCGCGTCAAAATGAATGAAAAGTGGATGCAGCCGGGTAAAGAGTGAAACCAGCGCGACGGCGCAGAAAGTTTTGGTGGTAAATGCCCACCCCATGCGCTTTACCGCCAGCCAGTAGAACGGCAGGTTAATAACAAAAAACAGCGTGCCAAAGGAAAAAGAGGTCAGATAGCTGATCAGGAAAGCGATGCCTGCCGTGCTGCCGGTCAGTGCGCCAGCCTGCTTTAACATGACCACACCGAACGATACCATCAGCGTGCCAAACAGCAGCGCCAGCGCATCTTCCAGCAGTGTGTGCGGAACGCGGGCGGGTTGAACGATATTATCCATAGGGCTGTTTACCGAAGAAAAAGATAACGGCCAGCAAGAATCGCACCATAACGGCAGGCTTTAGCGGCATAAATTGATGCTTTGCCAGTAACCGCCTGATTAAATAAATAATTTAACCGCACGTTACCTGCTCTGTTTAGCCTGATGACGCTTAAGCTGCGCACCCTGAGCGCTATTTATGCACAAACTGTGCGCTTAACTCCGCTTAATGCACTCTAACTGTGCGTCAGGCACTTTTTTGGTGCAGCGGCGCGGGCGCGGCGATGGTCAGACCGTTCTCTTTCAGCCGGTTTAGCACCACAGAGGTTTTAACGTGCGATACGCTGCGATGCCCCGCCACCAGCTCGCTGATTAATGCGCTTAGCTCAGCCAGGCTGTTAACGGCTACCTTCAGGAGATAATCCGCATCACCGGTGGTTTTATAAGCGTCCACAATAGCGCTCTGCTCTGCCACCATGTGGTGAAAGCTCTCTACATAATCGGAGGTGTGATTAATCAGGCGCACCTCAATCAGGCCAATCATACCCAGCCCAACGGCGTCAGGTGAGACGCGCGCATGGTAGCCCAGTATAAGATTTCCCTGCTCAAGGGTGATGCGGCGGCGGGAACACTGCGAGGCGGACAGGCCGACCAGGTCGCTCAGTTCCTGATTGGTTAAGCGCCCATTGGCCTGGAGTAAGGTCAGAATTTTCAGATCGTAATCGTCAAGCTGTGCCATCTTGGTTTGCCGCTCTTAGCGCTTAAATCGTTACAGATAAGCGCAATTAAGCGGCAAATGTCCAACACAATTTTTTGATGACCCAAAGAGATGCACAAAACGTGCATGCTATTCGTCGTCGTATTGCGGCCCGGCATAGTTGTCAAAACGCGACCATTGCCCATTAAAGGTCAGACGTATCGTCCCGATCGGACCGTTACGCTGTTTACCGATAATGATCTCGGCGATCCCTTTCAGATCGCTGTTCTCGTGGTAAACCTCATCACGATAGATAAACATGATCAGGTCGGCATCCTGCTCGATCGAGCCAGATTCACGCAGATCGGAGTTTACCGGACGTTTATCGGCGCGCTGTTCCAGCGAGCGGTTAAGCTGCGACAGCGCCACCACCGGCACGTTCAGCTCCTTTGCCAGCGCCTTTAGCGAGCGGGAAATCTCAGCGATCTCCAGCGTACGGTTGTCAGAAAGCGACGGTACGCGCATTAGCTGCAGGTAGTCGATCATAATCAGGCTTAAGCCGTTATTCTCACGGAATATGCGGCGTGCACGCGAGCGTACTTCCGTTGGCGTCAGGCCAGAGGAGTCATCAATATAGATGTTCTTTTTCTCCAGCAGGATGCCCATGGTGCCGGAAATACGCGCCCAGTCCTCATCATCCAGCTGGCCAGTACGTATGCGTGTCTGGTCAACGCGTGACAGCGACGCCAGCATACGCATCATAATCTGCTCGCTGGGCATCTCCAGGCTGAAGATCAACACCGGTTTTTCATGCAGCATCGCGGCGTTTTCGCACAGGTTCATGGCGAAAGTGGTTTTACCCATTGACGGACGCGCCGCCACGATAATCAGGTCGGAACCCTGCAAACCGGCGGTTTTTTTGTTGAGATCCTGATAACCGGTATCTACGCCGGTTACGCCGTCGTGCGGCTTCTGATACAGCGACTCGATGCGCGAAACGGTCGCCTCAAGAATCTGCTCAATGTTTTTCGGGCCTTCATCTTTATTCGCGCGCTGTTCAGCGATTTTAAAGACGTTCGACTCAGCGAAATCCAGCAGATCCTCGCTGCTGCGCCCCTGCGGATCATAACCGGCATCGGCGATCTGGTTCGCTACCGCGATCATTTCGCGCACCACCGCTCGCTCGCGAACGATATCGGCGTAGGCGTTGATGTTTGCCGCGCTGGGGGTATTTTTTGACAGCTCCGCCAGATAGGCGAAGCCGCCGACCATATCCAGCTCGCCGCGCTGCTCCAGTGAATCAGAAAGCGTAATCAGGTCGATGGGCTGGCTGGCTTCCAGCAGCCGCTGCATTTCACTGAATATCAGACGATGAGGGCGACTGTAGAAGTCTTCGGCCACCACGCGCTCTGAGACGTTATCCCAGCGCTCGTTGTCCAGCATCAACCCGCCCAGCACCGACTGCTCCGCTTCCAGCGAATGGGGCGGCAATTTCAGCCCTTCTACCTGGCGATCGCGAACCTCGTTGGATTTGTTGGTGGGTTTATTTCCTGCCATAGTGAATGCAATACCGAATGTGTGAGTGACGCGCAAGTATACCCGTTTTTCGCCAGCTTGACGTCATGTCGTAACTGGAAACCAGCAGGAGGGACAATGGCAAAACGTATTCAAATCGCCCAGTATGGCGGCCCGGAAACGCTGCAATGGATCGACTTCAATCCTTCCGACCCCGCTGACGATGAAGTGCAGGTAGAGAACAAAGCTATCGGCATCAATTATATCGATACCTACGTACGCTCCGGGCTTTATCCTGTGCCTGAGCTGCCTTCCGGTATCGGCACCGAAGCCGCAGGCGTGGTAACAAAAGTTGGCAACCGGGTTACAGCGATCAAGCCCGGCGATCGCGTGGTTTACGCGCAGTCTGCGCTGGGCGCCTACAGTGAAATCCATAATGTGCATCAGGATAAGATTGCGCTGCTGCCTGATGCCCTCTCTTTTGAACAAGCGGCGGCCTCGTTTCTGAAGGGGCTTACCGTACACTATCTGCTACGGCAAACGTATGAAGTGCAGGCAGATGAGATCTTTCTGTTTCACGCAGCGGCTGGCGGCGTAGGACTGATCGCCTGTCAGTGGGCAAAGGCGCTGGGTGCGCATTTGATTGGGACGGTTGGCTCAGAGGAAAAAGCGCGGCTGGCTAAAGATCGCGGGGCCTGGGCAACAATCAACTATCGTGAAGAAGATATCGCACAGCGCGTTAGCGAGCTGACCGACGGTAAAAAGGTACGCGTGGTTTACGATTCGGTAGGCAAGGCAACCTGGGAAGCCTCGCTTAACTGCCTGCAGCGACGTGGCCTGATGGTCAGTTTCGGTAACGCCTCCGGTCCGGTGACCGGCGTTAACCTGGCGATTCTGAACCAGAAAGGCTCGCTTTACCTGACGCGCCCTTCACTTAACGGTTATATCACCACGCGGGATGAGCTGCAGCGCGCCAGTAACGATCTGTTTTCGATGCTTGCCAGCGGCGCGATTAAAGTGGAAGTTCCGGGAAGCCAGCGCTTCCCTTTGCGCGAGGCGCAGCGTGCGCATACGCAGCTGGAAAATCGCGCAACGCAGGGTTCCAGCCTGCTGATCCCCTGAGCCGCCGGATGTACAAACAATAAGGGCTTCCCGAAGGAAGCCCTTTTGCTTTTTTTAGTTCGCACTGTTGTAGGGTACAGCGACGATAATGTGTTTCGACTCAACGAGAAATAGTCTCGCAGAATTCATAAGTAAAAAATATGTTTAATTGCGAAAAATAACGAAGCAAAATGTCACTCTGTGATCTACGCCTCATATTGGCCGCTTTCAGATAGCTAACTTATTGATAATTAGCAAACTAAAGGTCTGGTTTTGCTGGCGCGCATAAGCGTGGAAATAAAAAAACCCGTACGGCAGCTGCACGGGTTTTAACATAAGCGAAACAAGTCAGACTTCGGTGGTCATCTTATCTGCGACCAGCGACAGCGCTTTTTCAACGACTTCTATCCCTGCTCCGGCCTTATGCGCATTCTCGCTTAAATAACGACGCCACTGTCGTGCGCCGGGAATTCCCTGGAACAGACCCAGCATGTGGCGCGTAACATGACCCAGATACGTTCCCTGCGCCAGTTCGCGCTCAATATAAGGATACATAGCGCGGACCACGGCAACCGGATCGGCATCCGGCGCGGTGCTGCCAAACAGTACGCGATCGACCTGCGCCAGCAGGCCAGGGTTTTGATAGGCTTCGCGCCCCATCATAACGCCATCCAGATGACGTAAATGCTCCTGCGCTTCCTCCAGCGTTTTCACGCCGCCGTTAATCGCCATTGTCAGCCCGGGGAAGTCACGCTTGAGCTGGTACACGCGCGGGTAATCAAGCGGAGGAATTTCACGGTTCTCTTTCGGGCTAAGGCCGGAGAGCCAGGCTTTGCGCGCATGGATAATAAAAGTATCGCAGCCGCCCTGCTGGGCTACCGTGCCGATAAAATCGCACAGAAATTCATAGCAATCCCGATCGTCAATACCGATGCGGGTTTTAACCGTGACCGGAATAGAAACCACGTCACGCATCGCCTTAATACAATCTGCAACCAGCGCCGCCTCCCCCATCAAACAGGCACCGAAGCGTCCGTTCTGCACGCGATCGGAAGGACAGCCCACGTTCAGGTTGATCTCGTCGTAGCCGCGCGCCTGCGCCAGCTGCGCGCACTGCGCCAGCGCCGCCGGATCGCTGCCGCCCAGCTGCAGGGCAACCGGATGTTCCGCCTCGTTATAGGCCAGATAGTCGCCTTTGCCATGAATAATGGCACCGGTAGTAACCATTTCGGTATAGAGCAGCGTATTACGCGTCAGCTGCCGATGAAAATAACGGCAGTGACGATCGGTCCAGTCGAGCATCGGCGCGATGGAAAAACGCTGGGAGGAGAAAAGAGCGCTGTTTTTAGCGACGCTGTCGGGCAGTGCCGTTGATATCTCTGAGTTTTGAGGCATTTTTTAACTTTTTGATGTTTCCGTTCACCGTTATTCTGCAACGGGAACAAAGGAAAAGGCAGAATAAAAGATGCTCGATTATAACATAGCGTGATGCCTGGCGCGTAGAGCGTGTATTACGGTGTTTGCTGGCGGAGTGGCGGCGATAAACAAGACCGAGGCGTCCAAACAGACGCATCAAAGAATCAAATGGCTTTAAGCTGGTTAATAATAAAAGGGTTACTCTGCAGCAATAGCAGAAGTTTTCTTGAGGCTCCGGTTGGCTGACGCCGTTTGGTTTCCCAGCTTTTTACAAGGTCATAACTAACACCGACGGCCACGGCAAAATCTTGTTGTTTTAGCCCGGTTGCTTCACGTATCGCTTCAACATCAATCTCGCTAAAAGTATGAACATGCTCCGGCTCTGGCGTTTGTTCACCCTTTTCAATTTTTACCATCTCTTCTGCACTTGCCAGCAGATCGGCAAATGATTCATCTTTCATCGGTATCTCATCGCTCCAGTTGACGCCACATCCAGCCCTTTTGCCATGATGGGAGTTACAGAACCTTGTAAAGCCGGGAATCTTGCTTTTCTCACCCTGTAAATGAAAACAGGACCGCAATAAACAATCGCGGTCCTGCTCTGCCTTCCCTGATGCTACCTGTTCAGGTTTATCAGAAAGAGAAGCCCAGCTGTGCCATTGCACCCCAGGTATCGTCTTCCCCCACGGAACCGGCCAGATCGAGGTGAACGCGGTTATTAAACGGCGAAATACCAAAACCTGCACTGACGACATTGACGTCGTTAGACTTCATATCCGCATGGTAGCCGCCGCGCAGTTGCAGCCAGTCAAGAACGCGATATTCCACACCAACTCCGGCGTACTGACTGTCAGCCTGCGATTTAAAACGCTTGGTACGGGTTGCATCCACGTCCAGGCTGGCAGTCAGCTTTTCGTTGTGCCAGGCTGCACCTACGGTGACCAGCGGACGAATCTGGTAGGTATCTTGATAGCCATTAACTTCTTTGGTTTCAATATCACGTGAAATGAGGTTTTGCGCGCTCAGGCCAAAGGTCCAGTTCTTACCTACATCGGTAGAGAGACCGGCATCCAGGTTAAAGCCGGTATCGTTGGTGCGATACTCGCTATTGGTAACTTTATTTTTATCGAAGTTGTAAACCGAGGCGCGATAGTTATACAGGCGAGTCTGTTGCAGTTTTGGCGTAATACCTACCGAAACGGCCTGTTCACCGATTTTAAACTCATGCGCGACCGCAATACCGTAATCCGCGACAATCGCCGCCACGCCGGTAGCGCTGGAGCGCAGTAAATATTGATCGCCTGGCAAAGGAAGGCGTGAACCATTGGCGACAGCGTCAAGGTAGTCGATATCACTTTGCGCCACGTCGGTATGCAGATGCACGGAGCCATAAGCTTTCGCCACAAAGGCAAACGGCAACGTTTCATTAGGCACTGCAACCACAATGGCGGCGCCGGCTGAGCCGTCAGCTTTATTTCCGCGCAGGCCGCGCAGCTGATTGGCCAAATCACCAGAGGCGGAGCGCACATTGCCAAGCACGCCAGCAGGATTGGTCAACAGATCTTCAAGGTCAAAATCATCAAAGACATTTTGGTAGCGATCAACGGTATCGGTCACATCATCGATCTTATCGACCATCTTATCTTTATCGCTGATCTGCACCCCAACAGATGGCAGGATAACGCTTACGTTATCTTCCGCGCGGCCTTTGGTCAGCAGCGCCGGGTTAGTTAGCGGTGCAGTAGTGTAGTTGGATGAGGCCACGCCGGTGCCGCCCATCGCATCATTACGGGCATCGAAGTAACTGCCAGCAGCCAGAGAAGAAAAAGAGGTAAAGATTAACGGCATTAATACCGCCGCAGGAGAAAGCTTCAAGGAATGCATGTTTTTCTTTGTCATTATCAGACGCCACCCAAATAAGCTGAAAGTAAGAAGGAAATCACTGGATGAATGATGACCAGTAATTGCCTGTTTTATTAACCTGAACTCAGGCCTTTTTCCCCGGCTTATCAGAGGATTGCTGCTTTTTTAAGCAATCGGTGGCTTAACGTGTCTTTTAGAATTGTTAGCAGTTTAGCTTTTCTGCAGTTATTAAGCCTGACTGAACATTAGCTGGATCTTTTTTCTACTGCAAACTGGAAACGGCGATTTTTTAGATGCAACCAAAAAAGCTAATGCAGTCTGCAGGATTATCAGGCTGTTGTTAGCCTGATGCAGCGGAGGTTTATGCTTTTTTTGGCGCTTTTAGATGCTTTTCAAACGCTAAATCAGAAAGGTAGCTATCTGTTTACAGCTAAAGAAAGAATAAAGTGGGCTAAAGCAAGTTTTAAGCGGCGGCCTCATTATACCGACCTAAAAGGGTAGCCCTTTATCCAGCTAACCTTTGCCTGGTAAGCAGCCGATGAATGACGCTGTTGTCGATTAGGCAATCATTTTGTCTGTTAACACCCGTGTGATAAAATAACATTTCAATCGCCCGGAGAAAGATTATGAGCGTAACACCTTCACAACAGATTCTGTCGCAGGCTGAAAAAATTTGTCTGCAACGCAACGTGCGCCTGACGCCGCAGCGTCTGGAGGTGTTGCGTCTGATGGCTGAACAAAACACAGCTATCAGCGCCTATGACCTGCTCGATCTGCTACGTGCCTCTGAGCCACAGGCCAAACCGCCTACTATTTATCGTGCGCTCGACTTTTTACTGGAGCAGGGGTTTATTCACCGCGTTGAATCCAATAACAGCTACGTGGTTTGTCATCATTTTGAGGAACCGCGACATACTTCAGCGATGTTGATTTGCGACCGCTGCGGTACCGTCAGCGAACAACATGCGCAGGGAGTGGAAACCGTTCTCCAGTTGCTCTCTCAGCAGAGCGGCTTTTCATTACGTAATAGCGTGATTGAAGCTCACGGGCTGTGCGCTGGCTGTAAAGATGTGGAAAACTGTCAGCATCCGGAAAACTGTACGCACGATCACAGCGTAACCGAGAAAAAACGCGGGCGATAACGCGGTACAAACTGATGGCGGGAAAGTAGAATGGGTGGCACATTCCATGTGCCTGCGGGTGGGAGCATCATCCTGAAAAAAGCGCTTACCAGCGATGGTCGCGGTTATTGGTTTCCCAATCGCTTACTTCTTTTTCCGCTTCGTCTTTTGCATAGCCGTAGCGTTCCTGAATTTTACCGACCAGCTGATCGCGTTTACCTTCAATGACGGTCATGTCATCATCGGTCAGCTTGCCCCATTTTTCCTTCATTTTACCTTTAAACTGTTTCCAGTTACCGCCGGCTTCGTCTCTGTTCATCGTTTTGTCCTCTACCTTGGGTGTTAACAGCTTTTAGCTATCAGCGAAATTATCTTCGGTAAAAACGCTTATTCCCTGTGTTTGACACTTTTAATAATAGTAGAACCTCACGATTTTGCTGTTAAACAGCGGAACATGCGCTTTAAAAATGCTCTAAAAGCCATCAATTATGCTGAAAAGCCAGCGAATTCAGTTAATAAGCGTAACCGTAAGAAATGTTTCAAAGGGTGAACCAGTCTCCCCGTCGCTGGTAACGATGCCATATCCACCCCAGCGTTAACCCACGTAGCAGTAAGAAAACCGTGAGAGCCAGCCAGAGACCATGATTGCCCAGTTGCGGAACGGTTAACAGCGTCAGACCAAACCCCAATGCCGCCAGCGCCATGCTGTTGCGCATTTCTCGCCCGCGCGTTGCGCCAATAAACATGCCATCCAGCAGATAGCACCAGACGCCCACAACGGGTAACAGCATTTGCCACGGTAAATAGCGATCCGCCAGCGCCTGCAGCTGTGGCAGAGAGGTGAGCAGCGAAACAATGTCCCTGCCCCAAAGGGCATATCCCACGGCAAATAACAGCGCTACCAGCCCCGCCTGACGACAGGCTGCAATCCATACCTGACGTAACTTAGCGCTATCGCGTGCGCCAAAAGCCTCGCCTGAAACTGCCTCAACCGCATAGGCAAAGCCATCCAGCGCGTAGGCGGTAAAGGAGAGAAACATCAGCAGCACCGCATTGACCGCCACTACCTCGCTGCCCATGCGCGCACCCAGAATCGTCACCGAGGCAAAGCACAGCTGCAGCAATAGCGAACGCAGCATAATGTCGCGGTTCAGCCGCAGTAACCGACGCACATCGCCTTTCAGTGCATTTTTTAGGTGCACAAAGGTGATCTGACGCAGGCGCAGCACATGCCATACCAAGCCCAGCCCCACCAACAGCGTTATCGCTTCTGCAATTGCGGTAGCCGCCGCCGCTCCGGTCACGCCCCAGCCAAGGCCGATAACAAACCACAAATCCAGCAAAATATTAACCAGATTGCCGACAATCAGCAGAATAACAGGCGCGCGCGCATACTGGACGCCAAGCAGCCAGCCAAGTATGACCAGGTTTGCCAGCGTTGCAGGGGCGCTGAGCCAGCGAATATGAATAAAGCGCTGCGCCTGCTCCAGCACCGCCGGACTGCCGCCAACCAGCTGTGCCGCCAGAGCGCTTAGCGGCCCGCGCAGCAGGATAAATATTATTCCGGCGATAATGGCGATGAATAAGGGTTGTATCAGGGCGCGAGCCAGTGCCTGCTTATCGCCGGCGCCAAACGCCTGTGCGGTCAGTCCGGTGGTACTCATCCGTAAGAAAAGCAGCAACATAAAAACAAAGCTGGTAGCCGTAGTGCCTACGGCAACGCCGCCAAGATAAATGGGGCTGTCGAGATGACCAATAACGGCGGTATCCACCAGGCCCAGCAGGGGTACGGTAATGTTTGAGAGGATCATCGGCAGCGCCAGCCGCCAGAGGTGTTTATCGGTCGCAGAAAAGAAGTGCATGGCAATCCGCAGTAAAAATATGGCGACAAGCCACAGCGGTTATCGCCGGAATCAGGACTACAGGGGAAGTAAGTGGCAGCCAGCAGGCCGCCACTGAGTCATTACAGCCAGTCGCCGTTACGAATAACGCCAACGGCCAGACCTTCGATCGTCAGCGTCTGCTGTTGCAGATCGACCACAATCGGCTGGAAATCATTGTTTTCTGGCAGCAGCTGCACAGTATTGCCCTGACGCTTCAGACGTTTCACAGTGACTTCATCATCAATGCGCGCCACGACCACCTGGCCGTTACGGACATCCTGCGTTTTATGCACTGCCAGCAGATCGCCATCCACGATACCGATATCTTTCATCGACATACCGCTGACACGCAGCAGAAAGTCTGCGTGAGGCTTAAACAGATTAGGGTCAACCTGGAAGCGGCTTTCGATATGCTCCTGCGCCAGCAGCGGTTCGCCGGCGGCAACGCGGCCAATCAGCGGCAGGCCATTTTCTTCTTCTGCCATCAGACGAATACCGCGCGAAGCGCCAGACACCATCTCAATCACGCCTTTACGCGCCAGCGCTTTGAGATGTTCCTCTGCTGCGTTAGGGGAGCGAAAGCCTAACTGGGCGGCGATTTCCGCACGTGTTGGCGGCATACCTGTCTGATTAATGTGATCGCGAATCAGGTCATAAACCTGTTGCTGCCGAGCCGTTAAGGTTTTCATCCCGCCCCCTGGTTGTTTATACAGTCGCTGTGAGTATATACAGGTATTGGTGGAATGGAAACCGAAAGCTGTGTAAAAAACAACTCTTTATCCATTATGGAAACCCTATCGAATATATGACCACAGCAGGGTTACCCAAACAAAAAGGGCCAGTATGATGCTGAGCAGTACCGCCGCTGAGCCCATATCTTTAGCCCGTCCGGACAGCGGATGAAGCTCACTGCCGATGCGGTCCACCACCGCTTCGATAGCGCTGTTAAGGATTTCGACGATAATAATGAGAAACACAGAGCCAATCAGCAAAACGCGCGTGATGGCATCAACATCAAGCCAGCAAGCGATGAGCACCGCCGCCAGCGCCAACAGTGTTTCCTGGCGAAACGCCGCTTCATGCTGCCAGGCTGCCCGCAGGCCTTTCCAGGAATATCCGGCCGCCTTAATGATGCGGGTAAGGCCCGTTACGTTATTTGCCATCTTCAGGGAACCCTTTGCAATGTTTAACGTCAATGTCAGGATGCAGCACTAATTGCAACACCACAGATCTTCAATGCGCTTTCTGGTATGCTTGCGGCGCTTTGCTAACAAGAGGCTTCATGTTGTCTATGTCAGGTTGGCGTAAACTTTATTATAAGTTACTGAATTTACCACTAACATTTTTAGTTAAGAGTAAGGCAATTCCGGGTGAGCCGGTAGCAGAACTGGGAATCGATACGTCGCGCCCCATTATGTATGTGCTGCCTTATGATTCAAAGGCCGATCTCCTTGCGTTGCGCACCCAGTGTCGCCTGCACGATCTGCCCGATCCGCTTGATCCGCTGGAGATAGACGGCGCGCTGTTGCCGCGTTACGTCTTTATTCATGACGGCCCACGCGTGTTCCCCTATTTTGTGCCGAATCAGGAATCAGTGAAACTGTTTCATGACTATCTTGATTTGCACCGCAATAACCCGAACCTCGACGTGCAGATGGTACCGGTTTCGGTGATGTTTGGCCGTGCGCCGGGACGTGAGGTGCTGGGCGAGCAAACCCCTCACCTGCGTGAGCTGAATGGCGTACAGAAATTTATTGCTGTGCTGTGGCTGGGACGCGATAGCTTTGTGCGTTTCTCACCGATGGTTTCTCTGCGTCGTATGGCGACAGAACACGGCACCGATAAAACCATTGCCCAGAAGCTGGCGCGCGTGGCGCGCATTCATTTTGCCCGTCAGCGTCTGGCCGCCGTTGGGCCGCGCCTGCCGGTACGCCACGATCTGTTTAATAAGCTGCTGCAGTCGAAGGCCATTGCCAAAGCGGTAGAGGACGAAGCGCGCAGCAAAAAAATCTCGCAGGAGAAAGCGCAGCAGAACGCCATCGAGCTGATGGAAGAGATCGCGGCTGACTTTTCCTATGAAATGATCCGTCTGAGCGACCGCGTGATTGGCTGGACATGGAGCAAAATCTACCAGGGCATCAACGTCAGCGGCGGCGAACGTATTCGTCAGCTGGCGCTGGATGGTCACGGACTGGTTTATGTGCCCTGCCACCGCAGCCATATGGATTATTTGCTGCTCTCCTACGTGCTTTATCATCAGGGGCTGGTGCCGCCGCACATTGCTGCCGGCATCAACCTTAACTTCTGGCCGGCCGGGCCAATTTTCCGTCGTCTCGGCGCGTTCTTTATTCGTCGAACCTTTAAGGGCAACAAGCTCTACTCCACGGTGTTCCGCGAATATCTGGGCGAGCTGTTCAGCCGCGGCTATTCGGTTGAATATTTTGTTGAAGGTGGACGCTCACGCACCGGACGTCTGCTCGATCCGAAAACCGGTACGCTGTCAATGACGATTCAGGCAATGCTACGTGGCGGCAACCGACCTATTACCGTGGTGCCGGTGTATATCGGCTATGAGCATGTAATGGAAGTAGGCACTTACGCTAAGGAACTGCGCGGCGCGGCTAAAGAGAAAGAAGGCTTTATGCAAATGCTGCGCGGCCTGAGCAAGCTGCGTAATCTGGGCCAGGGTTATGTCAACTTTGGCGAGCCGCTGCCGCTGGTCAATTATCTTAACAAGCAGGTGCCGGAGTGGCGTGATTCGATCGATCCCATTGTCGCGCAGCGTCCACAATGGCTGACGCCAGCGGTAAACGATATCGCCCAGCAGATTATGGTGCGTATTAACAACGCCAGCGCCGCCAATGCCATGAACCTGTGCGTTACCGCACTGCTCGCCTCACGTCAGCGCTCGCTCACCCGTGAACAGCTTATCGAGCAGCTGGAGTGCTACCTCGATCTGCTGCGTCATGTTCCCTATTCGCCGGATGCCACCGTGCCGGATATGACGCCGGAAGCGCTGCTGGAACATGCGCTGAACATGAATAAGTTCGAGACGGAAAAAGACAATATTGGCGATATCATTATCCTGCCGCGCGAACAGGCAGTGCTGATGACCTACTATCGCAATAATGTGCACCATATGCTGGTGATGCCGTCGCTGATTGCCGCGATTGTGCAGCAGCATCGTGAAATCTCCGCCGCCGAGTTGCTGCGTCAGGTCTCGGTGCTTTATCCGTTGTTGAAAAGCGAGCTGTTCCTGCGTTGGGATAAAGAAGAACTGCCACAGCTGCTGCAACAGCTGGTTGCCGAACTGGCTCGTCAGCAGTTGATCATCATTGAAAACGATGTGATGCGTCTGAACGCGGTGCGTTTCCGTACCTTGCAGCTGCTGGCTGCAGGTATGCGTGAAACGCTGCAGCGCTACGCCATCACCTTCTCTATCCTCAGCGCTAATCCGGCAATTAACCGCGGTTCACTGGAGAAAGAGAGCCGTACGCTGGCGCAGCGTTTGTCGGTGCTGCATGGCATCAACGCGCCGGAGTTTTTCGATAAGGCGGTGTTCTCAACGCTGGTGCTGACGCTACGCGACGAAGGCTATATCAGCGATACCGGCGATGCCGCGCTGGAGCAGACGCAGAACACTTATCATATGCTGGCGGAGCTGATCACCAGCGACGTACGTCAGACGATTGAAAATGCCGTTACGCCCAGCTAAAGGCTGACTAAAGCGTAAAACAGAGCGGGCGCCAGTGGCGCCCGCTTTTTTATTCGCTTCTGTTTAATTGATCATTTACCACTGGCTGAACGGCGGCATATTCAGCGCAATGCCGATAAATATCACCAGACCCACATAGTTATTATTTAAAAAAGCCTGAAAACAGCGCTCCCGCTGGCGTTCGGCAATCAGTTTCTGCTGATGTGCAAACAGCGCGGCGGCCAACAGCAGCGACCAGTAAAAAGCACCATCCAGCTCCATGCGCTGACCAACAATTATCAGCAACAGCAGGGTCGCCAGCTGCAACAGGCCAATGATCAGCTTATCAAAACGCCCAAACAGAATAGCCGTTGATTTTACGCCAATTTTTACATCATCATCCCTGTCTACCATGGCGTACTGTGTGTCATAGGCCACCGTCCAGCAAATGTTGGCGAAAAACAGTAACCAGCCGTTCAGCGGCACGTGGCCGCTGACTGCCGCCCAGCCCATTGGGATGGCCCAGCCGAAGGCGGCACCCAATACCACCTGCGGCAGATGGGTATAACGCTTCATAAAAGGATAGATCCAGGCCAGCGCCAGCCCGGCGAACGACAGCCAGATGGTAATGGCGTTCATCGTCAGTACCAGCGCAAAAGAGACCAGCGCCAGCGCTACAAACAGCACTTTTGCCTCTTTCTCACTGACCATGCCGCTGGCCAGCGGCCTCGTCTGAGTACGCTTTACGTGACCATCAATTTTGCGATCGGCAAAATCATTCACCACGCAACCCGCCGCTCGCATAAAAAAGACGCCCAGCACAAACACGATCAACACCTGCAGCGGCGGCACGGCTTCGCCCGCCAGCCACAGCGCCCATAATGTCGGCCACAGCAGCAGCAGCGAACCAATCGGTTTATCAATGCGCATCAGTCGGCTGTAAGCCTGCAGCTTATTGCGCGTCAGCCCTTTTTCTATATTACTCACTTGGTTCTCCAGACAGGCTTTGATAAAGCGGTGCAGCGGGCAAAAACAGCTCGGTTAATAACAGCGGCTTGCCCGATAAACGCAGACGCGAGCGACGCCCCCACAGCGCAGCAGAGATACCGGGATCGATAAAATCACGCGTTAGCGTGGAGGAAGAGAAGAGATAACGGCCCAGCGGACGCGTGCCCAGCTGGCTGAGCATCATTTCTGGTCCGTCCAGGGTCGATTCCGGCACCACCGTGCGGCCAGCCAGCCAGGGCACGCCGTCACCCGACAAGATGATTTCACGCAGCCAGTAGCGCGGCTCCAGCGGCAGAAACGGCAGCTCCTCAGCGATATCATCAGCAGTGACGAAGCCTTCAAACTGCGGCTCTACGGTAACTTTCCCGCAGTGGCGTTCAAAGCGCTTCGTCATCGAATCTTCTTCCAGCAGCCAGTCGAGCAGCGGTGCTGACAGCGCAGGCGATGAGGTGGGAAGCCAGGCAATGGCGCGCAGCAGGGAAAGCGCGTTATCGGACATTCGGCATCTCCGGTAAAAAACAGGTGCCATAGTGTAGCGCAGAGCCTTACGCGTAACACGCCACACAGCAGAAAAATAGCATGGGAAATCAGCGGGCAATCTGCTCTTTACCGCATGGGTTGCGTGCCTTTCAGCCTGGCTTCCGGTCTGGTGTTAATGGCGTGAGCCTTTATGGCAAAATCGATACTATGTCTGCAACGCCAGCCATGATTACCCGGATATTGTTTTATATTCTTTCCGCATACCTATTATTAGCGCGGTAAAACCACATAACATCAACGGAGGATGGAGGCATGAAACGTAATGTTGCGCCAGGATATTGTGTCGTTGAACAAACCGGTACGCTGGATTTTCAGGCCCGGCAACTTTTCCGGAATATCCGCTCTCCGGCAGTAAGCCTTTTTATGGATCTCAACGCTGATACGCAGTGGCTAAAATCCGGACAGATGCTGATTGTTGCCGATCCAGATACACCTGCAACAACACAGATGCTGCAAACGCTGAGGCAGGCAAAGCAGCAAACAAATATAGCCTTTACCAGCGTCAGCGCAGAGGAAGCGGATTTTTTCCATAAGCATTACGGTATGATTGCCGGCCTAACCAAAGCAGGAGATCAAATATTCAGTACGGCGGGTGACTCAGGAGAAAAGTACTTTCTGGCAATAGAAAGCACGTTAAAAAAATTGAAAAAACCTATCAAAACCAGTACCGAACGCAGGGTACGCCCATTGGGCAGCAATTTTTTGCTGAACGCAACCAGTTACTAAATGAGCTAAAAACGCTGGTAAATAAACCTCTGGTTAAGTCACTGGCTCGTCATACCGTAAAATTCAGTCCCTATGAAGATATGCGCAAGGCGTTAAATCTTTCCAGTCGCGCAATTGTTCATGAATGGTCAACGGCAGGCGTGGTAGGTATCCCAGGATATTCAACGTATGTCGGTAATGCAGCCAAAGCTGCAAGATTCTTAAAGCTGGGTGGATATATTGGCATCGGTTTTTCTTTTGCGGGCACCACCAACGATGTGATGAAGGCCTGCTCGACAGGAAGAGAAAACGAATGCGGAAGAAGTGCATTTAAAGAATATACGAAATTTGCCGCAGGTACTTTATTAGGTGTCTCTGGCGGTGCCATTGGGGCCACTGCAGGAGGCGCCATCTGTGTTGGGCTTGGAATTATAACAGCGCCCGCAGGTGGAGCGGGAGGGCTGGCATGTGCAGCTATCGGTTCGGTTGCTGGAGGATATGCCACCGGTACTGCCGGCGAGTCAATTATAGATTATTTTTTCAGGGGTTAATGCGTGAATAATTTATTTTCTTACATGGGGATAGCGGGCATATGGGCAGGCTTCTTATCTCTTATCTTTTTGTTTTTTTACTATTGTGCAAACCGAAATAAATACGAAAAAATCATTGAAATTTACTATAAAAAAGGTTTTACATTTCCTGTGCCTTATCATTTCCATTCACTGATGGGGTTCTTTGGGTCTTTCACACTGGTCTACTACTTTATATGCATTAAAAGAAACAGGAAGCCTCTATTCATGTTTTACAACAACCGTGACGTTTATAATTTTTTTGATACGGTTCCCGATAGCTTTTTGGGATGGATGAAAACTTATTACAGAGTAACTTTATTCACTCTGGCTTGTATAGTTTTTACGCTTGTAATGGCATTAATAAAATATGTTTATTTGAATAATTTATAGAAAGAAAAAAATAGCACAGGCAATTTTAGCGGCAGAATATGGAACCTGTATAATCCAGAAGCGGACTTTGTCACTGGCATGATTTCCTAACGCTTTGCGAAAACCGATGTAGATAGAAGTAAGATAATAACGTTGATTATTCGCAGAGGAGCCGCGCCGCGATAAGTTTTGAACCGCCGAAAAAGGGTGCGCCAACGGCGCACCAATCATCCAGCAAGATCAGCAATATGGGGATGTTATCCCTTGCCTTTCACACTACTGATAAATGTTGCGCGTGCTGATGTGGAGCCAAGACGTTCCGCCTCGTTCATCAGCTTCAGCGCTTTATCGATATCACCCGCTTTCGCGGCTTTGCGAATACCATCGTTAAAATATTTCTCGGTATCGTTCAGCATCGGCTCAGATTTGGCGGCTGGCGCAGGCGCGGCGGTTGGCATCGAGTTTGGCGTACTGATGTTCGGCTGAGCCGATCCCGTAGAGGCATTGGCACTGCCCACCACCACGGGTTTCGACTCACCAGAGCCGAACAGCTTGCCGATCATAATATTGCCGCTGTTCTGCTCGCTTTTCACTTTTAGCGACAGCGTACCGGTATTAACGTGCCGTACCACCGGATCCGGCACGTCAGGAATGGCATTGCTTGCCCCTTCCGCATAAAGTTTTGCCGGGTTGATCATAGTAGAGGTTTGCGCCAGATCGCGCGTGGTGGTGTAGATCAACAGGTAAATCTGTTTTTGTCCCAGCACCGGCGTCAGCTTCATGGTGCCTTCCAGCCGGTTAGTGGCAACAATGCCTGGCTTCTGGTAAGTGAAATAGCTGCTGGGGAAAAAGGCCGCAGGCTGCAGCTGGCTATCCAGCACCAGTACGTTCGGCGCATAAACACGTTGATCTTTCATGATGCTGGCCAGTGTGACTTCCAGCGATCCCTGATCGGCGGGCAGCGCAACGGCGGCAACCGGCCCGCTGATATCGCCTTCATTCAGGCTGGCCGAGGCGGTATTCAGCGCAATGTCCTGACCCACCGGCGGTGCCAACGGCAGCCAGGAGAGGCGCTGTAGTTTTTCCGGGGCGATCGACGGCGCGGTAGCCACATTCTGCGGATTAAGGCTGGTGCTGGCGGCGACAACTGGCAGCACGGTAAAACTCAGGGCCGGAAACAGGCAGAGCGCGAGTAGATGTTTTTTCATTTTGTTATCCTCAAGAGAAACCCGCCTCTCTCAGGCAATAGGGAGGCGGGCTAAGGCAGGACTCAGGGCGGACTATGCCCTGTCAGATTGTCTTATTACCACCAGGCTTCCATCTGAATACCGAAGGAAACTTCATCATTGTCGCCACGGCTAAAGGTATGCGCAGCGTTATCGCTGTAGGCAACGCCAGCGGTAGTGCCCGGCAGGTTGCCAACGTAGTTCTGATTATTTGTCTCAGAGGAAGCGTAGCCCCATTTCTCATCCCACTTGGCGTAGGTAGCGAATACGCGAATCGCCGGACGTGACCAAATGCTGTTGCCTGCCTGCCACTGCTGAGCCAGGGTAATTTTGTACTGGCTGTTGCGGTCGCCGGTGCGCTGGGACTTCACGTTGTCGTAGCCCGCTTCCAGCAGGGTGCTCATGATCGGCGTCCATTTGTACATCGGGCGCACGCCCACGGTGTACCAGGTGGTGCCGTTATCGTTATCGCGATCCACGTCCTGGTACATACCCACATACATCAGGCTCCAGGTATCGTTGAAGTCAATCGCGCCGTGGTCGATCACGCGGAACATCGAGCCGTTGTTATTTACTGCTGTCCCTGGACGACCGTTGCGGTTCTGAGTCATCGCGTCGGTGGCGTACTGCACAACGAATTTATTCAGGCTGGTGCCGTAGAAGGTCTGGGTATGTTCCAGAGTGGCCATCCAGCCATTATCAGAAGCATCTTCGTCTGCTGCATTATAGCCGTCGGTATCGTTCGCGCTGCCGTAGTCAAAGCCCAGCTCCAGCGAGCCGCCAGGGTTCACTTCCATACCGCCTAAACGCACGTCAAAAATATCGTTTGCACGGTTTTTGCTTCGTGTATTGCCATTGATAAAGGCTTCCGATCCGCCAGCCTCTGAGTTACGCGTGGCAGCCAGCGACAGCTTACCGAAGCCGAGATCGATATCTTCAATACCGCCGCCAGGACCGGAAACGTCCCAGTAGTAGAAGTCGATCATATGGACATCATGACGCTTGTAATAACGCTTACCGGCCCAGATATTGGCACCCGGCAGCGCATCAAACAGGTTTTTACCCACTACGTTCATCTGACGTACCGCAGGATTCGTGGTTTCAACATCATTCTCCTGCGATACGCCATAGCCGATCATAGTATCGACATAGAAGCTTTTCTCACCCTCTTTCCACACTTCCTGGCCCAGCTGGATTTCCGCATAGGTATCACATTCGTTGCCAAGACGGTACTTAGAGTTAGCGCCGGTTGCCTGGAAGCACTGCTGCTCACCGCCGCTGCCGGTCCAGCCGATGCCGGAACGGGCATAACCTTTGAAATCCACCGCGCTGGCGTGCGGTGCCACAACTGCGAGGGCCACTGCCACGGCCAGAGGGTACTTAGAGCGCGTTAACATCGCTGTTCTCCTGTTATGATTTTACTGTTATGTGTGCTTCTACGCCGGGTTCGCTGTGTAACCGACGGCAGGCGCGTCCATCTTCACGGAAAAGATGGCAACGCTGTGGCGGCAGTCCGATGGCGTATTGGGCACCTTCTTCAACCAGCACCACGTCGCTCTGGCGGTAAACCAGGTTCTGACGCAGCGCAGGGATTTGGATATGGATTTGTGTTTCCTGGCCAAGCTGTTCGACAACCTGCACGGTGCCCTGCAGCGTGACGTCAGCCACCTCGCTGGGCAGCAAGTGTTCGGGGCGAATGCCCAGCGACATATTGGCGCCGACCGGTACATCGATGCTGTCTACCGGCAGCCAGATTTGCTGGCGATTAGGCAGCTCTACCTGCACCTGATCGATGGCGGTCGCGGTAACTTTTACCGGCAGGAAGTTCATTTTGGGCGAGCCGATAAAACCGGCGACAAAACGGTTAGCGGGATAGTGATACAGCTCCAGCGGTTTACCGACCTGGGCGATGCGTCCACCTTCCAGCACCACAATCTTGTCTGCCAGCGTCATCGCTTCAACCTGGTCATGAGTGACGTAAATCATGGTGCGCTTCAGGCGCTTATGCAGACGGGAAATCTCAATGCGCATCTGCACGCGCAGTGCGGCATCCAGGTTAGAGAGCGGTTCATCCAGCAGGAAGACCTGCGGTTCCGCCACCAGCGTACGGCCAATCGCCACGCGCTGGCGCTGCCCGCCGGAGAGCGCCTTCGGCTGGCGATCCAGCAGATGCGCCAGCTGCAGCACTTCCGCTACCTGCGAAACGCGCTGTTGGATCTCTTTTTTATGGGTACCGGCCAGTTTGAGGCCGAATGACATGTTATCCGCCACCGTCAGATGGGGATAAAGCGCATAAGACTGAAAGACCATTCCCACGCCGCGCTCGGCTGGCGGCACTTCGTTCATGCGTTTACCGCCAATAGTCAGTTCGCCGGAAGTGATCTCTTCCAGTCCGGCAATCATGCGCAGCAGCGTTGACTTGCCGCAGCCTGATGGCCCGACAAACACCACGAACTCCCCCTCGGCAATGCACAGGTTGATATCTTTTGATACCACCACATCGCCCCAGGATTTGGTGACCTCTTTCAGCACCACATTCGTCATTGGCCTCTCCCATCTCCACGACTTCCTTTGAATGGCAGGAAGTGTGCGTGAAGGCGGGGGAGGAAAAATCCTCCACCATCCGCTTTTTTACGGGGGAGGAGGCAGGAGGATGAGTTTGTAGCGGAAAGGGGGATCTCACTGACCCGTCACGCTTTTTCGTGATCGAAACGGCAGGAAAAGGGGCTGTTTTTTGTGTGCTGGCACGCAGAAAGGGACAAAAAAGCTATAGGGATCACACTTCTGGCCGGTGGGGCGTAGAAACAGGGAGGATGAGTCAGCCGTCGCTTATCAGCAGACTCCTGCCTAACGACAACCACTCACGTTTAGAGGTAAGGGAAATGTCAAAGTTCAAACTTAATAGCAAAACGCTGTTGTTATGCGCCATGAGCGCCGCGCTGTTACCGGGCGCCGCGCTGGCGAAGATCGAAGAAGGCAAGCTGGTGATCTGGATTAATGGCGATAAGGGCTACAACGGCCTGGCGGAAGTCGGCAAAAAGTTTGAGCAGGATACCGGCATTAAAGTCACCGTTGAGCATCCTGATAAGCTGGAAGAGAAATATCCGCAGGTTGCGGCCACTGGCGATGGCCCGGACATTATTTTCTGGGCGCACGATCGCTTTGGCGGCTATGCGCAATCGGGCCTGCTGGCAGAAGTGTCACCAGACAAAGCGCTGCAGGACAAAATCTATCCCTTTACCTGGGACGCGGTGCGTTTTAACGGCAAGCTGATCGGTTATCCGGTGGCGGTGGAGTCGCTGTCTTTGATTTATAACAAAGATCTGCTGTCCAACCCGCCTAAAAGCTGGGAAGAGATCCCGGCTCTGGACAAAGCGCTGCGCGCCAAAGGCAAAAGCGCTCTGATGTTTAACCTGCAGGAACCCTATTTCACCTGGCCGCTTATTGCTGCAAACGGCGGTTACGCCTTTGAGAAAGAGAACGGCAGCTATAACGTGAAAAAGGTTGGCGTTAATAATCAGGGCTCACAGCAGGGTCTGCAATTCCTGATCGACCTGATTAAAAACAAACACCTGAATGCGGATACCGACTACGCCATTGCTGAAGCGGCCTTTAATAAAGGCGAAACCGCGATGACCATTAACGGTCCCTGGGCATGGAATAATATCGAAAGCGCCAAAATCAATTATGGCGTCACCCTGCTTCCCACCTTTAAAGGTCAGCCGTCGAAGCCATTCGTTGGCGTCCTGAGCGCGGGCATTAACGCCGCCAGCCCCAACAAAGAGCTGGCGAAGGAGTTTCTGGAAAACTATCTGCTGACCGATGACGGCCTGGCGAAAATGAATGCGGACAAGCCGCTGGGTGCCGTGGCGCTGAAATCGTATCAGGAGAAGCTGGCGAAGGATGAAAAGATTGCCGCCACCATGGAGAACTCGCAGAAAGGCGAGATCATGCCGAACGTGCCGCAAATGTCCGCCTTCTGGTACGCCGAGCGTAACGCGGTGCTGAATGCGATCAATGGTCGTCAGACGGTGGAAGCCGCGCTGAAAGATGCGGAAAACCGCTTAACCAAGTAAGGGCTTGCTATCGCTTTGCTCCCGGCCACCTGCGGCTCTGTTCGTCAGGTGGCCCGATGCTGCGGCTCGCCCCTCTTTTCATCAGTTGCAGAAGGAACCTGAAATGGCAAAATCCGCATTGTGGTGGCAGCGTGACGCCCTGAAGTGGCTGGTTCTTGCCCTGTGTGTGATGATAACCGGCTATCTGGTTGTTCTGATGTATGCCCAGGGCGAATACCTGTTCGCTATTGTCACGTTGATTCTGCTCAGCAGCGGCCTGATTATTTTCTTCCGCCGCCGGGCTCAGGCGTGGCGCTACGTTTGGCCCGGACTGGCAGGCATGGTGCTGTTTGTGCTGTTTCCGCTGGCCTGTACCATCGCTATCGCGTTTACCAACTACAGCAGCACTAACCAGCTCTCTTTTGAGCGGGCGCGTCAGGTACTGCTGGATCGTCAATTTCAGGCGGGTGACAGCTACGCATTTTCCCTCTGGTCAACGGCGGATAAAGAGTGGCGCCTGCTGCTGAAAAGCCCGGAAAACAAACAGTTTATTACCCCGCCCTTTTCCCTCGCTGGCAAAGGTGAGCAAACACTTACTCTTACAGAAACCCAGCAAGAACCGGCAGGTGAGCGCGCCATGCTGCGTGATATCACTCAAAATCGTCAGGCGCTTTCACAGCTAACGGCACGTCTACCGGACGGTACGCAACTGCGCATGAGTTCGCTGCGTCAGTTCTCTGGCACTCAGCCGCTCTACCGCCTCGGCGAAGATAACTCGCTGACCGACAAACAGACCGGCAAAGTCTGGTATGCCAATGACGAAACCGGCTTCTGGCAGACCAAAGATGCCAACCAGCAGTGGACCAGTGAAAAACTCAGCCCTGGTTATACGGTGGCGGTGGGCTGGGATAACTTCCTGCGCGTATTGACCGATAAGGGAATTCAGCAGCCTTTTATCGCTATTTTTATCTGGACGGTCATTTTCGCCGCGCTCACGGTATTGCTGACCGTGGCGGTAGGCATGGTGCTGGCCTGCCTGATGCAGTGGGAAGCGCTAAAAGGACGTGCGGTGTATCGCCTGCTGCTGATCCTGCCCTATGCGGTTCCGGCCTTTATCTCCATTCTGATCTTCAAAGGGCTGTTTAACCAGAGCTTTGGCGAGATCAATATGATGCTTGACGGTCTGTTCGGCATCAAACCTGCCTGGTTCAGCGATCCGGCTATGGCGCGTACCATGCTGGTAATTGTGAATACCTGGCTTGGCTATCCCTACATGATGATTCTGTGTATGGGGCTGCTCAAAGCGATTCCCGACGACCTGTATGAAGCCTCAGCGCTGGACGGCGCCACGCCGATGCAAAACTTTTTCCGCATTACGCTGCCGCTGCTGGTTAAGCCGCTTACGCCGCTGATGATTGCCAGCTTCGCCTTTAACTTTAATAACTTCGTGCTGATTTTGTTGCTTACCGACGGCGGCCCTGACCGGCTCGGCACGACCACGCCAGCAGGCTATACCGACCTGCTGGTGAGCTACACCTGGCGCATCGCCTTTGAAGGCGGCGGCGGTCAGGATTTCGGCCTGGCAGCCGCTATCGCTACGCTGATTTTCCTGCTGGTCGGCGCGCTGGCGCTGTTTAACCTGCGGTTCACCCGTATTAAGACAGATTAAGGAGCGAGAGATGGCGATGGTTCAACCCAAATCACAGAAGCTGCGGCTGGCGCTGACGCATCTGTTGCTGCTCGGCTTTATTGTGCTGATTATGTATCCGCTGATGATGGTGCTGGCGATTTCTCTGCGTCCCGGCAACTATGCGATCGGCAGTCTGCTGCCGGAGCATATCTCCTGGGACCACTGGAAGCTGGCGCTGGGTTTCACCGTCACGCACGAAAACGGCAGCGTTACCCCGCCCCCTTTTCCGGTGCTGTTGTGGCTGTGGAATTCAGTAAAAGTGGCCGCGATAACTGCCGTTGGGATTGTTGCGCTTTCCACAACCTGCGCCTATGCTTTTGCCCGTATGCGATTCCGCGGTAAGACGACGCTGCTGAAAGGAATGCTTATATTTCAGATGTTTCCCGCTGTACTTTCGCTGGTAGCGCTTTATGCTCTGTTCGACCGTTTGGGACAGTACATTCCCTTTATCGGCCTGAATACCCATGCCGGGCTAATTTTTGCCTACCTCGGCGGTATCGCCTTACACGTCTGGACGATTAAAGGCTATTTTGAAACCATTGATGGTTCGCTGGAAGAAGCAGCGGCGCTGGACGGCGCAACGCCATGGCAGGCTTTCCGCTTAATTTTACTGCCGCTTTCTGTGCCTATTCTTGCCGTGGTGTTTATTTTGTCTTTTATTGCTGCCGTGACGGAAGTGCCCGTCGCCTCGCTGCTGTTGCGTGATGTTAACAGTTATACGCTGGCGGTGGGTATGCAGCAGTATCTGAATCCGCAGAACTATCTGTGGGGAGATTTTGCCGCGGCGGCGGTGTTATCTGCGCTGCCGATTACGCTGGTGTTTCTGCTGGCGCAGCGCTGGCTGGTTAGCGGTTTAACCGCTGGCGGCGTGAAGGGTTAATGATTTTTATTGCCATTGTTGCCTTTGTTGTTATTGCCACTGCTAAGTTGTGTCCTGTGTATATTCAGGCGGCCTGTTGGCCGCCTTTTTTTTATTCGCGCCTGAGTCGGTTGCTATTGGCCAGCCACAGCGTAACAACCAGAATCAAGATAGCGGCAGAATAGCAGAGCGTGTCGAAAGGATCTTTATGGTCGACCACAATCAGCCGGATGATGGCCGTGATGCCGATATAAATAAAATAGCGCAACGGGAAATGGTAACCCGACTGGAAGTATTTAACGATAAGCGCAATAAACTCGAAATAAAGAAACCAGATGACAATGCCTTCGATCAGCAAATAAGCCGAGGCGGCTTCGCCAGTATTCAGCAGGACGTTTGCCAGGTGGATAGTCTCTTTGCCCAGAAAGACGATCAGAATAAGGCCCAGAAACAGCAGGCCGATGTTTAATATCCATTGCAGGACGGTGGCTATCATTTTTTCACTACTCATTGTTATGCCCTTTTACGTACGTGGTAACCGGCATCTGCCGAGCTGACATCATGACAGAATGTGACCAACATCACATTATGTTACGCATAAAAAAACGCCCTGACCGAAGGCAGAGCGTTTCCAGTGTTGCTGAACGGCAGTGCTAATCAGCGGAAGTGAATATCACGGTCGCTGGTCATATCATACAGCTGATATTTACGGCCCAGCATCTGTCCGCCATCGCGCGTCAGCGGCGTCCAGTTAACCTGAGCGCGGCCACGGTTGTGGGTAACGGTAAACAGATCCATCGGCACGGAAATATAGAACCCTTTGGTGAAATTGCCCTCGCCATATTCGTTACCGGAGACGTTGGTTAAGGTAGCGTAAGCGCCCACCGTCACGCCGCTGTCGAAGCGTTTTGAGACGTCAATCGTGCCGCCCTTATCTTTCGCCAGATATTCGCCCACGCTCATTTTCACCAGCACGTTATTCATAAACCACGGCTGCCAGTAGGCGGTGAGATGGCCGGTCGGTGCCGTGTAGTTAGTGAATTTCATCATGTTGTCCCAGTCGCGCTGTTTAACATAGTTTGCATCTATGCCAACAGCCCAGCTGGCATCGAGCGGACGATAGAGCACTTCTGCCCCTACGCCGCCATACATGGTTTCCAGATAGCCGCCGTACACCTGGCCATAAAAACCGTTGCCAAAGTGCTGGAACCAGTTCGCCTGCAAATTGTTAACGTAAACGTTATTTTTTACATAATCGCGAATATGGGTACGCACGCGCGGCAGTGAGGAGTCGATCGGCCGACCATCGTAGTTGAACTTGTCGTAGTTGTTGGCGAGGTTGACAAAGAGGCCGCCGCCTACCAGCAGATGCTGCGTCAGCCAGTAATCGGCGTTGGCATTAATGCCCGCCTGATACATATAAAAGCTCTCGGGGCCGCCAACCGACTGATTCAGTACCGGGGAAAGGCCGTAGCTCAAACGCCCTTTCTCAATATAGTACCCTTGTTCGGTTTTACCCGGATCGACCGGATCTACACGATGCTGCGCCAGCGGCTGCTCGTGCCCCAGCGGGTAGCCTTCCAGCTGCTGACGCAGGCTACTGACGTTGGTTTCCGTGGTGACCTGCGGCAGGTTATAGCGCGTTTGGGTTACGCGCAGCGTATCGATATTTTCCGGCAAATTATTCATCAGAATAATGTTGGCACGATCGACGCCCTGCTGCGTATCCCGATATTTTACCTGCTCGCCTGTAACATAGAGGGTACGCTCTTTCACCTGCAGATTCGGCGCATCCAGTCCGGCATTATATTTCAGCTGCGTCAGCTGATTAGCTACTGCCGTATGCTGGAGGATTTCCGGCTGCGGCTGCGGACGATAGCCCGGCTTGCTGCTGTCGAGATGGCGCGTACTTAACGCGTTGAAATTGCTGCGCAGGGTAAAGCCAAAAGTGAAGGTATTGCCGCGCTCATAGCTGGCGTTGATATCGGCCCAGTCCGTCAGACGATAGACAGCGCCGACGTTGACTTTGCTGCGCTGCTCCAGCCGACCGGCGTAGTCGCCCTGATAGTCGTTGCCTTCATACTCCAGCTTCAGACGCAGCGGCTGCCATGGCGTCTGATATTCAATGCCGCCGAAGATCGATGCCGGTCCCTTAAACAGTTCGTCACCGTTGACCGAGCCTGCTGAGCCAAAGCCTCCACGGCGATGGCAGAATTTATCGTCATAGGAACAGAAGGGGTTTTTGATATTGCCGCTGTTGCCGAGATAGCCCCAGCCAATGCCCAGAGTAAAGTCGAGCGGTCCCCAGGCTTTGGTCGCCACCAGATATTCGCTGTCGAACAGTCCGGTGCCGCCTAAATCGCGTATGCCCAGCGCCACTTCAGGCAGCCAGTAACCTTCCTGCCATAGCCGCAGCTTGATATCAAAAGCCTTATCTTTATAACTTTGATCGCCGCTAAAACCGTCCACCCGACTGTAAAGCCGCGTGCGCACATCGGTGTAGCGTACGGTGGTTTCCAGCCAGGGAAACAGCATCAGCGAAGCGGAATAGAATCGATACTGATTGTTATTCCGATAGTTAAGGCTGAATTCGCCCTCTTTAGCCATTCGCGCCGTTGGCACCTGCATCAGGCCAACCCCGCCGAAATCTGACTGTGACGGGCCAATGGGTTCGCCCCACGTTGCCGCCTGCGCCTGGCAGGCAGCCGCTACGCAAACAGCGAGCAGGCTGAGAAGCATGTTTGTTTTCATCAGTCAGGGATCCGGTGCGTCAAAACAGAGATGATTTGCTGGTTAAGGTCGTGGTATTCGTCCGGCAGCGCCCAGGAAGAGAAGCCGACATAGATGATGCTGCCCGGCGCGACTTCCACATGACGATGATTCCAGTAGGCTACCGGCACTTCCCGGATAGCGCCGTCTGGCGCAATAACCGTTGCCACATTGCGCTCTGCGCCACTCAGGCGCGCATGACCGACAAGGTAATCACGCGTATCGCGCCCCGGCTGCCAGACCACTTTACCGCTGTCGGCAATGGCGCCGGCCAGCGTAATGCTGGTGGGGCGTTGCAGGGTGTAGAGGCTGTACTCTCCTTCCAGACGCCGATTGGCCTCCGGACGTAGCCGTATCCAGTCAGGATCGAGCGAGGTGAATTGTCTGCCGGTTACCCGCACCGTTTTTAGTTGTTGCAACACAGCATTGATCGCCGCAGCGCGCGCGCCCTCTGCGCTTGCCGCCCAGCGTTGTAATTTTGCCAGCGTCTGATGGTAATGCTGCTGCGCCGCTGCCGTTGCCAGCGACTCCGCAATGACCGTACCGGGCCACCAGCTTCGATCCTTCACCGCCGGACTGGCAAGTAGCTGAGAGAGCGTTTGTGCATCACTGACCACGGCGGTTTGCGATGCGTTGGGGTAATAAATTGTCACCTGGCTATCCGCCAGCGCGTTAAATGCGAGGCCGCCAAGCAGGCTGGCTAAGGCAAGAATGTTTTTCATGATTTTGCGGGCTTCAGAATGGTGATCTCGACCGGCAGCGTATCCGCTCCCACCTGCTGTGCGCTCTGACGCACCTCGCCGCTGATGGCATCAATCCAGAAAGTGTTTTGCCATTCCGTACCGTTCGCGGCGATGGTCACCTCTTCATGCCAGACCCGGCAGGGGATCTTTTGACCCGCCAGCGTCAGTACTTCGTCATGACCGCGGATAAAACGTGAAGTCGCGCTACTTGCGCGCAGCTGGCCGTTCTCGGTCCAGCTCATGATGCGCGTCCAGCTTTCACCCTCACGAATCTGCAGTGAATGCGCTAAGGGATCCTGCTGTAAATTATCCACTTCCAGCAGGTTGTCGCTCAGGCCCAGGGTTTTTACCAGACGGCCCTGCTGCGTGACCAGCATCGCCCGATCCTGCGTTACCCATTTCTGTTGGCCTTGTTCGGCATAGCCCAGCACCAGGAAGATGCGCTGACCGCCGTTGATACGCAAATACATGCTGGCGTAAGGCAGTGATTCTATTTTTTCATCCGATACGGTGACATCGTCCGGGCCCATTACCGCCAGCTTCGCGGTATCAACCAGCCCCTGTTGCGTTTGTGTACACGCTTGTAACAAAAGACAAAGAAACAGCAATGGAATATGGCGCACCTGTCTATCCCTGTGTGAGTTCGGCAAAGTCAGAAAATAACCACACGGGCGTGTGGTTATGATTAAAAACCGCGTTAGCGGGTCGTGCTGGTCGTGGTTGTGGTGGTGGTTCCGGTATTGGTTCCATCCCCACCGCCGGATGCCGCCAGGCCAACGCCTACCAGCGCGCCCAGGGCACCAATACCTACTGCAGTGGTGCTGCCTGCGGAAATGGCTCCCGCTTCAGCGCCTGCTGCCGCACCGGCTTCAACCGGAGCGGCAAAGGCAGCCGAACCGGATGCCAGATACAGCGCAACCGCCGTGGCACATACTATTTTTTTCATACTGAATTTCCCTTCATGAAATGAATGGATGATTTGCCTGGATGGTTCCAGGCGGCTCCAGTATAGGGCAACAAATTACCAGAAATTAGGGCGTGGCGGGGTGAGAAGAACAGCAAGATGAGATAGCATTAAAATCCAGAACAAAAGGCATATCTCATATTTTTCATTGGTAAAATGTATAAAACTTAGCAGTTAAAACCAATTGAAAACAAAATTTCAGAATATTTAAATAAAGGCCTTGTTTTGATTAAAAATTAATCAAAATCATTTATCTTTTAATGAACTTTTATACATTAATCTTTATATTTCAAAATATTAAAAAAATATCAGCGCCTGTTTAGCGCCACTTTTAACCAGAGAGGTTTAGGACTAATCCTGCGTTAATTTTCGGCTCTAATCGATATTTTAAGAAAATGCTTAGAGCAAAAAAGCCAATTTCGCCATCTTTGCTGTCAGGAAATGAAATATCGATCGCAAAAATGCATTTTTTCACGCCTGAAATCATGCGGAGGAATAAAAAAGGCGCCGTACAGGGCGCCTTTGCGATTCAGGCCAGCGATTCAGGCCAGCGATTAACGCCAGGCTTTATACAGATTGATCAGGCCATTGGTAGAGCTGTCATGGCTGGTTACTTCCTCGCCATTTTCCAGCTCAGGCAGAATACGGTTAGCCAGCTGTTTGCCCAGCTCAACGCCCCACTGATCGAAAGTGAAGATATTCAAGATAACGCCCTGGGTAAAGATTTTATGCTCATAGAGCGCAATCAACGCGCCCAGGCTGTACGGCGTAATCTCACGCAGCAAAATAGAGTTTGTCGGACGGTTGCCCTCAAACACTTTAAACGGCGCGACATGCTCCACGGATTTCGCATCTTTGCCCGCATCGGCAAACTCTTTTTCCACCACTTCGCGTGACTTACCAAAGGCTAACGCTTCGGTCTGAGCAAAGAAGTTAGAAAGCAGTTTTGCGTGATGGTCGCCCAGCGGATTATGGGTAATAGCCGGTGCGATAAAGTCGCAAGGAACCAGCTTGGTGCCCTGATGGATCAGCTGATAGAACGCGTGCTGTCCGTTGGTGCCCGGTTCGCCCCAGATAATTGGGCCTGTCTGATAAGAGACCGGATTACCGTTGCGATCGACATACTTACCGTTGGACTCCATATTGCCCTGCTGGAAGTAAGCCGCAAAGCGATGCATATACTGGTCATACGGCAGGATAGCTTCGGTTTCAGCGCCGAAGAAATTGTTGTACCAGATGCCGATCAGCGCCAGCAGTACCGGCAGGTTCTGCTCCGCCGGGGTTTCCGCAAAGTGCTTATCCATCGCATGGGCGCCGCTCAGCAGCTGCTCGAAATTATCGAAGCCCACAGACAGGATGATAGAGAGACCAATTGCTGACCACAGAGAGTAACGGCCGCCAACCCAGTCCCAGAACTCAAACATATTGGCGGTATCGATACCGAACTTAGCGACTTCTTTGGCATTGGTGGAGAGCGCGGCAAAGTGTTTCGCTACCTGCTGCTCGTCGCCCGCTGCGTTCAGGAACCAGTCACGCGCACTGTGGGCGTTGGTCATGGTTTCCTGCGTGGTAAAGGTTTTTGACGCGACCAGGAACAGCGTGGTTTCCGGGCTCACTTTTTTCAGCGTTTCAGCGATGTGCGTGCCGTCCACGTTGGAAACAAAGTGCATGTTAAGATGATTTTTATAAGGGCGCAGCGCCTCGGTCACCATATAGGGACCAAGATCGGAGCCGCCGATACCGATGTTAACCACATCGGTGATAGGCTTGCCGGTATAA
Source organism: Pantoea sp. FN0307 (assembly GCF_050113815.1). Taxonomy (NCBI): domain Bacteria; kingdom Pseudomonadati; phylum Pseudomonadota; class Gammaproteobacteria; order Enterobacterales; family Erwiniaceae; genus Pantoea; species Pantoea sp. FN0307. Next base: position 12,217 of record NZ_JBNJSO010000002.1, on the reverse strand, counting down.
CCTTTCCATTCGCCGCTGATGATGCGCTCAGAAAAAGATTTCATCTTCTCCAGCACCGCATTCACTTCTGGCATGACATCTTTGCCATCTACCAGGATCGGCGTCTTGCTGCGGTTGCGTAGCGCAACGTGCAGCACAGCGCGATCTTCAGTGCGGTTGATCTTCTCACCCGAGAACATCGACTTAATTGCACCTGCCAGATCGGTCTCTTTTGCCAGCGCCTGTAATTTTTCCAGGGTTTCCGTAGTGATACGGTTTTTTGAGAAATCCACCAGCATCTGGTCATCAAAGGAAGCGGAGAATTTCGCAAAACGATCGCTGTCCTGGGCAAACAGGTCGGCAATACGTACGTCTTTCATCTGTTGGTAATGCTGCTGCAGGGCCTGCCAGGCAGCGGTTTGCGTCGGATTGATATTTTTCATGGCAACACTCTTATGTTTTAACAACCGTAATTCTGACCGGACGTCATCTTACCTGTTGACCGTGACTCACTTTCCTTTTCCTGCAACAGGTTACGACTATTGTAGCGGTGAGCACGCGCTAGCTTTTTCTCACCCTTTGCCCGGGACTCATTATAATTCAGGCTGCGGTGACCGTAGCCGCAAGGTATTTCAGTATGACGATTCTTACCGTTGAAAGGAAAAATTTTTATGCCGCTCTCTGCTCCATTACTGCTGGTGATCATTGGCTTCAGTTCACTGATGGCCCAGTGGATCGCCTGGTTACTGCGGCTTCCAGCGATTTTACCGCTGTTGGTTTTCGGAATCGTACTCGGTCCGATAACGCATGTCTTGCAGCCTGATGCGCTGTTTGGCGATCTGCTGTTTCCGCTGGTTTCACTGTCGGTCGCCATCATTCTGTTTGAAGGCGCGCTTACGCTGCGCGTCGATGAAATTCGCGGCCTCGGCGGCGTAGTGCGTAACCTGATTGTCATCGGTATGCCGGTTACGTTTACCGTTATTAGCCTCGCCTGCTGGCTGCTGCTGAACTTCCCACCTGAACTGGCGGCGCTGGTCGGCGCGGTCACGGTGGTGACCGGCCCAACGGTGATTGCGCCGCTGATGCGCGTGGTGCGTCCCAATACTGCGATCAATCAGGTGCTGCGCTGGGAAGGCATCGTTATCGATCCGGTAGGCGCTATTTTTACTCTGCTGGTCTTTGAATTCATTGTGCTGCGTCAGCATGCTGAATCGTTATCGCATCTGTTCTGGACGCTGGGCGTTACCGCAGCGGTGGGTCTGAGCATCGGCGCGCTGGCCGGCTGGTTACTGGGTATCGCCCTGAAACGCGTCTGGCTACCCGGTTATCTGCAAAACTTTGGCGTACTGGCGATTGTGTTAACCGCCTTCGGCGTATCCAACGCGCTGGCCGATGAGTCGGGCCTGCTAACCGTGACCGTAATGGGCATCTGGCTGGCCAATATGCGGGATGTGGATCTGCGTGACATCATCGCCTTTAAAGAGGAACTGTCGGCGCTGCTGATTTCCGGCCTGTTTATTATTCTTGCCGCCCGGCTGGATATTGGCGCGCTGCTGACGCTGGGCTGGCCGCTGGTAGCGGTGCTGCTGGTGGTGCAGTTTATCGCCCGACCGCTCTGTATCGCGCTCTCTACCTGGGGATCCTCCCTGCACTGGCGCGATCGCATGCTGCTGAGCTGGATCGCGCCGCGCGGCATTGTGGCAGCGGCGGTCAGCGCGCTTTTTGCCCTGACGCTGGCGCGCAGCGGGTATGCGCAGGCCGACCGGCTGGTAACAGTGGTGTTTGCGGTGATTATCGGCACCGTCGTTTTGCAAAGCCTGACCAGCGCCCCGCTTGCTCGCTGGCTGCGCGTTCAGCAGCAGCGTCCGCGCGGCGTGTTGATTATCGGCGCTAACGCCGTCGCGCGGGCGTTAGCGCTGGCGCTTCAGCGGCTGGATATCCCGGTGATGCTTACCGACAGCAGCTGGGAATCTTATCGTCAGGCCAGAATGGAAGGCATCCCTGCCTATTACGGTAATGCCTGGTCAGAACATGCGGAGAACTACCTCGATCTTAGTGATATTGCTCAGGTACTGGCGCTGTCACCCAACCGGCATCAAAACGCGCTGGCGGTTTATCATTTTAGCCATATCTTCGGCGCAGCGAAGGTGGCTTCGGTTCGCTCCGGATCGTCGCTGACAGGTCGTGGTGATACTGAAAGTCCGCGCTTCCGTCGGCATGAGACGCTTTTCGGCGCGGAGCAAACCTGGAGTCATCTCAGCGCACTGTTGGCGAAAGGCGCAACCATCAAAGCAACCCAGCTAACGGAAAATTTCGGCTGGCAGGATTACCTGGCAACGCATCGGGGCGCGATCCCACTCTTTGCGCTACAAGAGAACAGACAGCTGGTGATTATGAGCAACGCTGCGCCGCCGGAAGTGCCCTGTACGCTGATTGCGCTGGTACAAGTTGAGAATTCTTCAAATGGCAGTGATTGACAGCAGCGACAGAACCCGATATTTGTAAACGGTTAGTTGCGCAGCGATGCGCAAGCCAGAAGAGGCGCGTCGCCCAGGCAGTGTGTCAGAGGAGCCGTATCCGGTGAAGACACATCAGGGGGAGCGACGCCGAGGCAATATCTCCACGGCAGAGATGTTGTCGACTGCAGAGGCTGAATCCTCTGGGTTGTCACCAGGCGCGTGCGACAGTCGGACGCGCCGCAAGGTGGGGCGCTTCTGGGTGATCGTAGTTGTTCCCCCTCTACGTCTGCCCCGTTTCTGCTCTTCCCTTGTGCCAAGGCTGATGGAATTGAACCTGACACGGGGTATCTATGTTGCAATCTGAATTAATCGTTGCCAAGTTTGGCGGCACCAGCGTAGCGGATTTTACCGCCATGAACCGCAGCGCCGATGTGGTGCTGGGCGATGCTAATGTGCGCCTGGTGGTGCTGTCCGCTTCCGCCGGCGTTACCAACCTGCTGGTGGCCCTGGCCGAAGGCCATGAACCCACACAGCGCTATGCGCTGCTGGATGAACTTCGCCGTATTCAATACGCTATTGTCGATCGGCTGCAGCAGCCGGAAGTGATCCGCGAGGAGATCGACCGCATGCTGGAGAATATTGCCATGCTGGCCGATGCGGCGGCGCTTGCCTCTTCGGCAGCGCTGACCGATGAGCTGGTGAGCCACGGCGAGCTGATCTCCACTCTGCTGTTTGTGGAAATCCTGCGGGAGCGCGAAGTGGATGCCGAATGGTTCGACGTGCGTAAGATCATGCGCACCGACGATCGCTTTGGCCGCGCCGAGCCGGATGTCAGTATGCTGGCCGAATTAAGCCACCAGCTGTTGCGCCCAAGGCTGGAACAGGCGCTGGTGATTACCCAGGGCTTTATCGGCAGCGAAGCGAAAGGTCGCACTACCACGCTGGGCCGGGGCGGCAGCGATTATACTGCTGCGCTGCTGGGCGAGGCATTGCAGGCGCAGCGCATCGATATCTGGACCGATGTTCCCGGCATCTATACCACCGATCCGCGCATCGTTCCGACGGCGCAGCGCATCGATAAAATCACCTTTGAAGAGGCGGCCGAAATGGCCACCTTCGGCGCTAAAGTACTGCATCCGGCAACGCTGATGCCTGCAGTGCGCAACGATATCCCGGTTTTTGTCGGCTCCAGCAAAGATCCTGCCGCTGGCGGCACGCTGGTCTGCAATGAGACCGAAAACCCGCCTTTATTCCGTGCGCTGGCGTTGCGTCGCAAGCAAACGCTGCTGACGTTGCATAGCCTGAATATGCTACATGCGCGCGGCTTCCTGGCGGAGGTGTTTGCTATTCTGGCGCGCCATCATATTTCTGTTGATCTGATTACCACCTCCGAAGTGAGCGTGGCGCTGACGCTGGATACCACTGGCTCAACCTCTACCGGCGACAGTCTGTTAACCCAGGCGCTGCTGACCGAGCTCTCCTCGCTCTGTCGCGTAGAGGTAGAAGAGAATCTGGCGCTGATCGCCCTGATCGGCAACAAGCTGTCGCAGGCATGCGGCGTTGGCAAAGAGGTCTTCGGCGTACTGGAGCCTTTTAACCTGCGCATGATCTGCTATGGCGCCAGCAGCTATAACCTCTGTTTCCTGGTGCCAGGCAACGATGCCGAGCAGATAGTGCGCACCCTGCATCGCAATCTGTTTAAGAGCTAATGTTTAACGCTGTCAGCGGCACGGATGTAAAATAAACGTAACCTGACAGCAAACGCCTGGCATTTTTATAAGGATATCTGGCTATGCTTACCAGGATCACCCGGCTGTTTCCGCTGTGGGCGATTTTGCTTTCAGTGGCCGCCTATTTTTCCCCCGGCACCTTTACCGGCATCGGCCCCTGGGTTTCTTATTTGCTGATGCTGATTATGTTCGGGATGGGCGTTACCTTGCATATCGATGATTTTAAGCGTGTGCTGGTGCGCCCGGCTCCGGTTATCGCCGGTACCTTTTTGCATTATCTGGTGATGCCGCTGGCTGCCTGGCTGCTGGCCAGGCTGTTTCAGATGCCGCCCGATCTGGCCGCAGGCATGATTCTGGTGGGCAGCGTAGCCAGCGGCACAGCATCTAACGTTATGATCTATCTGGCGAAAGGCGATGTAGCGCTATCGGTAACTATCTCTTCCGTTTCGGCGCTGGTAGGCGTGTTTGCCACACCCTTGCTGACGCGTTTTTATGTAGACACGCATATTGAAGTGGATGTGGTCGGCATGCTGTTGAGCATTATCAAAATCGTGGTGATCCCTATCGGCCTCGGTCTGATGGTTCATCACACCATGAATCGCGTGGTAAAGCGCGTGGAACCCTGGTTGCCCGCGTTTTCCATGGTATGCATTTTGTTGATCATCAGCGCGGTAGTGGCCGGTAGCCAGGGCTTTATCGGTTCGGTGGGCCTGGTAGTGATTGCGGCAGTGATTCTGCACAATGCCATCGGGCTGTTAGGCGGCTACTGGGGCGGCAAGCTGTTTGGCTTTGATGAGTCAACCTGCCGTACGCTGGCACTGGAGGTGGGAATGCAAAACTCCGGACTGGCGGCCACACTGGGCAAACTTTATTTCTCGCCGCTGGCAGCCCTGCCCGGCGCGCTGTTTTCCGTCTGGCATAACCTTTCCGGTTCACTGCTGGCGGGTTACTGGTCTGGCAAATCGGTTAATAAAAAATAAGCCCGGGAGATTTGCCAGCCTGAAAGGCTGGCAAAGCTTCACTCTTTATCCCGTTCGTCGTCCGGCTGTTCCAGCACGCTATAGGCTATCGCGCAAAACAGCGAGTTAAGCCGCTTCATATCACCCAGCAATCCCAGATGCAGCGAGCTGGTTTCAATGCTCTGCACATTTTTCTGATGCAGGCGATCAACATGCTCATGTGAAAAGCGGCGGTTCATAATGCGAAAACGGTGTTTAGCCCGGCGCAGACGCTTCGCGCTGGCGATATCACGCGACAGAAATACCGAGAGCGCCAGCCGCAGATTATTCAGCAGCTGTTCATGCAGTTGCTCCAGCTCTCTTAACCCTTCCGGCGAGAAAGCGCGGCGCGCGGCCAGCGACTTATCAGCCACGTCGCCGCTCATGCGTTCGATAATATCGCCCGCCTGCTCCAGGTTCAGCGCCGTTTCGATAATTTCGGCCCAGCGGCGTGAATCTTCCTCTGGCAGATCCTCTTTCGGCATGCGTGCCAGATAGAGTTTGATGGCGGTATAAAGCACATCCACATCATCATCGAGTCGCCGGATTTCACGCTCCTGGCGCGGCTCGCCGTGCATAACCTTATAGAAATTATCCATCATCATTTCCAGCACATCGCCCATGCGCAGGGTTTCACGCGCGGCGTTAGCCAGCGCCAGCGCTGGCGTATCCAGCGCGCTGCGATCGAGATGTTTTGGTTTCAGACGCGCATCGTTTTCCTGATCGTCGCGGATCAGCCGCTTACAGAGCCGCGCCATGGGATCGGCAAAAGGCACCATAACCAGACAGCGGATCAGGTTGTAAAAAACATGGAAGAAGATCACCAGCTCTTCATCGGGCACCGGCAATTTATCCAGCCACGGCGACAGCACATGGACAAAAGGCAGCACTAAAACACAACCAATGCCCTTAAACAGCAGACTGCCGAGCGCCACCCGCTTACCGGCTGCGTTGGAGCCGCTGTTATTCAGCATCGCCAACAGCCCGCTGCCGAGGTTAGCGCCGATCACCAGGCAAAGAGCCACCTGAAATGAGATAACGCCGGTCGCCGTTAGCGTTGCTGTTAGCAGAACCGCTGCCAGACTGGAGTAGCTGATAATAGCGAACACCGCGCCGATCAGCGCATCCAACATAATATCGCCGGTCAGCGACGAGAACAGTACCTTAACGCCGGAAGCCTGCGTGATTGGCCGGGCCGCCTCCACCACCAGTTGCAGCGCCAGCAAAATCAAGCCAAGACCGATACTGGCTCGCCCCAGTTGGCCTGCGCGCGTTTGCTTACGACCAAGAAAGAAAACCACGCCAAAAAAGATAAACAGCGGCGACAGCCAGGAGAGATCAAAGGTCAGCACGCGCGCCATGATCGCCGTACCCACATCAGCACCAAGAATAATCACCAGTGCCGGCGTCAGGCCGACCAGGTTTTGCGCCACAAATGAGGTCACCAGCAGCGTGGTGGCATTGCTGCTCTGCACCAGCGCCGTCACGCCAATCCCGGCAACAAAGGCCATGGGTTTCTTTTCTACGCTGCGGCTGAGCACGCGCCGCAGATCGGCACCGTAAACGCGCATAATGCCGGTGCGCACAATATGGGTTCCCCATACCAGCAGCGCCACCGCAGAAAGTAAATTAAGCAGGGTTAACACGGCTATCTGACTCCTTTATGCCGGGCTACAACAGCATTTACAGCCCGCCCGGCGGGAATGCAGTAAATGAAAGAATTCTCCTTACACGCTCCGCAGGATCCTGTTTTTAGGGTATTTTTCAGGCGGCACACGCGGGGATTAATCTATTAAATGTAGACCAGACGGGGCTGCCACGGGGGAAAGTTAATGGGCGTTATGCAGGGGTATACGCCCTGGCTGGGCAACGTTGCAGAAGTTGCCGGCCCAGAGCAGGGCCGGCGATCTGTTTATCAGTCGGCGTCGTAACCAAGATGGGGTGCCAGCCAGCGCTCTACTTCGCTTATCGTCATGCCTTTACGTGCAGCGTAATCTTCAATCTGATCGCGCTGCAGCTGCGCCACGGCAAAGTAACGACTGTCAGGATGGCTAAAGTACCAGCCGGAAACGGAAGCACCAGGCCACATGGCGAAGGACTCGGTCAGCTTCATGCCGGTATGACGCTCCACATCCAGCAGCTGCCAGATGGTGGCTTTCTCGGTATGCTCGGGGCAGGCCGGATAACCAGGCGCAGGTCGAATCCCCTGATAGTTTTCACGAATCAGCTCTTCATTGCTAAGGTTTTCATTGGCGGCATAACCCCAGATCACCTTACGTACCCGTTCGTGCAGATATTCAGCAAAGGCCTCGGCCAGACGATCGGACAGCGCTTTAACCATTATCTTGTTGTAGTCGTCATGTTTGCGATCCCAGGCTTCCGCCAGCGCATCCTCTTCCAGCCCACCGGTCACGGCAAACGCTCCCAGGTAGTCCGCTTTTCCGCTCGCCTTCGGCGCAACAAAATCTGCCAGACAATAGTTCGCGAAACCCACCTTCTCCGTTTGCTGGCGTAAATGGTGGCTGACGGCAATCACATGCGATCGCGACTCATCCTGATAAATTTCAATGTCGTCGCCAACGCGGTTCGCCGGAAAAATCCCCACCACGCCCCGTGGCGTGAGGCTACCGTCAGCACTCAGCCGATCGAGCATGGCATTCGCATCGGCAAACAGGCGCTGAGCCTCTTCGCCAACCACCTCATCTTCAAGGATGCGCGGGTATTTTCCCGCCAGCGACCAGGTCATAAAGAATGGCGTCCAGTCGATATAGTGGCGCAGAGTCTCAATTGACGCTTGCACGTCGCTGACGCCCAACCGGTGTGCGCCGGGCGGCGTGTACTGCTCCCAGTCAAAGGCGAAATCATTTTCGCGCGCGGCCTGTAAGGTAACCGGCGGCGTGCGCGGCTTTTTACGCCCGTGCTGAATACGCACCGTTTCATACTCTTTACGCGTACGGGCCACAAAACCCTCGTACTGCTCAGGCGACAGCAGCGCAGAAACCACGCCAACGGTACGCGAGGCGTTCTGCACGTAAACCGTCGGGCCGCTGTAGTTCTGTTCGATTTTTACTGCGGTATGCGCTTTAGAGGTGGTGGCTCCGCCAATCAACAGCGGCAGGGTAAAGCCCTGACGCTCCATCTCTTTTGCCACGTTGACCATCTCATCCAGCGACGGAGTAATCAGCCCTGACAGGCCAATAATATCCGCCCGTTCTTCACGCGCGGTTTTAAGGATTTTCTCCGTCGGCACCATGACGCCAAGATCGATAATTTCGTAGTTATTGCACTGCAGCACTACGCCAACAATATTCTTACCGATGTCATGCACATCGCCTTTTACCGTGGCCAACACAATTTTGCCGTTGGTGCTGCCGACCGCCTTACTGGCCTGAATATAGGGTTCCAGCCAGGCCACCGCCTGCTTCATAACGCGTGCCGACTTCACCACCTGCGGCAGGAACATCTTCCCTTCGCCAAACAGATCGCCAACCACATTCATACCGGCCATCAGCGGCCCTTCAATTACCTCAATGGGACGATCCGCCTGCAGACGCGCCTCTTCGGTATCCTCTTCGATAAATTCAGTGATGCCCTTCACCAGCGAATATTCCAGCCGCTTCGCCACATCCCAGCTGCGCCATTCCGCCTGCGGTTTGGTGCTGTCATCTGCCGCTTTGCTGCCGCGATATTTTTCCGCCAGCTCCAGCAGGCGTTCGGTACCGTCATCGCGGCGGTTTAGAACGACATCTTCTACCGCATCGCGTAGTTCGGCGGGCAGATCGTCATAAATCGCCAGCTGGCCGGCGTTAACAATCCCCATATCCATGCCGTTGCGGATAGCGTAATAAAGGAATACGGCGTGAATCGCCTCACGTACCGGATCGTTGCCGCGAAACGAGAAGGAAACGTTAGAGACGCCGCCGGAGATTAGCGCATGTGGCAACTCCCGTTTGATATCCTCACAGGCACCGATAAAGTCCATCGCGTAGTTATTGTGTTCATCAATCCCGGTCGCAACGGCAAAAATATTTGGGTCGAAGATGATATCTTCCGGCGGGAAGCCAACCTCTTCCGTCAGAATGCGATAAGCGCGTCGACAGATTTCGATCTTACGCGCCCGCGTATCCGCCTGCCCGACCTCATCAAATGCCATTACCACCACCGCCGCACCGTAACGGCGTACCAGTCGCGCATAATGGATAAAGGCTTCCTCACCCTCTTTCATCGAAATAGAGTTAACGATGCCTTTGCCCTGGATGCATTGCAGCCCTTTTTCGATCACATCCCATTTTGAGGAGTCGATCATGATCGGCACGCGCGCAATGTCGGGTTCACCGGCAATCAGATTAAGGAAACGCACCATCGCCGCTTCAGCGTCGAGCATTCCCTCATCCATATTGATATCGATGATTTGCGCACCGCTCTCTACCTGCTGACGTGCAACATCCAGCGCCTCGTTGTATTTCTCTTCTTTAATTAACCGCTTGAATTTTGCTGATCCGGTAACGTTAGTACGTTCACCCACGTTAACAAACAGCGAATCGGCACCAATGTTCAGCGGTTCCAGACCGGACAGGCGACAGGCAACCGGCAACGTCGGCAGCTTGCGCGGCGTCACGCCTTCGATCGCCTGTGCCATCGCGGCGATATGCGCTGGCGTGGTTCCACAGCAGCCGCCGACGATATTTAAAAAACCGGCATGCGCCCACTCGGCAATCTGCTCCGCCATCACCGCAGCATCCAGATCGTATTCACCAAAAGCGTTAGGCAGACCGGCATTCGGATGGGCGGTGACGTAACATTCGGCAAGACGCGACATTTCGGCTACGTACTGACGCAGTTCGTCCGGCCCCAACGCGCAGTTCAGCCCAAAAGAGAGCGGTTCGGCATGGCGCAGCGAGTTATAAAACGCTTCGGTTGTCTGTCCGGAAAGGGTACGGCCTGAGGCATCAGTGATGGTGCCGGAGATCATCAGCGGCAATGAAACACCCAGCGCGTCAAACTCGCTCTGGATAGCAAATACGGCGGCTTTTGCGTTCAACGTGTCGAAAATGGTTTCGATCATGATGATATCTACGCCACCTTCAATCAGCGCGCGTGTTGATTCGCGGTAGGCAATAACCAGTTCATTGAAAGTGACATTACGGAACGCAGGATCGTTTACATCAGGAGAGATTGAGCAGGTACGGTTGGTCGGGCCCAACACGCCGGCAACATAGCGTGGTCGCTCCGGCGTTTTTGCACTCCATTCATCGGCGCAGGCGCGAGCCAGTCTGGCTGCTTCATAGTTGATCTCTGCCGACAGCGCTTCCATATGGTAATCCGCCATCGCAATAGTGGTGGCGTTAAAGGTGTTGGTTTCCAGAATGTCGGCGCCCGCTTCAAGGTAGGCATTGTGGATGGCTCGGATAATCTCCGGCTGCGTCAGCACCAACAGATCGTTGTTGCCTTTCAGGTCGCTACGCCACTCTGCGAAGCGCTCGCCCCGGTAATCCTGCTCTTCCAGACGGTAGCTCTGGATCATGGTGCCCATTCCGCCGTCCAGCACCATGATGCGCTGTGCCAGCTGCCGATGCAGCGCGTCGATTCTGTCTGTCACTCTTGCTTCACCTGTTTTGGTTATTTTTAGTACCGTCTGCGGCACAGTCTGGCATAATTTTTGTACGACTCAAAGCTGCCTCTGGAGCAGGATTCAGATCAGCCGCGTTCTTAATTGATGCAACGGCAGTTGATATCCATTACTCCAGGGTAGGGTTCATATGGCGTAAGTCGTAAGGTGTTATTTGATAAACGTAATAGTTGAGCCAGTTGGAAAACAGCAGGTTTCCATGGCTGCGCCAGCTGGCGCGTGGCTTCTGCGTCGGGTCGTTGTGCGGAAAATAGTTATAAGGGATCACCGGGTTTAATCCCGCTTCGCTATCGCGTTGAAATTCTCCTGCCAGCGTTAGCGCATCATATTCAGGGTGGCCGGTAACAAAGGCCAGCCGCTTATCTTTACTGCCCAGCAGATAGGGGCCAGCCTGCTCAGATTCTGCGAAGATCTCCAGATCGGTATAGTCACGAATTAGCTGAGCGGGAAAGTCCGCATAACGGGAGTGCGGCGCAAGGAAAGTATCGTCAAAACCACGCGTTAATAAGGCATGCGGATGCAACGTTTGATGTTCATAAACGCCTGACAGTTTGGTAGCGCGGGTTTGTTTTGGCAGGCCATACAGAATATTAAGCGCCGCCTGTACCGCCCAACAGACAAACAAGGTAGAAGTGACATGCTCTTTCGCCCAGTGCAATACGCGCTCTATTTGCGGCCAGTAAGCCACATCCTGAAAATCGACCAGCCCCAGCGGCGCACCGGTAACAATCAAACCATCGTAGTTATCATGCTCAATGTCTTCAAAATTGCAGTAAAAATTATTGAGATGCTCCATCGGCGTGTTACGGGATTCACGACTATCGATACGTAACAGCTGAATATCTATTTGTAGCGGGGAGTTCGAGAGCAGACGTAAAAACTGATTTTCCGTCTCGATCTTTTTTGGCATCAGATTCAGTACCAGCACTTTAAGCGGTCGGATTTCCTGAACGCTGGCGCGAGAATGCGTCATAACAAAGACATTCTCCTGGCGTAAACAGTTTACGGCTGGTAATTCATCAGGTACCCGAATTGGCATAGCCTTTCTTCCTCACTATATACGTTTATACGTTTAGACATCCAGATGCCCGAAGATAGCCTGCCAGAGCCAGAATGTCGAGACTTCAGCCAGTAATTGAAAATGTTTCATTCAGGAAATTAAAAAAGCTATGAGGGCACAGGGAAAAAGAAAAAATGGTTATAACGCAGGAGGGATGGGTGAGGTACAACAGTAGGTAATAAGAGATCGTCAGACGCGAAAAAGCCTCAGCTTTCGCTGAGGCTCCGTCGTTATCTGATGCCTGGCAGTTCCCTACTCTCGCATGGGGAGGCCCCACACTACCATCGGCGCTGCGGCGTTTCACTTCTGAGTTCGGCATGGGGTCAGGTGGGACCACCGCGCTCTCGCCGCCAGGCAAATTC